>NZ_CP011795.1:0-778798 GCF_059935345.1 Candidatus Blochmannia sansabeanus (nom. nud.)
ATGTTTTATTCGACTCATTTTGATGTTATTGTTGTTGGAGGAGGACACGCTGGGACAGAAGCAGCTTTAGCTTCTGCTAGAATGAAATGCAACACTTTATTAATTACACATAATATTGATACACTTGGACAGATGTCGTGTAATCCGGCTATTGGTGGCATCGGAAAAGGACATTTAGTAAAAGAAATTGACTCAATGGGTGGAGCAATGGCGTGTGCTATAGATAATGCAGGCATTCAATTTAGGATACTTAACAAAAGTAAAGGGGCTGCTGTTAGAGGAACACGCGCGCAAGCTGACAAGATGTTGTATCGTCAGATAATACGTAATGTTCTTGAATATCAAGATTTTTTACTAATTATCCAGGCGTCAGTAGAAGATTTAATAATTAATAAAAATAAAATTGTTGGAGTTTTTATTCCAAAAATAGGAATGAAAGTTAATGCTACGTCTGTTGTATTGACAACAGGGACGTTTCTTAATGGTAAGATGCATATTGGAATGAATAACTTTAGAGGTGGTCGCGCTGGAGACGTAGAATCATCCTCATTGTTATCTAAACGATTAAAAGAATTTTCTTTGAGAGTCGGTCGTTTAAAAACAGGAACTTCTCCTCGTGTACACAGTAAAGGGATAAATTTTGATGTTTTACAAGCACAATATAGTGATAATCCTGTGCCTGTGTTCTCATTTATAGGATCTGAAAAACAACATCCTAAACAAGTGCCTTGCTATATTACATATACCAATGATAAAACACATGAAATAGTTAGATCAAATTTAAATCAGAGCCCTATGCAGGCAGGATTAATAGAAGGAACTGCGCCTCGTTATTGTCCATCTATAGAAGATAAGATAACGCGGTTTTCGGATCGTAATGCTCACCAAATTTTCTTAGAACCTGAAGGGCTAACAACGCCTGAAATATATCTTAATGGCATTTCTACGAGTTTGCCATTTTATGTGCAAATACAGATCATTCAATCAATTCAAGGATTAGAAAATGCTCATATAATAAGACCAGGATATGCAATTGAATATGATTTTTTTGATCCGCGTGATTTAAAGCTAACATTGGAAAGTAAATTTATTTCTGGTTTGTTTTTTTCTGGACAGATTAATGGCACTACTGGTTATGAAGAGGCAGCTGCCCAAGGACTGTTAGCAGGAATAAATGCTGCTAGGTTTTCTCAAAATAAAGAAGGATGGTATCCTAGAAGAGATCAGGCATATTTAGGAGTACTTGTAGATGATTTATGTACACACGGAACAGACGAACCTTATCGTATGTTTACGTCACGTGCTGAATATCGTTTATCTTTACGAGAAGATAACGCTGATTTAAGATTAACTGCCATTGCGCGACAACTAGGTTTAGTAGATGAGTTACGTTGGAAAAATTTTTGTTTAAAAAAAGAAAATATTGAAAAAGAACGTCAAAGATTACGTAGTACTTATATTTTTCCATATAGTACAGATGCTAAACAATTGAATAATTTTATTAAGACACCTTTAATATATGAAGTTAGTGGTGAAGAACTATTAAGAAGACCAGAAATTAATTATACGAATTTATTTAAGTTAAAATCCTTTAGTTCCTTTGTGTTAGATCGTCAGGTATATGAACAAATTGAAATTCAAATAAAATATGAAGGTTATATTCATCATCAACAAAAGGAAATAGAGAGAAATATTTATAACGAACATATATTGTTGCCAACCAATATAGATTACAATATTGTTTCTGGTTTATCTAAAGAAGTGATTGACAAACTTAATGATTATAAACCTTATTCGATTGGACAAGCTTCAAGGATTTCTGGTATCACTCCTGCAGCTATTTCTAATTTGTTAGTTTGGTTGAGAAAAAAAGGTTTGTTGAGTCATAGCGTATGTTAGTTATGTTAAATGACGATAACATATATTAATATGAGTATTACTTATAAATAGCAGATATTTAATATTTCTGTATATGACGATGAAGTAAAAAAATGACACAGTATATGTGTTTATAAATTGTTTTAGCATAATTAAACTTATATATAGTTTAAGTTAGTTTAATTATATTTTTAAATATTTAAAAAGAAAAAAGATTATGCTAGGATTTATTTGAATGCAGCAGCAGGGGTTTTTTCTAAATTAAAGAAAGTATATGTTTGTATTAATATTTGTTAATAAAAAGGTTATGTTATTTATTTGATATTGGTCTTTTATTTAATTTATATGCAATGTACTGTTATATGATGTTAATTAATTTAATACCATTATGTATAATTGATGTCGCTGTACTGTAATGATTATAGATTTATTCAAATAGTCGATGTTTGTAGAGTTTAATTAACATTTAATTCTGTATAAAAATTGAACCTAAGTATTTTATTTTAAAATAGTCAACATTTAATAAGATCATGGTTTAGTATATTTATACATTGTTATAATTAGTTATATATCGAGAAATATAACTAATGCTAGACTGGATAAGAGCATCATAAAGTTTTTGATATATAGCAAATAATGTTTTTGACAGGTAGTTTATGTTAGAGATAAAAAATACTTCTCAGGGATATATTGGGCATCATTTGTATCATCTACAATTTGATTTAAACACTTTTTTGTGGGTAGACACAGGAAATATTTCCTCTTTTTGGGTGTTAAACGTAGATTCTATATTTTTTTCAACGCTATTAGCCGTTTTATTTTTGTTGGTTGTGGGTCGTGTTGCTAAAATGGCAACTTGTGGGGTTCCTACCAAAATACAAACGTTTATAGAACTGATAATATTGTTTGTTGACAATAATGTAAAAGATATTTTTCATGGTAAAAACAAATTAATTGCGCCGTTATCTATGACCATTTTTGTTTGGGTTTGTTTAATGAATGCTATGGATCTGTTTCCGATAGATTTATTTCCTTATATAGCGAAACTTACATTAGGATTACCGTTCCTACGTGTTGTGCCATCTGCTGATATCAATATAACTTCTTCAATAGCTTTTAATGTGTTTATACTTATTGTATATTATAGCATTTATACTAATGGCATTCATGGATTTATTAAAGGATTTATATACCATCCATTCAATCATCCAGTATGCATTCCTGTTAATTTAATTCTTGAAGTTATTAGTTTATTATCTAAACCAGTATCACTTAGTCTTAGATTATTTGGCAATATGTATTCTGGTGAGTTGATTTTTATTTTAATATCTGGTTTGTTACCATGGTGGAGTCAGTGGGCGTTAAGTTTGCCTTGGGCTATTTTTCATATCGTAATTATTATATTACAAGCCTTTATTTTTATGGTATTGACAGTGATTTATCTGTCTACAGCGCATGATTCGTGTTGAAATAGATACTATGTAATTTATATGGCACAGAAGATTGTAGATAGGAGGTTTTATGGAACATTTAAGTTTTGATATGTTGTATATTGCTGCAGCAATAATGATGGGATTAGCGTCAATTGGAGCGGCTATTGGTATTGGTATTTTGGGTAGTAAATTTTTAGAAGGTGCTGCGCGCCAACCAGATCTTATTCCTATTCTTCGTACTCAATTTTTTATTGTCATGGGATTGGTGGACGCAATACCTATGATTACTGTAGGCCTTGGTTTATATGTAATGTTTTCTGCGGTTTAATAATTAAAATTTATGAATGTATTATTTTCATTAATTATTAGATGTTGGGATTGGTGCTGTGAATATTAATGCAACAATATTAGGTCAGTCTATTTCATTCGTTTTATTTGTTTGGTTTTGCATGAAATATGTATGGCGTCCATTTATGCTTATTATTGAAAAACGTCAAAAAGAAATTTCTGATAATTTAACTTCTGCTAATTATACTAAGGTTGAATCTGAACGCATTCATGCTACAGCCTTGCTTTGTTTAAAGCAGGCTCAGGTTAAAGCTCAAGATATTATACAACAAGCAAACAAATACAAAATACAAATAATTAATGAAGCTAAATATGAGGCAGAAAAAGAGCAAAATAGAATTTTATCTCAAGCACGAGAACAAATTCTGTATGAAAAAAAATGTGTTACTGACGAATTAAGAAAGCAAATAAGTAAAATTGCGGTTGAAGGTGCAGAAAAAATTATAGAACATTCTGTAAATGAACTCGTTGATAATAATCTTATAGATAAGATTATTAATACGTTATCATATGAGGACTAAATGTCTAGAATGGTTGTAATTGCTCATACATATGCAGTGGCTATATTTAATGTAGCTATAGCATATAAAAGTATTAAAAAGTGGGAATCAATTCTTGATTTGTTCTCAAAAATAAGTCAGCACAGTTTAGTACGATCTTTATTTTCTAGATATTTAGAATCAAAAAAATTATCAAATATATTTATTGCTATTTGTGAAGATTATCAAAAAAAACCAATTGATATTTTTGGTAAAAATATAATTTATATTATGGCTGAAAATAATCGATTGCTGTTGTTACCAATTGTTTTTAAAGAGTTTGTAAATTTGTGCGCTGTACATGCAGGTACTATAGAAATAGAAATTTTTTCTGCTTATCCTTTAAACTGCGGACAGCTAAATAAAATTTCTAATGTAATGACTAAACGTTTATCTAAAAAAGTAAGTATAGTGCATAAAATAGATAAAGGCATTCTAGCTGGTATAATTATTCGTGTTGGAGATACTATTATTGATGGAAGTATACGTGGACGTATTTTACGCTTAAATCATATATTACAATCTTAATATTTTTAGTTTTATCCCTTTGGGTACAAATAAGATTATGCAATTAAACTCAAATGAAATTAGTGAATTAATCAGGCGGCGTATTGCTCAATTTGATATAATGTACGAGACTCGTAACGAAGGTACTATTACTGCTGTAGGAGACGGGGTAATTCATATACATGGTTTAACAAATGTAATGCAAGGAGAAATGATTGCTCTTCCGTCAAATCAGTTTGCCATAGCATTAAATTTAGAGCGTGCTTCTGTCGGAGCGGTAGTTATGGGTTCATATTTAAATTTATCTGAAGGAATGGTGGCAAAGTGTACAGGAAATATATTACGAGTACCTGTTGGACCAGAATTATTAGGAAGAGTAGTAAATACATTAGGTATGCCTGTAGATAATAAAGGAGCTATTCAATGTTCTTATTATCTTCCGGTAGAAGCTAACGCACCTAGTATAATAGATCGAAAATCGATAGATGAACCAATTCAAACCGGGTATAAATCTGTCGATTCTATGGTTCCTATTGGACGTGGTCAACGTGAGTTAATTATCGGGGACAGACAAACTGGAAAGTCTGCATTAGCAATTGATACTATTATTAATCAACGTTACAGCGGAGTTAAGTGTATTTATGTTGCTATTGGTCAAAAAGCAACAACTGTGGCTAGTGTTGTAAAAAAATTAGCACAGTATCACGCATTAGCTAATACCATTGTGGTTCTTGCATCTGCCTCTGAGTCCGCTGTGTTACAATATTTGGCTCCTTATGTTGGTTGTGCTATGGGAGAATATTTTAGAGATCATGGAGAAGATGCTTTAGTTATATATGATGATTTGTCTAAACAAGCGGTGGCTTATCGTCAAATTTCTTTATTATTACGACGCCCTCCTGGACGAGAGGCGTATCCAGGAGATATATTTTATTTACATTCTCGTTTATTAGAACGAGCTGCCAGAGTTAGTGCTGATTATGTTGCGCAATGCACTCATGGGAACGTGACAGGAAGAACTGGTTCATTGACTGCAATACCTATTATTGAAACTCAAGCTGGAGATGTTTCTTCATTTATTCCAACTAATGTGATTTCTATTACTGATGGTCAGATTTTTTTAGAGTCTCATTTGTTTAATTCAGGAGTTCGTCCTGCAGTAAATCCGGGTATTTCAGTATCTCGAGTTGGAGGATCGGCTCAAACCAATATTATGAAGGCGTTGTCTGGTGGAATTCGTACCGCCTTAGCTCAATATCGCGAATTAGCTGCTTTTTCTCAGTTTGCTTCAGAATTAGATGAAGTTACACAAAAACAATTGAAACATGGCCAAAAAGTTACTGAATTATTAAAACAAAAACAATATGCTCCTATGCCCCTTTCATGTCAATCTATTGTTTTATTCGCAGTGATACATGGTTATTTAGAAGATGTTGAAGTATCAAAGATAAGTGATTTTGAATCTGCATTAATATTATATATGACTTATAAGGAAAAGGAACTTATGAAAATCATTGATCGTGACGGTACATATGATATGAATATTGAAAAAAAATTTAAAAGTATTCTTGAAACTTTCAAATTAAATCAATCCTGGTGAATTTAAAACACATTATTATTGTGGAATAAGAAAACATGCCTAGCACAAAAGAGATACGCGGAAAGATAGCCAGTGTTCGAAATATACAAAAAATTGCTAAAGCTATGGAGATGATTTCTGCTTCTAAAATTCATAAAACTCAAAAACGTATGTTAGTAAGTCAACCATATGCAGAGACTATACGTAAAGTTATTAATCACATTGCTTTAGGAACATTAGAATACAAACATTCTTATTTTGAAGAACGAAACATTCGATCTGTTGGTTATTGGGTAGTTTCAACGGATAGAGGATTAACAGGAGGGTTAAATATTAATTTATTTAGAATGTTATTATGTGATTTCAGAAGATGGAATAACGCAGAAATATCAATTAAATTGGCAGTTATTGGATCTAAAGCTGATTCTTTTTTACGTTATATAAAACAGACAAAGATAGTTAGCTGCATTTCTGGAATTGGGGATGTTCCTCAAATGTCAGATTTAATCGGTTCAGTTAGAGTAATGTTGCAATTATATAATAAAAATGAAGTAGATAGATTATATTTAGCATATAATAGATTTGTTAATACTTTATCTCAGGTTCCTACAATTTTGCAGATTTTACCAATTGTTTCTGAGGATAAAGTTGTATTAAAAAATAAATATTGGGATTATTTATATGAACCCGATTCTAAAACATTATTAAACAATTTATTACAGCGGTATATCGAATCACAAGTTTATCAAGGGGTAGTAGAAAATTTAGCTAGTGAACAATCTGCTAGAATGATGGCAATGAAGACTGCTTCAGATAATGGGGAAGTTATTATTAATGATCTAAAGTTATTTTATAATAAAGTTAGACAAACTAAAATTACGGAGGAATTGATAGAAGTTATTTCAGGCTCTTCTGTAATGTAAATGATAAGATAGTAGGGGTGTGGCTAATATGAATTCTGGAAAAATAATCCAGGTTATTGGAGCGGTGGTTGATGTTGCGTTTGAGCAAGATTCAGTACCTGCTGTATATCATGCGCTTAAAGTATGTACTGATGATAGATTTAATAAAAAATTGATATTAGAAGTAGCTCAACAATTAGGCGGGGGTATAGTGCGCTGTATAGCTATGGGAAATACAGATGGATTGCGTCGCGGATTAGTAGTAATTGATTTGAAACGTTTTATTGAAGTTCCAGTAGGAAAAGAAACTTTAGGTCGTGTGGTAAATGTATTGGGTGAACCAATCGATATGAAAGGACCGATTAAAGAAAAAGAAAAACGGTCTATTCATAGATCTGCTCCACTTTATTCTGAGTTATCTACTAGCCAAGAGCTTTTAGTAACTGGTATTAAAGTAATTGATTTAATGTGTCCATTTGCTAAAGGAGGTAAAATTGGTCTTTTTGGGGGAGCAGGAGTTGGGAAGACTGTCAATATGATGGAGCTTATTCGTAATATTGCAGTAGAATATTCCGGTTATTCAGTATTTGTTGGTGTTGGAGAACGTACTCGTGAAGGTAATGATTTCTATTATGAAATGATAAATTCTCATGTTATTAACAAAGTTGCTTTAGTATATGGTCAAATGAATGAGCCGCCCGGAAATAGATTACGAGTAGCTTTAACTGGGCTTACTATGGCGGAAAAATTTAGAGATGAAGGACATGATGTATTGTTGTTTATAGATAATATATATCGTTATACTCTTGCTGGGAGTGAAGTATCCGCATTATTAGGTCGTATTCCATCGGCAGTAGGATATCAATCGACATTATCAGAAGAAATGGGTATTTTACAGGAACGCATCACTTCTACAAATTTGGGTTCGATTACTTCTGTACAAGCAGTGTATGTTCCTGCGGATGATCTTACAGATCCATCTCCTGCTACCACTTTTTCCCATTTAGATGCAACTATAGTTTTAAGCCGTCAAATTGCTGCTCTCGGTATTTATCCTGCGGTAGATCCATTAGATTCTAATAGCCAACAATTAAATCCGCTTATTGTAGGGCAGGAACATTATGATGTTGCTAGAGGCGTTCAATCAATCTTACAACGTTATCAGGAACTTAAAGATATTATTGCTATTTTAGGTATGGATGAATTATCAGAAGAAGATAAATTGATAGTGTTACGTTCACGGAAAATTCAACGGTTTTTATCGCAACCTTTTTTTGTTGCTGAAGTATTTACAGGATTTTCTGGCACATATGTTTCTTTAAAAGATACTATCCAAGGATTTAAAGAGATTATAGAAGGAAAATATGATAGTATTCCAGAACAAGCATTTTATATGGTAGGAACTATTGAAGAAGTTATAGAAAAAAATAAAACTCTTTAAATTTTTTGTTGATCAAAGCAAAGTATAAGGATGTGTATGTCAGTCAGTACTTATCATTTGACCGTTGTTTCTATTGAAAGTCAAATATTTTCTGGTACAGTTCAGAAAATTCAAGTAGCAGGGACTGAAGGTGAAATGGGTATTTTTCCGGGTCATACTCCGTTGCTTACGTCGATTAAGCCGGGAGTGTTGCGTATAGTGAAATTATATAGTGATGAAGAATTTATATATATATCTGGAGGCCTCCTTGAAGTTCAAAAAAATATAGTAACAATATTGGCAGATACGGCTATTCGTGCGGAAGAATTAGATGAAAAAAAAGCTGAAGCAGCAAAATATGAGGCTGAAAAGCGTATTAAAGACTTACGTTATAATGATAACGTAGATTATATTGCAATAGCTTTAGAAATATCTAAAGCTATTGCAAAACTTAGATTAGTTGAATTAACCAAAAAAAAATAATCATATTTAATACATAATTATAATATGATTTTATATAAAAATTTTTATGTGTACAAGTGTAGTTATATATTGTGATTGCGTAAATAAATTTATTTCATAAATAAAAAAACAAAAGAGATATATAAATTATGTCATATGTTAGTTTTAGCGCAATTATTCTTGCTGCTGGTAAGGGTAAAAGGATGTTATCTGATGTACCGAAGCCACTACATAGAATTGGTGGTAAATGTATATTGCAACATTTAATTGATTCTGTAGTACAAGCGGGAGTTCAGCGCATATATATAGTATATGGTTATAAAAGCAAAACGGTAATGGAAAAAATTAATACAGATCAATATAAAGTTCCTATACATTGGGTATTGCAACATGAACTTGTTGGAACTGGAAATGCTGCGCAAAGCGCGTTGTCTACCATCAGTGATAAAGAAGAAATTCTTTTTTTGTATGGCGATGTCCCTTTTGTTTCCTATAGAACATTACAACAACTGCATGTTGTTAAATCACAGTGTGATATCAGTATGCTGACAGCTACGTTATCTAATCCAAATGGATATGGACGTATTGTGCGTAATCAAAAAGGTGATGTTATTAGTGTAATAGAACATGATGATATAATTAATGATCATCACAAAAAAATAAAAGAAGTAAATACTGGTATTTTTATAGCTATTTCTGGAAATTTAAAGCATTGGTTAGGCGTATTAACAATTCATAAATTAAAAGATGAATTTTATTTAACAGATATAATTCAGATAGCTTATCAATCAGGATATATTATACACACTATGCATCCTTATGATACGTTTGAAATTATGGGAGTAAATAGTAAATCAGATTTGGTGTCTTTAGATAGACAATATCAACAAAGACAAGCACAAAGTTTGTTATCATCAGGAGTAACAATATCTGATCCAGATAGATTTGATTTGAGAGGAACATTAGTGTGTGGAAAAGATGTATATATTGATGTAAATGTGATTATTGAAGGACATGTTTCTTTGGGAAATAGAGTGAAAATAGGAGCAAATTGTATATTGAAAGATACAGTGATTGAAGATGATGTAATGATATATCCATTTTCAATTATTGAAAACACAAAAATAAGCATGAAAAGTGATATTGGACCATTTGCTCGGTTAAGACCAGGAACTGAATTAAAAGAAAACAGCCATGTGGGGAATTTTGTTGAGATAAAAAATACGCAATTAGGTAAAGATTCAAAAGTTAAGCATCTTAGTTATTTAGGCGATGCAAAAATTGGCGCCCAAGTGAATATTGGCGCTGGGACAATTATTTGTAATTATGATGGCGTCAAGAAACATCATACTGTTATTGGAGATGGTGTTTTAATTGGGGCTGATAGTCAGTTGGTAGCTCCAATTACTGTTGGAAAAAATGCAACTATTGGAGCTGGAACTACAGTAACTCAAGATGTACCGGCTGATGAAACTATTATCAGTAGAATACGACAGTTTTCTATTTTAAATTGGAAACGACCAATAAATAAAAAATAACTTTATTTTTTATTTATTGGTTATATATTTGCACAAAATATTTATTATAGGCTTTATATTTGGATATTAATTTCATCATGTGTTTATAATGTTGAAAGCATATTAGTTTGGATATATAAACAAGATGTTTATTACTTCATAAGCTATTATGTATTATGTACTGCAAAAGTAATAGTTTTGGGTTTTATATATCTGAAATAAGTATCATTTAACTTTTATAAACTTTATTAAAAATTATTTTCCAACGCAAAATGTGGAAAAAATTTCTTCTAATAAATCTTCAGAAGTAAATTTTCCAAAAATTTTATTTAGTTCATTATGTGCTAATCCAAGATCTTCAGCAAAAAACTCATTGATAGTTGTAACAGATAATAATTGCTCCTGAGCAGATAAAAGGTATTTATAAGTTTTTTCGAGAGCATTTAGGTGGCGTCTACGAGCAATATAATTTCCTTGATTTTCAGTTAAGTTATAAGAATAATTTTTCTGCTGCTTATATTTTAAATGGTCGTTTAAATGTTTTCTCAATAAATCTGTTCCATCATCAAACAAAGCCGATAGTGTGATACACGTATAATTATTTATTCTAGTGATTTCAATTTGCTCCTTAGTTAAATCAGATTTATTGCGTATAATTGTGATGGGAATCTTTTTATTTTTAGTAAATAATATTTCTTTTACATATTCTAATGTAATGTCATATTTTTTATTTGAACCATCATCATTAGAATCGATTACCCATAAGATATGATCCGCGTTATTTAATTCATTCCATGCACGCTTTATTCCAATTTGTTCTATTTCATTATCACTATTCTTTTGTAATCCAGCAGTATCGGTAATATGACATGTTACTCCGTTTAACTGAATAGACTCATGTAATGTATCTCGTGTAGTTCCAGCCACTGTGCTTACAATGGCTCTATCAATACCAACTAATGCATTAAATAAACTAGATTTTCCCGCATTTGGATTACCAGCGATTACTATTTTTATTCCTTCACGCAATAAAACACCGTGACAAGTTAATTCGTATACTTGTTGTATGTCATTTATAACGTTTTTTAATTTTCTTTTAATATCATTATATGATAATATATCAGTTGTTTCTTCTGAAAAGTCAATAGATGCTTCTATGTGCGTGCGTAAATTAACAAGTTTTTTTAAAATTATATGTATTTTACGAGAAAAAGCTCCTTGTAGGGTATTTGATGCCGATTTTGCAGCTTGATATGAAGAAGCATTAATGATATCAGCAATTGCTTCTGCTTGTATGAGATCTATTTTGTTATTTAAGAATGCTCGTTTGGTAAATTCTCCTGGATGCGCTATTCGAATGTTAGAAGATGTTTTTAAAATACGTTCTAACAACACATCTAAAATCATTGGACCACCGTGTCCATGAATTTCTAGTATGTTTTCTCCTGTAAAGGAATTGGGTTCAGGAAAAAATAAGGCTATTACTTTTTCTAATATAAATCCATCTGTATCTAAAAATGGTAAATATTCTGCTTTTCTAGGTTCGAGTATTTTTCCTAACAATTTAGGAATAATTTCAGGAACTAAATTTCCAGACATTCGTATAACTCCAATACCTCCGTGTCCTGGAGGCGTAGAAATGGCGGCTATTGTATCAATTATGTAATTCATAAACTTTTTTATTACTTTGTATAATATAGTTATTGAGATAGAAAATATATTTTTTTAAAAATCATGTTCCTATTAATTTAAAAATATTTTTGATTATGCAATCCTTTTTTTTCTAATCCTTGGTAAATTATTTGTTGTTGAATGATAGTAATTATATTACTTACTATATAATATAACACTAAACCAGATGGGAACCATAAAAAAAATATAGTAAAAATTATTAACATGATAGTCATCATCTTTTTTTGCATGGGGTCAGTAATAGTGGTAGGTGACATTTTTTGTATAAAAAACATAGTAATTCCCATTATTATTGGCAATATGTAGTAGGGATCTTGAGCAGATAAATCATGGATCCAAAAACCAAATTTAGCATGTCTTAATTCTACAGAACCTGATAGCATATAATATAGGGCTAAAAATATTGGCATTTGAATTAATAGAGGTAAACATCCTCCTAATGGGTTTACTTTTTCTTCTTTATATAATTCTATAGTTTTCTGATGATATTGATATTTATCATGTTTATATTCTTCTTGTATCGCAAATAATTTGGGTTGTAACATGCGTATTTTTGCCATAGAAGTATATTGTGCTTTGGTTAATGGATACATAGTTAAACGTATAATTAATGTTATAATGATAATAGATATACCCCAATTTCCTATATAGTTGTGAATTAAACTTAATAATTTAAATAATGGTTGAGAAATAAACCACAACCATCCGTAGTCTATTATTAAGTCTAAATTTGGAGCTATTTTTTTCATTTTTTCTTGGATTTTTGGTCCCATCCATAAGATAGACTTTAATTCTCCTTGCCCTCCTATAGGAATAGATATTGAATCAGATCGAAAACCTATAGTAGAAACACTATTATTTTTATGATAGGTAGTATAAAATGTGCTATCGCCCTGAGTGAGAGGAATCCAAGCAGTCGCAAAATATTTTTGAGACATTGCTATCCATCCGTTAGAAGTATTAATTTTTAAGTTCATATTTTTTATATCTTTGAAGCTATATTTTTGATATTTTTGTTTGTCAGTGGAATATGCTGATCCACGATAAGAATATAGAGGAAAATTATCTCCGTTATTGTTATCATCGTATGATTTAGGATAATGTATAGATTGCACTAAATTTCCAAATAATTTAACTGTTAATGGATGATCACTCATGTTTTTTATGGTATAATACACGTGTATGGCGTAATCATCCCTATTAAAAATATAATTCTTAGTACAGGTGATATTGTTAGAATGATTAATTAAAGTTAGATGTAATTTGTTTCTATTTTTTGGCAAAATAAACACATTTTGATCAGTTTCAGTAGTGTATAATAGTTTCTTATAATTAAATGAAGGTGTTGGTGTATTTTTAATTATTAGTCCGCTATTCGTTTGATATATAAACTCTTGCGAAGTACTTAATAAGGGGAAAGGTTCATTAGAATTCAAATTCTTTGAGTAATTTGTTAGATATGCTTCTTCAATATCTCCCCCATAAGTATTTATTTTTAGCAGAAGTACATCTGTTTTTACTGTAATTATATGATCTTTGTTGTATATACGTTGTGTATTGTTATTATTTACAGAATGGATTGGCGGGTGTATGTTTTCATGTGCGTCTATTTTTTGAATATTAGTTCTTTGGTGATATTCCGTTTGCCATGTTTGCCACAGTATAAACGACATAATTAAAAAAGCTATCACAAAGAAATTACGTTGCGAGTCCATGTTGATTATGTCCTGAATATGTGAATATGAAGAAGACATAAAATCTTCATTATTATTTAAAGCTAAAGGATGACATTGTAATATGCGAATACAAATCATCCAAGTACCTTGTAAGACTCCAAATTTATATATTGATTCAATCCCGTATTGAGAACACGTTATTTTAAAACGACAATGATGTCCTAGTATAGGACTGATACTAATTTGGTATCCATGTATAAACCATATTATTATTTTTTCTATTAATACAAATGGTAATACCATAATTTTTCAAGCTCTTTTATCAGTATATTATTTGTAAAATGAATAATTTCTTTTGAGTTAATAGTTAGCACAAAGTCTTTAGATGACAAGTTATGCTGATTTATACGAAAGGTTTCTCGCATGTGTCTTTTAATTCTATTTCGTTCGTAAGCGTGTTTAATATATTTCTTGGATATAGCTAACCCAATGCGGGGATATCCTAATCGGTTAGACCTACTAAACAAAGTAATTCCAGTTATTTTAATACGTTCTGGGTTTTGAAATACAAAAACAAACTCGCTTACAGTCAACAATCGTGCCCGTTTAGGCAAAAATTTTCTATTCATTTAGTTGCATTAACAGTTTTGTTTAATATTTAAACAGATACAACCAATCGAACACGTCCTTTAGACCTGCGTCTTGATAATATTTGGCGCCCTTGTCTTGTTGACATTCTTCTTCTAAATCCGTGTGTTCTATTGCGTTTTAATATGGAAGGCTGAAAGGTGCGTTTCATATTTAAATTCTTGTACGTTTACTTAATAATAAAAGATAATTTTTAATTATTTATTTGTTACATCTTATGTAAGACTAATTTTTATGTTATAGGATAGTATATAAAAAGTCAAAAAACATTTAAAAATTTATCTTATTATTTTTTATAAATAATGGATTTTGTTATAATAATATTGTAAAAAGATGAATGATTATTTTAACGTATGGTGTGCACGCTTTAATGTCATTATTAATAAGTTTGTATTTTAAATCTTATTAAATAATAGTAATTATGCAATCAGATTGGGTTTTCAATTTAAATGATTATTATGTAATTAACCAAAATGTTGTCCAATAAATCTACTATAAATTTTGTAATAAGCAGAACGTCCTTGTACCAACCTTTGCAAAAAGTTGTAAGTATTATTAGCGGGCGACCAAGGATGCCCATTTTAACTCATGTATTATTAAAAATTAATGGCGATTGTTTATATATTACTGCTACAGATTTAGAAATAGAAATAACAGTTACAGTGATGTTAGAAGGTAAATATTCTATTGGATCTATCACGACACCAGGGCGTAAGCTTTTTGAAATCTGTCGTAGTTTACCTGAATCATCAAATATTTCTATTATGTTAAAAGATAACAAGCTAATTATTTGTTCTGGATATAGTACTTTTTATTTATCTACTTTACCTGCATCAGATTTTCCTAAATTAGAGGAATGGAATAATAAAATAAAGTTAGTTATATCACAATCTATTTTAAAAGAAATGATTGAATTAACTCAATTTTCTATGGGCCAGCAAGATGCACGTTATTATTTAAATGGGATGTTTTTTGAAACCAATAAACATACTTTACGTGTTGTTGCAACGGATGGACATCGTTTAGCGAGTTGCAAAACCATTGTAGACTCGTTATTACCTTATCAGTCAATTATCATACCTCGTAAAGGAATTGTTGAAATTGTACGTTTGTTAAATATTGGGAAAAAATTAGTAAATATTCAAACAAATAATAATAGCATTCGTATGAAGATGGATAATTATACTTTTACTTCTAAATTGATTGACGCTGTATTTCCAAATTGTCACGATATTTTTTTGAGAGAACCGAAAAACATTTTAGAGGTATCACGTGATATCATGCAACATGCTTTAAAACGCGCCGCGATTCTGTCTAATGAAAAACTTCGTATCATTCAATTTGCGTTAACTACTAATCAATTAAAAATAACTACACATAATTTTGAACATGAGGCGTCAGAAGAAATTTTGGATGTTTTATATTCAGGAGAAAATATTAAAATATCTTTTAATGTGGATTATTTGCTCGATGTGCTTCATGCAATGGTGGGCATACAAACTTTACGGTTTTTTTTTACAAACGAGATATCCAGTATTCAGATTGAAAGTATGGAGAAATGTTACGATGCAACTTATATTATTATGCCAATTAGAGTATAAAACAATTTACAGATTGTAAGCTAACATGTATTTTAATATTTAAATTGTGTGTTAAATTTTGAGTGTGTAATTAATAATAACATCATAATAAATAATCTGCATATATAATTGTATATTTAAAATAAAAAAATGCATAATGTAAATCTATATTTACTTCTTATATCAGTGAGGCATTCTAGTGATATGAAAAAATAATTATTTATACATTAGATATTACATAATTTGTAAAAATAGTAATAATTCGATGATAACTGTCTTTGATATGTATATTTATAACTACTAATTTATATTATATGTGCATTATACAGGAATAAGGTTATGTTGAGCGCTTATGATTCTTCAAGTATTAAAATATTAAAAGGATTAGATGCGGTACGAAAACGTCCTGGGATGTATATCGGAGATACTGATGATGGAACAGGATTGCACCATATGGTATTTGAAGTGGTGGACAATGCTATTGATGAAGCTATTTCAGGATATTGTCAAAAAATAGTTGTCACAATTCACCAAGATAACTCAGTATCAGTTCAGGATGATGGGCGTGGTATTCCTACCGGTATACATGAAGAAGAAGGAATATCTGCAGCTGAAGTGATTATGACTGTATTACATGCTGGAGGGAAATTTGATAATAGTAATTACAAAGTGTCAGGAGGATTACATGGTGTTGGAGTGTCGGTAGTAAATGCATTGTCAGAACGGTTAGAGTTGGTAATAAAAAGAGATTTTAAAATCTACAAACAAATGTATTATGAAGGAAAACCACAATCACCTTTAGAAATTATAGGAAATAGTGAAGCAAGTGGTACTACAGTACGGTTTTGGCCAAGTCTTAAAATATTTACAAATAAAACTGAATTTCAATATGATATTTTAGCGAGACGCTTGCAAGAATTATCATTTTTGAATTCAGGAATTTCAATTATTTTAAATGATTATCGTAATAATAAAAAAGAAAATTTCCATTACGCAGGCGGAATAAAAGCTTTTATAAAATATTTAAGTATCAATAAAATACCGATTCATCCTAATATATTTCATTGTTTAGGGAACAAAGGAGAAATTAATATAGAAGTTGCATTGCAATGGAACGATAACTTTCAAGAAAAAATATATTCTTTTACTAATAATATTCCACAAAAAGATGGTGGCACTCATTTAGCAGGATTAAAAGCTGCTATTACAAGAACAATGCATTTTTATATGGATAAAGAAGGATATAATAGAAAAGTTAAGGTTGTTACTATAGGAGATGATGCTAGGGAAGGATTAGTTGCCATATTATCAATTAAGATACCAGACCCAAAATTTTCTTCTCAAACTAAAGATAAATTAGTTTCATCAGAAGTGAAAACTGCCGTTGAGTCATTAATTTATGAAAAATTGATTGAATTTTTTTTAGAACATCCAATAGATTCCAAGAATATAATAAATAAAGTTATAGGAGCAGCACGTGCTCGGGAAGCAGCACGAAAAATTAGGGATTTGACACGTCGTAAAGGACTATCGGATTTTTCAACACTTCCAGGTAAATTGGCTGACTGTCAAGAAAAAAATCCAGCTTATTCTGAATTATATTTAGTAGAAGGAGATTCTGCTGGTGGTTCTGCGAAACAAGGCAGAAATCGCAAAAATCAAGCAATTTTACCGCTTAAGGGTAAAATATTGAATGTAGAAAAAGCACGTTTTGATAAAATGCTGACTTCTCAAGAAGTAGTGACATTAATTACTGCGCTTGGATGCGGCATTGGTCCTAATGAATATAATCTAGATAGATTACGATATCATAATATTATAGTTATGACGGATGCAGATGTTGATGGAGCTCATATTCGTACTTTGTTGTTAACTTTTTTTTATCGTCAAATGCCAGAAATTATTGAAAGAGGACATATATTTATCGCGCAACCCCCTTTATATAAAGTACAGAAAGGACATACAGAACAATATTTTAAAGACGAAGAAGCGATGAATAAATATCAGATATCAATGGCAGTAGTTGATGCTCGTTTTTATATTAATTCTAACACTCCTCCTTTAATAGGAAAAATATTGGAACAATTAATTTTTGAATATTATTTGATACGAAAAATTGTTATTCGTATGGAACGTCAATTTCCAAAGATATTGCTTAATAGATTGATTTATCATTCAGTTTTATCTGAAGAGCAATGGTACTTTTATGAAAACGTTAAAACATGGATGGAATCTTTAGTTGAATCGTTACGTCGTTTTGAAGAATATGGCAGTAGTTATGATTTTATTATTTCAAAAAATCATGAGCATAAGTATTTTGAACCGATATTACGTATACGAACATATGGGGTAAATATAGATTATGTATTAAGTATGGATTTCATTAAAAGTCATGAATATAAAAAACTAGTATCTTTTGGGATAAGAATGAATGAATTATTTCTTTCAGATGATGCATATATAGAATATGGGTTATATCGTAAAAAAGTATGTTCTTTTGACCAAGCAGTAAATTGGCTTATGCAGGAATCTCGCAAAGGGTTAATAGTGCAACGTTATAAAGGATTAGGTGAAATGAATCCCGGTCAATTATGGGAAACAACCATGAATCCTAAAAATAGATGTATGTTACGTGTCACAATAAAAGATGCGATAAAAGCTGATCATTTATTTACCACGCTTATGGGTGATTTAGTTGAACCAAGACGTGCATTTATTGAAGAAAATGCATTGAAAGTAACCAATATAGATTATTAATGTATATGGGGATAAGGATAAAAATATTTACTCTATACTACTATGTAGTATACCGTGTTTTTATATTATCTGTTTAAATAAGTTTACAATTATGTAATTATATAGTTGATATCATAAGTATGTATAGTATCTATGATGTGTTTGGTGATTTCAGTATGAAAGATATCAATAATTACATCTGAATAATATGTTTATAAAATTTATTAATCACTTTATTAGGAGTATTATAAATGCGTAATTTTGATTTTTCGCCATTATATGGTTCTGTGATTGGATTTGACAGATTGGTTAATTTTTTAGAAATTGGACAAAGTAATGGAAATTATCCACCTTATAATGTTGAATTAGTTAGTGAGCATAAATATTGTATTTCTATTGTAGTAGCTGGTTTTACAAATAGTGAATTGGATATCACGATGCATGATAACATGTTAGTAATAAAAGGAGTGCATGTTGATTCTCATCAAAATTCTAAAAATTATTTGTATCAAGGTATTACTGAGCATGATTTTGAGAGAAAATTTCAATTATCTGAGCATATTCAAATAACAGGAGCAAATTTGGAATATGGGATTCTTTATATACATTTGGAAAGAATATTACCAGATACGTTGAAGCCAAGACGCATAGAAATTAAATAGTAATTAAATTTATTATTATTATTACATCGTTAATGTGAAAACACAAGATCAGGTTTAATCTATTAGGATTGATACCAAGGAAGAAGCCCGATCTTGTGTTTGTTTTTCATTTTAATGGTGTGCAGTTTTTAATTCTTTGTATATGTGCTTGTAGATGAGAGATTAAATTAGTTTCTTTAAACGTAGTTCAGTTTTTAAATAAGCATAAAAAATTGGAGCTGCTATTAAACCTTCTAAACCGAATATTGCTTCTAATAAAAGCATGGAAAGTATCAACTCCCAAGGGTTAGCATTAATTCTATTTCCAATAATTTCAGCGTTCAGAAAATATTCTAATTTGTGAATTAGTATTAAATAAATAAACATTATTATTCCAATGCTTAATGAAATAGATAAAGCAGAAATAGTGATCATAACGTTTGAAATAAGATTGCCTATAATTGGCAACATACCTAAAATAAAAGTAATAATAATTAAAGTTTTTCCTAATGGCAAAGATTTTTCAATTAATGGCAATAAAATAAAAATCATAACAGATGTTAATGATGTATTTACTAAAGAAATTTTAATTTGTGCAAAAACAATGTTACGAAATGCTTGAGAAAGATTATATACACGTTCTAATAGTTGGATAGTAAAATATGTATTATTGGTATAGTTTTGTGTAGATTTAGCGCAAGATACCAAAGTACCAATTACTAGTCCTATTAATAAAGTGATAAATCCGTGCAGAAAAGTATGTCCCATATTACGGATAAGAATTAAGTTTGATTCAATCCAATTAAATATTTGATCTTTTAATTCTTCAGTAGTATTCGGTAAAAAAGAAGGTAAGAACTCGGGTAGTCGTTTTTTTAAATCAGAAAAAATTCGATTAATTTCAATAGAAATACTAATTTTATTAATATCTTCTGTAAAAAAATTAGTACAATTAATAATTCCTATAGTTACTACAATAATGATACTTATTGTTATTAGTATTACAGCTGTCCAACGAGCACGATTGATGCCAATAAAACGTTCAAAGTAAGATGCGGAAGATACTATAATTTCATAAGTTAAAAATCCAGAAAAAAAACAAGGAAATAAACCTAATGGTATAATAACCATGATGCCTGTAAATATTATTATATAAGAAATTATCATGATTGATGTTTCTTGAGAAATCATTTTTTATTTCCTAATAATATATAGATATTGAAAACATACAGTTTTTATTAAAGTTCAGAGTAACCTAAAGGTTTTATAATTATATATATATATGTGTACATATGAATTTGTATGTCGTCATATAGCATATTTTTAAAGTTAACTGTACAATTAGTATGTTTAAAACGATTTATTTATATGACTTTAGTAAATATTGAATATGTACACAACAAAATAAAAACACACAATTCTTAATAAGTATAACAATATAGATGTTGATGCATTTAATTTTATGTATATAAAAGAGTATAAGCTTGTTTTTAGTTTAAAAGATTCGCTAATGATATAATGTCGCTTACTGTCAGTAAGTATACATATCATGTTTTTGTTATATAATTGTATCATAAATAATATTGAAATAATTGATATTATTATAGGTATGAAATATTAAAATTTTTAAATAAATAAGATGAAATGTACTGTAATAATAGCTCAAAGACTTTTCAAGGATTAATACAAGCATTAGAATGTTATTGGAGATGCTGCGGCTGTATTATAGCCCAACCATTGGATATAGAAGTTGGAGCAGCAACATCACATCCTGTCACTTTTTTTAATGCTATTGGTCCAGAACCTGCTTCAGTTGCTTATGTTCAAGCATCTCGTCGTCCTATGGATAGTCGATATGGCCAGAATCCAAATAGATTGCAGCAATATTATCAGTTTCAAGTGATTATGAAGCCTTCTCCTAAAAATATGATACAACTATATTTGAATTCTTTAAAAACGCTTGGATTAAATTATGTAAAAAATGATATTTGTTTTATTGAAGATAATTGGGAAAACCCTACACTTGGAGCATGGGGATTAGGATGGGAAATTTGGTTAAATGGCATGGAAATAACTCAATTTACTTATTTTCAGCAAATAGGTGGATTAGAATGCAAACCTGTTACAGGAGAAATAACTTATGGATTAGAACGGTTAGCTTTATTTTTGCAGGGTGTAAATAATGTTTATGATTTAGTTTGGGGGTATAGTGCGCTAGGGTCAGTTACTTATGGAGATTTATTTCGTCAAAATGAATTAGAACAATCAGCTTATAATTGTGAACATACAGATATTGAATTTTTATTTAGAATTTTTAGTCAATATGAAAATGAAATAGAACATTTAATTACTATGATGCAACCTTTAATTATTCCAGCATATGAACGAATTTTAAAAGCAATACATATTTTTAATTTGTTAGATGCTAGAAAATTGATTTCTATTACAGAAAGAAAAAATTATATTCTACGTATTCGTAAATTAGCAAAAATGATAGCAGAAACTTATTACATATTTCGTAAAAAATTAGGATTCCCTATGTGTATAAATAAATCATAATGTAATACAAGGATTAATATTTATTATGAAAAAGTATACTTTTTTAGTAGAGGTTGGTACTGAATCGTTGCCGTCAAAACTTTTAAAAAAATTAGGAAAAGATTTTTTTTATCAGATTATTAGTGGCTTAAAAAAGAATAATTTTGTTTGTGATAAAGTTAATTGGTTTGCATCTGCATGTCGTTTAGCAGTTAAGGTTAATATAAGAATACAGGGAAATCTTCATCATAAGCCATCTATTAATCAAATAAACAATGATAATGTACATAATAAACACGTTAGGAATATATATAATCAAAAAAATTTAATAACGAGTAAGATGCACATTCAGAATAGTACACAAACTAATAACTATAAAAAAATATTAAAATGTGATGATAACGTAATAGTACATAAAAATTATGAATATTTATTTTGTGAAATAGTTAATATTGCTTTAGAAAAATTAAATAATTACGCAATGATGCGTTGGGGAGATGTAGATATTCCATTTGTTAGACCCGTGCGAACTATAACAATATTATTAGATACATATCTTATTCAAGGTTGTTTTTTTGGTATAAAAACAGACCGAGTGCTTCATGGCAATAGATGCATACAAGATGATGAAATTATTCTTGAGCACGCAGATTATTATCCAGATATTTTAACTACAAATGGTTGGGTGATAGCGGATTATATTGTACGCAAGAATGTTATACGAGCTGCAGTAGAAAAAGAAGCCGTAAAACTTGGAGGTGTTATAGATATTCAGGATGATAGTTTGTTGGAAGAGGTTACTTCTCTAGTGGAATGGCCCGTAATTCTTTCCGGTCGATTTCATGAAAAATTTTTAGCATTGCCTCATGAAGTAATACTTCATATTATGCGATATGATCAAAGATACTTTCCAGTGTACAATTGTATTAATGGCATGTTGTTGCCATATTTTATTTTTGTAGCAAATACTATTTCAGATAATTATGAGCAAATTATTGTTGGTCATGAGAACGTAATAACTCCACGTTTAATGGATGCAGAATTTTTCTTAAAAGATGATAATAAATGTCGTTTAGAGGATTACATTCCTAAATTAAATTCTGTTTTATTTCATAGAAAACTTGGTACTCTACGTGATAAAATTTGGCGTATAGAAGAATTGTCTGGTTGGATAGCTCATCAGATAGACGTAGATATCCAACAAACGAAACGTGCTGGATATTTATGCAAGTGCGATCTTATGAGTAACATGGTATTTGAGTTTCCTTCAACTCAGGGCATTATTGGTATGTATTATGCTCGCCGGGATGGGGAGTCAGAAAAGATAGCAGTGGCACAAAAAGAACATTATCAGCCACGATTTTCTGATGATAAATTACCTACAACTTATATTTCTTGTGCTGTATCTATTGCAGACAAAATAGATACCATTGCAGGTATATTTGGAATTAAAGAATTTCCAAAAGGTAATAGAGACCCATTTGCTTTAAAAAGATCTGCTATTGGAATATTACGTATTCTTATATGTAAAAAATTACCATTAAATCTATTATCTTTAATACACAAATCAGTGGAATTATATGGTGAACAATTGACTAATATGACAGTTATTAATGATATCCATAATTTTATGTATAATCGTTTGTTTTCGTGGTATTCCACCAAGGGCTATAGGTCTGACATTATAAAGGCAGTATTCAACGTTAAAACTTCTAGTATAGTAGATATTCATGCTAGAATAGATGCGGTAGCTGATTTTTTTAAATCTAAAAAAGAGGAAAATGTTAAATTAAATTTAATTTATAAAAGAATATCAAATATTATAGCTAAAAAACAAATGTTATATAATTATGATGTGAAGTTTAGTTTACTTAAAATGCCAGAAGAAATGAATTTAGCTACACAAGTAGTTTCAATAGAAAATAAATTGCAACAATTATGCACTCAGCATCGTTATTACGATGCATTAGTTATTATGGTAACAATTTTTAACGCAGTAAATGTGTTTTTTGATAATGTTATGATTATGGACAAAGATGAACATGTACGGATTAATCGATTAACTTTGTTAAATAAAATAAGAAATTTATTTTTAAAGGTAGCAGATTTTTCAGTATTATATCTTTAGTCCCCTATGTTAAATAGGTTTATGTTGCTGTTGTTTGTATATTAGCACGTACAGGTTAACCCATCTTATATTCAAGCATGTAACTTGTAAATTAGGTATTCAGAAGATAAAAGAAAATGCTCGAATATATTACAATATTTGTTATTATAATAGTAAATGACAATATTTTATACTTGATCAAATTGTATAAATACCTCATCCCAGTTAACTATATTCCAAAAAGATTTAATATAATCTAATCGACGATTTTGATATTTTAAATAATAAGCATGCTCCCAGAGATCTAACCCAAGAATTGGGTATCCAATTGTTCCAGACATATCTGTGCCCATTAATGGGTTGTCTTGATTAGTAGTAGATGCTATAGATAAAGTGTTATCATGTCGTTTTATTAACCATACCCAACCAGATCCAAAATGACTGATAGCAGTTTTTTCAAAACTATCTTTAAAAGAAGAAATTCCTGAAAAATTGTATTCTATTGCATCTTTTAATTCTCCTTGAAGCATAGTATTTTTTTTAAGAAACTTCCAAAAAAGGCTATGATTAATATGGCCTCCAGCATTATTACGTAATATGGTTTTTTTTTGATTAGGTAAATTATTTAATTTCTGTATTAATTCTATAATAGGTAAATTAGAAAATTCAGGTAAATCAGTTAGTGCTGCGTTAGTATTATCAACATATGCTTGATGATGTTTGGTATGATGAATCCGCATAGTTTGTTCATCGATAAATGGTTCTAAAGCATCATACGAATAAGTTAAAGAAGGTAATGTAAAACTCATAATACAATTTCTCCATGATTATATCAATGTTATATACAATAACTTAAAACCAGTAATATTAAAACATATTATAAGTAATAATGTTATTTTTAGATAATTTATTAACAAATATGATTTATACAACATTTTCATATTACTTAGCAATAGAAATATGTAACATATTTTTTATTTTAGATGTATTATGATCGAAAGAATAAAGCTAATATGATTTTATTATTTAAATAATGATAATTATATTTTGTTTATAGAGTTTAAATATATGATTAAAGATGTTGTTATTAATTTAGATTATATTAGTAATATTTAAGTTTTTATCTGTTATTTTAATAAAAACAAAAATACTTTTATCTTATAAAACAACGGTGAGTAGCGTAGTTTGGTAGCGCAATACGTTCGGGACGTATAGGTCGGCGGTTCGAGTCCACCATCACCGAGAGAATGTAAGTAATAACATATTTTTATTTGGTGTTTTTTGTATCTAACGACAAAGTAATTACAAATGATGTTTTTTATTAAAATTATTTAACAGGTCATGATATTTATCATATAACAAATATTGTATCTTATATATATATATATGATATATTGCAAGGTCTATAAAATTAGAAATATAATTATAAATTAAGGTTTTTATATGCAAAATAATTTATTACTTCATTCTTTTGCATTTCCTCTATTTTCTTCTATTGATCTGAAACACATAAAAGAATCTATACGACAGGTTTTGACTAATTGCTATAATACGGTAGATAAAGCTGTATCAGAAGAAAATATAACTTGGGATACATTGTATTATCCATTAATGATTGCAGAAAATGAATTGCAACGTACTTGGTCTCCGATAGCACATTTAAATTCTGTGAAACATAATTTAGAATTACGTAAAGTTTATGAAGAAAGCTTATTATTTATATCTGAATATAAAAATTGGATTAATCAGCATTATGGTTTATATAAGTCTTATCAGTTATTGAGGAATGGAGACTCTTATCAGAAGTTAAATATAGTACAAAAAAAGGTTATAAACAATATTTTATGTAATTTTAAATTGTCAGGAGTTGATTTATCTCCGAAACGAAAAAAAAAATATATCTATATAACTTCTAAATTGTCACAATTAAGTGTAAATTATGCTAATAATGTATTTGATGCAACATTAGGTTGGAATAAATTAATTACCGAAAAGAAGGTATTATCTGGCATACCAAAGAGTAGCTTGGAAAACGCTCGTTTGGAAGCGCAAGCTCACGGGGAAAAAGGATGGTTATTTACATTACAATATCCTAGTTATTCTTCAGTTCTTTTATATTGTGATACTCAAGAACTTAGAGAAGAATTATATTGGGCTTTTAATACTCGTGCTTCTGATCAGGGACCTAATCGTGGACAGTGGGATAATACTGTAATAATGGATGAAATTTTGGCATTACGTCACGAACTAGCACAAACATTAGGATTCAATAGTTATCTTGAAAAATCTTTAATGAAAAGAATGATGCAAAGTCCAGAACAAGTATTTAATTTTCTTACAAGTTTATCTACTCAAATATCTCATAACGAATATAAAGAATTTTTAGAAATTCAAAATTTTGCTAAAACGCAATATTCCTGTACATCTTTAAATCCGTGGGATCTTGCATATTATAGAGAGAAACGAAAACAATATCTTTTTTCGATTACACATGAAGAGTTACGTTACTATTTTCCTGAACAAACAGTACTGCACGGCATGTTTTTAGTAGTGAATCATATATATGGAATTTTTATCAAAGAACGTTTCAATATAGAAACATGGCATCCTAATGTACGATTTTTTGATATTTTTGATGATAAAAATAAATGGATGGGAGGATTTTATTTAGATCTCTATCTTAGAAAAGACAAACGCGAAGGTGCTTGGATGGATGAATTAGTGAGTATGATGTACCGAAAAGGCACCATTAATCAAAAACCTATTGCATACCTAATTTGTAATTTTAGTTATTCAGAAAACAAAAAATCAGCATGTTTTCTAACACATAATGATGTAATCACTTTATTTCATGAGTTTGGGCATGTATTACATCATATTATGACACGCATTGATGTTCCAGAAATATCCGGAATTAACGGAGTACCTTGGGATGCGGTAGAATTACCTAGTCAGCTTATGGAAAAATTTTGTTGGGAACCTGATGTATTACGATTAATTTCTGAGCATCATCAAACAAAGGAACCATTATCTGATTGTATAATAAATAATTTATTAAAAACGAAAACATATCAGTCATCATCTTATCTTTTACGTCAAGTGATATATGGGTTGTTTGATTTACGAATACACTATGAGTATATTCCAGGAGAACGAGGAAAGACACTGAAAGTATTTAATGAAGTAGTGAAACAAATATCGACACATCATTTTCCAAAAAATTGGGAGCGGTTCCCTCACTCTTTTATTCATATTTTTTCTGATGGCTATGGAGCAGGATATTATAGTTACCTATGGGCAGATGTATTAGCATCCAATGTTTGGTATCGTTTTAAAAAAGCAGGTATTCTTAATCCAAAAATAGGAAAATTATTTCTGAATAATATTATTGCATTAGGAGGAATTATTGATCTGAAACAATGTCTTATAGAATTCTGTGAGCAGTCAGTCACAGTGGAATCTATGTTACGATATTATGAAGTTCCTATATCTACAAATAATGATTTGTTGAAAAAAATTATAATTTATGACTAGTGTATGTGTTTATTATTATACTATATACTGTAAATTAAGTACAATGAATTGCTCTTGTAATTTATTTTGTTATTACGTATGCCATGTGATAGTTTTGTTTGTAAGACGGTTTACATATTTATTTTAAATTCTTTATTATAAAGGGTTAGTGGAGTATAGATTATAAATAAATATGTTATATTTAACTTTAGTTTTATAAAAGTCTTAATGATTAGCCTAAGTTATTAGGCTAATCATTAAGACTTTTTCATGTTTATTTAATTTATATTTGAATGTATTTATGTAATAATTTTAATAAAGTCCAATAGAAACTTCCACTTAGTATAATTGAAACAGGTAGGGTTAACGACCAAGTTATTAATATGTTTTTTATTGTTCTTTTTTGTATTCCCCAACCACGCATTAACATACTTCCCGTGATAGATGAAGATAATACATGAGTGGTAGAAACTGGCATTCCAGCGTAGCTTGCTGTTCCTATAGATATAGCCGTAGTCAATTGTGCTGATAGGCCTTGCGCGTAAGTCATTTCTTTTTTCCCTATTTTTTCACCAATAGTGATGGCAACTCGTTTCCAACCAATGATTGTACCTAAAGATAATGATAGCGCGACAGCTAAAATAATCCAAGTCGGGGCGTATTCAATTGTATTTAGTAAATGTTCTTTTAAATGATTAAGAAAATTTTTATTATTATAAGAGGTTTCTGGAAGTGCTACTATTTGGTCTAAAATATCTACTATATAGATTAATAATTGCCTCATTTGAGAACGTTGTTCTATGTTTAGTTGCGAATAGTGATCTAAATTTTCAAGTAATAATGAAGCGTTATGAATAATAGTAAGGGTTAATGATAAATCATAGAAAATTTTTTTTACTTGTATTTCTGTGTCTGGAGAAGATAGATATTGATTGAGATATGTTATATTATTGTTTTTTACAAAAATTTGTGTAGAATCTGTAATGGAAGGAACAATAACTTTTAATTGATTTAATGCTATTGATATAGGTATGGATGTGATTTCTGATGGAATGATAGCTTTAAAATTGTTGCAGTGTTGAGTATAATATTCATAAAAATTATTGACTGCATTTCGAGTGCGAGAGATGTCATGACTACTAGCATTCATATCAAGCATAAAGCTTGCTGGAGCTACTCCTATTAGGAGTAACATAATTAGACCAATGCCTTTTTGCCCATCATTTGCTCCATGAGAAAAACTGACCCCAGCTGCAGATAAAATTAATACAACACGAGTCCACAATGATGGTTGAGGTCTTCCATATTCTTGTATTTGTTGAGTTGGAGTTATATGAATATCTTTGTGTTTTTTGCCATTATTCCAATATCGACACAGTATCAGCATCATTATTCTAGCTAATGTTAAACCTATTATTGGTGATATTATTAATGATAAAAAAATATTAATTAGTTGCGGAATATTCAATCCCTGCATCATTGGACAATGTGTAATTACTGCATGAACTAATCCGATTCCGATTAATGTACCAATCAGAGTGTGAGAACTAGAAGTAGGTAATCGTAAGTACCACGTTCCAAGATTCCATAGTATTGCTGCAAATAACATGGAAAAAATCATAGCTAGAATATGATTAGGATTGGTATTTGTAAAGAAATATGTAGGAAGTAAATGAATAATTGTATATGCAACACTTAAACCACTCAATATGACTCCTAAAAAATTAAATATTCCTGACATTAATACTGCACTATGAGAACGTAACGCACAAGTATAAATTATAGTGACTACAGAATTAGCAGTATCATGAAAGCCATTAATAGCTTCATAAACAAATACAAGAATTAATGCAAGAATCAACATAATTCTAATATGTATTTCTAGGTTGAAGAGAAAATGTGACATAAGAAAATACGCCATTATTAAAATGATAAAATTCGTATTATCTATGAGAATCTATGTAGAAAAAAATTATATTTTTATAGTGATCATATGTAAAGTGATATATACGTGCCGTCGTATGATCATTTTTTTATAAAAAAGTTTCATATCAGTTTCCTATTGTATGTAACATGATATTTATTGGTATAATCAATTGCAATTAATACGTATAGTAGTATGTAATTATCCATTAAATGTAATCTAAATGAATGTCTTTTATATCATTTATATACACTATTATAAAGATATCAGTTCTCAATAGTGTTATAGATATAGATTATAATTATATTGTTTACTAATTTTATGTCAAATAAGCCATTTTTTATTAAAAAGTGCTACAATTTAGCACAGTTAATGCGCATTAATCAACCTATTGGATTTTTTCTATTGCTTTGGCCTACTTTATGGGGGTTATGGTTATCGAATAGAGGTATACCCGACTGTGTTATTTTAATAGTGTTTATCATTGGTGTATTATGCATGCGTTCTGCAGGTTGTATAATTAATGATTATGTTGATTATGATATCGACAGATATGTTCAGCGCACTAAAACACGTCCTTTGTCATCTGGTGCAATTACAAAAAAAGAAGCATTAACGGTATTATCAATATTACTTGTTATTGCGTTAGTACTAGTTTTAATCCTTAATTTAATTACTATATTTTTGTCTTTAGTAGCACTTATGTTTTCTGGAATATATCCTTATCTTAAGAGATATACTTATTTCCCTCAACTAATGTTAGGATTATTATTTAGTTGGCCTATTTTAATGGCTTTTACCGCAATTCAGCATCCTATAGGTAGTACTGCATGGTTGTTATTTATAATGAATACCATATGGACAATAGTATATGATACGCAATATGCTATGATAGACAGAGAAGATGATAAATATATTGGTGTAAAATCGTCTGCTATATTATTTGGGAGCATGGATAAATTTATCATAGGGATATTTCAGTTCATTATTATACTTATATTGGGGATTATTGGGTGGCAAGAACAATTTACTGTATTATTTTATTTTTTTTCACTGTTTGGAGTCACCGTAATGTTTATATGGCAACAAATTTTGATTAATAAAAGAATACAATCGAAATATTTCCAAGCTTTTTTAAGTAATAATTATGTAGGAGCATTAATATTTATGGGAATTGCTTTAAATTTATATTAATTTAAAGGAATATACATTATCACTTTTGATAATATATGGAATGTATGTATGCTTGCAGTGTAATAAGGTGTACTAAAAAGATTTAGCCATATTATTCATAGTTGTGATTAGCGTTTATATTCTAATCACATACTGTGATTAGAATATAAATTTAAAGTTAGATCAATGTTAGTTGGTTGCTATTACTTATATTCATATAAATTTAAGTATTTTTATAAAAATGTTTTACTATATTAATTATGTATGAGTAATTAGGATCTAAAATATGAATGTAATTGTATGTTAATGCACTTTGTGCATAATCCGTGTGCTTCAATAACGTTATTAAACATAGTAAATCCTGTAATTTTAGCCATGTTTTGCAAAATTTCTTCAATACCCTTTGTTGTTTGTTCAGTAACTTGTTTACAGCTATTACAAATAAAAAAAGCAAAATTGTGGGATAGCTCAAAAAAATAATGACATAGCATAAAACTGTTAGTGGATTCAATACGATGAATAAATCCTTGTTCTAATAAAAAGTTTAAGGCTCGATAAATAGTAGAAGGTTTTGCATGGGGGAGTGAAGATTGTCGTAGCAAATGCAGTAAATTATAAGCACTGATAGCTCCGTTGTATTGGGATATTAATCGTAATACTGCTAATCGTTGTGGTGTTAAGCGTACACATCGTTGTTCGCATAATTTTTTAATTTGAGTTAAGATTTTTTGAACATTAGTATTCATACTGTTCCTTAGTTATTAATTATATGACGCATGTTGCTATTATCATAGGAGATACAAATAAGATAAATCTTAAAAAATAAAATGGTATTTTATAGTAATCATATAGCATATTAAATCAGGGTTTATCTAATTAATCATTCATTAGATTTGTGTATAGTCATTATTTATTTCAATATTTAATAAATGAATATTGAAATAATTGAAACATTTATCATATATAAATAACTTTATTTTATTATATGTAGTAAAATATTCTGTATATATTCTCAATATTAGTAATTCATTATTGATATTGTACAGTATTTGATAGTTATGTTAGTAAAAATACTAAAACGAATTAATATAGAAATATGTTTTTATAATTTTATTTACAATAGCTTAAGACACTGATTTACATATTAATTATGATAACTTCATGTATGTGTGGTTGTGATTTTAATTAGTATAATTACTATACTTGTTTAAATAATATTATAGTAAAAGTATGATTTTTGATATTTAAGTATTTAAAATATTTCTTCTTGAAGAAGATAGCAAGTTTGTACGGGAAAAAATATTAATACGATGCACATTACTCGTGATCAACAAGTAGACAATGTAAAAATACCACCATATTCGTTAGAAGCTGAACAGTCAGTATTAGGTGGCTTGATGTTAGACAATACTCAATGGGAATATATATCAATACAAGTAGATTCTGATGATTTTTTTAATTATGCTCATCGAATTATTTTTAACGAAATGAAACGTTTGTTAGAAACAAATAAACCTATTGACTTAATAACGCTAGCAGAATCTTTGGAAGTTCAAGGAAAATTGGAATCAGTAGGAGGATTTGCATATTTAGCAGAATTATCAAAAAATGTTCCTAGTACTGCTAATGTAGTTGCTTATGCTGATATAGTACGTGAACGTTCAGTAATACGAGCAATGATTGCCATAGCAAATAAAATTGCTGATGCTGGGTATAATCCTCAGGGACGAAGTAGTGATGAATTATTAGATTTGGCTGAATCCCTTGTTTTTCAAATTTCGCGCAGTAAAAACAATCATAATCTTAATCCAAAAGGAATAGATTATATGTTAGAAAACACAGTTGCTCATATTGAGCGGGTATGCAGTAGGCCAAAATATGGTGTTACAGGTATATCTAGCGGATATAAAGATCTTGATAAAAAAACTGATGGTTTACAAAAGTCTGATCTTATTATTATAGCCGCTCGTCCTTCTATGGGGAAAACTGCTTTTGCTATGAATTTATGTGAACATGCAGCAATGACTGAAACAAAGCCAGTATTGATATTTAGTTTAGAAATGCCTGGTGATCAAATTATGATACGTATGTTAGCTTCATTATCTCGAGTGGACCAAGTACGTATTCGTACAGGACGGCTTAATCATGAAGATCGAGAAAGAATTACTAGTGCTATGAAGCTGCTTTTAGAAAAACGTAATATATATATTGATGATTCTTCATATCTAACACCTGCTGAGGTGCGCGGGCGTGCTCGTAGATTATGTCGCGAGCATGATGGCTTAAGTTTAATTATGATTGATTACTTACAATTAATGAGAGTTCCATCTTTATCTAATAATCGAACATTAGAAATTTCAGAAATTTCTCGATCATTAAAAGCTTTGGCTAAAGAATTACAAGTACCAGTTATAGCAATATCTCAATTAAATAGAGGTTTAGAACAACGTATTGACAAACATCCTATTAATTCAGATTTGCGTGAATCTGGAGCGATTGAACAGGACGCTGATCTCATTTTATTTATTTATCGTGACGAAGTGTATCATGAAAATAGTGATATGAAAGGTATTGCTGAAATTATTCTGGGGAAACAACGTAATGGACCTATTGGTACCATACGGTTGATTTTCAATGGACAATGGTCTCGATTTGATAATTATATTGATCCTACTCGTTATTAATACGCTGTTAGTTATGTCAATTGTATTATAGGTATTATTTTAATAATAATTTATATACGTACACTATTATTTTAGTATCTATCTTTGATTAAAGATTAGATATATAGTTTACATGTGTTATTTTTAAAAGTATTTTGTATTACCAGAAGAATAACAAAATTATAATAAACTATTGTTTTAGAGGTTATTACTTATATGTAAGTTTACATGTAGTTAAAATTGTTTATTAAACATATTAAATAAATTTAAAAAATTATTTTTCCACATGTGATTTCTTGATATAAAAAAACTAATGTAATATTAGAATAATGTATTGGGGCATAGGTATTTTATAACTATATTAGTTGATAATATTAATTTTAGAATCGAGAATTATATTAATTGATGAAATTATCTATTATATAGTTCACTGCTCGATCAAATATTTAAGTTTTACATCATATTATAATTACCGTATGATTTTATCATACGGTAATTAGTGGAGGAACTGTGACTAATAGAGGGATTAATAAAGTTATTTTGATTGGCTACCTTGGTCAGGATCCGGAAACTCGTTATATGTCTAATGGTAATATAGTGACTAATATTTCTATAGCTACTACTGAATCTTGGAAAGATAAACAAACCAATGAACTGAAAGAGAAAACTGAATGGCATCGTGTGGTATTGTTTGGAAAATTGGCAGAAATTGCGTCGGAATATCTTCATAAAGGTTCCCAAGTATACGTCGAAGGATCATTAAAAACTAGAAAATGGCAAAATAAAAATGGACAAGACAGATATATTACTGAAATTATAGTTAATATCGGAGGTACAATGCAAATGTTGGGTCATCGCCACGTAGAAGAAAGCGAATCGGTAGATAATCAAAATTTAATAGATAACGATAGCGCAAGATCATCTAACGATGAGGAATCTAATATTAACTTCAATGAAGCAGATATTCCTTTTTAAAAAAAAATTTTAAATATAAATTAACAGTTCTGCTGTATTATCATTTTCTATGACAGGTAGTATGTATATGTGATAATTTTTAATTATCATTGAATTACATCTATAAATTTGTAGACATAAAACATATATGAATCATGTTATATTTATTTTAACGTATTGATCATAATTTCGCATCTTTGTTATATCATTTAAATTGTAACAATTAATATCATACATATTCTCAATTTAAGTTAATTAATTTAGCTTATATTAAGCGTTATTCAGTATTGTAAAGACTATTGAAGCAATACATGTTTAAATAATAAATCATGACAGTATGTATTTTGTTAGGGTAAATATAAAAATATGTCGTTGTTAATAAATAACGTATAATTGAAAATTCATTATATCCATATTGTTGCCTGTTTTATACATTGTAAGTTTGTCATATCCATCAGAATATGAAATAAGTGTAAAAGATAATCATCTAATGTCTACAGGATAATATTTATTTTTGGATACAGTTGAGATTTAAAGCATGGAGATTTTTTTTACGATTCTTATTCTTACTTTAGCTGTCTCCATTTCAGGGGTAATAACACGGATTTTGCCATTTCAAATGCCATTGCCTTTAATGCAAATTGTATTAGGAGCTTTATTAGCTTGGCCTAAATTTGGATTACATGTAGATTTTAATCCTGAGTTGTTTTTATTGCTTTTTATACCTCCGTTATTATTTTCAGATGGTTGGAAGACTCCCATGCGTGAATTTTTACGACATGGGGGAGAAATTGTTTTGTTAGCATTAATATTAGTTATTATTACTGTAGTTGGTATTGGATATTTAATTCATTGGATGATACCAGAGATGCCATTGGTAGCAGCATTAGCGTTGGCGGCAGTTTTATCTCCAACTGATGCAGTGGCGTTATCAGGTATAGTGGGAGAAGGACGTATTCCTAAAAAACTTATGGATATTCTTCAAGGAGAAGCTTTGATGAACGATGCATCAGGTTTAGTTTCTCTTAAATTTGCTATTTCAGTGGCTATGGGAACTATGGTTTTTAGTGTAAGCGGAGCTTCTATAGAATTTATTAAAGTATCTATGGGTGGTTTATTGGCAGGTATAATTATTACTTGGGGATATAGCAAATCATTAAGATTTATCACTCGTTGGAGTGGTGGCGATCCTGCTACTCAAACGATATTTCTTTTATTATTACCTTTTGCTGTATACCTGGTTGCTGAACATATTGGAGTATCTGGAATATTATCGTCAGTTGCTTCAGGCATGACTATTGGTCAATCTGGAATTATTCGAAATGCACCGTTAGCTATGCGTTTGCGAGGCAATAGTGTTTGGACAATGTTAGAGTTTGTATTTAATGGGATGGTTTTTATTATGCTTGGATTACAATTACCAGACATTTTATCAACTTCTATTTTACAAGCAGCAATGGATCCGACTATTAAAACATGGATGTTATTTATGTACGTAATTTTTATTTATGCTGCATTAATGATACTTAGATTTGGGTGGTTATGGTTAATGAAACATATAAGTTTATATTACATGACTAAGCGTCCAATGGTATTTAGTGAATATAGCATACGAGAAATTTTAATTGCTTCTTTTGCTGGAGTGCGGGGTGCTATTACGTTGGCAGGAGTACTTTCCATACCATTGTTTTTAAGAGATGGTTCAGCTTTTCCACTTCGTTATCAATTGGTTTTTATTGCTACTGGCGTCATTTTGTTTTCTTTACTATGTGGTGTAATTGTTCTGCCATGGTTATTGCAGGGAATTATAGTATCTGATAAATTATTACAACGAAAAGAAGAGCGTATGGCACGAGCGATAGCAGCAGAAGTGGCTATTGAAAGTTTATATAAATTAGAAGAGCGGTTAATACACAGTAAAGAAGAAAATATTGATAATCAAATGATTAATGAAGTAAGCGCGCGTGTTATAGGCAATTTACGTCGTCGTATAGATGAAAATAATGATGCACATGCCATTTTAATTGAAGATTTAGAGAGGCGAATGAGATTGAATGCATTACGCGCTGAACGAGGCGAATATTATCATTTACGTGCACAACAAAAAATTAGTAATGAAACATTAACGAAATTATTACGTGATTTAGATTTTTTGGAAGCTTTATTAGCGGAACATGAATAACGTCAGTGTTATGAATGTTTATAGATTATGAATTTCAATCTATTTTTATAAGGTTTAATTTATTAGTTTTATATAAAATTATATATAATTGCATGCTGTAGCTATTATGTATTCCATAATAGAATACAATGTGTTTAACTTAAATATATATACTATGACTATTTATATTATATATTGAAATATATTACAGTGCTAGTATACGGTATAGCTTTAAATGCAAATAAACCTGATCCTACTAATGATATTTAATTATGTAGTTCTTGACTTAAGAAGCGATAGATAATATTATTCTTTGCAGAGTCATTCATAATTGTTAATTATTTCTTATGCTTTATGCAATTGTCAACTTTAAATATTTGCAATTATATTGTAACATATAGTTATTTATATTAATGAATAGTTGATTTGTGATTTTAGATATTAAGTTTATATAATTACTCAATGCACATAAAGGGGTGTTGCGTTGAGTTTTATTTTTTCATGGTGGTTGGTTTGCATAGTGATTTATAAGTATGAACCTCTTTATTCAAAGGGATTCATTGAATTTTACTGTATAAAAAATTTATGAATTTATTGAAAAAAGTTTTAACGTATATTTATGTTTTAACGGATATTTTTAAATCATTATTATCTACATTAATTTAGTGCAATTGTTTCCGAATTGATTAGATGAATGATAACAAAATAACTCATTTTAATTAAGGGGTAACTATGATGATAAAAAAATTTAAAATTACCCTTGCTTGGAAAATTTTTTTTGCTTTAAACTTGGGTATTGTTTTAGGAATCGTATTACATAATCAAATAGAATTGAAAGATTGGATGATCACTACATTTCTTTCTCCGGCTGGAGAAATTTTTATTCGTATGATAAAAATGATTGTAGTCCCTATTGTAATGGCTACATTAGTAGTTGGAATAGCTGGTATCGGAGATGCTAGAAAACTTGGAAGTATTGGATTGAAAACTATTATTTATTTTGAAATTATTACAACAATTGCTATAGTACTTGGTGTAGCTTTGGCCAATTTGCTTCATCCTGGTTATGGGATTGATATGTCTGTATTGTCTAAAACAGATATTTCTATGTATGAGCAAACTACATCTGAAATACAGTCGAATTTAGTAAATACTATGTTATCGCTAATTCCTTCGAATATTATTTATTCTATGGGTAGAGGAGATATGTTGCCGGTTATTTTTTTCTCGGTTATTTTTGGGCTTGGGTTAGCTACGTTGCCAGATAAAACGAAGAACCCATTATTGGATATTTTTAATTCTATAGCGGATACTATGTTTGAAGTAACTCATATAGTTATGCGTTATGCTCCTATTGGAGTATTTGCTTTAATTTCAGTCACGGTTGCAACTTTTGGCTTTAGTTCTTTATTACCGCTTACTAAACTTGTGTTGTTAGTTTATGGTGCTATTGTTTTTTTTGCATTAGTAGTATTAGGTATAGTGGCGCGTATATGTAATCTAAGAATTTGGAAATTAATTTGCATTTTAAAAGAAGAACTTATTTTATCTTTTTCTACTGCTAGTTCAGAGACTGTATTACCACGTATTATAGAAAAAATGGAAGCTTATGGAGCTCCATCAACTATTACCGGATTTGTAATACCTACTGGTTATTCTTTTAATTTGGATGGATCAACTTTATATCAAAGTATTGCTGCTATTTTTATTGCACAACTTTATGGTATTGAATTATCTTTAAGTCAAGAAATTATTTTAGTATTGACTTTGATGATAACTTCTAAAGGTATTGCCGGTGTTCCTGGAGTTTCTTTTGTAGTTTTGTTAGCTACTTTGGGTAGTGTAGGTATTCCATTAGAAGGCTTGGCATTTATAGCAGGAGTGGACCGAGTGTTAGATATGGGTCGTACAGCGCTTAATGTAATAGGTAACGCTTTAGCAGTATTGGTAATTGCTAAATGGGAAAATCAGTATGATACAGAACAGGCGCGTCTGTATGAATCAGAGATGTTACATAATAAATAATATGTGTAAATATGTATTTTTTGAAAACGGCATCGACATCATACTCCTTCTTATCTTTTTTAATAAAGAAAGATGGTGTCCTTTTAAAATGTCACCATCTAAGAAGGTGTGGTGTGGAGTTTCATAATAATAATTGATAGATTTATTATTTTGGTAATATAGTAAATATACAAAAGATATGAAGGTATACGCAATTTAAAGAAAAAGTTTATATGAAAATATATAATATTTTATTTTTTACACAATGTGATTAATTTATGAAAAATCACGAATCGCGATGGCTTCAATTTCTATTTTAGCATCTTTTGGTAATTTAGAAACCTCTACACAGGATCGTGTTGGTAAAGTTATCTTTTTATAAAAAGAGTATGTGTTAAAAAAATTTATGTAACTAGTATTTATTGTGGGTAAGTCATTTATATCAACAATAAATAATGTGGTTTTAACAATATTATTTATTTTTAATCCAGTGGTTTCTATAATATTTTTAACATTTAATAGAGTTTGATGGGTTTGGTCATGAATATTATCAGACATAGTATTTGTTTCCGGACATACAGGGATTTGACCAGAAATAAATATTATATTGTTTATCTCTATAATCTGTGTATAGGGACCAAGTGGATCAGGAGTATTTTTGGTATTAATAACGACATGTCGCATATGCATTTACCTTAATATTGTATTTTTTTAAAAGTAAAAAATACTAGGTTTTAATACCCAGTTATATATAATAAAATTTATTGTTTATATCATAAATTATTGTAATTTATTGGATCAGCAGAATCAAAATTAGGAAGTAATGTTGCTAAAATAAGAGCTTTAATAGTATGTAAGCGATTTTCAGCTTGATCAAATACTATACTATATGAAGATTCAAATATATCATTTGTTACTTCTAGCCCATTTCTTAAATTATATTTTTTTGCTATTCTTTTCCCAATAGTGGTTTCGGTATCATGTAATGCTGGTAAGCAATGTAAAAATTTTATATTTGGATTGTTGGTATTTTGAATCATACGATGATTTACTTGATATGGAGATAATAAAGAAATACGTTTTTCCCATATTTTTTCATTCTCTCCCATGGAGACCCACACATCGGTATATAAAAAATCTGCATCCTTTACCCCATGAGAAATATCTTCAGTAAGTATAATGTTTCCATTATTACGTTGTGCAAGATTTTGGTAATGTTGAAATAATTCTTGTGTGGGCCAAAATATCTTCGGTGATACTAATCTTAAATTAAATCCCATTATTGTTGCAGCTTCTAATAAAGAATTACCGATATTGTTTTTTGCATCTCCTACATAAGCTAGCTTCATTTGATAAAATGTTTTATGTGGTAATTGTTCTTGCATGGTCATAAGATCAGCAAGTAATTGTGTCGGATGAAATTGCATAGTTAGACCGTTCCATACTGGTACTCCAGAATATTGTGCCAACGTAGTAACTATATCTTGGCTGTAACCACGATATTGAATCCCATGGTACATTCGTCCCAAAATTTTAGCAGTATCTTTAATGGATTCTTTATGTCCAATTTGGCTAATATTTGGAGTTAGGCAGGTTACACGTGCACCCTGATCAAATGCTGCTACCTCAAAAGCACATCTTGTTCTAGTTGAATGATTTTCAAAAATGAGTACAATGTTTTTTCTGTTTAATTTTTGAACTTCAGTTTGTGTGTTTTTTTGATGCTTTAAACGATTTGATAATTGCAGTAGAAACTTAATTTCATCCGCAGTGAAATCCATTAATCGTAAAAAAGATCGTTGATATAGTTGATTCATATGATATTTACCTAAAATATTGATCTATACAAAGTGCTTATTTATACTTGAGTGAAAATAATATGCAATATAAAAATAAATAATTTATTTTTATATAAAAATTTCTTAAAGATTTGTAAATTAGTTTTAGTCAAAATAAGGTACAAAGGTTATTTATAATCAATCAAAATAATGAAAATAAACCTGTTGTTTAACTTTTCATATTTAACGTACAGATAAAGAAACTTTATTTTTCAGTTATTTTCGATATATATTTTTTAACTACGGTTTCGTCATTGTAGCATGCTGATCGAGTAATTTATGTTTAATTTGCGTATAATAATTTAATAATTCTTGTTTATTTTTTATGATAGATGGTGGTGCGTGATTTATGAAATCATTGTTATTTAGTAGTTTTCGTATTATTTCAATTTTATGATTTATTGATTTTATTTCTTTATTTATTTGATTGATTTTAATATTTATATGGAATTCTTCTGGCATACGTATTAATAGTTCTGTTGAATCTAAAGGTATAGTAATAGATTTTGGATATATTTCATGTTTTGAAATGAAATCTATGTTTTTTAAGTGAGCAAGATTGCATAAAATATTGTAATTATTTAAAATACGATTTTTAGTATCTGGTGAAGTATGTCTGAATGCTACTTGTAGAGATATATTATATGTGATCTTCATATTTGCACGAGCATTACGTATTGCTGTGATAATGTGTTTGATCCATTCAAAGTCTATAACGGATTCAGTATCAATTATGGATGCATCATATTGTGGAAATGGTTGTAACATAATAGTTTTTCCGTTATTTCCAGTAATTACTTTAACTTCCTGCCAAATTTTTTCTGTAATAAACGGAATAATTGGATGTGCTAAGCGTAGTAATGATTCCAATAATGTAATTAATGTATAACGCGTTCCCCTTAGTTCCAAAGTATTTCCATGATATAGTGTTGATTTAGTTGATTCTATATACCAATCACAGAATTGATGCCAAATAAACTCGTGTAAGATATTTGCTATTTTATCGAAACGATAAATTTCTAAATGTTTATGGAAATTTTGCACTGTCTGATGAAATTTTGTAATAATCCAACGATCTGCTAAGGAAAAAGATTTGTCTATAGCGGAAGACATACTGCAATCTTGATTTTTAGTATGCATTAGAACAAAGCGGCTAGCATGCCATAATTTATTACAAAAATTATGATAACCTGTGAGTCGTTTCATATCCCAATTTATGTCTCGTCCAGATGATGCTAGCGCCACTAAAGTAAATCTTAAAGCATCAGTTCCGTGAGATTTGATCCCATTAGGAAATTGTTTTTTAGTATATTTTATAATTTGATCAGCCAATTGTGGCTGTAGCATGTCTTTTGTGCGTTTTTTTAATAAATTCTCTATAGAAATTCCATCTATTATATCTATTGGATCAATGATGTTGCCTTTAGATTTAGACATTTTTTGGCCAGCCTCATCACGCATAAGACCAGTAATATATGCAATTTTGAATGGAATTTGAGACGCTCCATTATTATCTTTTATAAAATGCATGGTTAACATAATCATTCGTGCAATCCAAAAAAATATAATATCAAATCCACTTATTACAATACTGGTAGGATGAAAAATACTTAACAAATTAGTATTCTTGGGCCAACCTAGACTAGAAAATGTCCATAGACTTGAAGAAAACCATGTATCTAATACATCGTTATCTTTACGTAATACTACGTCATTATCTAATTTATTTTTTATTCTAATATCTTTTTCACAATGTCCTACATATATTTTATTATTAGTATCATCATACCAAGCCGGGATTTCATGTCCCCACCATATTTGTCGAGAAATACACCAATCTTGTATATTATTCATCCAACTAAAATACATATTTTTATATTGCTTTGGAACAAGACTAATTACATCCGATTTTACTGCATTTACTGCTTTCTGGGCTAAAATTTTAGTTCGTATATACCATTGATTAGTTAACATAGGTTCAATTATAGTTCCAGTACGATCGCTATATGAAATTATTGAATTATAAGGTTTTACGTCATGTAATAAATTGAGTTTAGTGCATTCAGAAATTATTTTTTTTCGTGCATGATCACTATTAAGATCATGAAATATTTGAGGAATATTGTAATATACTTGATCATTAGGTTGCCCGTAACTATCAAATATTTCCGGATATTTAAGAATTTTTCCATTAAGTGAAAAAATGTTTATCATAGGCAATTTATGTCGTTTTCCTATTACATAGTCGTTAAAATCGTGAGCGGGGGTTATTTTAACACAACCAGTTCCTTTAAATATATCTACGTGTTCATCTAAAATAATAGGAATACGTTGGTTAGTTATTGGTGTGATTACATATTTTCCAACCAAATGTTTATAACGAGAATCTTCTGGATGTATTGCGACAGCAGCATCTCCTAATATAGTTTCTGGACGTGTTGTTGCTACAATTACATGATTTGGGGAGATTATAGAACGATTATTTGTAATAGTAGTAGAATTATCTAACTTATAGTATAGGTACCACATGGAGCTTTGTATTGGTTTATTTATAACTTCTAGGTCAGAAATTGCACTTTGTAATGTGAAATCCCAATTTACTAGTCTTTTTCCTCTATAAATTAAATTATCTTGATATAAACGAATAAAAGCTTCTTTTACTGCATAAGACATCTCTGTATCCATGGTGAAACATTTTCGTTTCCAATGTACAGAGTTTCCTAATCGTTTCATTTGATAAGTAATAAATTTTTCAGATTGGTTCTTCCATATCCAAATTTTTTTTATTAAATCATCACGCGTATAGTTACATCTAATTTTACCTGTATCATTATAAATTTTATTTTCTACTAGAATTTGTGTAGCAATCCCAGCATGATCTGTGCCCGTTTGCCATAAAGTATTTTTTCCCTTCATTCTTTGATAACGTACTAAAACGTCCATAATGGTTTGTTGAAATGCGTGACCAAGGTGTAATTGTCCTGTAATATTAGGAGGAGGCATCATAATACAGTAACTTTTGCAAGATGTGTCTCCATTGGGGGCAAAGTAATCTCCTTTTTCCCAAAATTTATAAATTGGTTCTTCTATATTTTTAGGATTATATGTTTTTTCCATGATACGTTTACTCATGAATTGGGGGATTAATAACATTTAGTGTAAATCCATTTTTTTTGTACGATTGGTATCTATATCTTGCCCATTTTTTTAAAGTGTCAGTTACAGGTACAAAATCTATTATTTCATTAAAATTAAAAAAGAAATCCATATTCTGTTTCATAAGATTAACTAATAAATCTCTGGGATTGTTGTCATAACAACATTGATTCCAGTATATAATTATTGGAGCATTATGAACAGTTTTTCCAAACAAATTATGTGGTAAAAATGTATTTTGATCGAATGTCCATAATATTTCATCTATTTTTGTAGCTTGATGTTCATTTTCGCAAGTCACTAGGACAGTTTTACCAGATCTCCATTGTATACTTATTAAATTACACACAAGCTTTGCTATATAACTAAGTTCGGTTTTTTGCTTGAGTTTTTGAGGTATCAAATAAAAAGTGCCATGCTTCATATATTGTTAATGTTTCATTAAGTTTTATAATTCGGATAGTCTTAATTTATTTTGCGGGAATGATGATCTATTAATCAAATATTGAGACAAAAGCGCTACGGGACGTCCCGTAGCGCTTTTGTCGTGATAATTAGATATCCATGCTGTTCCAGCAATATCTAAATGTGCCCAATGATATTTATGCGCAAATTTTTGAAGAAAACAACCAGCTGTAATAGCCCCACCAGGTTTACCTCCAACATTTGTCATATCTGCACATGTAGATTCTAATTGTTTTTGAAATACATCATTTAGTGGTAATCTCCAAACGTAATCTCTAGATTGTTTTGCTGCTACAATTAAATCATTGGTTAAATGTTCATTATTAGACATTAAACCACTAAAATGATGTCCTAATGCAACGACACAAGCTCCAGTTAATGTGGCTATATCAATTACAACATCAGGTTTATATCGTTCTGCGTATGTTAATGCATCACATAATACTAAACGACCCTCAGCATCGGTATTTAGTACTTCTACTGTTTGTCCTGACAAAGTAGTTAAAATATCACCTGGACGAAAAGAAGCATGACTTACCATGTTTTCACCAATAGCAAGTATTCCGATAATATTTAGTGGTAAATTAAGTTTTGTAGCTATATGCATAACTGCATATACTGCGGCAGCTCCACACATATCATATTTCATTTCGTCCATTTTGTTTGATTCTTTAATAGAAAGACCGCCAGAATCAAAAGTTAATCCTTTTCCTATAAATACAATAGGAGGAACATTAGGTCCTTCAGGATGTCCTTCATATTTGATTATAGGCATTTTAGGAGTATAACTAGATCCTAGACTTACTGCTAAATAAGCATTCATGCCTAATTTTTTCATTTCTAAAGTATCAATTATATTTATTGTGATATTATTATAACTGGATAATTTATTAACTTGATCAATGATATAATCAGGAGTACAAAAATTAGGAGGCATGTTTCCTAAATCTTTAGCTATTTTTATTCCACGAACGATCGATAATCCATCTTTAATAGATTGTTTACAATGCGCAAGTTCGTTTGTATTGGATATATATAAAGTTATTTCTTGCAGCGACTGATTCAATTTATTCTTATTATTTTTAAATTTATTAAATACATATAATTCTTCCTCAACAATTTCTATTGTTTGTCTGATTTTCCAGTAATTATTGTATTCTTTGATGTTTAGTTCGCTTAAAAAAAACAATATTTTAACTATAGGAATTTCTTTACATAAGAGTATTATTTTACGAATTAATTTTTTATAGCAATATTCATCAAAATTATATTTTTTACCACAACCAATTAACAAGATTTGTCTATTATATAATTGAGGCACATCATATAATAAGAGTGTTTGCTCCATTTTCCCCTGAAATGCTCCGCGATGTAATAATGAACTAATGTATCCCTTACTTATGTTATCAATCTTTTTTGTTGAAGGAAATAAATGTGATTCTTCAAATACACCAGTAACCACGCAACTATCAGGATATGATTCTAGATGACTATCAGTTACCTTAAATTTTATCATAAATTTTCCTATATCAGTGTACTAAACAACATATTGAAATAAATTAATCACAATACGCGTAATTATATATTATATGTAACAATGAAGTATATTGTTTATATGATCTGAACTTATATTTTTCATTAATTAATCTAGCTTGTGTTATAAATAAATTAAGTATGCATTGTTTTAACATTGTAGTTTCATTATCGTTACGATGCCAATTTTGATATAAAAATAAGTTTTAGGTAAAGCAATGATATTTACGAAGTATATATTAAAAGAAATGTTCAGAAATCAACTAATTATTTTAGTATTATTATTTTTAGTTTGTTTTTGTCAAAAATTGATTAAAATGTTGGGATTGGTAATAGATAGTAATATTTCAATGTATTTAGTTTTCTTATGTCTTGGTTTAAACATACCAGAAGCAGGAAAATTACTTATTCCTTTTAGTGTATTTTTGAGTGTACTAGCAACTTTTTATCGCCTACATATTCATAACGAAATTATAGCTATGTATTCTTGTGCTGTAGATAAATACATTCTTATAAGGAGTATATTTTTATTTAGTGGAATTGTAGCAACGTTTGCTATGGTTAATATAGGGTGGTTATCTCCTTATTGTTCGAGTTATCAAAATAAATTATTGTGTGAAATAAAAGAAAACATTAATTTAGCTGTTTTGTCAGAAAAGAAATTTCAATCATTATCTAGTAAATATTTAACTTTATTTGTAGATAATATCCAGGGTAAAAAATTAAAACATGTTTTTTTAGTAAAAATAAATCAAAATAAAAACAATGATATGTTTACAATTATTACATCAGAACAAGGTAATATTGATCAAAATCCTGATGGTTCCCGATTTATTATTTTAGAAAAAGGTACTTATTACGAAATTTATAATAAATGCGAATTATATAAAAATATATTTATAACTGATTTTTTTAAGTATAAAGTGTCGATTAGTAATACGTTTAAAACATTGTTAAAAAAAAACAAATCCATTGATTATATGTCTATAGATCAATTATGGTGTTCTGCTGAACCAGAAGCACGTGTAGAGCTACATTGGCGTTTAACTTTGTTAATGTCTATTTTTATTATGCCAATGATTACAACCTTATTAAGTATTACTATTTCATATAACTATTTGTCAAATTTTTTATTAACAATTTTTTTGTATACTATTTTTTTTGTTTTGCATACCTTATTACGTTCTCACATTATTTTAGAGAAAACAAATCCTATGATATGGATGTGGGTTATAAATAGCATTTATTTATTCATAGCCTTATTAGTTAATGCATGGGATACTTCTTGTATGAAAAAATTAGTTCTAATAATACTTCATCGTAATTAAATAAAAGTACAGTTCATATGTTCAATATTTTGAACCATTACATTAGAAAAGTAATTATATCAAGCACAATAGTGGTGTTTTTAGTGTTGATATCTTTATCTAGTATAATTAGATTAGTGGACGAACTACGTAAAATAGAAGAAGGCAATTATTCTATTTTTGAAATTGTTATTTATATTGTTTTAAGTTTACCAAAAGATTTTGAACTATTTTTTCCTATAGCTACTTTATTGGGGGGGCTTTTAGGTTTAAGTACACTTGAAGTACATAATGAGTTTATAGCAATGCAAGTTTCTGGATTGAGTAAACTACAAATTGCTTTTTCAGTTATAAAAGCTTCTATTCCTGTACTACTGTGTAGTATGATTTCTAGTGAGTGGGTGGTACCTAATAGTGAAAAAATAATACATATGTATCGTGATAAATCACAATATGATGCTTATTTATTGTCTATAAAGTTTAAAGATCTATGGTTTATAAACAATAATGATTTTGTTTATGTTAAGCATGTGGTTTCATGCAACGAGTTATTGGGAGTAAAATTGTATAATTTCGATAAAGAAAAAAAATTGAAAAAGATATTTTACGTTGATCGAGCAGTATTTATTAATAAAGTATGGCATTTAATTGATGTGAATGAATTGGATATTTCTAGCGAGATGTGTATTGTTAATAAAAAAATATCACATTCTGAATGGCATACTGCGTTAACTCCATACAAATTATCGATGATGATTACTCATCCAAATATTTTATCTATTTCTAAATTATATCATTGTGCTAAATATTTTAATAAAGTTGGTCAAAATTCTAAGTATTATCAGATGATCTTTTGGAATAAGATATTGTCTCCTATATCTGGGTCAACTATGACCATAATGGCATTAGCGTGTACTTTTGGTCCATTATATAAAAAAAAGATAGGATTTAGATTATTCATAGGAAGTATAATCGGATTTTTATTCTATATTTTAAATCAAATATTTGGAATATTAGGTATAATGTACAATATCTATCCAATAGTTGGATCAATATCGCCTAGTATAATATTTTTGGCAATTAGTATAATTATTATATGGATATATTCATAAATTTATTAAATTAACAATCTTTAAAAAATTTTTATATTTATTTTATTTTAGTTAAAAGCATGGTTTTAGTAAATTCTCGTAACCATTTATGAGCAGGAGAATGATTATGTTTAGAATGCCATGCTTGTATAATGTTTCTTTTTCCTAGATTAAAATCAGCATGAAAATATGTTACTGATATGTTTAATTTTTGTGCAATTGTTAACACAAATTCTGGGATTATAGCTAATGCGTCTGAATGAATGATAGCATTTACAGTGGTAATGTATTCAGGAGTAATACCAATTAGATTTCGTTCTGACCAAAAGTATTTGTTATATTCGTCAGAATTAGTTAGGTATTCATTTTTAGTTTGAATAAATTGATATTTTAATAAATTATCCATATTTTTACTTTTGGATAAAATAGGATGGTGATTTCGGCAAATTAAACAACACTTAGATACATAGATGGTTCTAATAGTTATTTCAGGATTGAGAGGACGCATTTCTCCTATATATAAGTCTATGGTGTGATTGCGCAAAAAATCGTCATCATAATCTGAATCATTTACCAAATTAATAAATATGTTAGGAGCGTTATTTTGAATTTCTTGGAATAAGATAGTATTAAGAATGAAAAAAATAGCATAATTTGATGCAATAGTACATGATATAGCGGTACTCTTAGGCTCAAATGCTATGTTGCTATTGAATACTGATTCAATACGATTGACCAATTCTTTAATATTTTCTTTTAGAGAAACTGCTTTGGGCGTGGGAATTAATTTAGTCCCACTGCGTACTAAAATTTGATCATGGAACAGAACGCGTATTTTATTTAGAGATTTACTAATAGCTGGAGCAGTAACATTTAGTTTTTTTGCTGCTAAATTTACGCTATTATCTTCTAATAACGCATTTAGAACTACTAGTAAATTAAAATCAAAATTGTTCATATAATGAAATTTCATATAATATTTATTTACTAGGTATTATAATGTATAAATATACAAGAGTAAAATATATTAATGTAATCAATTATAATATTACCTATCAGTAATAAGTGTATTAGATATAATATCATATTTATATTTTATATAAAACAAGAACTATAAGTAATAGGTGTAGTTGAGAAGAATAAAAATGTATGATATATTTGTCGTTGTGAATGGTATTAAAAAATTAACATTTGATCATTAAATTTCAATTTAGACAATAATTTTAGGGGTATTTGTTTATTTGCCGAAGTGGCGAAATAGGTAGACGCAATTGACTCAAAATCAATCACTTTTATAGTGTGCCGGTTCGATCCCGGCCTTCGGCAGTGTTTATGTAAAGTTGTTATAACAGAACAAACTAAAAATATCTATGTTTCAAATTTTTAACTTTGAAACCTGGGAGTATTACGTTAAAATGAATAAAAATGTATTTTATAACGATAGATGAAAGTAGTTTATTTTTGAATTAGAGTGAACGCATGCGGTAGTTATGGTCAGAGAAATTGGAATTGAAATTTGATAAGAATTTGAGTTGTCATTAAAAGTATCGTGGGTGACAAGGCAGGAAAGGGGATTGAAATTATGTTAGAATGGGGTTTTTGATTAATAAAATGTTATGTTATAACATAACTTTAGTTGAAGAGAGTTTTCATGTCATCATTTTGTTCTAAACAACGTTTATCTATTGGTATGAAATTATTTATTGCTTCAGGATTAATTCGTATGCTCATAGCATTGGTGATATTGATATGTTTGTGGGTTGCTATTCTTTGGTCCTCCTTATTACCATAATAATATAAGGTAACTCCATGATGACATTATATAATGTAACAGCAGGGTATTATGGCCGTAATGTTAGTCCATCTGTGAGTGGCCGTATTAAGTATGGCAGTATGATTGCTATTGTAGGACCCAACGGAATAGGGAAATCTACTTTATTAAAAACATTAGCCGGATTGTTACCTCCAATATCTGGCACATTAGAATTTGGAAAAAGAGGTAAACCTCGTATAAGTTATTTACCTCAAGGTAAAACTATAGATCATCATTTTCCATTAACTGTTTTTGATGTAGTATCTATGGGTTGTTGGCCTAGAATAAATTTGTTAAAAAAACTAAATCGACGTCAAACAACCGTAATTTGGCGTTCTTTAGAACAGGTAAAATTATTAGATTTGTTAAATCAATATATAGAAAACTTATCAGGCGGACAAATTCAACGTATGTTATTTGCTAGAATATTAACACAACAAGCATCATTGATTTTACTTGATGAGCCATTTCAAGGCGTTGATACAAATACTTGTAAAATAATGATACGTTCCGTAAACTTGCTGTGTAAACGAGGTTGTACTGTGATTGCTGTGTTGCATAATGATGAATTAGTAACTGAATATTTTCCTAATATATTATCATTAACTCATTCTTGTAGTACTTGGTATCTTTCTGTATAAATATAATAATTTAATTTTATGTGATTTTATATTATTTATATGTAAAATTGTTGATGTATAATACATTTATTGTGGTAAAAATATGACCATTCATATGTTGTTTGATCCTTTTATTAATTGTGGCTATATGCGTAGAGCTATAGTTGCTTGTTGTGTGTTGTCCATTAGTATGACACCAATTGGTAATTTTTTAATGTTAAAACGTATGAGTCTAGTGGGAGATGTATTGTCTCATGCTATATTACCAGGAGTAGCTATAGGATATTTTTTTTCAGGTATGTCATTTTTTGTCATGAGCGTAGGAGGATTTATTTCTGGTTTAGTTGTTGCGATATTATCTAATTGGATTAGCGAAAAAACATCGTTGCAAAAAGATGCTAGTTTTTCTGGATTTTATCTGGGATCTTTAGCGCTTGGGGTGATATTAATGTCATTGCATGGTTCTAATATAGATTTATTAGATTTATTGTTCGGATCTATTTTATCTATAAATCTATTAAATTTAGAATGTATTGGAGTCATTGGCACAATAACTCTACTTACTGTTTCGTTACTTTATAGAGCTTTAATTATTGAAACATTTGATCCAGATTTTTTAAGAGAAAATGGTATTAAAGCATCTAAATTTATTCAAATAATTTTTTTATCGATAGTTATGTTAAATTTAATAGCAAGTTTTCAAGTAACTGGTACTTTGATGTCTGTTGGGCTAATGATGTTACCTGGATTATCAGCTCGGTATTGGGTTAAGAGTTTAATAAATATGCTTTTGTTGTCGGTACTCATTGCTTTGTTATGTTCATGGATAGGATTGCTTGGAGCATTTTATATGGTTTTTCCAGCAGGGCCTGCTATAGTACTATGTGGTAGTATGGTATTTTTAATTTCTGTGTTTTTTGGAAGAAATAAAGGAATCTTATTTTCTATGTATCACAAATAATGAATTTTTCATTATTTATTTAATTATTTATTATATCAGAAAAAATTAAGTGTGTTTGTTTAAAAATATGATTCTTGCTAAACATAAATACATAATATTGTTTGAATACTTATATAAGTAATTTTAATTTTTATGTTAAATTATATTTAATAATTTTGTTTATATCTACTTATATGTGGAAATATTAAGTTTTTAACAATTTTTAAAAATTTTTAGTGATGGGTTTAGTGTTACTGACAAAATTATATATATATATTGAATTTTTATTTAAAGAGATATCTTTGATTATAATAAAAACTAATAATTAATGATTTTTATAGTTACTGTTACTGTTTTTTGTTTTTAGCAAATAAAAATATGATAGTGTAAGATACATAGCATATATCAACTAAAATTAATACTTTATAACATTTGTAATCATATCAAAATAATAATCGTATGTTGCAATGAAGTTTATGTAATGAAAATAAGGAGATTAAAAATCTAATTTTTAAAAGAGAATATAAAATAGTAGCTTAAAAAATTAATTATTTCTGAATAAAAATAAAGTAATTTGAAATACTAAAGATAGATGTTTTTACTTGAGAAAAAAGGTAAATAGTATCTCATATTTGTATTGTTTTTATTTATCTCATATAAGTAGAAGTGTTGTTTAATACGTATATTATAATACAATGTAGCTGTAAGTAAAATAGGTCGAACTGATGTTCTATATAATTATTATCTATTATGTATAAATTTTTTAAAATAATTCTTATTACTTAATAGGATTTATATATAGATAACGCGTAAGTATATGTAGTTTTATAATGAAATAATATTTATACATTAGTATTTATTTTGATTTAAGTTATTTAGTTAACATAGATTAGTTTATATAAATATTGGTATGTGCAATCGTTAAAAATCATTAATTTTTTAATTTGTGTGTATCCATCATACTATACACTATAATTATAATTTAATCGTATTTCCTAAGTATACTTGTTGTACACTTTTGTTATTCAATATCTCATTAGGAGAACCATGGGCGATTAACTTTCCTTGATTAATGATATATGCTCGTTTACATATACGTAATGTTTCTCTTACATTGTGATCAGTTATTAACACTCCAAGTCTTCGGGCTTGAAGTTTCTTAATGGTCTTTTGTATATCTATTATTGCGATTGGATCAACCCCAGAAAAAGGTTCATCAAGTAATATAAATTTAGGATTAGCAGCTAGTGCTCGCGCGATTTCTACGCGTTTTCGTTCTCCTCCAGACAATGTTTGACCAATATTGTTTTGCAGATGACCAATATGGAAGTTGTTCATTAATTCTACAATCAATTTATTACGTTTTGTTGTATTAAGATGACGCTGAGTTTGTAATATAGCCATCAAATTGTCAAATACAGTTAATCGACGAAAAATTGAGCTTTCTTGAGGTAAATAGCCTATTCCCAATCGAGCTCTAAGATAGATTGGGAATAGGCTAATATCTTTTTCTCCAAGAAAAATATTTCCGGAATTATGTTGAACAATTCCTAATATCATATAGAATGTTGTAGTTTTTCCTGAACCATTTGGACCTAGTAACCCAACGATTTCTCCAGAGGAGATATATAAACTTATATCATTAACTACATGTCGTCCTCTGTAAATTTTAGATAAATGTCTTATAGTAAGTGTTGCCATTCTATCAAATTAGAATTAATTATATAGTGTATTAAATGTATTTTTTAGATTGGTTTGCTAACAAAGTTGTAACAACTTTGTTTCCTTGATTAGAAATAGCTTTAATTTGTTTTTTTTTAATTGAGTATATTATTTTATCACTTTTTATAGAATTTCCTGATTGTTCTATGTAAACATTACCAACAAAAGTAATAGTATCATCATTAGTACTGTAATATATCATCAATGATTGAGCAAATATCGTATTCTTCATGTCTTCTTGTGTTTGATTTAAAATGGCAGGTTTTCCATGCGCTTCTATTACAGATGCGTGATGTACATCTTCTGTATGAGAGATTAGTATTTTATCTGCATGAAGATTGATATTTTTATATTTTAGAATAACTTGATCTGTAAAAATTATTGTATTAGTTAGCATATTAATTGATTGGCATTTAGAACAAATCTGAATTGTTTGTGTTTTTTTATGTGTTGTAGCATGAGAGTGTGTAAACATAAAAAATATACTAATACAAATAAGTATTATTTTACGTTTACTGTATATATTAAATTTCATAATAAGTTTGTGTACTATCAATTAATTTAACTGTTTGTGTATGTAAATTGGCATGCATTTTCATCCCAACAGAATAGAAATAATGACCATGTACGATTACTTTTTTGTCTGCAATAATATCTTGAGTTATTAAATTAATTATCACTTGATTGGTTTCAATGGATTGAAAATATGTGCTATCTATTAAACTATTCATATGAACGTGACCGTACAAATGTAATGTTTTTTCATGATTTAATCTAGCCTGATTTGCTATAATTTTCCATATTGGAGTATTTTTATTATTAAAAACAGTAACGTTAGGACATATAAGCCAAGTAATTTTTTGATTTGAAAAATGTTGAATACAATATGCTGTTAATTTAAATTTCAGTTGCCCTGTTGTATGGTATATATGAATCGTTATATCGTTACCTTCATGTGTATATGGTTCTTGATTGACCAATGAATTTAGCGGGGGTGTATTAAAAATAATTAATGATTTTTTTATAATAATGAACAAAAAGATTATTAATATTGGTAAAACAAAAATAAAAAAATATTTTTTATTTTTTTTTAATAATTTAGATGTATAAAACATTATATTATCTCTTATTTGCATGGCTATAATTCAATATTTATTCATGTTTTAAATAATAAAAATATTATCAGGCGGGTGATATAAATTAAATTTTATTGTTATGATTGTTGGTTTTAATGTTATTTCGATGTGAAAGACTACATATAAAATGACATGATTAAAATGGTTTTTCATCATAATATAAAATGCAGTATATATAATGGAACAATATATTCGTTCATTTTAGTAGATCATAGTGACATTAGTTTTCATATATTAATTTGTGACTTAGTTGTTGATCTTGAAATTTATGTTATTAATTAATATATAGTATATATACTTTTGATAAGTTGGGTTCTCCAATTTTAATTTATAATAATATTTTATTATTAAGTTGCGTTGTATGAAGTAACATGAGCACATGTATATTATGTATGTAATTTTTAAATTTATTTTTATTGGAAGTAAATTATTTCTACATAAAATGAACAATTTTTATATTCAGTAATAAAGTTTTAATTTAATATAAAATATATTATTAATGATCTTCATAATATTAAGAAATGATCATACTTAATAAGATTATAAATTTATTTTACGGACTTATTAATTAAATATAATTTTTTGTGTATTTTAGTTATATAAAATATAACAGTGTTTAATGTTACTAGCACATGAAGCACGGAATAAATTTTTATATAAGATTTGATTATTATCTAATTATTTAGATGAAATATTTTTTATGTTGCGGTACACATAGGTAAATAATATATTTATATTTGTATTATATGAGGTCATTCTAATACATGAATAATTCAATCAGAAATATAACAATATTATTATAAATATGATAGAGTGTATCGTTTTTTAATCTATCTGTAGTATTGTATTATGGTTGTTGTCATTTTACAATGCCAGTAATTATATACATGTATGTTCTAAAAATGATCAGAAGTAATATTATTAATTATAATAAAGATTGTTTAATCTTATCAACTACATTTGATAGTTAATGTAGTCGGTGGTGTATTTATTGATATAGTTGAAGGTGTTATTGTAACAAAAATTTTTAAAAAAATAATATAAGTAAAGTATATATTGTAAAAATTTTTAGACAAATAATTCGTTTTTATTTTCTATTGTTAAAAATAAAATTAGGCTTGATATACTTTAGTGTTTGAACAAGATAATATTATTTAATATCGTTTTAACGATAATAAATATAGAAACAAGATTATTAGATAATAAAAGATATTATTGTATATATAATATATATCTACAGATACAAACAGTTTTTTAGATTCATATAGTGTATAAGAATTTGGATTTTATTGTTAAAATATTTTTATTGAGAAATAAAAATAGTAATGATTATTGCTATATATCAATTAAAAATAAAATAAATAATTAATTATTTCAAATTAAAATTAAATATAAATTTCAGGATGTATTAATTTAAAAACAATAGTTTGAAATAATTTTTTTAAATTGAATATGATTCAGATAGTTATCTGATTTATTGTTATTGTATTTATTTGAATGGCTTTAAAGATTATGAATGAGAATGAAGTGAAGGATATTTTATTAAAAAATTTGTTGTTAGATAAAGTGTATGTTTCTTTCTATGAAAATAATTGCCAAATTATTGCTATAAGTCATATATTTTATAATATGAGTGAATTAGAACGACATAAAATGATATATGCTCCTCTCATGCAACATATATCAAATAATGAAATTCATTCTGTATCTATTCAGGCGTTTAATCCTGAAGAATGGAATAAAAAGCGTATATTATATAATATATGAAATAGGTTTTTAATTATTATGATATTAGTACGTAATTAATATTAAATTATGATAACGGATAGATTTTACATTTATGGTCCGACTCCTTTAAATGGCGAAGTGAAGATATCGGGAGCTAAAAATTCTGCGCTACCAATTTTGTTTGCTACGTTATTAACTGAAGAACCAGTAGAAATTTTTAATGTTCCTAAATTAAAAGATATTGATATTACTGTAAAACTATTAAAAAAGCTGGGAGCAAAAGTGGAACATTGCGATGTAGTGTTTGCAGATACTAGTAGTGTTAATACATGTTGCGCTCCTTATGATTTAGTTAAGTCTATGCGTGCTTCTATTTGGGCATTAGGGCCATTGGTAGCACGATTTGGAGAAGGAAAAATTTGGTTACCTGGTGGGTGTTCAATTGGGAAGAGATTGGTAGATTTACATGTTGATGGGTTGAAAAAATTGGGAGCAACAATTATCTTAGAAAAAGAGCACGTTATAGCTTCTGCAAACGGACGATTACATGGCGCTCATATTATAATGGATAAAGTTAGTGTTGGAGCTACCGTCACTATCATGAGTGCTGCTGCCTTAGCGGAAGGAACTACTATAATTGACAATGCTGCTCGTGAACCAGAAGTTGTTGACACTGCTAATTTTCTTACTATGTTAGGCACAAACATTAATGGAGCTGGAAGTAATAGAATTACTATTGAAGGAGTTCGAAAACTAGGTGGCGGAAAATATTGTATTATACCAGATCGTATTGAAACTGGAACTTTTTTAGTTGCTGCTGCTATTTCACGTGCAAACGTAGTTTGTTTAGGATCACGTCCAGATACTTTACGTTTTGTTTTAAAGAAATTACGTGAATCTGGAGCTGAGATCAAAACTGGTAAAGATTGGATTAGTTTAAATATGAACGGAAAACGACCAAAAGCTATCACTATACGTACTAAACCATATCCGGGATTTCCTACCGATATGCAAGCACAATTTACTTTATTGAATATAGTCTCTGAAGGTACGGGAAAAATCATAGAAACTATATTCGAAAATAGGTTTATGCATGTTCCAGAGCTTATTCGCATGGGGGCTCACGTTAAAATATCAAATAACATGATTATTTGTCATGGAGTTAATTCATTAATTGGGGCACGGGTTATGGCAACAGATTTACGGGCATCTGCAAGTTTAGTGTTAGCTGGTTGTATTGCTGAAGGATTAACAATAGTTGATTGCATATATCATATTGATAGGGGATATGATCGTATTGAAAAAAAACTAAAAAATATGGGAGCTCGTATTGAACGAGTTACCAATAAATAACTTATATCAGATGCATAATGATTTTTGTTTAAATAATTTTATAATCTGCAATGCAAAGATGTTTTGTATTGAACAAATTACATTGTTTGACTTGTAGTCAACACATACATAAAATATAATTAATTATATTATTAATTCAAATTAGTTATAATACTTATTGTATTATTTGCAATTTATTAGATATTTGTTTTTGTTTAAGTGTTTAAAAAATTAGATCAGATTTTATTTCGTTAGTTGCGTTAACTTGAAATTGATACAAAACTAACGTAGTAATAAAAATATATTTGTATCTCCACGAACAATATTGAGTGCAATAATGGATGGTTTTTCATTTAAAATTTTGCGTAATTGAGATAAATTGTGTATTTTCGTGCGATTTAATCCAATGATTATGTCGCCTTTTTGTAGGCCAATAGAATAAGCTGGAGAATCTTTGGCTACTTCTTCAACTTGTACCCCTTTTGTCCCATCTTTTAAGTATCCATTGCTTAAAGAAGCTCCTTGTAACGCAGGAGTTAAAACCTCTTCAGTGGTGCTGACAGAAGTACTATCATCTAATAAAACTGATATTGTTTGCATTTTGCCATCTCGTAATAATCCTAGTTTTATAATTTTACCTGGAGCAGTAGTACCAATTTTGACTCTTAACTCTGCAAAATTTTTAATTGGTTTTCCCTCTATAGACACGATAATATCTCCTGCTTTTATATTTGCTTTAGCAGCTGCAGTTCCTGGCAAAACTTCACTAACAAATGCTCCACGTTGTGCGTCGATATTAAGTGCTTTAGCAATATCAGCGGTCAATTCCGTTCCTTTAATTCCTAATTGTCCACGTTTTACTTCCCCAAACTCGATTAATTGTTGACTTAAATTTTTTACAATATTGCTAGGAATAGCGAAACCGATACCAATATTTCCTCCACCGGGTGTTAAAATAGCGGTGTTAATTCCAATTAATTCTCCGTGTAAGTTTACTAAAGCTCCTCCAGAATTTCCTCTATTTATAGAGGCATCGGTTTGTATAAAATTTTCTAGTCCTTCAAGGTTTAAACCACTTCTGCCTAATGCTGATACAATACCAGAAGTTGCTGTTTGCCCTAATCCAAAAGGATTTCCTATTGCAACAGCAAAATCGCCAACTTTTAAGATATCGGAATCAGCCATTTTTATTTCAGAAAGATTTTTGAATTTTGATAACTGAAGTAATGCTAGATCGGTTTGTTCATCGTGTCCTATTAATTTGGCATCAAATTCTCGGCCGTCGTTAAGTTGTACTTTAATTTTATCCGCGCCATTTACAACATGATTATTGGTGATAATATAACCTTTATTAGCATTAATAATAACTCCCGATCCTAATCCTTCAAATGTTCTAGGCCCTCCGAAGTTGCCTCCGGGTATATCTGGTCCGAAAAAATATTTAAATTCTTTAGGTAATGTAAGTTTTCTTGCTGGTTGAATACCCTCTACATGTACACTTACTACTGCTGGAAGTACTGTATCTAGCATGGGAGCTAAACTTGGTAGGAATCCTGATATTTCTGTAGAAAATGTTGTATGATTTATAGAAGATTCAGAATATGGAACGCCTAATGCAAACAATATACTTAGTATATTAAGTAAGTGTGTTATTTTCATAAATAGTTAATTTAGTTAGTTATATTCTTAAGTAAGAATAATATTTATACTAAAATGTTTATAAAATATTAGTGGTTAAACTGTGTATATTTAGATCTATAATTAGTTTTAATTGTCTGTAAGTTATAGCGCTAAAGATAGCGCTATATATATGAACATGTAATATGGTACATAATGAAATTTATATGAATGATACTAGTATTATGTGTTATCATGATTTTTTAGAGTATTTTCCGTATTATTAGAGTAATCTAGTGGTGCTTCTATTGGTAGCTGTTCTTTTTGTATATTTGCCTCTTTAGTATTGAATGTACACATTATATCTTGAATATGTGCGTTTGGTAAAAAAAAGTTAGCACTTTTTTTAACATTGTGATACAGGTGATGATAATCAATTATCATTTTGTTTAATGACTCTATGGTGCATAAAAAGTGGTTACTCAGTTCTCTTTGGTATTCATTTAGTTTAATTTTGTTTTTTTGTAATTCGTCATATAAAGTTTTTTGATTATGCAGTAAATAGCGAATTCTGTAATACATTATAATTGCTCCTGTAGCAATACCAATTATTAAGCTTGCAAATATATACATACATATCATGATATAATATCCCTAAATTTGTTTTGTTTTTGATGTATTCTGTTTTGCATGTTAACTGAGTGGTTAGATCTGAGTGTTGATTGCTGTATAGTTAATATATATGCTATGAGGTAGAATTCTATTCCACTTAATTTTCTTTATCAAGAGTATTTGAAAAATACTCTTGATAAAGAAAATTAAGTGGAATAGAATTCTGTTTGACAAATATTTAGATAATTAAAGAACTAAAAATAGTTTTTAAAAATTGTTTAGGTACATTGATTATAAATTTTGATTTAATTAGCAATATACGACGAATTTATTTATTATAAGGCGTAATACCATTACATTTTTAATTATTTATTCTAAAAAATCTGTAGACAGATAGATTGTAGATATTTTATGTGTTAGATATTAATGTGTATCTATTTCAAATATAAGATAAAATTGAATAAATTGTATTTTTCAATAATACTGTTATAGTGTAAAATTCATTGTGCTATATTTTTATATTGAAAACTTATTTTTTAGTTTAAAATGGGTTTGATTTTTTTGTATTGAATTGAATTTTATTTTCATGAAAACTTTTATGGCAAAATTAAATATAATTAAACGAAATTGGCATGTTATTGATGCTAAAAATAAAATACTTGGTCGTTTATCCACTGTGATTTCTAGATATTTAATTGGTAAACATAAGGTAGAATATGCCCCCCATATTGATATTGGAGATTATGTTATTGTTTTAAATGCAAAAGAAGTATCTGTAAGCGGGCATAAATATGATAATAAGATTTACTATCATCATACTGGATATGCTGGAGGAATTAAACAATCTAATTTTAAAAGAATGCTTGATAAGCATCCTGAAAAAATAGTTGAAATTGCAGTAAAGGGTATGTTGCCTAAAGGTCCTTTGGGTCGTATTATGTATTGCAGATTGAAGGTATACTCAGGGAATACACATATACATTCAGCTCAGTCTCCTCAATTCATAGATTGGTAATTAGTAAAATAAAATGGAAGATAGAATATGATCTGTAATCGATATTATGGTACCGGACGAAGAAAAAGCGCTTCTGCTCGAGTGTTTATTAAATTTGATGCAACGAATAATGGAAAATTTATTATAAATAAACGTAAATTAAATCAATATTTTCCTAAAAATAGTATGCAATTTATTGTCACAAGACCTTTGAAAATTACTAATTTATTGAATAATATATTAGATATATATATTACTGTGAAAGGTGGAGGTACATCCGGACAGGCTGGAGCTATATGTCATGGGATAACACGTGCATTATTGCAGTATGATGAGAAATTGCGTGATACATTGCGTTCAGTTGGGTTGGTTACTAGAGATTCCAGAGAAGTAGAAAGAAAAAAGGTAGGATTACGTAAAGCACGAAGGAGCCCTCAATTTTCTAAACGTTAATGTTTGCTTTTATGACATTTTTATAATATATAAATAAAAAGGATATAAACGGTCTAATTTTAAATAGTATTTAAAATTAGACATAAGTTTAATTATAATAAACATTGAGATAAATTTTAAGCAGTAACCGTTGGGTATGTTTAGTTGATAAAAATTGGATTTAATATCATTATTAAAATAATATCAATTGCAGTAGTTTAATGCCCACTGTATGAATTTTATATTATTTATAGTAGTATGGCCAATGAAATTAGCTAATGACCCGGTTTAGGTGTGTTTATATCGTGTCAAAATAAATTGATGTGATGTATATTTTATTTTTAAACTATATATTTTAATATTTACTGAGTTATATATGATTTGATGATTTCAGGATGTTTATACTGCAAGAAAACTAATATTTACAATAATGTTTATCATATAGTTAAATTTATAAAATTTTAAATTTAAAATATATTTTGATAAGAATAAAATAGTATCTTTATTGAAAGTGAGGATTATTCAGAATCCTTGATGAACGTTAAAATGATTGGAAATATAGATAAGTTGATTTTATATAAATAGCTGTTTAATTTATCCTAATTATTTTTTCGTGTGATTAAATGTATGTAATAATACTAGTTATTTACTTTAGTTATTTTATAAATTTTATAAGTATATAAATTCACAAATAAGATAATGAAATATTATATTTTAATTTTATTAAAGATTTATAAATTATATTAAATATTTATGTATAAGTTTAGATAAAATAATTTATTTTTGTTAGATATATAGATATACTATATAAAATTAAAAATCTGCGATTTAGCGCTAACGTTTATTATTTTAGAATATTTATATATATTAAAGAATGATGTTGGTTTATAAATATCTTGTATTAACAAAAGAAATGATTAATTTTTATATTTATTATATTATAAGATAAGAAATATAAGATTTATTGTGTTTGTTAAAAATATTCTCCTATCTGTAGATAGGATTAATTAAAAATTTTATTATTTTTGTATATTTGTGAATGTAAATAAAAGTGTCAGTTAATAATAATTAAAACTAATATACTAATAAAAGTTAGTAAGTAAATTAAATTACAAATAATGTATCATGTATATATTTATTTTATTTATTTTTATAAATATTATTTGTATTTTACATCTATGTCAAGACGTTCGTAAAGAGTAGAATAAACCTATTTGGAAAGAGAGTTATATCTTTGTAACTACCGCGTTTTTTTATATATAAGAAAACGCGGTAGTTACATTTTTTACCCCATTTATCGTATTCGCAATTTCTTCAGCATACTTACCTTCTACATGAGTAACTTTACCTAAAAGAAATACTTCTTTATTTTCTGTAATTATTTTGATACTAGAGGTATGTATATCTTTTTTAAGAAGAAGACTTAAACGTATTCGATTACTAATTAAAGTATCCATAAAAATAGATTGTAAACATATGGGCGTGTCTTGACGAATTGCATTATAAATATTTTTTGTTCCATTAGTTTTAGCTACTATTTTTATAGCCTCTTCAATATAAGAAACAGAAGGAGCCTGTCCGGTTAATAGTACATTACCTTGATATACAGTGTTTTTGATACGTGCGAATTTTTTAATATATTGATTTTTATTGAAAGAATAAGCAATATGAGTTTCTAAAATATTATCATCCAGTTGAGTCCCTATGGTACGGGGATCATGCCATGCTGTAGTAATAAATGCAGCAGTTCCAATAGCTAACATGCTTGAGCAACAAGCTTGCAATATTAATACAGAAAATAAAACCAATAATAATTGAACTATATGATATCTATTATTCATTTATATGCATGTTAAATTTAGATGTTAAAATTGAAAATTCATGTTAATTTGATTATTATATGGTCTATAAGCACATTACTTGAAATGCATTATTATAATAATATATAATATAAAAATATTCAGTTATACAAGTACAATATAATATATTTTTAATAAATACGCATAAAATTATTATATTTTTGTTAAATATTTTTAATAATTTAATTATGTTCATAGTTTTTTTAAAACAACTATTTTAATAAAAAATAGTTATTAAATGAATTATATTTCAATTGCTAAATTTAAATTATTCAACGTTAAAGAATTAATCAGAGTGTTTTAGTTAAATATATACTTAAAATACATTTTAATTTTTAAAAAATAATATATTAATTAATTATTTATATTATTGAATTATTTATATATTAGCAGTCTTAATATATAAGATATGAATTTAATATATTAAGTATTCATAATAAAAAATATACTATATTATGGAAATTTTATTAAAACAATATTTATGAAATATATATATTAATATATGAAGAAACTATCGTCACCAATAACCAATTGTGCACCTGCTTTGTATATAGTGCCAACTCCCATTGGAAATTTAGAAGATATTACATATCGAGCGTTATCAGTTTTGCGTCAAGTAGATTGTATTGCTGTAGAAGATACACGCCGTACTCGCATATTATTAAATTTTTTTTCTATTCGTGCATCTTTGTGTGTATTACATCAACATAATGAATATAAAAAAATACCAACGTTAATTTCAAAATTACAAGCAGGATTAAATGTTGCTATAGTTTCTGATGCAGGTACTCCATTAATTAATGATCCAGGATATCGTTTAGTACAGCATTGTCAGAAACTAAAAATTAAGGTTATTCCGTTGCCTGGTCCATGTGCTGCTATTACTGCATTATGTGGATCTGGGTTGCCGACAGATCGGTTTTGTTTTGAAGGATTTTTGCCGCATAAACATAATTTACGTATAGCTCGTTTGCAAACCTTATTAGAAGAACCACGTACATTAATTTTTTATGATGTAAAATATCGTATAATAGATACTTTAAAAGATATAATTAGTGTTTTTGGATTAGAACGTTATGTTGTGTTAGCTCGAGAATTAACTAAAATATGGGAATCTATTTATGGAGCTCCTGTAGGCCAATTGTTATCTTGGATACAAAAAGATCATTCTCGAATTCAAGGAGAAATAGTTTTAGTTGTAGCAGGAAATTGTCTAAAAGATCATGAATTATCACCAAAAATATTTCATATCATGAATCTATTGGTATCAGAATTATCTGTAAAAAAAGCTGCAACTTTGGTAGCATATATATATGGATTGAAAAAAAACGTGCTTTATAAAAAGTATTTGAGTAAGCAATTAAATAAAATTGAAAACTAAAATATTAATTGATTGATGACACTGTTTAAAATAATGATTATAATATTCCAGGGAGTTAGCCAAACAGTCGCTGCTTCTTTGTATTTGTAGTAAGTAATAAAGATAAAATTGATATAATTACAAACGAAGGAGAGGAAAGTCCGGGCTCCACAGGACAGGGTGCCAGGTAATACCTGGGAGATGTGAATCTACGACAAGTGCAACAGAAAGAAAACCGCCAATAATTATTTTTGTAATGAATAATTATAGGTAAGGGTGAAAAGGCGTGGTAAGAGCACACCATACGGATTGGCAACAGTTCGTATCATGTAAACTCCACTCGGAGCAAGGCTGAATAGAAGTTCTATAGTATGGTCCGTACTGAACTCGGGTAAGCTGCTTAAGCTAGCATGTGAGTGCTAGCGTAGATGAATGATTGTTCAAGACAGAACCCGGCTTAACGGCTAGCTCTTTATTAAAACACATAAACCAAGAACAAAATCAGAAGTCATTGTAATCATTTGTATTACGTGTTTGGTTTTACAGTTAGTGATATTTCTTTTAGTAATTCATTACAAAATATACACTATTTATGGCAGATAATAAAAATTTTATTTGATGCTTCAATGTTAGATTGTGTATATTGTGTGACGTATTGAAATAATCTTTTATTACTATATTATTAAATGAGTTTTTAATGCCATTAATAAATAAAGTAGACAAAATAGTACGAATTAAAATATATAATTATATTATCTAATACTAATTGATATATCATTGCATTAATATATCTCATATGAAAATTTTATAAAAGTATTTCAGTGTTTATAATTATAGTGATTGAGCGAATAAATGTTAATGTTTAACTAGTTGTTAGTGGTATTATATAGAAGTTTTAGAAGAGTAGTATATTTGCATCTTTTATTGATTGAAAAGCAATGTAAATAAAATAAAGATGTATGGAAATATATATTTATTTTAAAAGTAGTTGTACATTTTATACGTATGCAATTAAGTGAGTCATGGATATTTTAAAAGAATTACTAAATATAATATGGCAAAATAATCTTACATTATTTCCCAACTTAAGATTGGTATTAGCTATTTATTCGTTAGTATTTATTATTCTTTTTTTAGAGAATGCTATTCTTCCGGCATTTTTTTTGCCTGGAGATAGTCTATTAATTATATTAGGAGTATTGATTGCAAAAGGTATTTTGAATTTTACTGCAACTTTAGGGATTTTAACTGTAGCAGCAGGTTTAGGTAGTTGGATGAGTTATTTACAAGGTAGATTTTTAGAAAATAATAAAACTGTAAAACGTTGGTTATCTTTTATACCCAATAAATCTTATCAAAGAGCAAATCGTATGATCCATAAACATGGATGGTTATCTGCTCTTTTTATTGGTCGTTTTATAGTATTTATACGAACAGTATTACCTACTATTGCAGGAGTATCTGGATTAAGTTTTTTTCGTTTCCAATTATTTAATTGGATTAGTTCATTTGTATGGGTATTCATACTTATTGGTTTAGGTGTTTTTTTAGAACGATCGGAATTTTTCTATATATTATGATAAATAATATAGTAAATTTTTATCTGAATAACGGCTGAAATATCATCAGTTCGTGATTTCTGTCAAAAATACCTTGTAAAATTTTTTCGAGATAATAGTAAAAATTGCTTTTTTATAAAAATAAATTGTGGCCCCTGCTGGATTCGAACCAGCGACCAAACGATTATGAGTCGCCTGCTCTAACCAATCTGAGCTAAGGGGCCTTTATTGTCATCTTAATTATTCAATAGCAATTTCAACTAAATTGCTTAAAATAAAATTAAAATATGTAAAAACTTAATTTAGTATTCAAAACCATTATAATGGAATTATATAATTTTATTAAGTTTTATTTTTATTCTCCTGTGTGATTTTTCATTTATTGGTATTGTAACCGTCGTAGTGTATATAGTATATTTTATATGATTTTAAAAAAGATTGTTATATTTGATATTTTTATATTAAATGTGCATATTGTAAATTAACATGTGATATCATAATTATATTAAATTGGTAATTATGATTTTTATATTTATTTAATCATCTAAAAAGCTGCGCAATATTTCAGAGCGGCTAGGATGACGTAATTTTCTTAAAGCTTTTGCTTCTATTTGACGGATGCGTTCTCGAGTTACATCAAATTGCTTTCCTACTTCTTCTAAAGTATGATCAGTATTCATATCAATGCCGAATCGCATACGTAGTACTTTGGCTTCTCTTGGAGTTAATCCAGAGAGTACATCATGGGTAGCAGTACGTAAATTATCTGAAGTTGCTGAATCTAAAGGTAAATCAAGATTTGTATCTTCAATAAAATCACCAAGATGAGAATCTTCATCATCTCCTATAGGAGTTTCCATGGAGATAGGTTCTTTCGCAATTTTTAATACTTTTCTAATTTTATCTTCTGACATAAACATACGTTCTGCTAATTCTTCTGGCGTTGGCTCATGTCCTATTTCTTGTAGCATTTGCCTAGACACTCTGTTAAGTTTGTTAATAGTTTCTATCATATGAACTGGAATTCTAATAGTACGTGCTTGGTCCGCTATCGATCTAGTAATTGCTTGGCGAATCCACCAAGTGGCGTAAGTAGAAAATTTATAACCACGACGATACTCAAATTTATCTACAGCTTTCATCAAACCAATATTACCTTCTTGTATTAAATCTAAAAATTGCAGTCCTCTATTTGTATATTTTTTGGCAATAGATATAACTAAGCGCAGATTAGCCTCAACCATTTCTTTTTTAGCTCTTCGTGCCTTAGCTTCTCCAATAGACATACGACGATTAATATCTTTTACTTGTTCTATTGTTAGTCCTGTTTCTTTTTCAATTTGGTGTAGTTTGGATAAACTATGTTGTACATCTTCATCAACTTTATGTAACGTTTTTGACCATGACGTGTTGTGCATAGATAAAGCTTTGTTAAACCAAGCTTTATTAGTTTCATTTCCTGAAAATAATTCTATGAAATTTTTCTTAGGCATTTTACTAATTTCAACACATAATTTCATAATCAAGCGTTCTTGTATGCGTACTCGTTCCATCATAGAGCGCATATTACTAACTAAATTATCAAATTGTTTTGGAACTAATCTAAATTGCTTAAATACTTCGGAAAGCTTTAAGATTTCTTTTGATGATTGAGCATGATTTCGTCCATTACATTTTATTGATTTTCGTGTTATTTCATATTGATCGCGCAGAGCTATAAATTTCTTACGAGCTATGTCTGGATCAATATTATTTTCATCATTATTTTCTGCTTCATCGTCGTCAGATATTGTTTCAGAAATAGTCTCAGAAGTTATATTATGAGTTATATTTATATGTTCCGATATATTTTCATCTGCATTAGGATCTACGAAACCTGTAATTAAATCTGAAAGACGTGTTTCGCCAGTTTCCACGCGTTTATATTGATCTAAAAGATAAGTGATTGCTTCTGGGTATTCAGCAACTGAGCATTGAACTTGATTTATTCCATCTTCAATTCTTTTAGCAATATCTATTTCGCCTTCTCGTGTTAATAATTCTACAGTACCCATTTCTCGCATATACATTCGTACTGGATCAGTTGTTCTTCCTAATAGTTCTGAGTCAACATTAGCTAACGCCTGCACAGCTGCTTCTGTTACGTCTTCCTCGTCATTAGTAGAACCAGTGTGTTCAATTAACAAAAACTCATCGGAATTAGGAGCTTCCTCCATGACTTGAATACCCATATCATTCATCATTTGGATTATATTTTCGATTTGACCAGGATCTACAATGTCTTCTGGTAAATGATCGTTGACTTCAGAAAAAGTTAAATATCCTTGTTCCTTCCCAAGTGTGACGAGTAACTTAAATTGTGATTGTGGGTTATGTTCCATAAAAAGACTCCCACGTTTGCAGTAATATTTAAAAGTTTAATAGATAGTGGCACGACCATCTATCGATGATATGTAAATAAAACTATTAATAATAATTTATTCAGGAGGTATTTTTATGATTATTTTCATTAGTAATATTAAACCTAAAAAGTTTATAATTTTATATTAACGTTTTGATAATGTTTGAGTTAATAACCACAATTCTTGACGTTCTTGTATCGTTAATCCAGATACTCGATCACGAGCAATAAGCATCTCTTGACGTTGTTCAAGAGTTAAAGTATATAATTTAGTTAGTGCGTCAATAAAAGTAGTTTCTATCATATCATTTGTAATCAAGTGGTTCCAATATGCTAGTGTTTCAAGTTTTAAAAAAAATTTATTCTCGCGGTAGTACTCCAACAATTGCGCAGTAGTTGATGTTGGATATATCTTGCATGTTTGAACCAAATCAATAAATATCATGATATCGTCTTTTTTAAATTGCTTTAATCCTTGTATGCTTGGTACTAATTTAGCAAGTTGTGGATTTTGTATTAATAGTCCTATTAATATGTGTTCTACGCTGTAACTTGTATAATATTTTTTTGTTTTGTTAGCAGATGATAAAATAGGTTTGTTTATAAGTAATTGGTTTAATTTATTTTCGTCTAAAATTCCTATTTTATTGCCTAATTGTTGTAGTAAACATAATTTTAAAGTTTTTCCAGGAATTTTATTAAGCATAGGTAATATTAGGTTGCTTAATTTAACCCGACCCGCCAGTGTTTGTAAATTTATTTTTTGTGATAGTGTTGTAAATAGAAAATTTGATAAATCCTGTGTTTGAGTGAATGTTTTTAAAAAGTTATCTTTTCCTATTTTACGTATTAATGTATCTGGGTCTTCTCCATGAGGTAAAAATATAAAATTTATTTGTCGATCATCAGTAAGATATGGTAAAGCGATATTTAATGTACGCCAAGCAGCTTTTTTACCCGCATGATCCCCATCATAACAACAAATAATTTGATTAGTAATATTGTATAATAATCGAATGTGATTAGCAGTAGTGGTTCCTAAAGAAGCTACTACATAATTGATTCCAAATTGTGTCAACGTAATAACGTCTATATAACCTTCTACTAAAAGTATGTAAGAGGGGTTCTTACATTGTATGCGCGCTTCATATAAACCATACAAATGTTGATTTTTTTTAAAAATTTCAGTATCTGGTGAATTTAAATATTTAGGCGTTTTTTTATGTGTGATAACACGTCCTCCAAATGCTACGATTCTCCCTGTTATGTCTCGTATAGGAAACATAAGACGATTACGAAATCGATCATATTTATATTTTCTGTTATTACTAATTAACATACCTGATTGATCAAGTAGCGCTTGATCATATGATGTAAGATTAAATGTTTGTGTTATGTTATTCCATCCAGGCGGAGCAAATCCAATGTTGAAATCGGCAATAGTTTTAGTGTTTAATCCACGATTTTTCAAATATTTGTAAGCGTATAAATATTTTTTTTGAATCAATATATTTTGATAGTACTTACTTAATTTATCCATTAACTGATATAGATTATTTTTTTGACGATTATTTTTTTGTAAAATATCTACATTCAGTTCCAATGGTATTCCATTTATAACTGATAGTTCTTTGATAGATTCAATAAATGTAAGTCGGTCATAATTCATCAAAAAATCTATTACATTCCCATGTGATCCACAACTAAAACAATAATAAAATTGTTTCTCGATATTAACAGTAAATGATGGGTGGTTTTCGATATGAAATGGACAATGAGCTAGAAAATTTTTTCCTTGTTTTTTTAAAGATATGCGTCGACCAATTAAATCAATAATATCAGTACGTGATATCAATTCATTAATTACTGTATTTGGAATACGGGTAATTATATCTCCTTAGTTTGTGTTATTGAATAATAAATAACACTAACATCATTATTAGTTACGATTAAATGTTTGTGACCTAGTTTTATTCATCATAAAAATATTTTTATTTATTTTTTATACATTGAAAATTATATAAGTTAAAATTATTTAGTATAATCGGACACGTCGTAAGTTTTCTCGGGCTAATTTTTTTGTATGACGTTTAATTGCTGATGCTTTTGCTCGTTTGCGTTCTGTAGTTGGTTTCTCATAAAATTCTCTGCGACGTACCTCAGATAAAATTCCGGATTTTTCACAAGATCTTTTAAAACGGCGTAGCGCTACATCGAATGATTCATTTTCACGTACTTTAATTATTGGCATATATTTTCTCTATTATTATTGTTATTATTTATTTTTGATCTTCTTATTGAAGATTATAATTGCAATATGATTGGAATAACTATATTTTTACTATTTTGTAATATAACATTAAATATTATGACATGAAATATAAAACTAATGTGAAGTATTTTATAATTATTCATTAAATATGGAAAATGTATATGCGAGTTTTAGGAATTGAAACTTCATGTGATGAAACCAGCGTAGCAATTTATGATCAACATCGAGGATTATTAGCTAATAAAGTATATAGTCAAGATGCCTTACATGCTGATTATGGAGGAGTTGTACCTGAATTAGCTGCTCGTGACCATGTACGAAAAATAGTTCCTTTAGTTTTGTCTACATTAAGGCAAGTGTATTTAAAACTCAAAGATATCAATGGAGTAGCGTATACTGCTGGGCCTGGCTTGATAGGAGCTTTATTAGTTGGCGCTACTTTTGCTAGAACACTTGCTTATGCTTGTAAAATACCTGCTATTGGTATTCATCATATGGAAGCTCATTTATTAGCACCAATGTTAGAAAAAATAGCTCCTACATTTCCGTTTGTAGCATTGTTAGTATCTGGAGGGCATACTCAACTTATATTAGCAAATAATATAGGAGAATATAAAATATTAGGAGAATCTATTGATGATGCCGTTGGGGAAGTATTTGATAAAATTGCTATATTATTAGGATTAAAATATCCTGGTGGCGCTTTGTTGTCACAAATGGCTCGACAGGGTACTGTGGGTCGTTATATATTTCCTCGTCCTATGATTGATCGACCAGGATTAAATCTTAGTTTTTCTGGATTAAAAACTTCTGTGGTAAATACTATCATGTCAAGTGCTCATGACGCTCAAACTCATGCTGATATTGCACGTGCATTTGAAGATGCGATCATTGAAACATTAGCAATAAAATGTCGTCGTGCGTTAGATCAAACTGAGTTAAAATGTTTAGTAGTATCTGGAGGTGTTAGTGCTAATCATGTATTGAGATTGTATTTTTCAAAAATGATGAATATCTTAAAAGGGACATTATTTTATCCTCGTCCAGAATTTTGTACAGATAATGGAGCAATGGTTGCTTATGCTGGATTTATTAGACTTAAAGCTGGTTTATTTAGTGATTTACCAATTTTGGTAAGACCGAGATGGTCTTTAGAATCCCTTCCAAAAGTAAAACAATTATCATAATTATTATTTAGTAGTATTTTGTATTAATTACGCCAAATACGTTTTTCTTGACGATTCCATAGTCGTCTAATATTGACAATATGCTTGATTAAGACTAGAGAAGATATTATTATTGTTGAGAATAGATATTGTGGTTGAAAATACCAAGTATAGCAAGGCACAATTAATGCAGTCACAACAGCACCTAATGAGGAATATCCAAAAGATAATACAGTTAATGACCAAGTACTCATCATGATAACAGAAAAATTAATATTTATTGCAGTCAGCGCCCCAAATGAAGTAGCTACTCCTTTTCCTCCAAAAAATTTAAAAAATATGGGATACATATGTCCTAAGCACGAAAAAATAGCTATAGTCCCTAAAAAATCAGATGAAATTTTCAGGTAATAACTTAACCATATTGGAATTGCGCCTTTTAATACGTCGAATAATATTACAAAAACTGCAATTTTATAACCTGCAATACGAAAAATATTAGTAGCACCAGGATTTTTAGAACCAAAATATCTTGGATCTGGAATATTTAATATTTTACATATTAAAATAGCGCTAGATACTGATCCTAACAAATAAGCTAATATTATTATTAAAATAGAAATAAAAGTCATAAGTTATTCTTTTTGATGTACCATGGGGGATTATTATGTAGATTTAATATATAGTATATTTTTAAATCGTTAGTATCATTTTAATAAATGATTTATTTACATAAATTAAATATCATAACATATAAATGAACATTCTATTTATAGAGCAACTAACAGTAATGGCATATATAGGCATATATGGTTGGGAAAAAAAATATTTACAAAAATTAATTTTTGATGTGCAGTTATCATATAATACCGCAGTTTTTTTAAGTGAAACAAGTATAGTATCTTATGTAGATTATACTCGTGTAAGTCAAACAATAGTTGATTTAGTTAGCAAAAAACATTTCTGTTTAATAGAAGATGTTGCTAATTTAATAGTTAACATGTTAGTAAAAAAGTTTTGCATTTATTGGATTCGTGTAAAAGTAAGTAAACCCGGAGCAATTCGTGGTGCTGCTAATGTTGGTATATGTATCGAACGAAAAGTGAATATTTCTTGAATATTTAAAATAAGATTAGTTTTTAAGAAAGAACATGTATATTTATTTTCAATCAAATAACTTTTTAAATAAATGAAATTATATTTTATATCCTAAAAACAATGTGATAGTTTATGTTTCAATTATTTATATTAGATCAAATGTTATAACCATGTTGCTTATCTTGGATTATTCATGTTAGACATACGTAGATTAATTACTTCACTGATTCTAGGAGTAGTAGAGGGTTTAACAGAATTTCTTCCTATCTCTTCAACAAGCCATATGATGTTAGTGGAGAGTATTTTTCATTATGCGGATGATTCGACAAAAACTTTTACTGTGATTATTCAGCTAGGTGCAATTTTATCTATAACAATAATGTTTTGGAATAGATTATATAGTATGGGTATAATTTGTATAAAAAAAACATTTGTTAAGCAACATTATAATAATCGTCATTTATGTATTCGACATATATTATTAGGGACGTTCCCCGGCGTGGTATTAGGATTAATTTTTTATGAAGAAATTAGATTGATTTTTGAATTAACATATATTATGTACGGATTAATAATTGGCGGAGTATTTTTATTAATTGGAGAATTGTGTTTGCTTAAAGGACCGCGTGTATCAGATATTGATAATATAACTTATGTGCAGTCTTTTTTAATTGGATGTTTTCAATGTTTAGCGTTTTGGCCAGGATTTTCTCGTGCTGGAGCTACTATCGGAGGAGGATTATTAGTTGGATTAGATAGACGTATATCGTCAGAATTTTCATTTTTTTTAGCAGTTCCTATTATATCTGGCTCTGTGGTACTGACTTTATATCATTGTGGATCTTCTATTAGTGTAATGGATGTTTTATTATTAATTGGCAGTAGTATAGTGGCGTTTGTTGTAGCTTTATTTACTGTAAGATATTTCTTAAAAATAGTCCAAAATGTTTCTTTAATTCCTTTTGCTATATATCGATTTTTGTTGGCTGGAGGTATTTACTGGGGATTAATAACATAATAAAAAATTGATGTTTTCAAATAGTTATTCATGACTGCATAGGAATTAAAGAGTGGAGTAATGCAACTTTTGAAAGTTCTATCACAAAACTATCGTTACATGTATAATAATCTTAAATTTATATGAAAATTTTTAGGTAAATTTGGTTCCGACAAAAGCAGATGTTATATATAATAGTTGATTTTTACTTGGACTTATATACTCTAAGTAATTAAATATTTTATTATTTATAGTTTTAAAATTTTTTTATTTAAATATTATTCTTTTTTATTTTTCCAAATCTTTAAAGCATGTAATTGTCTGGAATATAATTCTTTCCCTATATTAATTCCGGTAAATCCGTCTTCAATAATATCTGTAATGGAAATTTTTTTAGTAATAGAAAAAGCTGTATGCAAAATAATTTTTCGGTTATATAAATAATTGTTATAATTCATATATCCTAATGTATTAGATTGACTAACTAAAATAATTTGTTCCAATCTTTTAGGACGTCTCCAACAATCAAAAACATCAAATAATATCATTAGCATTTTAGGTGTTAATGTCTCGATATTATGCAAATAATCATAATATTCGGAAACAATTTTTGCAAAATTACGAATTCCGTGTGGTATTTTTAATCTATCACATAAATTGTTAATTAAAGGAATTCCTAATTTTCTGTAATCATGATATTTAATACATTTTTTTTTATTATTAAGAAGAATTGGTTTTCCTAAGTTATGACATAAAATAGAAAAGCGCACATTGATATCATCTGTTAAACAAGCAGTCTTAGTAAGCATCATCATGGTAAGATTTCCTGTATTTATTGGTATACTCTGTTGCACTGAAGTAGGTATATTAAATAATGTATCGAGTTCAGGAAACAAGATTTTTAATGCTCCACAATGACGCAAAACTATAAAATATATTTGTGGACTATTTGTAATTAAAGCTTTCTTTGTTTCAATCCATACACGTTCTGGGGATAGAAATAACAATTCATCAGTCATTTGTTTCATTAATGTTAGCGTTTCTGGGGCTATAGTAAAATTCATATACGCGAATCGAGCAGCAAATCGAGCAACTCTTAATACTCGTAGAGGATCTTCATTAAATGTATGAGAAACATGTCGTAACAATCGTAATTTTATATCTCGTTGTCCATGATACGGATCTACAAGATTGCCGTGTGTATCATAAGCCATAGCATTAATGGTTAAATCTCTGCGATATAGATCTTCTTCAATAGTCACGGAAGGATCTGTATGACAAGTAAAACCAGTATAGCCTTGACCAGATTTTCGTTCAGTACGTGCTAATGCATATTCTTCATGATTTTCTGGATGCAAGAATACTGGAAAATTTTTTCCAACTTGCTCATAACCATTATTTAACATTTCTTGAGGGCTAGATCCTACTACCACCCAATCTTTTTCTTTAATTGGTAGTTTTAGCAATCTATCTCGTACAGCACCGCCTACTAAATATTTTTCCATTACATAATTTTTAATTAAATGATTTATTTTTTAATATAGGAGATATATAAATTACACATATGTCTATATAATACTGAATAATTAAAAAACAAAATTATTTCATATGCTATAATTTTTTAATGTAAAATACAGTGAGTTTTGTTGTTATTAATCATCTTGCATAAGAAATTAATCAAGTAACTATTTTAACAATAACAATAAGAAAAGTAGTTGATATATATTACGTTGTAACTAGTGTAAATAATTTTAAATATAAGAGCATTAATATATGTCTTGTAATATAAAGTTTTGATTTATAAGTTTTTGGAAGACACAAACTGCATTTTCATTTAAACATAATATTGTACCAAAACCAAGAATTATTTATATTCTAGATTTAAATTATTTACTAAATAATTTAATGTGTTATTGTTTTTATTAACTTAACATAGAATAATAAATCATTTTTTATTTATGTAAATAGGGTGTATTTAAGTAAATTATGACTGTCATTTTTCCAAATTTTTCTAAATCTAGTGTATTAATTGTAGGAGATGTTATGTTAGACCGATATTGGTATGGGTCTACCGATAAAATTTCTCCAGAAGCACCTGTTCCAATCGTTAAGATTAACAAAATTATAGATAGACCAGGTGGAGCTGCTAATGTTGCAATGAATATTGCTGCTTTAGGTGCTCAACCAAGATTGTTAGGATTAACCGGAGTTGATGAAGCGGCTAATATTTTGGGAAAACAACTTGATAAATCCAATGTAAAATGGAATTTTATTCCGATTCATACATGTCCTACTATAATTAAATTACGAGTAATGTCACGTAATCAACAAATTATTAGATTAGATTTTGAACAGTATTTCAATAATATTGATACTACAAAATTGCTTAAACAAATTGAATTTTATTTGTCTAAATATAAGGTATTAGTATTATCTGATTATGCTAAAGGTTCTTTAAATAGTATAGAAGAAATTATTAGGTTAGCGCGTGATATTAATATACCAGTTATAATAGATCCTAAAGGCATGCAGTTTTCTCGTTATAAAGGTGCTACGTTATTAACCCCTAATATATCAGAATTTGAATCTATAGTAGGATTTTGTCGTAATGAAAAGACCTTAATAAATCGTGCTCAGGAAATTATAATTGATTATAATTTATCAGCTTTATTAATTACACGTTCTGAACAGGGCATGACTTTATGTACACGAGATGCAGCTCCGTTACATTTTCCAACTCAAACAAAAGAAGTACATGATGTAACTGGCGCTGGAGATACAGTCGTTGGTGTGTTATCAGCGGCGTTATCTTCAGGTAAGAGTTTAAAGACGGCATGTTTTTTAGCTAATTTAGCTGCTAGCGTGGTGATAAAAAAATCTGGTACTTCCACTACTAATTTAAATGAAATAAAAAGTGTCGTAAATAATAATCATGCGTACACCAATTTTCCTTGTGGTATATTAGACGAACAGACATTAAAACAGATAATATTTTTAGTTCGTAAAAAAGGTGAAAAAATAGTAATGACTAATGGTGTATTTGATATATTACATCCTGGTCATGTAAGTTATTTAACCAATGCTAAGAAACTTGGAGATAGATTAATTGTAGCTGTAAACAGTGATAATTCAACAAAAAGATTAAAAGGTACAACAAGGCCTATAAATACTTTAGAGAAACGCATGCTTATGTTAGCTGCTTTAGCAGTAGTAGATTGGGTAGTTCCTTTTTATGAAGACACGCCCGCGAGATTAATTTCAAATTTATCTCCAGATCTTTTGGTGAAAGGAGGCGACTATCGCGTTTGTGATATTGAAGGAAGTCAAGAGGTATTTAAAAATGGAGGAAAAGTACATGTGTTAAATTTTGAAACTGGTTACTCTAGTAGTAGTATTATTAATACTATTAAACATAAAAATTAAAATAATATAAATTAATTACAAATGGTGTGTATTTTTAACCTAATGTTTAGGATTTAAAATAGAGTAAATGCGCTAGGGAAAGGAATGTAGATATAGATATTGCAATTGTATGTATAGCTTTCAGATATAATGTAAATATAAATGTATTAAAATAAAACAGATAAGAAAAAGAATTACAGTACCAGTAGAAAGTGGAGGTATTTATAATTAAATATAGCTATGATAGGACGGGTGTATTTTGATTTTATTTATTTTTATATTTTCGATTTTAATTTTCTTATATATTAATTATTCAGAAATATGACAATTATTGAGTTTTATTCTTTGAATTATATATAAAATGTCGAATAATTTTGAAATAGATTTACAGAAATGCCAGTAATTTTTAGTTTTTTCAATATTGATAATAATTAGTGTTGTTAGTTGTGTTTAGTTACTGCAGTATTAATTTTTTAGTGACTGGTATTTTGGTATATGTTGTAACGATAATATTTCTTGTAGAAACAGTATTTAGTTTATCTTATAGATCAGATATAATTTTAGGATTAAGATGATTTATTATATATACGAATTTCATTTTTCATTATCTCAAATAGATAGAATATGTATAGCATTGTTAGTATGATTTTTAAAATGGTGTTTTAATATAATTTTTAATATTTATGACGATAAACATAAACAAAAAAGGTGATGTATGGGATAAATTTTAATTTGTCAATATTTGGGTTTTACTGAATCATGCTTTTAGTTTATATCCAATTTTTCCCTTGTCTCATATGAGATTAATCAGGATCAAATTATCATGTGTCGGCAGAATTTTTTATCGAAATTTGGTACACCTATAGAGCGTGTCCAAAATGCATTAGAAGCATTGCGTAATGGTCATGGGGTTTTAGTAATGGATGATGAAAACCGTGAGAATGAAGGTGATATGATCTTTGCTGCAGAAAATATGACAGTTGAACAGATGGCTCTAGCTATCCGTTATGGTAGTGGAATAGTTTGTTTATGTTTGACAGAAGATCGGTGTAATCAATTAAATTTACCAATGATGGTGGAAAATAATAGCAATCGTTATGGTACTGCTTTTACTGTTACCATAGAAGCAGCAGAAGGTATAACTACTGGAGTTTCAGCCGCAGATAGGTTAGCTACAATTAAGGTTTCTATAGAAGATAATGCAAAACCTTCCGATTTGAATCGTCCTGGTCATATTTTTCCTTTACGCGCTCAAAATGGCGGAGTTCTGGCTCGTGTTGGACATACAGAAGCGGCTATAGATTTAACCTCATTAGCTGGATTAAAACCATTTGGAGTGTTGTGTGAAGTAACAAATAAGGATGGAAGTATGGCGCGTATATTAGAAGTCATTGCATTTGCAAATAAATATATGATGCCAGTTCTTACTATTTCAGATTTAATAACTTATCGAGTCAGTGTAACTTAACATATATCCACTAGTTACTAGCTTTATTTATGAATTTGGAGATATTTTGATATATTTAAAATAAATAATTATCGTTAAATATAACGAATGATAACATGTTTAGTTACATTAACTGTGCATATATTTAATAGTATTTTACTTAAATAGTAATGTTTTCTGTTTTATTCAAATAGAGCCCTATGTCTTATGGACGAGCTTGGTGTTTTTATTAACAGTTTATATTGTGATACTTTTAGAGAGCAGATATGCTTGCCATTACACGTATTATTGTAGTTTTGATATTATCAATTGTTATTTGTGTGTTTGGTATCGTTTATTGTTTATTCAGACCTCATCAGTCATACCATTCTGATTTTTTTGGTCGTTTGTTTGGAAGCATGGCTCCTATCTTTGGTGTTACAGTTAAAATACGAAATTTTTCAAATAATCCATTACCAAAGAATTGTATATACATTGCCAACCATCAAAGTAATTATGATATGGTTACAGTAGCTTGTATTGTGCAACCACGTACAATAATAGTCGGTAAAAAAAGTTTACTATGGATTCCATTATTTGGGCAATTATACTGGTTGTGTGGAAACATATTAATTAATCGGAATCAAAGCTCTCGGTCTCATAATTTTTTAATAAAAATAGCTAAATCCATTAGAACACGCGATATTTCAATTTGGGTATTTCCGGAAGGCACGCGTAGTTTTGGAAAGGGATTGTTACCGTTTAAAATAGGCGCTTTTCATGCTGCAATTTCTGCTAAAGTTCCAATTGTACCCATTTGTGTTTCTAATACTTCTAATAAAATAAAATTAAACCGTTGGTCTAATGGTTTAGTAATCATTGAAATTATGCCTCCTATAGAAACTAAACAGTATGAACCCAATAAAATACGTGGCATGACTAAATATTGTTATGAAGTTATGAAAACAAAAATTGATGCGTTAAATCAAGAGGTGATTGCGTCTGAAAAACAGGTTACTCGATCATTAAAATCACGTTGTACAAAATAACTGTCAAAGAAGTGTGCACTCTTAGGTAGGAGAGATACTCAGAGTCACTCAAAAGATATTATATTGATTTTATTTTTTTTGGTTAACCTTACACATGATATATGTAAGGTTGCCCGTTTCAGGGCAGCGTGTAAACTTACATTGTAAGTGACCATTATCATAGATAGTAATATAAAAAATTTATATTTGTACTATTTTACAAATTAATACGATTAAAACCATTTGATAAATCATTAATTAAATCATCAGGATGCTCTAGTCCTATATGTACTCGAATCAATGTTCCCGTGAAATCTAATGTTCCAGCTGGACGTATGTGGCGCAGCTCCTCTACTTGATTTACTAAAATCAAAGATTCAAACCCACCCCAGGAATATGCAAGTTTAAAATGCTTAAGGTTATCAATAAAACTAGATAATTGTAAGTTATTTAAACGTTTCTTCAAGATAAATGAAAATAACCCACTAGATCCGCTAAAATCCCTTATGAAATATTTGTGTCCCTTACATGTAGCTAAAGCAGGATGATTTACCCGTTTTACTGCTGGGTGTTTGGTTAACCAATGAGCAACATGCAGTCCATTTTTTTCATGTTGTTTTAATCTAACATATAAAGTACGTAATCCACGTGATGCTATATAGGCAGTATCAGCGTCAACCATTTGACCCATCAAATAAGATTGTTCTTGTAATTGATCCCAGCAACGTGCATTAGACACTGCAGTTCCTATCATAGCGTCAGAATGACCTGTAATATATTTAGTACCAGATTGCAAGGAAATATCAACTCCTATATTTAGCGCTTTTAAAAAAACCCCTGCTGACCAAGTATTATCTAATAATATGACGATATCTGATTTTTTTTCACGCACCGTTTTAACAATGTCAGGGATATTTTGTACTTCCATAGTTATGGATCCTGGTGATTCTAATAAAATTAAACGAGTGTTATGTTGAATAAAATTACAAATGTCACTCCCAATTAATGGATCAAACCAAGTGGTGCGTATATTTATTTTTTTTAGAAAATGTCGACAGAATTTTTGGGTTGGTTCATATGCTGACCCTGTCATCAATATATGGTCTCCTGGCTTAACAAAAGCAAGTATTGTGTGCGTGATAGCCGCTGTACCACATGGATATAACATACAACCAACACCATTTTCTAATTCAGTCATAGATTGACGTAAGGAAAAATGGGTGATAGTTCCGTATCTACCGTAAAATAATGTATCAGTTGTTGTGCAACCATTTTTAATGGCTCGTTTTTTCTGTTCAATAGAATCAAATATTACTGAAGATGCCCGTTGAATGACAGGATTCACTGCTCCACAGGTATATTGTTTGTCTCTTCCAGAGGTAATTAATTTAGTTTCAAATTTTATCATAGTTACTATATTAAATTAATAAACCTTAAAATTAGCGATAAGTTTTTATTATATATTACATTTCTAATATGATTGTTCTTTCTATTAGATAGAAAGCTTAAATTTTATTTTAATTACTTATTTAATGCGTGTATATGTAAGTTATTTAACTAAATTACAATATAATAACCATATATTTTATAATTCTAATGGATGTGTATATATATATTTAACATCACATTTTGCAGTATAATATATGCACTCTTTATCTCAAAGAGAAGGTTTCTGTTAATTGCATGATTAATGTCGAATAAATGATTATAAGGTGATATTAAATATCTATTTTATATATGTTAATTGTTCAGGTAATTGTTATATAAATTTTATTTTTTATTTTAATATACACTATGATTAAATACAATTATTATAATAATTTTACAGGAAATAACGTTTATTACAAGTTTACGAGTGTATATATTAAATTGAATTATCCATTATTGATACGACATACAGAATTTGATATAACAGATGAATAAATATTATACCACAGTGATATTATACTATTTAAATAACTAAGACAAGTATATCTATGATTATCTATAGTAATAGATAATTAATTATTTTATAAAATGGAAACGCTTGAATTATATTTTTATAAAAGTAAATATTACAAAGGAAAAATAAGATTTTGATATTATAGTAAAGTAAATTATTAGGTGATCAGTTAGGATTGATCATAGTAGATAAAATTAAGTGAATCAATTGTAATTCATCTATTCAACTTATCATTAGATATAATTATATAGTTTTATTTTTAGTATACAAATGTTAATTATTTATTTTTTAACCATATATGTATGAGCGCATATAATTTTTAATGGTTCTTGATTAATTTATTTAATCGCGATAAATATACTGCATATATGTGTAGTGGGTAGTACTACTATACTATATTTGTATTTATGAATACTTTATTTTATAATTAATGTGAAACTATCTAAGTTAAATATTATTGATTAATTTAATTTTTAGAAGCTATTAATAACCGTCAGATCAGGAACGTAGCCTACATATCTTACTTAGATACAGTATAATGTGAATAAATTTATAGATAGTTTAAAAAGTTTATTATACTGTGCATGTATAAGAAATTGTTATTATTTTTACATTAAGATATAAAAATAGATATATTCTATTTTAGTTTTATTTTAAAAAATAATAGATTCTATTAAAGTCAGATACAGATCTACGGTTTTTTAATATTTCAATTTATAAATTAGTTGTTTTTAAGATGTGCCCGGACTTGGAATTGAACCAAGGACACGAGGATCTTCAGTCCTCTGCTCTACCGACTGAGCTATCCGGGCTTTTTAGTTTTGATTACTATTGCTAGTTAATTGATAAAAAAGAATTTGATTGTATTATCTTTATTCTATTCATTTCGTCAATATATTTTATTTATTAATAAAAAATTATTATCTGGAATATCTTAAAATAATGAATAGCTCTAGATTTTGTATTAGTTTATATCAGTAACGTTATTAAAATTAAACGGCATAAATCATAATAAATAGATATTGTTCTTTGCTTTTATCAGAACATTGTATGACCTTTATTATTTAGAATAGTAATTTTTATTTTTGTTAATTTTCAAATAAAAGAATTCTTATAAAATTTTAGAATATAAAATTTGGTTCTCGAGATCTATTCTTAGAGTAAGTATATTCACTGGGATTTGTTGCATGATTAATTGAATTGCTATGTAATTTTATTCTACCATCTAAGCTATTAGCGTTAGATCAATATAGATTGCATCCATGATAGGTAATTTGGTTCTCCATCTATAATAGGTAACACTAATAATTCTGGAACTTTATAAGGATGTAACTGTTTAATTGTTGTAAATACCGTATCTTTTAAAGAATTTTGTGTTTTAATTAATAATTGTAATTCAGTATGGTCTTTGAGGGTAGTTTCCCAATAATAAAATGAACGCACTTCGTGTAATAAAGTTATGCATGCTGCCAGTTTATTATTTAGTAATGTTTTTGTGATATTTAAAACAATAGACATATCGTTTGGTGTAGTACACAAGATTATTATCATGGTTTTCTCTTTGAACAATCAAGCTATGTATCAATTGATATTACATTTACAATAGAATATTTGTACCCTGTTTTTAACAAAGGCCAATTATTTCAGTAAACAGCAATCTTTTATTGTATCATGTTTGTATTGTTTTGTGTTGCCATATTAAATGGTATTTGTAAATGTACTGCTAAACTATGACAAAAATCAATTGCTGTTCATGATGGATAGATTGTTTAGTTATAAGAATAAAGATGTTTATATGTAAAAATTTTTTTGACCCCCCTTGAAGCAATCTTGAATGCCCCCATTTTAATACTGTCTTGAAGTGGTGAATATTAATAAAATTTGCATCTAATGTTCATAGTACAAGAATTTGTTCATGTGGTATGCAAATAGTTAGATAATATAATTAGGGAGCATTAAATGAAAATTCGTCCATTGCATGATCGTGTAATTGTTAAGCGTAAAGAGGTTGAATCAAAATCTGCAGGAGGTATCGTGTTGACTGGATCTGCAGCAGGAAAATCTACGCGTGGAGAAGTATTGGCTGTTGGTCATGGCCGTGTTTTGGAAAACGGGGAGGTAAAAGCTTTAGATGTTCGTATTGGTGATACCGTGATTTTCAATGACGGGTATGGTGTAAAAGTGGAGAAAATTGATAATGAAGAAGTATTAATTATGTCAGAAAGCGATATCCTTGCTATCGTTGAGAAATAATTCGCGACTAACTTATTAATTGAACTAAAAATTTTTAAGGAAAATGAAATGGCAGCTAAAGATGTAAAATTTGGTAATGATGCTCGTGTTAAAATGCTACGCGGCGTAAATGTGTTAGCAGACGCTGTGAAGGTTACTCTTGGCCCTAAGGGTAGAAATGTAGTATTAGATAAATCTTTTGGAGCTCCAGTTATAACTAAGGATGGAGTATCTGTAGCGCGAGAAATTGAATTAGAAGATAAATTTGAAAATATGGGCGCTCAAATGGTAAAAGAGGTTGCTTCTAAGGCAAATGATTCCGCAGGTGATGGGACTACTACTGCTACTGTGTTAGCTCAGTCTATAGTTAATGAAGGATTAAAAGCTGTGGCTGCTGGAATGAATCCTATGGATTTAAAACGTGGAATTGATAAGGCAGTGGTTGCTGCAGTAGAGGAGTTAAAAAAATTGTCTGTTCCTTGTTCGGATCCGAAAGCTATCGCTCAAGTAGGTACTATTTCTGCAAATTCTGACGAAACTGTTGGTAAGCTTATTGCGCAAGCAATGGATAAAGTAGGAAAAGAAGGTGTGATTACCGTAGAAGAAGGATCTGGTTTGCAGGATGAGTTAGATGTAGTTGAAGGTATGCAATTTGATCGTGGCTACTTATCTCCTTATTTTGTCAATAAACCTGAAAGCGGTACAGTAGAATTAGAGCATCCTTTTATTCTATTAGCAGATAAAAAGATTTCTAATATCAGAGAAATGCTACCTATATTAGAATCTGTCGCAAAAGCAGGAAAACCATTGCTGATTATTGCTGAAGATGTTGAAGGAGAAGCTTTAGCTACTTTAGTAGTTAATAATATGCGTGGTATCGTAAAGGTAACTGCTGTAAAAGCTCCAGGTTTTGGTGATCGACGTAAGGCTATGCTGCAAGATATAGCTATCTTAACTGCAGGAACTGTAATTTCTGAAGAAATTGGATTAGATTTAGAAAAATCGACACTGGAGGATATGGGGCAAGCTAAGCGTGTAGTGATTACTAAGGATGCTACCACTATTATTGATGGAGTTGGCAATAAGTCTGCTATAAATAGCCGTGTGGCTCAAATTAATCAACAACGTGATGAAGCTACTTCTGATTATGATCGTGAGAAACTTCAAGAACGTGTTGCTAAATTAGCTGGTGGTGTTGCGGTTATTAAAGTTGGAGCGGCTACTGAAGTAGAAATGAAGGAAAAGAAGGCGCGTGTGGAAGATGCATTACATGCAACTCGTGCTGCTGTAGAAGAAGGTGTAGTTGCAGGCGGTGGTGTGGCTTTAATTCGCGTGGCAAATGCTATTAGAAATTTATGCGGTGATAATGAAGATCAAAATGTTGGAATTAAAGTAGCTCGTCGTGCAATGGAAGCTCCGTTGCGGCAGATTATGGCTAATGCTGGAGAAGAGCCATCAGTAATAGCTAATAATGTTCGATCTGGTGAAGGAAATACTGGATATAACGCTGCTACTGAAAAATATGGTAATATGATCGAGTTGGGAATTTTAGATCCTACTAAAGTGACTCGTTCTGCTTTGCAATATGCTGCATCTATTGCAGGTTTGATGATTACTACTGAGTGTATGGTTACCGAATTACCTAAAGAAGATAAACCAGATTTAGGTAATGCAGGAGCTGGTGGTAACATGGGTGGAATGATGTAATTTTCATTAAAATAATAGAATCACCACCGAACTAAACAACCCTAATCTATACAATCTAAATAAAGATTAGGGTTGTTTAGTTCGGTGGTGATTCTATTATTGTAGAACTAATTTGTGTTTATGGTCTTATATAACATTAATGAATTTAAAACTGGGCTTAAGATTATTCAAAATGATGAACCATGTGTTATAATCAACACTGAATCTATAAAACCTGGTAAAGGACAATCTTTTAGTCGTGTGCGATTTAAACAAATAATATCTGGAAAAATCTTAGAAAAGACTTTCAAATCTGGAGATTTATTAAGATCAGCTGATCTTTATGATGTCAGTGTAATTTATGTATATCATGATGATGAATTTTGGTATTTTATGGATGAAAAAAATTTTGAAGAGATCGTCATTACCTCAAAAATAATAGGAGATAACTTTAAATGGATTTCCGTCCAACTACATTATGTAGTCACTCTGTGGAACAACGTACCAATTCTTATAACTCCTCCTAATTGTATAGAACTAAAAGTCATAAAAACTACCTCAATAAAAAAGAATAACTCTAGATCGTCTGAAACTAAATTGGCTACTTTAAATACTGGAGCTGTGATTAAAGTTCCATTTTTTATTCAATCAGGGGAGTTAATTAAAATAAATACTCGTTCAGGGATATATATCTCTCGAGCAAAGTAAGTCTGTACTAAATGCTAGTATTTATTTTGTTGGATAATAATTTGTATTAGGATAATTAGAATCAAAATTATTAATAAATAGTTGATTGTTATAAACACATATAGGTACATGTGGTAATTTTAGATCATTGTTTCGGTAATATTCTATAATTAACATATGTATTTGATGACATAAAGGCATACGAAGTTTTATATCTGATATATGCATTCGTATTTCAAATACAGGCAATCCCTGTTGCAAATCTACTAAATACACTTCTGGGGGCGGAGTATTCAAGGCAAGAGAAGAGTTGTTTACTATTTGCAGTAAGATTTGTACTATTTTTTTAGCATCTGTTTGTAACGGAGCTGGTACACGTAGTACTACGCGTGTTAACGTATCCGATAAAGACCAATTAATAAATTGTTTTGTAATAAATTCTTTGTTTGGAACAATAATTTCTTTATGATTCCAATCAGTAATGATAGTTGCACGAGTATTAATTCGAGTAATATTGCCAGTAAGGTTACTAATAGTTACAGTATCACCAATACGAATTGGTTTTTCGAATAATATTATTAAGCCAGAAATGAAATTAGCAAAAATTTCTTGTAATCCAAAACCTAATCCTACACCTAATGCTGCCACTAACCATTGTATTTTAGTCCATTCTATACCTATCAATGAACATCCTATTATTCCTCCAAGAAACATCAATATATATTTGGTTAACGTAGTAATAGCATATCCTGTGCCTGGTGTAAGATCTAAATGTTGTAAAAAGGTGAGTTCTAGAAATGCTGGTAAATTTCTCACTGTTTTTGTGGTAATAACAATTACTAAGACAGAAATAATAAATGAATTCAACGTAATAGGTTGGATATTATCTACGCCTTTTATAGTAGAAGTAACATCCCATAATGTAATATTTTCTAAAAAAGAAAAGGCTGAATATAATTCAGACCATAATAAAGTTGTTAACAATAGAGCAATAAGGGTGATAATAGATCGTATTAGTTGTAATGACTGAGTACTAATAGTATCTAAATCTAAAATCTTTTTATTGTTTTTATCATTAGATACTAATTCGTTAGTTTGTAATTGATAAGCATTTGATTCAGCATTATATGCTCTTAGATTTAATTGTGTAGCTCGTCTTTGTTTAGCTCGCTCAAAAGCAATACGCCGTCGCTGAATAGATGTCCATCTACGAATAATATGGTATACGATTAATAATATAATCCAAATAAATAATGATGTTTCTAATCGCGCTAATAATGCCTGAGCAACGAATAAGTAGCCTAAAATACAAGAAATTGCTGCTATTATTGGTGCGCATATCATTATGTTCCATAAAGAACGATTGATGATATTATCAGAAGAATCATATTTGTTTAAATATAAAGGCAATCCAGAACATTTTAGATTATTAGTAATGAATGTTAAATAAATACATAGCAAAATAAAGCATGATCGTCCCAAAGTACTCGAAAACTCTCTATCGTTATAGTTATTAAATATAGTTAGCATCATTATTAAAAAAACAACTGTTACAACAGCCCAGATATAATGATGTGAAAAAACTTGTTGAACTCTTTTTTTTGGCCAACCAAAATGGATAATGAACAATCCTTTTGGAGATGCAAAATACACACTTATTATAAATACCCACAATATAAAAGTTGTAGTATTAATTTCGTTATTAATTTCTACAGAAATAGGATATAACCAAGCATGATTTAAACTATAACCTATGGTTGCCCATAAAATTGGGATTGGTAATGCCATTAACATTGAGTACCATATATTATTTAAAGTAAGCAAAAAATTATCTTGATTTACCTTACCTATTTTTTTACTAGATCGTTTTAAAAATTCCTGATAATGACGATACGCTGTGAAATGAAATCCAATTGATGCAATAAAACATAATATTATTAATGTTAGGGTTTTTTGATTAGAAAAAATCATTTTTAAAATATATATTATTTGATTATTAAATTGATTTATAATTAATAATCTGTATAAGTCATGATAAATTTCTAATAGGTAAGATATCGTAATTGGACGCAAATCAGCTACCCAAAATAAATGACGATGTGTAGCTTTTTGTACATCTTCTAATGCTTCTTTAAGTTGTTCATAAGAAACTTTTAACTTTGTTAATTCGAGAATTTGTATATCATAATTATTTAATAATGAAGTAATAAGATTACGTTGTATAGTTAATTTTTTTTCAAGGATATGTTTTTGTAGTAATGTTAATGACGATCCATCATCTTGTTTACTTTGTGATGATATTAACATTAATTTATTCAATTGATTTTCACATTGAAGACGCTTAGCTCTTAATTGCGCCATATCATGATCTAACTGTTGAGATTTAGGCATTTTTGGTAACTTTGAAACTTGAGAACGTAATGTTTCTCCAAGAGCTGGAGATTTATCCAGCCACTGTGCTTGTTCAAGTAAATTAGCAAGAGTTTGACGTACTTGTAATGTATATGATGTAACTTTTTGTTTTTTAGATATGATACTGTTTACATAATATGCTTGTTGTTTTAAAATAACTGAAAGATCATGATTGATTTGTATCTGTTTTATAATAGATTTTGGTAATGTGTTATTCTGTTCTGACAATATTTTTTCGCTATATTCAATAGGTTGTTTTGCTTCGTTTTGATATAAATGACTTAATTGGTTTCTTAATATTTGTAATTTATTATCTATACATTTGGATTTTTTTTTTAATAATGCTATCCGAAGTTGAGATAATTCTTTACGATTGTTAGCGCTTAATTGAGCAAGTTCAAGTTCAGCTACCTTTAATTGTCTGGCTACTTGCTCTGCTTGTAATGCAGTAAATTTAGCTTGTTCTATCGGGGTGTTTATATTTATAACAGATAATATTTGTTGTTGTGCCAAATTATTTAGCATATTTTTAGCTGCAGCTTGTTGTTCCGGCAATAACTTCAATGATTCATTAATTGCAGATATATAATTTTGTTCTCGTTTCAATTGTTTTGACAGATCTGTTAATTGATTATTCATCTGGAATAATTGTTGTTTTAGTTCATGAGTAGAAAGATTTTTATTGATATTAATACTTTGATTAGATACACTGTCATATTCTTTACGTAATTGAAGAGTTAAATATGGAAAATCGTCTATTATTTTCTGATATTCTTCAATTTTAGTATTAGAAAATTTTCTCTCAGAAATAAAATATAAAGTAGATTGCAGACTTTCTATAATGGATTTTTGATTAACGTCAATATATTCTTGTTGTTGTATATATTGTAGATATTTTTTTATTTCGTGTTCTTCTAAAAAATCATAGGAGAATATTATCAATGGATACAGAAATCCAATAATACATATCAATGAATAAAAAGATTTGAAAAATATGAATTTCTTTTGAGAAAAAAGCATATTACATACAGTATCATTGCATGATTTTATATAATGCATAACATAATATGTGTGATTATTTCTTTTAATTACGTCCTTGTGCTAAAGGCATTCCAATACGTGCAATATCGTATGGTTGTAATAGATTATTTAAAATAACCTTTTCGTTATCAAATAAATTAATAACAGTCGATCCTAACTTAAATAACCCCATTTCGTGCCCTTTTTGTAATGTAATTACATCTTCAATATTTGAAGTATTTGGATAACGCCAATGTTTAACAATACCTTCTCGTGGCGGGGTAATGGTTCCTAACCATGTAGTTTCAATACTTCCTACTATTATAGTTCCAACTAGAATTTGGACCATATAACCAAAGTCTGTTTCAAATAAACAAATGACTCTTTCATTACGAGAAAATATATTAGGTATATTTTTTGTAATTTTTGGATGTACTGAAAATAATTCGCCAGGTATATACAACACCTCACGAAGTGTACCTGTGCAAGGCATGTAGACGCGATGACAATTTTGTGGTGGTATATAAATAATAACGAAGCTCCCATTACTAAAATAATCAATAATGTTATCATGACCTGCTAGTAATCCATCCAAATGATAAGGAATCCCTTTTATTTGGAAGGTATTTGTTTGATTTATTTTTCCTATTTGAGTAATGATTCCATCAGCTGGAATAACTAATGAAGATAAATTGGTATCTATAGGTCGAGCATTATTACGCAATTTTCGAGTAAAAAACTCATTAAACGTTGTATAATTAGATGGATTAGGGTTATCAAATTCTCTCATGTCTATTTTATAGATACGAATAAATAATCGAATAGCATAATGTGTTACCCATCCACCTTTCCATGAAGCACCCAATCCTAATAAATAAGTAATCCAATATTTTGGTAATAAGTACTGCAGTAGAACTTGTATTCTTTCTAACATAATGTATACCTAATTTTTAGATTATTAATTTTTAATTAATGATTATAACGATTATATATTTTGTTGTTAACTTTTTATAAATTCACATTATCCTTAAATATTAATATAACATATAATGTGATTATATATTGTATAAAAGTGCGTAAAAGTATGCTAAACTTTTATTTTGAAAAAATTAGGTCTATCGCTAAGCAGATAGTTATAAAATAATAGTGATAGATACGAGAATTTTCTTTGAATAGTATAGTAGTTCATATTTAACATTTAATATGGGTTTTATTACGATAATACGTGTACATACATATAATATATTTCATATATTTTACTTAATTTAGATTAGCATTGTGTTAAAAATAAAAGTGCTGATAAATGATATTTATGTGCTTAATTAAATATTAAGTAATATAATCTCGTACAGGTGGAGTAGATGCATGATCGGAATTTAATATGGATTGATTTAGAGATGACTGGGTTGAATCCGGAACAAGATCGTATTCTGGAAATGGCTACAGTGATTACTGATAGTAAATTAAATATTTTATCGGAAGGACCTGTTATAGCAATACATCAATCTGAATATCAATTATCGTTAATGAATGATTGGAACGTGCGTGTTCATAGTTGTACTGGATTATTAGAAAAAGTTAGATCTAGTGAACTAGATGAAATTGATGCATCTAATTTAACAGTAAATTTTTTAAAAGATTGGGTTCCTTTTCAGAAATCACCGATATGTGGAAGTAGTATAGCCCAGGATCGTCGGTTTTTATTTCGATATATGCCAGAATTAGAATCATATTTTAGTCATCATTATTTGGATGTTAGCACCATTAAAGAATTAATGATTCGTTGGCGACCAGATTTGATATCTGGATTGAAATCACATAAAACTCATCGTGCATTGGAAGATATTCGTGATTCTATTATAGAATTGATGTATTACCGTAAACATTTTATGAAAATATAAAATAATATATGATTAATAATATAAGAAATTATCTAATCATATTCAAGATAAAGTACTGTACAATGATCAATTAGTATAAAAATTTAGTTATTGGAATAACTATATATATATCAATGAATGGCAATTATGGGTTTGATTTTTATTTTAGATAAGCGGGAATAGCTCAGTTGGAAGAGTACAACCTTGCCAAGGTTGGGGTCGCGAGTTCAAGTCTCGTTTCCCGCTTGATTTAATTTATTTAAACGCTCTAGTTATTAATTGTGTTATTCATTAATCTTAACAAATCTTAAGAAGAAATATAAATACTTGCAGATTTAGTATAGTAAATTATAAATTGTTGTTTAGTTTATAAATAACTGAATAATGGTTATATTTATGGAGGTAAGGGATTGTTGTACTTGATAATGTGGATGTAATGAATTATTACACGCTAATTCATATAAGAAAATCAGTAGCATATATCATTTTATTGTTTCAACATATTCAACATTTATTATGTTATTAATTCTTTGGAAAAGATGAATTTTTATTAAAAATTTAATACTTTGGAGATGTGATAATGTAATCCAAATGTTTTAATACATTGTTATATTTACATACGATATATCGAATAACAAGAAATTATATTAAGTTTTCATATTATTTATATATGAAGTTTTTATCATCGCATCAGATCTTAAATTGTATTAAAGATGAGAAAATGTGTATTGATGTTGTCTGATGAATCAAAAACCTTACTATTAGGTGCAATGTTAGCTTCTGTTTGTGTTCGAAGCTGTGTGATTTATTTAAATGGTGATGTAGGATCAGGAAAATCTGTTTTTTGTAAAGGATTTTTAAATGCATTAGGACATGTTGGGCATATAAATAGCCCAACTTATACTTTGGTTGAATCTTATATTTTAACGTATTGGCATGTGTGTCATTTTGATTTTTATAGATTAATTTCTTCAGAAGAACTTGAATATATGGGTATTAGAGATTATTTTGATGAAAATACTATATTCTTAATAGAATGGCCAAAACAAGGAATGGGAATTTTACCAACAGAAGATATTTCAGTGACGATTAATTATTATGATTGTAAAAAATCCAGGAAAGTAATTATAGAATCTTCTAGTCATTTAGGTCATAGAATGATAGATGATTTATCGGCATATTGGAAATTGCAGATATGAAGTTGAAATATGAAATAATTTTTGTGATAATGATCTTATCAAAATATTTATGTATTGAACCGATAATAGCATCGACTCTGAGCGCAATTTCTGTTACAAATAATAAACATAAATCTACTGTAATGCTAGATTGTTCTGTTGTTCCCATCTATATGATATTTTCTTTGTGCAATCCAGAAAGAATTGTAATAGATCTTCTAACAGCATCTAAAGTTGGTAAAAATGTATTTCCAATAAATTTCAATGGGGCTAATTTAGTTAGATGTATTCGAACTAATACATCTATCAATCATCAAAATATACGCATAGTATTAGATTTAACTTGTCCTTCACATATTGGAACAATAACACAAAAGCAAATAAAAGAAAATTATCGTCTTATACTAACAATTTTGAAAAAGAAAACATTTACTGGAGCTACTGATGATATAAAGCTTCATGAAATACCATCTATTGTGACTCATAAAACTCGTACACATGTAAATAAAGTAATAAATAATCAAAAAAAGATAATAGATATGCAATTTGAAAAAAATCAAAACCACACACGGGTATTATCTCCGATTATTGTAGCAATTGATGCTGGACATGGAGGTCAGGACCCAGGGGCTATGGGGCGCCATGGCGGGATATCTGAGAAAAATATTACAATTAATATAGCTAAAAAACTAAAAATGTTGTTGGATTTAGATCCAAGTTTTAAAGCTGTAATGATCCGCGATGGAGACTATTTTTTATCGGTTATGGAACGTTCTGATTTAGCTCGAAAAAGAGGAGCAAATGTTTTAATTTCTATTCATGCGGATTCTGCTTTAAACACTAATGTTAGAGGAGCATCAGTTTGGGTATTATCTGATCGTCGTGCTAAAAGCGAAATGATGCATTTATTACAATGCAGTGAAAAACATTCAGAGTTATTAGGAGGATTAGGGCATATATTAACTAATTATTGCAATGATCCATATTTTAGCCATTTAGTATTAGATTTACAGTTTGGTTATGCTAAACGAGTAGGATATGATATTGCAGTACACGTATTACACCAATTAAAAAATATTACTCCTTTACATAAGACTACACCTGAGTATTCTAGTTTTGCTGTATTGCGATCTCCCGATATTCCATCTATTTTAGTAGAAACTGGATTTATTAGTAATATAAAAGAAGAGTATCTTCTTGTTAGTAGTCTTTATCAAGAAAAAATAGCTAACGCCTTGTACAAAGGTTTGTGTTCTTATTTCATAAAATCACAAAAAAAACCATTAGATTCTTTGCAAGTAAAGAAAACATATTTTGCTGCAAGTTAATAAATGATCAGCAATCATTATATTGGTACTGTCATTATGAAAATTTTATTTTTTAAATTTTCATTAATATTTATTGTATACTCTTACGTATAAAGATTGATATATTAACGAAATAATTGCAATTTATTCATATATCATTTATTTATGTGACCTATAGAAATAATATTCATATTATGTAAGTTAAGGAAAAATAGTATTAAACGTCAACCATTAGTTATATTTTTAATGGGCCCTACAGCTTCTGGAAAAACAAGTGTAGCTATAGCTTTAAAAAAAAGAAACATAAAAATAGATATCATTAGCGTTGATTCAGCTTCGATATATCGTGATATGAATATTGGTACAGCCAAACCTGCTCCTGAAGAATTAAAGCTTGCTCCTCATAAATTGATAGATATTCGTGATCCAGTTGAATATTATTCAACAGCAGATTTTTGTCGCGATGCAAATAATGAAATAGAAAAAATTATAAAATCCGGACATACGCCTTTTTTAGTTGGTGGAACAATGTTATATTTTAAAACTTTACTGGAGGGTTTGTTTTTTTTACCAGCAACTGATCAAAAAATTCGTAACGATCTAGAATGTGAAGCACAAAAAATAGGATGGATAAATATGTATGATTTACTTAAATATGTTGATCCTATTGCTGCTAATAAAATTCATTTAAATGATCATAAAAGAATAATTAGAGCATTAGAAATTTTTTTTATCTCTGGCAAAACATGGACAGAGTTGAAATCACTTATTAGCTTCAAATTAAAATATCAAGTATACCAATTTGCTATTATTCCATCAAGTCGTGAAATTTTAAATAAACGAATTGAGCAACGGTTTTATAAAATGTTAGAGATTGGATTTGAAGATGAAGTTAGTCAATTATTTAATCGTGCTGATTTACATAGAAAAGAAGTAAAATCACCTATTTCTTGTGTTGGTTACCGCCAGATGTGGGAATATTTATCTGGTGAGATAAACTACAATCAGATGATAATTAAAGGAATTTGTGCTACTCGACAACTTGCAAAACGGCAACTAACGTGGTTACGTAAATGGTCAAACTTATGTTGGTTATGTAGCGACAATTTATCCGCTGCAGTTGATAGTATATCAAAAATATTAATAAAAAATTAATTTCATATGTGTGAAATTCTAAAAAATAGGTTTGAAATTATATAAATTTTTAGATTATTTAAAATGACAAAAACAAATTTTAAGGAAATCGAAAAATGAACAAAGGTCAATCATTACAGGATCCGTTTTTGAATGCCCTACGTCGAGAACGTATTCCAGTTTTTATTTATTTAATAAATGGCATTAAATTACAAGGAGAAATTGAATCTTTTGATAAATTTGTGATACTTTTAAGGAACACAGTTAATCAAATGATTTATAAACACGCTATATCTACTATTGTGCCTTCTCGTATCGTCCCATATCACATCAGTCGTCATAGTTAAAAACTTCTTTATAATCGTTTATTTTAGAGATTTTCATATTTTTTTTGCATATGATTGATTATATATATTAAACTTGATTATTACTGTGAAATATCATTTAGTGTAGTATACTGTAAGAAATTTGATTGATTAATTGTATATATTACATTTGTTTGGAGGAGTAGTTATTATTGTGTGATTTAAATTTTTTAAATAAACAAGCTGTATTAGTTCATACGATTTTTTCTAAAAAAAAAGAAAATGAAAATTTCAATTTAAAAGAATTTGTATCTTTAGCCTCTACAGCAAAAATACGAATTTTAAGTGTTCTTACTAGTCATTGTAAAACTTGTAATAGTAAATATTTTATTGGAACTGGAAAAGTATTAGAGCTTGAACAAATAGTTAAAAATAACCCTGTATCTATTATATTGTTCAATTGCATTTTATCCCCTCATCAAGAACGTAATCTTATGAATTTATTACAATGTAAAATAGTTGATAGAAATCAATTGATTCTTAATATTTTTGCGCAACGTGCGCGTACATATGAAGGTAAATTACAAGTAAAATTAGCCCAATTGCGTTATTTAAATTCTCGTTTAGTACATGAATGGAGTCATCTTGAACGTCAAAAAGGAGGTATTGGTTTACGGGGAGGGTCAGGGGAGATGCAATTAGAAAGTGATCGTCGTTTGTTACGTAAAGAGATTACTCAAGTCTTATTGCGTTTAAAAAAAATAGAAAATCAAAGAGAGCAAAATAGAAGACACCGGTTTAGAATTGGAGTACCTACTGTTTCTTTAGTAGGATATACAAATGCTGGAAAATCTACTCTATTTAATACGATGACTGCATCACATGTGTATACAGCAGAGAAATTGTTTACTACTCTCGATCCTACATGTAGACGCATTATGTATAGAGGAGGATCGAATATTATATTATCAGATACAGTAGGTTTTATTCAAAATTTACCACAAAGTTTGCTATCTTCTTTTAAGGCGACTTTACAAGAAACAATACAAGCAACATTATTATTACATGTTGTAGATGTTTCTAATGAAAGATTTGAAAAAAATATTAATACAGTACATTATATTTTAAACAGTATAAATATTAATAATACTCCAATACTTTTAGTGATGAATAAAATAGATCAATTAAAAAAATTAGCACCGCGTATTGACCGAGATCACGATAGCCGTCCAATACGAGTATGGATATCTGCTCAAGATAATTTGGGCATTTCTTTATTAATACAAGCCCTTAATGAATTATTATCAAACAATATGATTTCTCGTGAATTACGGATGCCTATAAACAATGATTTATGTCAAAAATTATATAGACTGCAAGTTGTGAAACAATATTGGGTTGAAGAGAATAATTATGTTAGATTAAAAATATATTTATCTTCTATAGATTGGTGTCGTTTGTTAAAAAATAATAAATTATTAATAGATTATATTATTTAATATTTTTAAATTAAAAAACAGTAATGTATATTACTCATCTAATATGTGAGGCAAAATATGATTTTTAGTGTTTTTCATAACCACAAATATATTCATGATCCATGGGAAGGTCGCGATAAAAATGATGTAAATAGTTCTTCTTCTAAAAATAAAAACAAATCTAAATTTAACATATTAGATCCAGATGAATGCTTAAATAAAATAAATGATAAATTAAATATATTTAGTAATAAAAATAAAGATATAAAAAAATTTTCTAAAAATAAAAATTTTTTAATAGTTTTAATATTGATTATTATTATTTTTGTATGGGTTTTTAGTGGTTTATATACTATTAAAGAGGCAGAACGTGGAGTAATTTTAAGATTTGGAAAATATCATCATTTAGTACAGCCAGGATTAAATTGGAAACCTACTTTTTTTGATGTTGTAATCCCAGTAAATGTAGAATCGGTGCGTGAATTAGCAGCATCTGGCATGATGCTAACTTCAGATGAAAATGTAGTTCGAGTAGAAATGAATGTGCAGTATCGTGTAACTGAGCCAAAAAATTATTTGTTTAATGTTATTGACGCCGATGACAGTTTGCGTCAAGCTACTGACAGCGCATTGCGCGGAGTTATTGGTAAATATAATATGGATCGTATTTTAACTGAAGGGCGTACAGTGGTGCGTAGTGATACTCGAAGAGTTTTAGAAAAAACGATATATCCCTACGATATGGGTATTACTTTATTGGATGTAAATTTTCAAACAGCTCGTCCACCAGAAGAAGTAAAAGCAGCGTTTGATGATGCTATTGCTGCTAGGGAAAATGAACAACAATATATTCGTGAAGCTGAAGCTTATGCTAATGAAGTACAACCACGTGCCAATGGACAAGCACAACGTATCTTGGAAGAAGGGCGTGCATATAAAGCACGCACTATTTTAGAAGCGCAAGGAGAAGTACAAAGATTTTCAAAAATTTTACCAGAATATAAAGCAGCCCCTGAAATTACTCGTGAGCGATTATATATAAATTCTATGGAACGTGTATTGAGTAATACTAGAAAAATATTCGTAAACTTAAAAAATACGCAGAATGTATTGTTATTGCCTTCAGGTCAAGTCAAAAAGATTAAAAATAATAATAGCAAAATTGAATATTCTGATAGCATTGATAACACTGATGATACTTTTAATTTAAATAAAATATGTGCTTCTAGTGATTCTAGTACCGATCATTCAAAATTAATATTAAAAAATAATCAACTGTCTCGTCATACCAACACTATAGATGAAGAAAAAGTTTTAGATCAAAGACAAGCTAATACACAACGTGTTAATATTATGCGTAAAGGGAGAGAGTCATAAATGATACGAAATATTTTTTCATTCGTTATATGTATAATAGTAGTGGTGTTATTTTTTTCTTTATTCATAATAGAAGAAGGGCATAAAGGTATTATATTACGTTTTGGTAAGGTATTACGTGATATGGATAATAATCCATTAATTTATAATCCTGGATTACATATAAAAATTCCATTTATTGAGACAATAAAAATTTTAGATTCACGTATTCAAACTATGGATAATCAAGCAGATCGTTTTGTTACTATGGAAAAAAAAGATTTAATTATTGATTCTTATATTAAATGGCGTATTAGTGATTTAAGTCGATATTATTTAGCAACAGGAGGGGGTGACATTGCTCAAGCAGAAGTGTTAATAAAACGAAAATTTTCTGATCGATTACGCTCAGAATTGGGAAGATTAAATGTACAAGGTATTGTAACAGATTCACGAAATAGATTAATGACTGATGTGCGCGCATCGTTAAATAATGGTACTTCAGGAGAAGAAACGCTGACTTCGTGTCCTGACAATATTAAAGATTTTAATTTTAGTTCAGAAAAATATGATATCTCAGCACAACAACCATATCGTGTTTCTAATGTAGTTCATCCAAACAGTATGGCTGCATTGGGTATTGAGATAGTGGATGTGCGTATTAAACAAATTAATTTACCAACAGAAGTATCTGATGCAATTTATCAGCGTATGCGAGCAGAACGTGATGCTGTTGCTAGACGTCATAGATCCCAAGGGAGAGAAGAGGCAGAAAAATTACGTGCTACGGCAGACTATGAGGTAACACGTACTTTAGCTGAAGCTAAGCGTCAGTCTTTAATTATTCGAGGAGAAGCTGATGCAGAGACTGCTAAACTGTATGCCACTACTTTTAATGAAGATCCGTCATTTTATGTGTTAATACGTACTTTACGTGCATATGAAAATAGTTTTAAGAAAAATAATAATGATCTCATGGTATTAAGCACAGAAACTGATTTTTTGCGTTTTATGCAATCGCCACAAATTTTACCGAGTATTAGCGATTCAAATCTTATGAGTAATAAATAAACACCTTATATCATATATTACAAACAAGCATTATTTGTTATATTTTATATATTTAATCTTTAGAGAAAATAATTATTTAAATTAATAGGTAACTTTAAGACATGGTGAGAAGCGTTGTTGTGTTAGGAGCTCAATGGGGCGATGAGGGTAAAGGAAAAATAGTTGATTTGTTAACTTCACAAGTTCAATACGTAGTACGTTATCAAGGGGGACACAATGCTGGTCATTCTATTGTAGCAGGACAGAAAAAAATTACTTTGCATTTAGTTCCTTCTGGTATTTTACATAACCATGTAACTACTATTATTGCTAGTGGAGTTGTAATATCACCAGTGTCTTTAATAAAAGAAATAGAAATGCTAAAAAAAGTAGGTATATCGACATGTAAACGTATATTTATTTCCGCATCTTGTCCTTTGGTATTGTCCTATCATGTAGCAATGGATTTGGCTAGAGAAAATTATCAAACTTCTAAAACTATTGGTACTACAGGGTGTGGTATTGGACCGGCTTATGAAGATAAAGTAGCGCGGCGTGCATTACGAGTGGGTGATTTATATAACATAGAAAATTTTAAAAACAAACTACAGGATATAATAAATTATTATAATTTTCAATTAGTTCATTATTATAAGATGAAACCTGTTAATTATCACGTGGTTCTAGATGAAGTAATACCAACATCTGATATATTAACTGATATGATTATTGATGTTCCCGAATTATTAGATGATGCCATCAAACGAGGAAATTCAGTTATATTTGAAGGAGCTCAGGGTAGTTTATTAGATGTTGATCATGGAACCTATCCTTATGTTACATCCAGTCATACTATTGCCGGGAGCGTAAGTGTTGGTGCAGGGATTGGACTTAGCCGCATTGATTATATTTTAGGTGTTGTAAAAGCGTACTCTACTCGTGTTGGTTCCGGTCCTTTTCCTACAGAACTATCGAATGATATAGGTAATTGGTTATACGTGAATGGAAATGAAATTGGTTCTACTACTGGACGTCGTCGTCGCACTGGTTGGTTTGATGCAGTAGCAGTACGATATTCTGTAAAAATTAATTCTTTTTTTTCGTGTTGTTTAACAAAACTTGATGTTTTGGATGGTTTAGAAGAAATAAAGATTTGTATCGCATATCGTAAGAAGAATGGGAAAGTAATATATAATTTTCCATCTTCTTTAGAAGAATTAGAACATGTAGAACCGATATATGAAATATTACCTGGATGGCAGAAAAGTACTGTAGGTATTACGGCCTTCCATAAACTTCCTGAAGAATCACAATCTTATGTCAAACGTATAGAAGAAATTATTGGAATTCCTATTAATATTATTTCTACTGGTTCAGAACGCTCAGCAATAATAGTATTATGCAATCCGTTTAATTCTTGATTAACAAAAGGAACTGATATTTTATTTTTAATAAAATAATTATCTGTTTGATGATATATATAACATCGTCTATTAATACATAGATAGGTACAATATTTAGATTTAGTGTTTAATTATACTTTGAACTAATTTTTCTAATTTTTGGATGTGGAAATAGAGTATAAAATAGAACTAAATAATGTTATCTTTACGTTCATGTGTTTAAGTGTTTAAAAAATTAGTTTAATATTACACATTAAAATAAATTTATTTTAGAAAATATAATGATTGAATTAGCATATGGCATACATGCTGTAAAGTCTATTTTAGATAATAATTCAAAACGGATTTTAGCTGTTTATATTACACAAAAATATAAAGATTTGCGTTTGCAATCGTTAATTAACCAAATCAAACAATGTAAAATTAGCATAAAAAAATGTGATCGTCAGCAGCTAGATATTAAAGCGCCAGGAGCATTGCATCAGGGTATTATTGCTGAAATAACTCAAAAATATTGTATGAAAGAAAATGATCTGCCCAATTTTTTAACACAATGCAAAACTACACCATTATTGGTGATATTAGATGGCATTACTGATCCACATAATTTGGGGGCATGTTTGCGATCTGCAGATGCAGCTGGAGCGCATATGGTTATTGCCCCTCGTAATCGATCAGCTCGTTTGAATGGGACAGTTAGAAAAGTAGCTAGTGGCTCTGTAGAGCATATACCTCTTATGCAAGTAACTAATTTAACTAGGACATTGCAATTACTTCAAAAGCATAATATTTGGATTATTGGTACTATCATGCAATCTAAACGTCTTATTTTTAATACTGAATTAATTAAACCATTAGCTTTTGTAATGGGTTCTGAAGGAAATGGTATTCGTCGTTTAACTCAAAAATATTGCGATGAATTAATTACTATCCCAATGGTAGGTGTTGCTACATCATTAAATGTCTCAGTAGCTACAGGAATATGTTTATTTGAGGCGTTAAGACAACGTGGGAAGTACTAAATAGTGATGATTAAATATATATAATATTTGGTTATATAATTATAATATGGATTATTATTATTTAATATGTATGGCATGAATCATAAGAATTAACATTTATTTAGAATTTTATTGCTATGAAAAGTTACATAGAAGAAAATATAAACGTCCTATTATTTTTTTAAGAATGTTACTAATTAAATAAAGAGGATATTCTAGAATGAAAGGAACGAAGTATGCGTTATTATGAAATAATCTTTATGATTAACCCTGATTGCAGTGAACAAATATCTAGTATTATTAATCATTATACAGAAATCATCATAAATTCTGAAGGGAAAATTCATCGTATTGAAAATTGGGGGCGTCGTCAATTAGCATATCCAATTAATAAGTTTAATAAAGCTTATTATATATTGTTAAATATAGAGGTGTCGCAAGATATTATGAAAGAACTAAATAATGCTTTTCGTTTTAATGATCTTATCATACGTAGTATGATCATACGAACTAAATGTGCAATATCCGATCCGTCTCCTATGATGAAAAGAAAAGAAGAAACCCAAGAGCGCTATGTTACTAATACATAGTAATAGTAAAGTATTAAAATATACGTATATTTTAATATAAAAATAAGTTAAATGTTTTATTTAAACACATTGTAGTGATTATATTTATTTAATTAAATATTTATGAATATTTAGTAATCAATAATAATTAAAACTATAGAAACATGTCACTATACAATTACATTAGATAAATATAAATATTATTATATTAATTTAGTTAAATGTCACAGTTTGTATCGTAAAATACGGAGTTAATTATGGGACGATTTGTGCGTCATCGTAAGTTTTGTAGATTTACAGCAGAAAAGTGTATTAATATTGATTATAAAGATCTTGTTACAATACAACATTCTATTATAGAAAGCGGGAAGATCATCCCGAGCAGAATTACTGGAACGAAAGCAAAATACCAAAGACAATTGGCTCGTGCCATCAAGAGAGCGCGTTATTTGTCTTTGTTACCATATACTGATCATCATTAATTAATTCAGAATGAATATAGATTAGTGTGATTTTGTTATTAAAAAAAAATGGTACAATAATGAAAATTATTTTAATTAATAATGTTGATAAACTTGGAAATATAGGATCAGAAATTACTGTAAAATCAGGTTATGCTCGTAATTTTTTAATACCAAAGTACAAAGCAATGCCAGCTACAAAAAATAATATCGCAATCTTTAAAGAAAAACAGCTTGAATTACAAAATAAAGCAATAGAAATGAGGACTCAGGCTGAGATGTGCGCGGAAACAATTAACAAATTAAAGAGTATTACTATTAAAGCTAAAGCAGGAGTTGAAGGAAAGTTATTTGGTTCTATAGGTTCTCGCGATATTGCTAATGCAGTTACAACAGCTTCTGGTTTTAAAGTTGTTAAATCTCAGATTAGATTGCCTAATCATAGTGTATTGAGAACTACTGGTACGTATAACATCAATATACATATTTATAATGATATTTTTGCTAAGATAAACGTTGTTATTAATTAAATTATAAAGAATCAGTGATTCATAAATGATGTAATAATTTTATTATATTTTTTAAAAGCATATAAATAAAAATTGTGTATATTTTATTTTAATTAATAATTACAGTATTTGTGATTATTTATAGCTGAATCCAGATTTTTCTATACATAGATTATTATTAATGTACTTTTTAATTTATGTTGTGACGTGTATAAAAGGTTATTAGGATATATATTATGATATTTCGTGATGGAATGATTGAAAAAATAAGTTGTATTGCTCGTACCGCTGGAGCAGAAATCATGAAGATTTACAATGGGAGTTTAAAGTTGGATTCGTACCAAAAGTTAGATCGATCTCCTGTAACTAATGCTGATTTACTCTCTCATAAAATCATCATGTATTCATTACGAAATTTGACACCTAAAATTCCAGTGTTATCTGAAGAGGATATTACTGAGTGGAAAGCATGCAGAGACGAAAGTTATTTTTGGTTAATAGATCCTTTAGATGGAACAAAAGAATTTTTATTAAGAAACGGTGCATTTACGATAAATATAGCATTTATAGAATACGGTCAACCTATCATGGGAGTAGTGTATGTTCCTGCATATAATATACTATATGCAGCAGACAATGGGCAGGTATGGAAGATTAATGATAATAAGGGAGAACGTATAAATATTGCGGTTCGTACATCCTGTTATCCAATGATAGTGATGAGTCGTAATGATGTTAATTATGATCAACATCATTTATATAGTTATTTAAAAAGATTTAAAAATTATAAAATTATCAACATTGGCTCATCATTTAAATTTTGTTTAATAGCAGAAGGTAGTGTACACTTTTATCCGAGATTTTCTTGTACTAAAATTTGGGATACAGCTGCTGGGCATGTTATAGCTAAAGCAGCTGGTGCTATAATTAATGATTGGGATGGAAATGCTTTACACTATAGAAACATAAATCGATCTTTTTTAAACCCAGGTTTTCAAGTAGAAGCGTATTAATTTTTTATTGTATGTTTTTATTTTTTTTATTATTTTTATAAGTTGATGCAGATATATGTGTGATCTCTATCGGTATTAAAATTTTAATTTTTAATATTATTTGGAAACATTACCACTGAAGTCTTAATTATTTATTAAGACACGTAGAATATTATATTTAATGTATTGATTATTAGATATCATTATATCTGATAGAAAAATAAATAAATATATATTTAATAAATATGAAGTAAAATAAGGTATTGCATAAGGGGAGTTTAGTAAAACTACTATATTCGTTAATATAATATTTTATTATTTCACTTAAAAATTTAATATATTCAAGGTCTTTAATGCATGTTCACGGAGCTTAAAAAGTATCTGGTGACCAGATCATGTTTAATAGTTTATTTTTTCATACCATTGATATGTAATAGTGACATTAATATAATAATAGAAGGGTTAGATAGTGAATTAAATTATAATGTACGTAAGAAATTATCTAACATTAATACTGACTGCAAGTATATAGATCTAGATTTAAAAAAAAATAGATAATGCGGTTAGGGCTGGGTTGCGTCCATTAGGTTATTATAATCCAACGTTGATTTTTTCTTCATTTAAATCTTGTAATAAACAATCTGATCTATTAGTTATTAAAATTGAACCGGGACCTCCAATTATAGTTACTGAGGTAAATATTGTTATATATGGAGATGGTAGAAAAGATTATGATTATCAACAAATAATAAAATATGGAAAATCTTTTGTTGGAACAAGATTAAAACATAGTGACTATGAACAATTTAAAAATAAACTTTATAATTTAGCTTTATTTAAAGGGTATTTTGATGCTACATTTCAGAGTAGTCAACTTATTGTGATACCCTCACTTTATAAGAGTATTTGGAATATAGATTTTTATAGTGGACAACGTTATTTTTTCGAAAAAATTAAATTTCATGGAAATCAGATTAAAGAAGATTACTTAAAAAATATATCTAATATACATTTAGGAGAATACTATAATGTTGCGTCTGTTATGGAACTAAATCGCCGACTCTTTTCTACTAATTGGTTTGAATCAGTATCGATCTCTTCGGATTATTCGCGTTGTCAGCAAAAAAAAAAAATAATATTAGATATTTTTTGTCATCCTTGTGCTCAAAATAGTTTTGAAACTGGATCTGGTTACAGTATAGAAACAGGCCCACGCACTAAAATAATTTGGAAAAAACCGTGGATTAATGCATATGGCCATAGTTTAGAAAATAATTTTAGTTTGTCTACATCAGAACAAGTTATTGATTTGAATTACAAGATTCCACTTTTTTGTAACCCATTGGAACAATATTATTTATTGCAGGGAGGGTTAATACATGAAGATATATATAATATTCGGTCTAGCATTATAACTATAAATATGGCTCGTTATTGGAATCGTCCCCACAAGTGGCAACGTGCAATTAATCTGCATTGGCATCTTAATCATTATACTACTAATTATATTACTAAAAATATAATGTTAATTTATCCAGGGATGAGCATACATCGTATTCGTAAGCGCGGTGAAATAATGCCGCATTGGGGAGATAGCCAGCGTTATTCGCTTAACATATCTAATAATTGTTGGAAATCAGATATTAATTTTGTTGCTGTGCAAGCTCAAAATATTTGGATTAGAACATTATTAAAAAAACATCGCATTCTAGTTCGTGGGAACTTAAGCTGGATAAATACTAATGATTTTTCATTTATTAATTCAATGTTACGTTTTTTTTCGAGTACAGATAGTGGTATTCGTGGATATAAATATTTAAATCCTTATAACAATTCTAAATGTTATACAGGAGTAGCTACTAAGCTACTCACTACTACATTTGAATATCAATATAATATGATTAGTAAATGGTGGGGAGTTATTTTTATGGATGTGGGAGAGATTACTAATAATATTAAATGGAATAATTTTAGATCTGGTATGGGTATTGGAGTACGCTGGCAATTGCCGGTAGGTCTTATAAAATTAGATCTAGCAACTCCAGTAATACACAAAGAGAAACTGAATCATCAGTTTTTATATTTATATGTTAATTTAGGATCAGATTTATGATTTTTATAAAGAAAATCTATTTGATTTTCTTATTATGGATATCCATAATATGTGGAGTTTTTATATTTTTGTTGGGTACTAATACTGGAACATATTTAACTCTTACAGGAATTGCCCACTGTATCCCTGGCTTAACATTTGATTCTGCTTCTGGTACTTGGGGTAATTTTAATGTAACTCATATAGTCTACAAAACGCCGATAGGTATAATTGATGCTGATCAATGTAATATTTTATTAAATCTAAAATATATATGGAATAAACAGATATATATAGATCATCTTCTTTTGAAAGATGTTTTCATAAATCTAAAAAAACCAGATACTAGCAATCAAGAAAATAAGAGATATAAAAAAATAAAAATAGAAAATATTTTTTCTTTTCCATTTCCATTTCCTATAACACTAAAAAAAGTAGTGTTGCACAATACTCATATTATTTCAAATAATATTATATTTAAATTAAAGACATTAGATACTGGATTAATATTTCAAGATAATTTATTAACAGTTTTACCTGTATGTATCAAAGGAGCAGTTTTTAATGTTTCTAATGTAAATATGTCAAACATAAAAACTAATATAATAGAGATGTATAATAAATATAATAACCAATGGAATATTAAATGTTTGTTTAAATCATTGTCCAGTAAACTATTAATGACATTGTCTTATTTTAATATTCCTAGAAATTTAATTTTAAAAGATATAGAAGGAGAGAATATTTATATTTTCGATAATTATCGTAATTATTGTACTATTAATTATTTTTATTTTTGGGCGTATTTGCATGATCAGACTGCAAATCTAAAATTACATATTAAATTACCATATGGATATTTTCATGCGATAGGAGATGTAATATTTAAGGAATATTACCCAATAAATATTACGGCCGATTATACTGTATATGATAGCTCCAACACTAATAACTCTTCTGATAAGATAAAAAATCAGAGCACAAATAAAATACAATTAATTCTTACTGGAGAATTGTATAAAGACATATGTCTTCGTTGTGATTTTTTAGGTATTGTTTCTACAGTACATGTATTATTAAAAATTAATATAATGCACTTTGGTATGCCTATAGGTATATCTGTAGTGGGCAGAAAAATACCGCTTTCTTTTTTAGGCATAGATGATTATCTGATAGAAGATATTAATTTATGTTTAAACGGTAAGATACAAAGTTATTATATTCAAGCAATATTGCAATTAAGTAGTACCAATCTTTCGGCAACACATATCGTCATGAATGCCCAAGGGAATACTAACAGTTGCACCATTTCTAAATTGAGAGCAACAATGTCAGATGGATATTTTAGTATGCAAGGAATTATTCATTGGACTAATATGATTAGTTGGAATAGTGTATTTTTATTAAATAAGATTAGTTTTTGTCAAAAGTGGTTTAAAGATCCGATTAAATTATCGGGTCATATCGCTACTCAAGGATGTGTACATTCTAATACTTGGAATATTAGAGTATCTGATTTAAATCTTAATGGAAGTATAAAAAATAATAATATCTCATGTACAGGTGCGTTATATAGTAACTCCTGTGGTGAATGGCAAATACCAGCATTATTAATAAAATGGGGAACTAATATATTAGAAATACAGGGAGACTTAAAAGAAGATTCTGTTCTAAATGCTACTTTTGTAGCACCAGATTGCAATATAATCGTGCCTAAACTAAGTGGAAGGGCATATGGAAAATTTAAGTTATACGGACCTGTTAAATGTCTTAGATTATTATCACATATTGATATATCTTCTTTGAATTGGAAGGATAAAAATATTAAAGTTAATAAGATAACAATAAATAGTGATATTTACCGTGATGATATTATGCAAAGTAAATTTTTTTTACAAGCAGATAAAATACGATGTGGATTTTTGTCATTACGTCAAATAATAATGCAAGGACAAGGCAATATTAAACAACATCATTTAAATTTAGTAGTCCGTGACGACAGGTTGTCTGGAGAAATAAAACTTTGCGGTAATTTGGATATTTTTAATAAAACTTGGCATAGCAGAGTTAGTAAAACAAGCATTATTACTCCGACAGGAACATGGAAATTAATGCAAGATATTGTGCTTACTTATCAACATTTAACACAAAAAATTATTTTTGATGCACATTACTGGGAAATTATTAATTATACAATTCCTATTTCTAATGTTTTAAAAACTAATATTTTAAATAAAATAAATGGTTTGCTTAAAAGTTTTAATATAGTTTCTTTAAAAATATTATTGCCAGAATTAATAAATATACATACTGTTCGTATATATTGCTCAAATTGTTATTGGATTGCAGGAGAACGATTGCCTAAGGGTACAATTTTATTTTCAGGAAGACACTGTAATGTTAAATCTTCCATAGAAGATATAGAAATAGATTCTATTAAAATAAATAAAGCTACTGTAAAAATTACATTAACACAAGCTACTGCATATTATGAGTGGTTCATAAATATTGGTAATTACGATCAAAATTATGGATCGTTAAAAATAACTGAGTTACGTAATACATCTAAAATAACGGGAAATATACAGATTAAAAATACCTCATTGCTTCCCTTTTGTCATTCATTGATTTCATTAAGAGAATCTATAAATGGATTGTTAAATTTGAATATTCATTTTTATGAACATGCACATCACTTAAAAATTTATGGTTCTGCTCAACTACAAAATTTTAATTTTAATCAGCCCGATACACCGTTTTTTGTCAGAAATGCTCAACTGTTTATAAGATTTTTTGGGGATCATGCTATATTAAATGGGACAATGAATACTGATAACGAAAGAAACATATTAAATTTAAATGGTGATATTGTTAATTTTGATTCTATTCACAATATGCGTGCATTTTTTAGAATATGGGGAAACCAAATTTATTTTTGTATATCTCCAAAAATAAAAATGAAAATGTCCCCTAATATTACTTGTACGATAACTTCAGAAAAAATTAATTTGCGAGGCAATATAGAAATTCCTTGGGCTTATATTGAAGTAAAAGAACGTTCAAGAAATGTAGTTAGAGCATCTTCAGAAGAAATTTTGTTAGACGATAATTTTAAACCTATTTTAGATAATTCTAAAAATTTATGTATTTCTATTTATTCTAACGTTACTGTGTCTCTTGGTAATGATGTGAATTTCGATGGATTAGGTTTACACACGAAATTGAGAGGTAATTTAAAAATTGGATATAATAGAAATAACTTACTTTTGACAGGGCATATTGATATGCCTTCTGGTTATTATCAAATATATGGCCAAAATTTAATAATAAAAAAGGGGCATCTACTATTTTCTGGATCAATAAATCAACCATATCTTGACATTGAAGCAATTTGTGGCCAGTCTAATATTAGTAGAAATAGAAACATAGTTAGTATACGAATTACTGGTATTCTTGATCAACTAAAACTAGAAGTTTTCTCTACTTCTTCATTATTTTCCTCACAAGAAATAGTATCTTATTTATTAGGTAAGAATAGAAATTTTATACTTTTTAATACGGATGCAAGTATAATAACATCTTTTTTAATTGGGGCTAGTGTTAAAAATAGTGAGCAGTTTATTAGCAAAATAGGAAAAATGTTCGGCGTGCAAGACTTGGCATTAAATACTCAAGATATCATTGGAACCACACCGTTCGTCTCAATCAGTGGATACATAGCTCCTGGTTTACAAATTAAATATGGAATAAGTATTTTTGATTTATTGACAACAATAACTGTACGTTATTGTTTATGTTCACAATTGTATTTAGAAGCTACGTCTGGAAACAATCTCGCACTTGATTTATTATATAAATTTGACTTTTAATAATTTTTTAAACCTACATATCGTCAATATTTGATTAGAGTTATGCGATTAAAATATAAAAATTATGTAGTCTGTTTAAAACGTTCAAAGGCCTTTGAAATTTCAATTTTAGCAGCGTTACTATTTTCCCAGTTTTTTATTTTAACCCATTTCCCAGAGTCTAAATTTTTATAATTTTTGAAAAAATGACTTATTTGATTACGTAATAAGTTTGGAAAATCATTTATATCTTGTATTAATGAATATTGTTCTGATACTTTACTATGAGGAACCGCAATTATTTTGGAGTCTTTACCAGATTCATCTATCATATTGAGCATACCTATGGGGCGACAATATATTACGCAACCTGATTGCAAAGGATGTGGAGTGGGCACCAACACATCTACTGGATCGCCATCTAATGACAAAGTCTGATTGATATAACCATAATTACAGGGATAAAACATAGGTGTTAATAAAAAACGATCAACGAATATCGTTCCTGTTTTTTTATCAATTTCATATTTAATTGGATCAGAGTTAGCTGGAATTTCGATAATAACGTATATATCTTCTGGAATATTTTTCCCAGCTGGAATTGCAGGGTTTAAATACATGTACATTGCCTTATATTTGCATGTGATTAATTATAATAAATAATAATAATATGTATTTTATTGGTGTTTTATTTTTAACGCATCTACCAATATTATACTATTTTACTTATCATAAACATGATAATATATAAATATGTTATTGACAAACAGTATTCACCGTTATTTTAAAGAATAAATTATAACTATAATTTGATATTTTTATATATCTAATTCTCAAATATTAATTATATTTATTATTCTAAAATGATATAACTAATGAATCCTTCTGATTACATAACTAGCTAAACTTGCTAATGCTTTTCGGTAGGGAGAAATGGGTAAAATATTAAGACAAGAAATAGCTTTATTAATTTCTGTTTCAGCACGTTTTCGAGTATACTCTAACGATCCGTATTGACGCATTGTATCTACAACTACACCTAATAAATGACGATTATTACCTTGTTTAATGGCATGACATATAAGTGATGCTTGCTTTGGGGTACTATGATGAATAGCATGCAATAAAGGCAGAGTAGATTTGCCTTCATTTAGATCATTTCCAATTTTTTTGCCGGATATTGTTTCTGAAGCAGAATAATCTAATAAATCATCAATTAATTGAAAAGCGGTGCCAACATATCGTCCATAATTACGCAATGCTTCCTCTTGATAAATATCGGCATTAGCTAAAATAGCAGATGATTGAGCGGCTACTTCAAATAAACGAGCAGTTTTACTATAAATAATTTTCATATAACTGTCTATAGTAATAGTTGGATTATTGCAATTTGTTAATTGTAATATTTCTCCTTTTGCAATTATATTAACAGCGTCTGCCATCAATGATAATATTCGTAAAGATTCTAACTCTGTCATCATTTGAAAGGCTCGTGTATATATAAAATCACCTACTAATACACTAGCAGCATTGCCAAAAATCATATTAGTAGTTGTTTTACCGCGTCTTATATGTGATGCGTCTACTACATCATCATGTAATAAAGTAGCAGTATGAATAAACTCTATTAATGTAGCAATAGTAATATGTTGTGTTTTTTTATAGTGTAACGCTCTTGCAGTTAACAAGGTAATCATTGGTCGAATTCGCTTTCCCCCGCTATTAATAATATATTGAGCAAGTTCATTGATTAAAGTAATTTCAGATGCTAATCGTACGCGAATTTCTGTATTTACATCTATCATATCTTGTTCAGCTAATTTTGTGATTTGAGTAATATTCATTGATATCATAACTATTAAATGTCAGATAATATGTATGTACTATATATGTAACGATTTGTATTACATATAGGCTATTCCACAAATAATACATATAGTAATTTTTATTATTATTATTATTAATAATAATATTTACTATTATGGTTGAGAAAGATTCCTTTTTCATGTATAAGAACATATTTAAAGATAATATCAAATTATAAACAAGAGATGGATCATTATTTATGTATGCAGTTTTTCAGATTGGTAGTAAACAGTATCGTGTTACTGAAGGTCAAATAATTAATATAGAAAAGATTACTATTAATGTTGGTAATCAAGTTGAATTTAATGAAATATTACTTATTAAACATAATGATCATCTTCAAATAGGATATCCCTTTGTAAAAGAGGGAAAAGTTGTAGCGGAGATTATAGAGCAAAATATCGATCGAAAGATAAAGATTATTAAATTTCGTCGTCGTAAGCATTTTCGTAAATGTCAAGGACATCGTCAGTGTTTTACTACAATAAAAATAACAAGCATAAATAGTTATCATCTAAATAATCAAGAAATAAGGAATAAACATGGCACATAAAAAAGCTGGGGGTTCTACTCGTAATGGTCGAGATTCACATAGTAAGAGTTTGGGGATTAAACGTTTTGGAGGAGAATTTATATCTTCAGGTACTATTATCGTACGTCAACGTGGTAATACGTTTCATCCAGGAAAATATGTAGGCTGTGGAAGAGATTATACTCTTTTTGCTTTAAAATCTGGGAGAGTGTTATTTGAAAAAAAGGGAATGCCTCGCCGCAGGTTTATTAGTATTATTGCTAATGGATAAAAAATATGATATTGGAACAATATTATTTAATAATTAAATGTTAATTTAATATACATAAATTAGTCAAAGTAAGATTTTAGTTATGTTTTATAGATGAAGTCATTGTTATACTAACATTGATAGGTCTGTAAATACATGTTTTTAGTAGATAAATGAAAAATTAAAAATAATCTCAAATATGAATATAAAATTTTTATAAAAATAATCATTCACCAAACTATGTCTATGGAATGATGGTTATAACATTGATGGCGTTGGATGATTTATAATTTGTAAGATTAATTAAATATATATTTACGTTAATATTTGGTTTGTTTACGTAAATATTATTATTGATTATGTTTTATTAGGACTATAGTAATTTTTACTATTTTGGATTGTTTGTGATGATAATTTTATTAAATTGTAAATGATGTGTTTACAATGTATACAATGGAAAATACTAAAAAAGTATTTTAACAATATGAAATAGAATTAGTTATTGTATTAATTTGTATCAAATTTATTAAATGAGAGGTTATATCTGTATGCTGTAAAATCTAAGGGATATGTATAGAGGTATATTATGAGATTTATTGATATGACTAATATTACAGTTGTCGCTGGAAACGGGGGGGATGGTTGTATTAGTTTTCAAAAAACCAGAAGAGGGCGATCTTTTTTCAAAAAACCCAATGGTAGTAATGGAGGAGACGGAGGTAATGTTTGGTTATTAGCAGATCCTAATGTAAATACTTTGAATTATTTTCATTTTCATCATGTTTTTAGAGCCGAACATGGACAATGTGGTAGCAGCCGGGGTTGTACTGGTAAAAAAGGTAAGGATATCATTATAAAAGTTCCGTATGGGACTAGAGTGAGTGATAAAAATACAAATAAATTATTAGGAGAAATAGATAATCATAAAAAACGGTTAATGGTAGCTAAGGGAGGACGCCATGGTTTTGGAAACAGAAATTTTAAATATTCTTTACGACATACACAACCTTGCAGTAAACATGGGAAGACAGGAGAGTTTCAACATCTGAACTTGGAATTACTTCTAATGGCGGACGTCGGAATATTTGGGTTGCCTAATTCTGGAAAGTCTAGCTTTATTCGTGTAATATCATCAGCAAAACCAAAAGTGGCAGATTATCCATTTACTACATTAGTACCGTATTTAGGCGTGGTACAGACTAATAATTATGATAGATTTGTTATTGCAGATATTCCTGGTATTATTAAAGGCGCATCTAATGGATCAGGATTAGGAATAAGGTTTTTAAAACATCTGGAACATTGTCAAATATTATTGCATTTTATTGATATTGCACCTTTAGATAATTCTGATCCATTAGAAAATATTATTACTATTAGACATGAGTTAAATAACTACAATAAAAAATTGATTCGTAAACCTTGTTGGTTAATATTTAATAAAATAGATTTATTAGAGAAATATATAGTAGAAAAAAAAATTAGATATATCATTAGTTCTTTACAGTGGAAAGACCGTTATTATTCTATATCTTCGACACACAACACGAATACATCATTGCTATGTGACAATATTATGAAGTTTATTATTTATCATGGTCAAAATTAAAAATAAATTTTAATATATACGTGTATGTAAGGTAACGGAATAAAGTAGTCAAATTAATGTGATTTAATTTATGATTTAAAGTAATAAACTGAACATTCTATTAAATTTAAAATTTTTATACTGTGGTATTTCGTCTATATGATGTTTTTCTATAAAGAGCGATATTCTTGATAAAATTATGCATCTGTACTAGAGAATATGTTTTGATTATATTGTTAATCAAATAACATAAATTTTGTATGTAGATAAGAATTTATTTTTTTAAAACATATGTAATATGATGAAGGTAAATCATGAAGTACGTGCCAATGACTTTGCGTGGAGCTGAAAAGTTGAGAAAAGAATTAGATTATTTGAAAAATATTCGTCGTCCAGAAATTATAAAAAATATTTCTGAAGCACGTGAGCATGGTGATTTAAAAGAAAATGCTGAATATAATGCTGCCCGTGAGCAACAAGGGTTCTGTGAAGGGCGTATTCAGGAAATAGAGTCTAAGCTTTCTCATGCACATATTATAGATGTAACTAAATTAATCACTAATAATAAAATAGTTTTTGGCGCTACAGTTAATATTGAAAATTTAGATACAACGCATAGAAGAACATATAGTATTGTAGGAGATGATGAAGCAAACCTTAAAGAAAATACGGTTTCTATTAATTCTCCTATTGCTAGGGGTTTAATCGGTCATAAAGTAGGAGATGTTATTGAAATTGATACTCCAAAAGGGAAGATAAGATATAAAATAATTCAGATTAAATATTATTGAAATAACATGTTGTAAAAATTATATTTTTTCTGAAAATTTCTAAAATAGTGATTTCATAATTAAAAGGTTTAAGTTTTATTTATTGTATAATTTATATTAATGTATATTATAGCGGAAGTATGTGATGTAGTAATGTTATTATTAAGGTTGATATTTTTAGTGATTACATATTTTGAGGTATTAATTAATTTTTATTGCAGGATGTGTTTTGATTTCTATATTTTTGTAGTGCTGAAAATGATGCTAAGACTAGTATATACTAAAAATTAATTAATTTAATATAAAAATTCTGATTGTTTATTTAAGTGAAAATTAAAAATACTAATTGTTCTTATTTTATTAATATTGTTTGCGCAAAAATATTCAAGAAATAATTTGATATGGTAAATAAAAAATGTTCTATATATTCTTCAAAGTGGTTACAAAAATATCATAAAGACCAATATGTGATAGAAGCACGAAAACAGAAATTACGATCGCGGTCTTGGTTTAAATTAGAAGCAATAAATCGTATGGATATGTTAATTGCTTCCGGTATGACAGTAATAGATTTAGGATCAGCACCTGGCGGGTGGACGGTTTATGTAAAAAGTAGAATAGGTAACACAGGACGCATTATAGCATGTGATATATTACCCATGCGTAGAATTTCTGGAGTAGATTTTTTGCAAGGGGATTGTTCTGATCCTGATGTTTTTAAAATATTGTGCACATGGATAGGACAACAAAAGGCTCATGTTGTTTTATCCGATATGTCTCCTAACATAACTGGCATATCAATAATTGATGTTAATCAATCTATACGCCTTGGAAATATAGCATTAAATGTGTGCCGTGATATTTTAATGTGTGGGGGAGATTTTTTAGTAAAAGTTTTTCAGGGAAAGGGATTGGATAAATATATGTATGATCTAAAGTCTTTATTTAACATAGTAAAAATCCGTAAACCAGATGCTTCCAGGTCTCATTCTCGTGAAGTCTATATTGTAGCGAAAAAACGTAAATATAATTAATATGTCATGTAACATGTTACAACTATTCAAATTTTGTTGTAATACAATTGCGAGGTTAATCTTTTGAGTGATATGGCTAAAAACCTAGGTCTCTGGTTAGTTATTGCGGTAGTTTTTATATCTTTGTTCCAGAGTTTCGGGCCTAGCGACTCAAGCAGTCGTAAATTGGATTATTCTACTTTTATGTACGATTTAAACCAAGATCAGGTTAAAGAAGCTCGTATTAACGGTCGTGAAATTGTTGTTATAAAAAAGGATAGTAATCGTTACACCACTTATATTCCAGTAAATGATCCAAAATTACTTGACATTCTTTTAACCAAAAAAGTAAAAGTTGTTGGAGAACCTCCAGAAGAACCTAGTTTAATTACATCTATTTTTATTTCTTGGTTCCCAATGTTATTATTAATTGGAGTATGGGTTTTCTTTATGCGTCAAATGCAAGGAGGTGGAAAGGGCGCTATGTCTTTTGGAAAAAGTAAAGCACGTATGTTAACTGAAGACCAAATTAAAACTACTTTTGCAGATGTAGCAGGATGTGATGAGGCAAAAGAAGAGGTAAAAGAATTAGTGGATTATTTGCGTGAACCTACTAGATTTCAAAAATTAGGAGGAAAAATCCCAAAAGGAGTGTTAATGGTAGGACCTCCTGGCACTGGAAAAACGCTTTTAGCAAAAGCAATTGCTGGAGAAGCGAAAGTGCCATTTTTTACTATTTCAGGTTCTGATTTTGTAGAGATGTTTGTTGGTGTTGGAGCATCTCGTGTGCGGGATATGTTTGAACAAGCTAAGAAAGCTGCTCCATGCATTATTTTTATTGATGAAATTGATGCAGTTGGTCGTCAAAGAGGCGCAGGATTAGGAGGAGGACATGATGAACGTGAACAAACTTTAAATCAGATGTTAGTAGAGATGGATGGATTTGAAGGCAATGAAGGAATTATTGTCATAGCCGCCACTAATCGTCCAGATGTACTGGACCCAGCTTTATTGAGGCCAGGTCGATTTGATCGTCAAGTAGTTGTAGGATTACCAGACATTAGAGGTAGAGAACAAATATTACAAGTACATATTAGTCATGTACCATTATCATCGGATGTAGATATATTAGTAATCGCTAGGGGAACACCAGGATTTTCAGGAGCTGATTTAGCTAATCTTGTAAATGAAGCAGCATTATTTGCTGCTCGTGATAATAAGAATATGGTATCAATGGTAGAATTTGAAAAAGCTAAAGACAAAATTGTAATGGGCGCTGAGCGTCGTTCTATGGTAATGACAGAAGCTCAAAAAGAATCTACAGCCTATCATGAGGCTGGCCATGCTATAATCGGTAGATTGGTTCCAGAGCATGATCCAGTGCATAAAGTTACTATAATTCCTAGAGGACGCGCCTTAGGTGTAACGTTTTTTTTACCAGAGGGAGATGCAATTAGTACGAGCAGACAAAAATTAGAGAGCCAAATTTCTACGTTATATGGAGGTAGACTGGCTGAAGAAATAATTTACGGGCCCAATAAGGTATCTACTGGCGCATCTAATGATATTAAAGTCGCGACTTCTATTGCTCGAAATATGGTAACTCAATGGGGATTTTCTGAAAAGCTTGGGCCATTATTGTATGCAGAGGAAGAGGGAGAGATATTTCTCGGACGTTCAGTAGCTAAATCAAAACATATGTCTGATGAAACTGCGCGTATTATTGATCAGGAGATTAAATTTTTAATTGAAAGAAATTATGTTCGTGCTCAAAATCTTTTAATAGAAAATGTAGATATCCTTCATTCTATGAAGGATGCGCTAATAAAATATGAAACAATTAACGCATCTCAGATCAATGATTTAATGAATCGAAAATCAATTGAGCCTCCGTCTGGATGGGAAAATAGTTCATTGGATACAAGTAATGATAAGAATGCTGCTTCTTGTATTTCTTCTGTAAAAGCACCAGAATCAGTAAGAGAATCTTACAATGATAATCCTGATACTGCGTCACAATAATATATAATAATTTATATAAAGAATAAAATTAATATTCGTTATTGTTATCAAAAATTTTTCATAAAATAGAAAATAATATATAGATTAATTTAAAACAATATATTAAAGATGTATGTGGATCTATGAGTTTGATTATAAATAAACTTAATTTAAATTTGTCCGAAGTTCAAATTATGGGTATTTTGAATGTTACCCCTGATTCTTTTTTTGATGGAGGAAATTATTGTACTCTTTCTAAAGCAATTGATCATGTATTTCATATGATTTCTGATGGCGCTACTTTAATTGATGTTGGCGGAGAATCAACACGACCTGGGGCTGATATTGTCAGCGATGAAGAAGAAGCAGAACGTGTAATACCTGTAGTACGTGCTATAGCACAACGTTTTGATACTTGTATTTCAATAAATACATCATCAGCATTAATAATACGTGAAAGTGCGGCAATTGGTGCTCATTTAATTAATGATGTACGCTCTCTCACTAGTAAGGGATCAATACAAGCTGCAGTATATTGTAAGCTACCAGTATGTTTAATGCATATGAAAGGAGAACCTAAGACAATGCAAAATTCTCCCGAATATTCTAATATCGTGGCTGAAGTAAATAAATATTTTTCTGAACAAATATCTCGTTTTGAATTGGCTGGTATTACCAGAGATAAAATATTAATTGATCCTGGGTTTGGTTTTGGAAAGAATTTAGCACATAATTATCAGCTTTTAGCTAATCTGAAATATTTTCATCATTTTGGTTTACCTTTATTAGTTGGTATATCACGTAAATCGATGCTGGGCCTGAGTAATAATCAATATGATCCTAACAATAGGTTAATAGGTAGTATTACTTGTGCAGTAATTGCAGCCATACAAGGCGCACAAATCATTCGTGTACATGATGTCAAGGAAACGGCAGAAGCATTACAAGTTGTTCGAACTATGTTTCAACATACAAAAAAGTAAGGAAACCTAATATGAAGCACCTCAAATACTTTGGTACCGATGGTATTAGAGGTAGGGTTGGAAACATTCCAATCACTCCAGATTTTGTTTTGAAGCTTGGTTGGGCTGCAGGTAAGGTGTTGAGTCGGTATAGCAAATGTCGATCTAATCAAATTATTATTGGAAAAGATACTCGTATTTCTGGGTATATGTTAGAATCAGCATTAGAATCAGGGTTAGCTGCTGCTGGCTTGTCTGCAGCATTGACTGGTCCTATGCCTACTCCAGCTATTGCATACTTAACTCGTGCTTTTAGAGCTGAAGCTGGTATTGTAATTTCTGCCTCGCATAATCCTTTTTATGATAATGGTATTAAGTTTTTTTCTGTTAAAGGTACTAAATTAGATAGCGCAGTAGAGCATTCTATAGAGATAGAATTAAACAAATGTTTAACATGCGTTGATCCAAAAGAACTAGGGAAAGCTAGTCGTATTGTTGACGCAGCTGGTCGTTACATAGAATTTTGTAAAGGAACCTTTCCAACTCATCTTAGTTTGAGGAAATTAAAAATAGTTGTAGATTGTGCTAATGGGGCTACTTACCATATAGCCCCAAATGTATTTCGTGAATTAGGAGCTAATGTGGATACTATTGCGTGCCGTCCGAATGGAGTAAATATTAATAAAGAATGTGGTGCGACAAACATTCGGCAATTACGCACACAGGTTTTAGCAAAAAAGGCAGATTTGGGTATCGCTTATGATGGAGATGGTGATAGAGTAATTATGGTTGATCATTTTGGAAATAGAGTAGACGGTGATCAAATGTTATATATTATTGCTCGAGAAAAATTATATCGTAGTAAGCGACTCACAGGAGGCGTAGTAGGTACTCTTATGAGTAATATGGGACTCGTATTAGCATTAAAACAGTTAAATATTCCTTTTATACGCGCTGGCATCGGTGATCGTTGTGTGCTTAAAATGTTAAAAAAAAAAGGTTGGCATATTGGCGGAGAGAATTCAGGACATATTGTACTCTTAGATAAAACTACTACAGGAGATGGTATTATTGTTGGTCTCCAAATATTATCTGCAATGGTAAATAATTGTGTAAGTTTATATGAATTATGTAATGACATATATTTATTACCACAAATTTTAGTTAACGTATATTGTTCTGGTATTGATAGTCCTTTAGAATCTGATTTAGTTAGAAAAGAAGTTAAAGCAGTAGCAGGGGAATTGTCCGAACAAGGACGAGTGTTATTACGTAAATCCGGCACTGAACCGTATATCCGTATTATGGTGGAAGGAAAACATTACGATAAAATATCGTATTTAGCAAATAGAATGGCTTCTGTAATAAGATCACAAATAAAATAAACACGATGGCAATTGAGTTTAGCATTTGTTGTATATATTATATACTGCTAATTTTTTAGTCAATTATTTAATTATGATAATTTATGTTTATGTAAGGACAACATAATGTTATGTATCAAACTTTTTTAGTTATATTTGTAATAATAGCAGTAGCCTTAATTATATTGATTATGTTTCAACAAAATAAAGGTCGTAATTCTGGAGGAATGTTTAGTAATCGATCTTTAACTGATATGCTAAATTCAGGAGGTTTAAGTGATGGAATAACTCGTTTGATAGTAATTTTAGCTATATTGTTTTTTTTACTTAGTTTATTGTTGGGAAACATGAATAGTAAACAAAATCAGAAATATATTCAAAGTAGTGTACACAATGATCAATTTTGATATGGAACTAAATCATTTACATTTTCCTCTTGGAGTCCATGATATATAATGATTGATATCTGATAATATATCAGACAAATGTATTTATTCATGTATGATAAAAATGTATATAGACATATTTAATTGGTAATTAATATAAATAATAATGATGTACGTATGTCATTTTAGAATGGTGCGTCGCATCAATACCGAGGTGGTGGAACAGGTAGACACGCTACTTTGAGGTGGTAGTTTCTCTTGTCTGAGATTACGGGTTCGAATCCCGTCCTCGGTATTTCTTTATAATATAAATAGTTTGATTTTTTAGAGTTGTGTGGTGTATAATCTTGTTGTTTTGATACTAACGCGGGGTGGAGCAGTATGGTAGCTCGTCGGGCTCATAACCCGAAGGTCATCGGTTCAAATCCGATCCCCGCAACCCTATCAGTTAGTGCCATGCCGAGCAGTGTGCGCTTGACAAGTCTTGCATTATAAAACAAAATTATAAAATATGTTAGTATTTTTAATTCAAACCATCAATTATTCAATTGGGTTTTAGTAATCGATTAATATACAAAAAGTCTTGATGAACCTATTGTAATAATAATATATATTAATGGACAAATAGATTACTGATTATTTTATATGAAAATTTATCAAGATTCATTAGTTTCACAATATCAAATAGAATTCTGTTATGCGTACTATTAGGCTGTCTGATACATACAAGATACTAGATTAGCGTGTGTCTATATAATCATGATTTTATCATTTAAATCGATAATTACGGTAATTTTGTATTTTAAATAAAAATAACTGGAAGATTTTCATATTTAAAAGACTGACTTAAATTAAGTAATTCTTGTAGTTATTAAAAATAGATTTTTGAGATAACTAAGATGAATAAAGAGATTTTGGCTGTAGTAGAAGCAGTTTCTAATGAAAAAGCTGTGCCTCAGGAAAAAATTTTTGAGGCATTAGAGATTGCATTGGCTGCTGCTACTAGAAAAAAATATGAACAGGATGTTGAAGTGCGTGTTGTAATTGACCGTAAATCAGGTCAGATTAATACGTTTAGGAGATGGGTTGTAGTGGAACAAGTCACTCAGCCTACTAAGGAAATTACATTAGATGCTGCTCGGCTTGAAAATCCAAAAATTAAAATTTATGATTATATTGAAGATATGATTGAATCTGTTAGTTTTGATCGTATCACAACACAAGCTGCAAAACAAGTCATTGTCCAAAAAGTGCGTGAAGCTGAGCGAGCAATTATTATAGAACAATTTTTAAGTCGCCAAGGCGACATTGTAACTGGTATAGTAAAAAAAATTAATAGAGACAGTATTAATATAGATTTAGGAAATAATGCTGAAGGGATCCTTAATAAGGAAGAGATGCTGCCACGTGAAAATTTTAGATTAGGCGATAGAGTTCGTGGAATTTTATATTTAGTGCGACCAGATTTTAAAGGTCCACAATTATTTATAAGTCGTACTAGAATTGAAATGTTAGTTGAATTGTTTCGTATTGAAGTTCCTGAAATTGGAGAAGAATTAATTACAATTAAGACTGCTGCTCGAGATCCTGGTTCGCGAGCGAAAATTGCTGTCAAAACAAATGACAAACGTATTGATCCAATAGGTGCTTGCGTAGGTATGCGAGGAGCGCGTGTTCAGGCTATTTCTAGTGAATTAGGTGGAGAACGTGTAGACGTTGTGTTATGGGATGATAATCCCGTACAGTTTGTTATCAATGCTATGTCTCCTGCTGATGTTGCATCTATTGTTATAGATGAAGATAAGCATACAATGGATATTTCAGTAGAAGAATCTAATTTAGCTCAAGCTATCGGACGAAACGGACAAAATATCCGTCTAGTGTCTCAATTAAGTGGTTGGGAATTAAATATTATGACTGTAGATGAATCAGAAAAAAAACGTCAGGTTGAAGTATGTGCTGTCACTAATATTTTTATGAATACCTTAAATATTAGTGAGCAATCTGCTCAAATTTTAATTGATTCAGGATTTTCTTCACTTGAAGAATTAGCGTATGTACCTATAACAGAATTGTTATCGATAAAAAAAATTGATACTAAGACAATGGAAATAATTAGAAATCGCGCAAAAAACGCTTTAAAAAATTTTACTATTACACATAATAAAGACGTTAAAGATAATAATCATGCTGCTATTATTAATCCTATTATAGAGTTGTCAAGACTATCTAATATTGAATATGGATTAACATTAAAATTGATTGAACGTGGTATTTCTACATTAGAAGATTTAGCTGAACAAGATATATCAATTCTATCCGACATCGAAGGAGTAACCAAAGAAAAAATCGGAGAATTAATTATGGAAGCTCGCAATATTTGTTGGTTTTCTAACGAAAGTAAACATTAATATTATAGTAATAAATAAGGAACGCCATGATAGATAGCACCATACAATCATTTGCTATGGAAATGAAGACGTCAGTAGATCAATTAATACAATGGTTTTCATATCTTGGCATTTTTAAAACAGAAAAGGATGTTATAACTCAAATAGAAAAAGAAATTTTATTTAAACATATGAATGATAATAAAAAAGGGTTATCTAATAAATTAACATTGCAACGAAAAAGACGCAGTACTTTAAGTGTATCTGGTATTGGTGGTAAAAGTAAACAAGTACATATAGAAATACGGAAGAAACTTACATATATACAATATACTACTTTACAAGAACCAGAGTGTATTGACTTAAAAAATAAAATAGTATCTAATGTTGATCATGAATTAATTGAATTGACTGCAAAAAATAATTTAATAAATAAAAAAGTAGATGATACTATACATCCGTTTTTTTTAATACAAAGTTCTAAAAAAAATAATTATTATTCTGAATCAGTAAAATGTAAAGAAAAAGTGACGAGAAAAGCGTGTCATCGTAAAACTGAAGGTAAATATCTTCAAGAAAAAAATGAAACACAATCAGTTATTAAAAATAGATCTGAAGATAATTGGAATATTGAAAATTCAAAAATAATTCATCCTAATTTAGAAGATAATCATAACAATAGCAAATCGTATTGTATGCCTTCGCCTATAGAAAAGAATAACAATCAAAAATTGGAAAACGAACGACGTAATCGTTCTCGTATTCGTATGCGGAATCGAAGTGGAGGAAAACTAATTAAACAACAGCAACATAAAAGAAGTAATAATAATCGTCTGTATGCAATTATATCTGACGAATTTGGTAAAGAAGAAGAGTTGTATGTTTCAAATCGAATAAATAAAAATAAGCGCAAACAAAGTACATTACTACAAAGTTTCAATAAACCTGTTCAGATAATCACTCGTGATATTGTTATTGGAGAAACTATAAGTGTAGCTGACTTAGCTAATAAAATGTCAATAAAAAGCTCGTATGTTATTAAAGTGATGTTGCAATTAGGTATTACGGTAACTACTAACCAAATCCTTGATCAAGAAACGGCTCAATTAGTAGCGGAAGAAATGGGGCATAAAGTTATTTTACGCCATGATAACGAGCTAGAAGATTTGATTACAAATGATCGTATTAATAGTTGTACTATGATCGAAAATCGGGCACCGATAGTAACTGTTATGGGCCATGTAGATCATGGAAAAACTTCTCTTCTTGACCGTATTCGTTCGACCAAAATAGCATCTTCTGAAATTGGAGGTATTACTCAGAGTATAGGTGCATATAATGTAAGCACTGATAATGGAACGATTACTTTTCTCGATACCCCCGGACATTCGGCATTTACAGCTATGCGTGCTCGTGGAATTCAGTTAACAGATATTGTAGTTTTGGTAGTAGCTGCTGATGATGGGGTTATGCCTCAAACTATTGAAGCAATACAACATATCAAAGCCGCTAATGTTCCTGTGGTAGTAGCAATAAATAAAATTGATAAATCACAAGCAAATCCTGAACGAATAAAAAATGATCTAAATAATCATGGTCTTATTCCAGAAGATTGGGGTGGTGATACGCAGTTTATAAATGTTTCTGCTATTTCAGGGGATGGAATAGATAATTTATTGGATGCTATTTTATTACAGTCAGAAATATTAGAACTAAAGGCAATGCGTCATGGTATGGCAAGTGCTACAGTTATTGAGTCTTTTTTAGATAGAGGACGTGGTCCCGTAGTTTCTGTTTTGGTTCGTGAAGGCACACTAAAATGTGGTGATATAATTCTATGCGGAACAGAATATGGACGCGTACGTGCTATGAGAAATGAATTTGGGAATGATATTACTTCAGCAGGCCCATCAATTCCGGTTGAATTATTAGGGCTATCAGGGATACCTGATTCTGGAGAAATGGTTATTGTGGTTCGTGATGAAAGAAAAGCGCGAGAAGTGGCATTGTATCGTCAAGGAAAATCTCGAGAAATAAAATTAGCTCGTCAAAAAGAACCTAATATAGCAAATATCTTTGCTAATGTTAAAAATACTACCAGCGGCACTATTCCTGAATTGAATTTAATTATTAAATCTGATACACAAGGTTCTTCTGGGGCTATTCGTGAATCTGTAGAACGTTTATCAACCAATAATAATGTGATAGTAAAAATTTTATCTTCGTCTATTGGCGGTATTACTGAAACGGATATCGCATTAGCAGTAACTTATCACGCAGTTATTTTAGGGTTTAATGTTAGAGCAGATCCTTCTGCTCGACGTATAATTGAGTTAGATCAAATAGATGTACGTTATTATTCAGTAATTTACGATTTAATAAATGAAGTAAAGCAAATGATGAATGGTATGCTAGTGCCACGATATAAACATGAGAGTATTGGTTTAGCAGAAGTACGAAGTGTGTTTCGTTCTCCAAAATATGGAAATATTGCCGGTTGTATGGTTGTTGAAGGGATGATAAAATGTCATAAAAAGATTAGGATCATACGAGATAATATAGTTACCTATGAAGGTGAATTGGAGTCGTTGCGTCGTTTTAAAGATGATGTGAATGAAGTAAGAAGCGGAGTAGAATGTGGAATCGGTATCAAAAATTATAATGATATTCATTCTGGAGATATGATTGAAGTCTTTGATATCATAAAAATATCTCATATTTAACTTTAAATAAAACATAATTAATTATTAGATTCTTGTTTAATTAAGAGTATGGTTGTGTCTTTATATGAAACGTGAGGTAGTGATTATTTTATAAAAGGTAAGGAGAAATGTATATGCATAGTCAAAATAACTACTATCGCATTCAGCGTGTTTCTCAAGAAATACACAAAAATATTTCTATTATTTTGCAGCACAAGATCGATGATATCCGTATAGGTAAACCTACTGTTTCAGGAGTTAAAGTATCTAAAGATCTAAAAAACGCCAATATTTTCGTTACTTTTATTGATAAAGACAGTCCAGAAGAAATAAATTCTGCTATTGCAATATTACAGCACGCCTCACATTTCATTCGTTTTTTATTGGCTAAGACTGTATGTTTACGTATTATTCCCATTTTATTATTTAAATATGATTCTTCATTAAGTGAAGGAATAAAAGTATGTGATTTGATCGCTACTATTACAACAAAAATTGCAATAGAAAAATTAAATTAAATATATTAGAGTTATTAGTGAAGAGATATAAAAACAAATTAATTAGGGATATTGATGGAATTTTATTATTAGATAAACCTAAGGGAATATCTTCTCGTGCGTTATTAAATAAAATTAATAAGTTATTTTGCGCCCATAAAATAGGACACGCTGGTACTTTAGACCCTTTGGCTACAGGAATGCTTCCTGTTTGTTTTGGAAAGGCAACTAAATTTGCTAAGTATTTATTGAATTATGATAAAAGGTATAGAGTGACCGCTCAATTAGGAGCAAGTACTGATACTTTTGATTCAGATGGAGTGGTGGTTCGCATATCGCATCATGTACAACTAGATAATAGTAAATTAGAACAATGCTTACAATCTTTTATAGGAGTAACCAATCAGATTCCTCCTATGTTTTCATCATTAAAATATCGTGGATTACCTTTATATAAATATGCTAGAAAAGGAATAACCATCCCTAGAGAACCTAGGATAATTCATATATATAATTTAAATCTTCTTAAAAAAATAGAAAATATTATTGAGTTAGACGTTAGTTGTTCTAAAGGCACCTATATTCGGAGTATAATAAATGATATTGGGGAAACTTTAGGTTGTGGAGCGCATGTTACAGCATTGCGTCGTTTATCAGTCGGAAAATATATATCTTCTTCTATGGTCAATATTCAAACCTTGGAAGCTATTTTTTATAATGATTCTTTTGATGATTTAGAAGTTTTTTATAAGCTGGATGCATTATTGATACCAATAAGCTCAATTAGTGTTGGAACGCATTAAATATAGTTAATAAGTATAAGTTCAGTTACGGCATATTTATTATTACTAATTAAATTCAAAATGCAAATAGTGGAATATATTTTGATTATTTTGTTCTGTTAAATGGTATATATATAAATATCACTGTATTACTTACTGTGCGTAAAATAAAAGCAGATTAAAACAGCAATTCAAATTTGTGATAGTCACATATATAGCGCACAAGCATTACGGTTTTCGCTTATCTAATTTATTTATTTTTACATGGATGAGCAATGAAAATAAAACATTGATTTTAATTAAAGTTTTATTTGATTTCAATTTTAAATATAATTTATCGTTAAAAATATAGGTTTCTCAAACAAAAGGTGTTTTGCATGTCTTGGAGTGCTAAAAGAAAAATAGAAATAATTTCTAAATTTGGTCGTGATCTTAAAGATACTGGTTCTACTGAAGTACAAGTTGCTTTATTAACTGAACGTATCGATTATTTGAAGCATCATTTTTTAGAACATAAAAAAGACCATCATAGTCGCCGTGGATTACTTAAAATGGTTGCTCATCGACGAAAACTATTGAAATATTTAAAGGAAAATCATGTATTACGTTATACTAATTTAATAAAAAACTTAGGATTACGTCATTAAGACAAATTTTTAATTAAATTGAGATTACAGTAGTACATAATACTATTTTAAAATGAAAAAGTAAAACATGGAGTGTTTTTAACATATCATGGATGATTAATTCGGTACATAAAAATTATATTAAAATATAAAAGGACATTGTTTTGTTAAATCCGATTATTCATAAGTTTAAATATGGGAACCATACTGTAACTTTAGACATTGGAACTATAGCTCGTCAGGCGAACGCTGCAGTTATGGTGAGTATGAGTGACACTACAATACTTGTTACTGTAGTTAGTTCTAATCAAGTGAAATTAGAACAAGATTTTTTGCCTCTTGTTGTAAATTATCAGGAACGCACGTATGCTGCCGGAAAATTTCCAGGAGGCTTCTTTCGTAGAGAAGGTCGTCCAAGTGAAAATGAAACGTTAATATCTCGATTGATTGATCGCCCTATTCGACCATTATTCCCCAAAGGATTTACTAATGATGTACAAGTAGTTGCTACAGTAATGTCAGTAAATCCACAGGTGGATCCAGATATAGTAGCAATAATAGGAGTTTCTGCTGCGTTAAGTTTGTCCGATATTCCTTTTTTAGGGCCAATTGGAGCAGCTAGAGTTGGTTATATTAAAAATAAATACGTACTAAACCCAACAACAACGGAGTTATCCAATAGTCAGTTAGATTTAGTTATTTCGGGTACTGAATCTAATATTTTGATGGTAGAATCAGAATCATGTTTGCTAAGCGAAAAAGAAATATTAGATGCTATTATATTTGGGCATGAACAACAACAAGAAGTGATTTACAATATTAATAAATTAGTTAAAAAATCTGGAAAATCTAAATATTTCTGGAAAGAAAAAGAAATCAACATACCTTTAAAAACATATTTATCTGAATTATATGAATCTCGTTCTAAAGATATATATTGTTTTTTTGATAAACAGGAACGTCGTGTTCAAGTTGATAACATTAAGAAAGATATCATCAAGACTGTTCTTAATAGTAGCCATAACAGTAATGGTCTTATAGATGAAAAGGAAATAATATATCTTTTGAATTATTTAGAAACACAATCTATTCGTTATCGTATTCTAGCAAATAAATTACGTATTGACGGACGTTCAACAGATGTAATTCGCGAAATAAATATAAAAACAGGGATACTACCTCGTACTCATGGATCAGCATTATTTACTCGAGGAGACACCCAGGCATTAGTTACTGTCACACTTGGCACAGAACGTGATGCACAGAATGTTGATGGACTAATTGGAACGCGTATTGATAGATTTTTGTTGCATTATAATTTTCCGCCATATTGTGTTGGGGAAATAGGCATTATGGGCGCTCCAAAAAGAAGAGAGATTGGACATGGACGATTAGCAAAGCGTGGAATGTTAGCAGTGATGCCTGATTCTAATGAATTTCCTTATACAATACGTGTAGTGTCAGAAATTACTGAGTCTAACGGATCATCTTCCATGGCATCTATTTGTGGAACGTCTTTAGCGTTAATGGATGCTGGAGTACCAATTAAAGCATCAGTTGCTGGTGTTGCTATGGGGTTAATTAAAGAAGGAAACGATTTTGTAATATTATCCGATATTATAAGTGATGAAGATCATATTGGAGATATGGATTTTAAAATATCTGGTAGTCGTCAGGGTATAACGGCGTTACAAATGGATATTAAAACAGATGGAATCACTTATGATATTATAAGTATTGCGTTAGAAAAAGCAAAACATGCCAGGTTTAAGATACTAGATCTGATGGATAAAGTTATTCAGGTTCCTAAGAAGGAAATTTCGATATTTGCGCCAAGAATATACAGTATTAAAGTTAATCCAGGTAAAATTAAAGATGTTATAGGAAAAGGAGGATCTGTTATTCGTTCACTGACTGAAGAAACTAATACTATTATTGATATTGAAGATGATGGTACTATAAAAATAGTTTCTTTAGATCATGATAAAGCAAAACAAGCTATTCGCAGAATTAATGATATTACCGCAAACGTTGAAATAGGAGCTATTTATACTGGAAAAGTTACGCATATTGTTGAATTTGGGGCATTCGTAACTATTTTATCCGGAAAAGAAGGATTACTACATATTTCTCAGATTTCTGAAAAAAGAATAAATAAAGTTACTGATTATTTAAAATTAGGGCAAGAAGTATTAGTAAAAGTATTGGAAATAGATCGCCAAGGGCGCATTCGTTTGAGTATGAAAGGAATAATAACCGTATGATATAATTATCATTATAGTGATAATAGTTATTTAGTTATTATATGTGCATATAATAATATGCGATTTGTAGTTATTTACATAGATTGGTAATTATTTATTTACCTATCTGAATCGTGTTGCATTATGATTTATAGTAATTTAGTCGTATTTAAAATCGTTTAATATAAATATAATATATAGTTTAACAATATATTTATAGGAACAAATTTATAATTATTGATAAATAAAGATTAAAATGAGTAGATACTACAATAAAATATTTGTGAGTACACAATCAATTATATAGGTATTTAAGAAGTCAATAAACATTGGGATTTTGTTGTGTATATTACTATATGACAATATATAGGTTATTATTGTGTATGGATGATGATTTAGTGATATTTTGAGAATTAATATTTTTGTTTTTAGTAAAGGAGATATTTATATTTTTAATGTAACTTTTATAAATATCATACGAGTTTTTAATTGTAATTTGTTGCAATTTATATATATGATAATAGTAGTATTATATTTGAATAATTTTGATCCATATATGTACATATTTTTATATTAAAGAATATTACTTTTCTAAAAATTTTTATATTAAATTTATATAGTTAATTGGTTTATCAAACATGGAGTAATTACAGATGTCAAAAACCGCAGATTCTTTTATGGATTTAGGGTTGAATCATCATATAATTAATGTTTTACGTGATTTTGGATATGAAAAACCTTTACCTATTCAGACTCGGTGTATTCCATATTTATTAGCTGGATATGATGTATTAGGGATGGCGCATACAGGTAGCGGAAAAACTGCAGCATTTGTATTACCATTGCTGCATAATGTTGATATTAATGATTCTTTTTCTCAAAGCTTAATTGTGACACCTACTCGAGAATTAGCAATCCAAATTGGAAGAGTATGTTCTGATTTTACAAGATATATGAATAAAATAAATATTGTGACTTTATATGGAGGACAAAATTATAGCATTCAATTAAATGCTTTGAATAAAAAGCCTCATATTATTGTCAGTACTCCAGGTAGATTAATAGATCATTTAAATCGTGGTACTGCTGATTTATCCAAATTAAAAACTTTAGTGATAGATGAAGCTGATGAAATGTTACGTATGGGATTTATTGAAGATATTGAGCGTATTATTAAAAATGTTCCAATTAAACGCCAAACAGCGTTATTTTCTGCTACTTTACCTATAGGTATTCGCCGTATAAGTTATAGATTTATGCATAATCCAAAAGAAGTATATATTCATACTAACACAAATATGCGTGCTGATATTAAACAAAGTTATTGGTTAGTGCGTGGAATAGCTAAACATGAAGCATTAATGCGGTTTTTAGAAACAGAAAAGTTTGAAGCAGCCATTGTTTTTGTTCGAACTAAATGCGCAACATTAGAACTTTCTAAAATATTAGAGAAATTTGGTTATAATAGTGCGGCTTTGAACGGAGATATGAATCAATCAATACGACACCAAACGTTAGATCGATTAAGACATGGTAGTTTAGAGATTCTTATAGCTACTGATGTTGCTGCTCGTGGGTTAGATATTCATCGTATCAGTTTAGTAATAAATTATGATATACCAATAAATTCTGATGCCTATATACATCGTATAGGAAGAACTGGTAGAGCAGGACGCATCGGAAAATCTTTATTGTTTGTAGAATACAAAGAATATCGTCTATTGCGTAATATTGAACGTAAAATAAATGTAAATATTACAGAGGTTAAATATCCTACTGTCAGGACTTTACTTGCTTGCCGTTTGGCCAGATTTGCTAGTAAAATAGAATGTCAATTAAATACTAATAATGATTTAGATGTATATCGATCATTGTTACCACAAATAAAACCTAAAAAAGATTTGACAATAGAAAATTTAGCGGCTGTTTTATTAAAAATAGCACAGGGAAACCGTCCATTAGTGTTGCCTCCAGATCCAATTATTAAAAATAAATTAGATTATAAAATACATACTAAAAACAATCATAAAAATAATTGTCGTATCGATAATAGAGCTTTGAAAACTAGATTAAAATTTAATAAAATATCTTCTGAAAATATGGATATTTATCATATATCAGTAGGACGCAACGATGGAGTTAAAATCCGTCATATTGTTGGAATGCTTTCAAACAAAATTGATAATATTCGTTGTTATGAAATAGGTAATATTAGATTATTTTCATTCCATTCTATTATTGAATTAAATAAAGGATTATCTAACAATAAGATATTAACTCAGTTATCTCATGTGCGAATTTTGAATAAACCAATAAATATGAAATTATTAGGTAGCTCATCCTCGTGCAATAATATGTCTCAGAATTAATATTCTTCTGAAAAATATACGTGTATTCAATAAAATAGTACAACAAAATTAAATTAGTTAAACATATAATTACTGTTTAGCATTAATAATTTATTTTAGTTGTATATAATGCTCTATTTATACACATTTAATGTGAAGTAAGTATGCAGATTAATCACAAAGGTAAACAAAGTCATTCTGTTCTACAAAAATTAGGTATTACACTGTGGAAATTACGATATCCTGTAGTTCTAAATAATAATAATCAGATTAAATTACGGATATGTTTTCGTTTATTATTAATATCATCAGATTTTCCAATATCATTGAATGACTCTTTTGTTAAGGATGTGATACGTACTATGAAGTTTAATCTTAAAGAAGTATACGCATTAACTAATAACCAAATTGATCACTTAATTATTCCATCAGGATTTTCTTGTCACTGTTGGTGGATTGGCACTGAAGTATCAAAAAATTTTTATGGCGTGTGTATAAATACTCCATCATTGCCAGTATTAAAATGTAATGTTAAAGCTAAACGCGATTTGTGGCGACAAATTAATTGTATTAAATTTAACATTTAAATTTGTTTTAGAAACACTCTATTAAACATAGAAATAAATTAAATTATTATGATAATAAATATTTTTTTATATTTTAAGTTTTAAAAATATGTTTGTAGGTACTCTACGCATTTATTTGAAGCTATTAATGCAGAAATTAATTGATGACATATAGCTCAATGTAGTCTATGTAGATGGATAAGATAAAAGTATGTTGCACGATTGCAGTGAAGGTTGCAAGAAGTGACAAATTATTTTAGTATCATCATATCAGTGCCAATTGTGTAATTAATTAAATCGATATCTAATAATGTTGATTGCATCATTTTAATGCTCATACTTGCGCGAAATACGTATAAAATTATTTCTTATATTAACAATATATTTTATTTTAATAAGCGGTATTGTTTTGTTATTGTTCTATTAGCAGATATTATTTTGTTCCATATTTAACATAATAAATATTCAAGTATATGAAATATATAAACATTACCTAATTTAAATCTATTTAATAAATAATACATCTTTAATAAAGGCATGTTGTATATCTATGATAGTGAGACTATTTTTATATATAAATTTATTTATATATTTTAATTTTTAATTAAAACAAAAATACTTTGATTTTAGAAACGTTTTACTATACCTAAATAATAATCGATTATATTTCATTATGAAATTTTATTATAGATAGTATTTATATTAAGTGATATAATGATATTATTGATTATAATGTGTGTTTGTTCTAATTTTTAACTATTTATTATAATATTTCTCCATAAAATAATATGGTAAATAATATGGATAAATATTAAGGAATTTCTGTGTGGCTATTCTTATTATAATAAAAGCTCGAGATATTAGAAATCATATTTAGGAGATAAAACATGCGAGTATTGAAATTTGGTGGAACTTCGCTTTCTAACGCAAATCAGTTCATTCATGTCGCCAATATTATTGAAAAAAATGCTCAAGAAGAACAAATAGCAGCAGTATTATCAGCGCCTGCAATGATTACTAATCATCTAGTATCCATCATCGATCACACATTGAATGGTAATTTAATTTTAGAACATATTCACAATATAGAAACTATTTTTAATACTTTATTAAAAAATATAGATCAGATTCAACCAGGATTTAATCATACAGCTTTACATGCTATATTAGAACAAGAATTTATTTATTTGAAAAATTTACTACATGGAATTTCATTATTAAAATTTTGTCCAGATAATGTAAATGCTAACATTATTTGTTTAGGAGAGAAATTGTCTATTATTTTAATGGAAGGTCTGTTAATCGCAAGAAATCTTCAAATAACTGTTATTAATCCAGTAGATACTCTTGTAGCACAGGGAGGAGGATATCTTGCTTCTATGGTAAATATTGAAGAATCTGCACGACGTATTCAAAATATACCTATTTCTCATTCAAATATTATATTAATGGCTGGATTTACCGCAGGTAATGAGCAAGGAGAATTAGTTGCTTTAGGGAGAAATGGTTCTGATTATTCAGCTGCAATTTTAGCGGCTTGCTTAGGAGCTAATCGGTGTGAAATCTGGACAGATGTAGATGGTATTTATACATGTGATCCGCATCAAGTGCCTAATGCAAAATTATTACATTCATTGTCTTACCAAGAAGCCATGGAACTTTCTTATTTTGGGGCCAAAATTTTACATCCACGCACTATAGTTCCAATTGCTCAATTTCATATACCTTGTTTAATAAAAAATGTTTTTAAGCCTAATGCTCCTGGAACATTAATTGGACCAATTAATGATGATTCAACTAATATAGTTAAAGGAATTACATATTTAAATGATATGGTAATGTTAAATATTTCTGGACCAGGAATGAAGGGTATGATCGGCATGGCTGCTCGTGTATTTTCAGCAATGTCTAAGGCTATATGCTCAGTAGTATTAATTACTCAATCATCCTCCGAGTATAGCATAAGTTTTTGTGTACCTTATCAGGAATTATCAAAAGCTTGTACTTCATTGAATGAGGAATTTAATTTAGAGTTAAAAAATGGTCTTTTGGAGCCAATAGATGTAATGCAAGATCTTGCAATTATTTCGGTTGTTGGTGATGGTATGCGTACTCAACTTGGGTTATCCAATAAATTATTTGGGGCATTAGCTCGTGCTAACATTAATATTATTGCGATTGCCCAGGGATCTTCAGAACGTTCTATTTCGGTAGTTATAAAAAATAGTGTTACTGCTATTGGAATTAGGGTAGCTCATCAAATGTTGTTTAGTGTCGATCAACTAATAGAAGTATTTATTATTGGATCTGGAGGTGTTGGTACTGCTCTAATAGAACAAATTAAACGTCAGAAATATTGGCTAAAAAATAAACACATTGATTTACGCATATGTGGTATTACTAATTCACGAGTGATGTATATTAATACAAATGGAATTGATTTGAATCATTGGAGATCATCACTTAAAGAAACGCATGAATCTTGCGATTTAAAAAAATTAATAGATGTTATAAAAGAAAATCATTTATTAAATCCAGTTATTGTTGATTGCACTAGTAGTGTTGATGTTGCTGATCATTATGTAAATTTTTTACTAAATGGTTGTCATGTAATTGCTCCAAATAAAAAAGCTAATACAGGGTCTATGAAACGTTATCGGACGCTACGAGAAGCTGTAATAACATCACGAAGAAAATTCTTATATGATACTAATGTAGGAGCTGGATTACCAGTTATAGAAAATTTACAAAAATTATTGAATGCTGGAGATGAATTAATAAGTTTTTCAGGTATTCTATCCGGATCTTTGTCTTTTATTTTTGGAAAATTAGATGAGGGATTATCATTATCTACTGCAATTTTGTTAGCTAAGAATAAAGGATATACTGAACCAGATCCTAGAGATGATCTCTCTGGTATAGATGTTGCTAGGAAATTATTAATTTTAGCGCGAGAAGTTGGATATGAATTAGAGTTGGACGATATTCAAATTGATCCAGTGATCCCATATAATTTCATGAGCGAATATGATACGGATAATTTTTTTGAAAAATTATATTTGTTAGACGACATTATTTTGAGTAAAGCTAAGAAAGCATATGAATTAGGACATGTATTGCGTTATATTGCAAACATACAAAAAGGACAATGTCGTGTACAAATTGAATCTATAGATAATGATCATCCATTATTTAAAGTAAAAGATGGAGAAAACGCTCTTGCATTTTTTACACGGTATTATCAGCCGTTACCATTAGTACTGCGCGGTTATGGCGCAGGAAATGATGTTACAGCAGCAGGAGTATTTGCAGATTTACTACGTACTTTATCATAAAAATAGTAAGGATGTGTAGATATGGTTAAAGTTTATGCTCCAGCATCCATTGGTAATATTGGGGTAGGGTTTGATACATTAGGTATGGCAATTACTCCAATAAATGGTAGTTTAGTTGGAGATTGTGTAAGTGTTGAAGATTCTGATATATTTAGTTTAAAAAGTATAGGATGTTTTCATAAGCAATTGCCAACACAATTGGAAGAAAACATTGTATTTCAATGTTGGAAGAGGTTTTGCAAAACTTTAGGACAAACGTGTCCTTTAAGTATTAAGCTAGAAAAAAATATTCCTGTTTCTTCTGGTTTAGGTTCTAGCGCTTGCTCTATAGTAGCTACATTAGTAGCAATGAACTATCATTACGGGTCTCCACTCAATGAAGATCAATTGCTTACATTAATGGGAGAAATGGAAGAAAAAATTTCTGGGTCAATTCATTTTGATAATGTGTCGCCTTGTTTTTTGGGAGGCATGCGTTTAATTTTAAAAAATTGTAATAGTGTTAACCAAACAATCCCTAATTTTAATAATTGGTTATGGATTTTAGCTTATCCAGGTGTGAAAATATCTACTGCAATGTCTAGATCAATATTACCAAATAAATATGATCGTGAAGATTGTGTTAGTCACAGTCAATATTTATCCGGATTCGTTCATGCTTGTCATACTCAACAAGAATCTCTGGCAATTAAATGTATGAAAGATATTATTGCAGAACCTCATCGCTCGCGATTATTGCCAGTACAACTATCTTATATACGTCATAATATTATGGAAAAAGGAGCCATATCTTGTGGTATCTCAGGGTCTGGTCCGACAATTTTTGTATTATGTAATACTTATGATGTAATAGAGAATATTTCTGATTGGCTATCACGTTTTTATTTGCAAAATGATTCAGGTTTTGTTCGAATTTGTTCCCTTGATGAGCGTGGAGCACGTATTATAGTGGAATAATAATAATGAAATTATATAACATTAAACAACGTGGTGAACAAGTGACATTTTGTCAAGCTCTTATACAAGGATTAGGAAAAGATCAAGGGTTATTTTTCCCGGTAGATCTTCCAAAATTCTCCATACTTGACATTAATTCTATGTTAGAAATGAATTTCATAGAACGTAGTGTATATATTTTATCTACATATATTGGTTCTGAGTTATCAAAAAATAGTATATTGAGTTGCGTTCAGAATGCTTTCAATTTTCCAGTACCATTAGTATTTATAAAAAATAATATTGCTATTTTAGAATTGTTCCATGGACCAACTTTAGCTTTTAAAGATTTTGGAAGCCGATTGATGGCACAAATGTTGAATGCAGTTAATTATCGATTTGATAAACCTATGGTTGTTCTTACAGCTACGTCTGGAGATACAGGAGCAGCTGTAGCTCATGCTTTTGCGGGTTTAAATGATGACATACATGTTATTATCTTATATCCTAAAGGGAAAATTAGTGTATTACAAGAAAGATTATTTTGTACTTTAGGAGGTAATATTTCTACTATATCAGTAGATGGAGATTTTGACTCATGCCAATTTTTGGTGAAACAAGCTTTTGAAGACAGCATATTACGACAAACTGTAGATTTAAACTCTGCTAATTCTATTAATATTAGTCGTATATTAGCTCAAATTTGTTATTATTTTGAAGGAGTATCGCAATTACCACATCAAGTGCGTAATAAATTAGTTATCGCAGTTCCCAGTGGAAATTTTGGAAATTTGACTGCAGGACTATTAGCGCAATCTTGTGGGTTGCCGGTGAAAAAGTTTATTGCCGCTACTAATATGAATGACACTGTGCCTAGATTTTTAAGAAATGGTTGTTGGAAGCCTTATCCTACTATTTCAACATTTTCTAATGCAATGGATGTAAGTTGTCCAAATAATTGGCCTAGAATAGAAGAATTGTTTCATCGAGAAAACAGATCTATTAAAGAATTAAAATATGGTTGCGTCAATGATATATTTACCGAAAAAACAGTTCAAGAAATTGCGGATTTAGGGTATCTTTCTGAACCTCATACTGCTGTAGCATATCGATTGTTGTCTGATCAATTGGATTCTGATGAATTTGGAATATGTCTTGGTACTGCTCATCCAGTTAAATTTAAAGAACTAGTAGAATATTTTTTGGCAAAAAAGATACAGCTGATATTGCCAGAGACATTAAAAAAACGTATGAGATTACCTATTTTATCATATGAAATATCCAAATGTTTTTCTTCATTGCGTAATTTAATTTTAAAAATAGTATCTTAAATTTTATGTATAAACGATATTTATTATTATTAAAAATTTTTAATATATTTATATTTGCACACATTCAATTGATGCATTCAATGACCAACGCTTAATTAATTTCAGTCGCAATTAGTACAATAAAATAAAAATTTTATGGCAATAATAATTTAAACTGAATGTTATCTAACAATAGTCACATTGTATTATTAATATACATGTGTTTTATAATTTTGTTAATAATACATTTATAAAATAATAATTAAACTAAAATTTGTATGATGTTTTGAAAAGTTTTGAAAACAAACCTATTTTAAGGTTGAAAAGTACAGTTTTGACCGCATATCAGGTGCATAGTGTGATTGAATTGATTTTCAGTGGAGGCGTTTAGATGGGAAAAATTATTGGTATAGACTTGGGCACAACCAATTCTTGTGTCGCAATTATTGAAGGAAATAAGCCTCGTGTATTAGAAAATAGCGAAGGTGATCGTACAACTCCCTCTATTGTTGCTTATACACAAGACAATGAGATTTTAGTTGGTCAGCCAGCCAAACGTCAGTCTGTTACTAATCCTAAAAATACTTTATTTGCTATTAAACGATTGATTGGTCGTAGATTTCAAGATAAAGAAGTGCAGCGTGATGTTAATATCATGCCGTACAAAATAATCTCTGCTAACAACGGAGATGCTTGGTTAGATGTTAAAGGGCAAAAGATGGCTCCTCCTCAAGTTTCTGCTGAAATTTTGAAAAAGATGAAGAAAACCGCAGAAGATTATCTTGGAGAGCAAATTTTGGAAGCGGTTATTACGGTTCCAGCTTATTTTAATGATGCTCAACGCCAGGCTACTAAAGATGCTGGGCGTATTGCTGGGTTGGAAGTTAAACGGATTATAAATGAACCAACTGCTGCAGCGTTAGCTTATGGTTTAGATAAAGAAACTAGAGGTAACCGTACTATTGCTGTATATGATTTAGGTGGAGGAACGTTTGATATTTCGATTATTGAAATTGATGATGTTGATGGAGAAAAAACTTTTGAAGTATTATCTACTAATGGGGATACTCATTTGGGTGGTGAAGATTTTGATAGCCTTTTAATAAATCATTTAGTGGATGAATTTAAGAAAGATCAGCATATTAATTTACATAATGATCCTTTAGCAATGCAGCGATTAAAAGAAGCGGCAGAGAAAGCAAAAATAGAATTATCTACTTCGCATCAAACTGATGTAAATTTACCATACATTACAGCAGATAATACTGGGCCGAAGCATATGAATTTTAGGGTAACGCGTGCTAAATTAGAATCTCTTGTGGAAGATTTGGTAAATCGTACTATGGATCCACTTAAAGTGGCATTAAAAGATGCTAATTTATCTGTTACTAAAATAAATGATGTTATTTTAGTAGGCGGACAGACTCGTATGCCTCTTGTACAAAAAAAGGTTTCTGAATTTTTTAAAAAAGAACCACGTAGAGACGTTAATCCTGATGAAGCGGTTGCTATTGGAGCAGCGGTACAAGGAGGGGTATTATCAGGAGATGTAAAGGACGTGTTGTTGTTAGATGTAACTCCATTATCTTTAGGAATTGAAACTATGGGCGGAGTTATGACTTCATTAATCTCCAAAAATACCACTATCCCTACTAAGCACAGTCAAATTTTTTCTACAGCTGAAGATAATCAATCTGCTGTTACTATTCATGTATTGCAAGGTGAAAGAAAAAGAGCTAGTGATAATAAATCATTGGGGCAATTTAATTTGGATGGAATAGCGCCGGCAATGCGCGGTACACCTCAAATTGAAGTAACTTTTGATATTGATGCCGATGGCATTTTGCATGTATCTGCTAAAGATAAAAATAGCGGACGTGAACAAAAGATAACTATTAAAGCTTCTTCTGGTTTAAATGAGGAAGAAATTAAGAAGATGGTGAAAGAAGCAGAAGTTAACGCTGAATCAGACCGTAAATTTGAAGAATTAGTACAAATTCGCAATCAGGCTGATCATTTGTTACATAGTACAAAAAAACAATTAAAAGAAGTGCATGACAGTATATCATTAGATGATAAATCTTCTATAGAAAACGCATTAAAAGAATTGGAATCAGTCATAAAAAATGAAGATAAAAGTGAAATTGAAGATAAAATTCAATCTTTGATTAAAGTTTCTGGAAAATTATTAGAAGCAAGTCAAAAACATCAAGAACAACAATCTAAATCTCAAACTTCTAATAGCACTGCTGATCCAACTGGAGAAGTGGTGGACGCAGAATTTGAAGAAATAAAAAATAAAAAGTAATTTTTTGACAAATGAAATTTAGAACAGGAGAAAATAATATTAAAAGTACAACTCAAAAAATATTGCGAAAACAAATATGTTACATACCTAATGAATAGGTATATTGAGGGACATAAAGAAAACCATGGCTAAATCAGACTATTATGAGATTTTAGGCGTTTCCAAAAATGCGGATGAGCGTGAAATCAAAAAGTCCTATAAACGCCTGGCAATGAAATTTCATCCAGATCGTAATCCAGGAAATACTGCAGCTGAAACAAAATTTAAAGAAATTAAAGAAGCGTACGAAATATTAAGTAATGCGGAAAAACGCGCTGCTTATGATCAATATGGTCATACAGCGTTTGAACAAGGCAATATGGGGTCAGCAGCTAATTCAGGAAGGACATCAGATTTTAGCGACATTTTTGGCGATGTGTTTGGAGATATATTTGGAGGAAATAGAAGGAGTCGTTCAGGCAGAGGTTCAGATTTACGGTATAATATAGAATTAAATTTAGAAGATGCAGTACGTGGGGTTATTAAAGAAATCTGTATACCAACTTTATCAACTTGTGAGAAATGTCATGGAAGCGGAGCAAGGTCTAATGCAGCAATAGTCACCTGCATGACATGTCATGGTCAAGGACAAATTCAAATACGACAAGGTTTTTTTTCTGTGCAACAATCGTGTCCTGCATGTCATGGACACGGAAAAATTATTAAAGAAGTTTGTAATAGATGTCATGGAAATGGACGAATAGAGCGACCTAAAACTCTTTCTGTTAAGATCCCTGCAGGCGTAAATACAGGAGATCGTATACGTTTATCAGGTGAGGGTGAATCTGGAATAAATGGAGCGCCTTCAGGGGATTTGTATGTTCAAGTACAAGTTAGAAAACATCCAATTTTTGACAGAGAAGAAAGAAATCTTTATTGTGAAGTGCCAATTAGTTTTTCTATGGCAGCTTTAGGAGGTGAAATTGAAGTACCAACTTTAGATGGTAGAGTCAAATTAAAAATTCCTCCCGAAACACAAACTGGAAAGTTGTTTCGAATGAGAGGAAAGGGCGTGAAATCAGTACGTAGCAGTGGTAGTAATGGGGATTTGTTATGTAGAGTGGTAGTAGAAACTCCAGTTAGGTTAAGCAATACCCAAAAACAACTGTTGCAAGATTTATCAGATAGCTTTGATGGACCTAATGGTAATAGAAATAGCCCTAGGTCTAAAAGCTTTTTTGATGGCGTAAAAAAATTTTTCGATGATCTCACTCGTTGAGCCCCGAGTAAACGGGAGTTGTTGCTGTTTTTAATAAACAACCTTTCTAGCTCTTCATTTTCTTCTTATTATGAAGAACGAATCATTGACTTAATGCACGCATACGTTCTAGATTTATGCCTGGCGGCTTTATTTCTATGAATTAAACCTTTACGAGCCTGACTATCTATTATTTTTTGCATTGAAACAAACAATACCATTGCAGCATCTTGATCTTTGCTCGCAATTGCTATACGCACTTTTTTGATAAAAGTGCGTAGCATAGATCGACGACTTACATTATATTTGCGTTGATTCTTTGATTTTATAAGATTTTTTTTAGCGGATTTAGTATTAACCAATACATTACTCCCAAATATTAAATATAACAGCACAACACAAAATATATTATACTGTTATATTTAATATTACAATGATTATTTATAGTTTAAATATAATTATTTCTACGATAATAGTGTGTATTTATTTTTTGATTCTATTTTACAATTAAATTATTTTTAATTAATTAAATTATAGAATAATATAAATCTTTTCTAATAATTTAATTAAATTTTAACATGGAATTTATTAGAGGATTACACAATATAAAATCTCATCATAGAGGCTGTATACTTACTATTGGCAATTTTGATGGATTTCATCGTGGACATCAAGCATTAATTTCAAAATTACAAAAAGAAAAGAATAATTTAAAATTACCTGTTATGGTTATGATTTTTGAACCACAACCCAGAGAATATTTATCTAATATAATAGAAATACGATTAACTACGTTACGAGATAAAATTAATTATTTATATACTGCAGGTGTAGATGTTATTCTATGTATCACTTTTAATAAAAAATTTGCTTCAATAGAAGCATATAATTTTGTTAAGGATATATTAATCTATAAACTAGGAGTGCAGTTTATCTATATTGGAAATGATTTTAGGTTTGGAGCCTTTAGGAAAGGAGATTTTTTTTTATTGAAAAAAATAAGTAAATATGAAGGTTTTAAAGTAATACGTACCTCTGCTTATCTTGACTCAAATGGAAAAAGAATAAGTAGTACTGCAATACGTGCAGCTTTAATAGAAAATAGAATTTTGGATGCTGAATTATTACTGGGACATTCTTATTGTATTTCTGGTAGAGTAATACATGGAGACAGCTTAGGACACAAACTTGGATTTCCTACAGCTAACATATCATTACAGGGTAAAAAATTACCTATACATGGTGTATATGCAGTAGAAGTGTATGGTATTTTTAGTCGGCCATTACCAGGTATAGCTAATATAGGCGTACGTCCTACAATCACTGGTAAAAACCGACAACAATTAGAAGTGCATTTATTAAATATATCTACAAATTTATATACTTATCATATTAAAGTAGTTTTTTTAGCTAAAATACGCGATGAACAATATTTCTCTTCCATGAAAACATTACAACATCAAATTAAAAACGATATAATAAATGTACGTAGTTATTTTGATAAAAATAATATTAACAAAATTTATAAAAATGGAATAATTTATAAATGATGAACTATAAAGATACTTTGAATTTACCGCATACATTATTTCCGATGCGCGCTAATTTAACTACATGTGAGCCTGCCATATTAAAACGTTGGTATAAAAATAATTTATATGAAGCAATTCGTCTTAAAAAAATAAAAAAAAGACTGTTTTTGTTACATGATGGCCCACCTTATGTCAATGGCAGTATTCACTTAGGACATGCAGTCAATAAGGTCCTTAAAGATATTATTCTTAAATATAAAGGTTTCATGGGATATAATGCTCCCTATATCCCAGGGTGGGATTGTCATGGATTGCCTATCGAACTACAAGTAGAACGATTAATAGGACAACCGGGAATTAATATTAGTTCAAACGAATTTCGCAATATCTGTCGTAATTACGTTCTAGATCAAATAGAAATACAAAAAAAAGATTTCGTGAGGTTAGGTGTTTTAGGAGATTGGGATCAACCTTATTTAACGATGAACTTTAAGACTGAAGCAAACATTATTCGCACTTTAAGTAAAGTGATATCTTGTGGTTATTTTTATAAAGGTATTAAACCAATACATTGGTGTTGTCAATGTCATTCTGTATTAGCTGAATCAGAAATAGAATATAATAATCATTCATCTTCTGCTATTGATGTTGCTTTTGCCGCGGTGGACAGTATTCGTGTTTCTGAAATATTTAATATTAATTTATATAAGAATACAATTGAATTAGTTATTTGGACTACTACCCCTTGGACATTGCCTGCTAATCAAGCTATTTCTGTGCATCCTGATTATAGTTACCAATTAATTTTAATAAACAATAATAGATATATAATTGTTGCGGCTAATTTAGTAGATCTTGTAATGAAACGCATGCAATGCTTATCTTGGAAGATTTTAGGAGAAACTTTAGGTAATTCTTTAGAATCATTAAGATTTCATCATCCATTTATGCCTTTTGATGTCCCTATTATATTAAGTTGTCATATAGCGTTGGATACTGGAACAGGAGCGGTACATATAGCTCCAAATCATGGTATTGATGATTATATTATTGCTCAAAAATATAATTTAAAAAAAATTAACAATGTGATCAACGATGAAGGATATTATATGTCTGATATACATCCCATGTTAGACGGAGTACATATTTTTCAGTCAAACAGTATAATAATAAATTTACTAAATCAATTAGGAGCCTTATTACATGTAAATTACAATTATAAGCACAGTTATCCATACTGTTGGCGTCATGAAACTCCCGTTATATTTAAAACTACTTCACAGTGGTTCTTAAGTATAGATAAATATGACTTAAGAAATAAATTATTAAAAGCGATACATAAAGTATGTTGGATTCCAGAAAAGGGAAAATCTAATATTGAAACAATGATTATTAATAGACCTGATTGGTGTCTTTCAAGACAGCGTGTTTGGGGAGTACCAATACCTTTATTTATTCATAAACAAACGGATATTTTACATCCACGTACATTTGAATTGATAGAAATCGTTGCACAACGCGTAGAACAGTGTGGCATACAAGCATGGTGGGATCTAAAAGTTGAAGATATTATAGAAAAAGAAGCGGCGGATCAATATGAAAAAGTATTAGATACACTTGATGTTTGGTTTGACTCTGGTTCTACTTGCGACTCAGTAATACCAGAAAGATTCAAATATCATAAACATGTACCAGATTTATATTTAGAAGGTACAGATCAATATCGGGGTTGGTTTATGTCTTCTTTAATTATATCAACTGTAATTAAAGGAAAAGCGCCTTATAGAGAGGTATTAACTCATGGATTTACTGTAGATGCTCAAGGACGTAAAATGTCTAAATCTCTTGGCAATGTTATTAGTCCACAGGAAATAATAAAGAATTTTGGAGCGGATATTTTGCGATTATGGATAGCTTCTTCTGACTATTCTAAAGACATGACGATTTCTAATACTATTTTAAAACATACAACTGATGTATATCGACGTATTCGTAATACTGCTCGATTTTGTTTAGCTAATATTAGTGATTTTAACCCAGAACAAGATTGTGTTCATCCAGAAAAAATGATTGCAATAGATTGTTGGGCAGTAAATTGTGCTTTATCTGTACAATTAGGAGTAATATCAGATTATAAAAAATATAATTTTCATAATGTAATACGGCGAATTATGCAGTTTTGTTCAGTAGAAATGGGTTCGTTTTATTTAGATGTTATTAAAGATCGACAGTATACTATGAAAAGAAATAGCACGGCACGTCGTAGTTGTCAAACTGCATTGTATCACATTATTGAGTCCATGGTACGTTGGATAGCTCCAATTTTATCTTTCACTGCTGACGAAATTTGGAAGTATATTCCAGGAAATCGATCAGAATATGTATTTACCGAAGAATGGTATGATGGACTATTTAGTATAAATTCAACACAAGTCATGAGTAGTAATCATTGGAACACTTTTTTAAATGTTCGAAACGAAGTAAATAAAACAGTTGAACAAGCACGTCTTAATGGAATTATTGGAGGATCCTTAGATGCTAGTGTAACTTTATATGCTATTCCAGAATTAGCAAATAAATTACGTATATTAGATAATGAGTTGTCTTTTGGATTGATAACATCTTCTGCTATAGTTTTAGATTATTACGATAAATTTAATACAATTATATATAAACAAGAAGGAATACCGGGATTGCAGATTTTGTTAGAAAAAGCTAAAGGAAAAAAGTGTTTGCGTTGTTGGCATTATAGATTAGATGTTGATCAAAATAAAAATTATTCGAATATCTGTGCACGTTGTGTCTCTAATATAATTGGTCCAGGAGAAAATCGTAGGTTCTTTTAATAATGCAACATGAAAAATATAATTATAAAAATTTAAAATGGTTATGGTTATCTATATTATTAATGTTATTAGATATAGAAACTAAATATTTAATAAAGACTCATTTTTTGATTGGAGAAGTATCGTCAGTATTACCTGGTATTAATTTCTATTATATTCACAACTCAGGATTAGCTTTTGGAATATTTGCTAATCTTAATTTATATTATCATTGGATATTGATATGGATAACAATATTAATCATTATAGTATTTATTATAACTTTATATAAAATGATAGAGTATTCCAAGTGTTATAGTATATCTTGTTCTATGATTATTGGAGGAGCTTTAGGAAATCTATCAGATCGAGTGTTATATGGAACAGTAGTTGATTTTATTGATATATATATTAAAAGTTGGCATTGGCCAACTTTTAATATTGCAGATATGGCAATTTGTATAGGAACTATTATTTTAATGATAAAACACTATTATGATATTTAAGAAATTTTAATTTGCGTTGTTCATGTATGTTTATATAAACTATATTATGATACAACAAACAATTGTGTTAATATACATACAAATAAGGAGGTAATATTAAAGTTATATTAGCTAATCCGCGTGGATTCTGTGCAGGAGTAAATCGAGCAATTGATATTGTGGAAAAAGCTATTCAAGTATATGGCACTCCGATTTATGTGAAACATGAGTTAGTACATAATAGTTATGTAATAAATCAATTATCCAAGAAAGGTATTATTTTTATTGAAAAAATAAATGAAGTTCCTAATGGATCAGTTTTAATTTTTTCTGCTCATGGAGTATCAAAAAAGATACGGGAAGAAGCCAAAGTTAAAAACTTAGTCATACTCGATGCTACCTGTCCATTAGTTACTAAAGTACATATGGAGGTTTCACGCGCTAATCGTAATGATATGGAAGTTATTTTAATAGGTCACTCTGGTCATCCAGAAGTAGAAGGAACGATGGGGCAATATATTTCTAAAAATTCTAGAAGAAAAATATACTTAGTTCAATCTCAATCAGACGCTTGGTTGCTTCAAGTGAATTATCCAAATAATTTGTTTCTTGTAACACAAACAACTTTGTCAATAGATGATACTGCAAAAATTGTTACGATTTTACATAAAAGATTTCCTAATATTCTCAGTGCTAAAAAAAATGATATTTGTTATGCCACATTTAATAGGCAAAATGCTCTTAAAAATTTAGCTTTAGCCGTAGAGATAATATTTGTTGTAGGATCAAGAATGTCATCTAATTCTATGAGATTAATTGAATTAGCACATCGTATTGGAAAAATTGCATATTTAATTAGTCATGCTGATGATATTCAAGAAGATTGGTTACGTGGAATGAATAACATTGGCATTACTGCCGGAGCATCTGCTCCAGATATTTTAGTACATCAAGTCCTGAATAAGTTGCGCATCTTAAGTAAAGATCATTTTGTTGTTGAAGAAATGATTGGAGATAAAGAGAATATAGTCTTTGGTATACCTAAATTTAATATACTGAAACAATAATGTATTGATTAATTTAGTATAGTAATGAAGCTATAAGTTTCAAATAACATGAGACAACACAAAAACTACATAATAGCATATATTATTATATTTTACTAGACAAATGCAACAGGTAATGACTAAATATGCTGAAATTTATATATTATTATATTTATATCTTCTATATGTAAAACAAGTCATGTGATTGTATGATCTTCTGTTAGAATAAGTACTATTATAGGGTATACAAAATTATGAATGATACACTTCTTCGTATTGCCGTTACGGGAATAACCGGACGTATGGGAAAAAGAATACTACAATGTATTGTTGAGGGAGGGGAAAAAATTAGTCGAGAAATTACCTTAGGAGCTGCTATAGCACGTTCAAATGCTAGTATTTGTGGGATGGATGTTGGAAAGTTAATAAAAACTGATACTTTAGGTATAATAATTACTGATGATCTTGAGTTAGTCAAAAATGACTTTGATGTATTAGTAGATTTTACTGCTCCCAGTATATCTATAGAATATTTAAAGTTTTGTGTTAATAATAAAAAAAATATAGTTATTGGTACGACTGGATTTAATCAGGCTCATGAGCGTTTTATTACAAACGCGTCTCAAAAAATAGGAATTGTTTTTTCTTCCAATTTTAGTATAGGTATAGCGTTGATATTAAGATTGTTACACAGAATTACGCAGATTATGGGTGATAATTCAGATGTTAGTATTGTGGAAGCACATCATAATAGAAAAAGTGATATTCCATCTGGAACCGCTTTAATGGTACGAAATACTATTATAAATGCATTGAGATCTATCCGGTCAAATAAAGCTATGGGTTGTAACAATATAGATGATACAACATATTCATCAATATCTTCCGATCGTGATATTTTAATTCATTCAATACGTGCTGGGAATATTATTGGAGAGCATACTATTTTATTTATAGGACCAGAAGAACGTTTAGAAATAACGCACAAGGCGTTAGATCGTGCAATCTTTGCTAATGGAGCATTACATTCTGCTATTTGGTTAGGACGTGATAAAGTAGGATTATTTGATATGAAGGATACTTTAGAAATAAATACATTATTGTGATCGTTTGGATAAAAAATAATAGTAGTAGTATATTATATTGAATACTAAAACATTTATAAATTAATAATAAAATAAAACATGTGTAAATAAAATTTACACATGTTTTATTTTATTATACTATAGTATTAGTTGAAAATTTAGTACTTAGCTCATCAATTTCCTTTAATAAATTAAATATAAATTATATATTTAACGATTAATTTACTTAAAACATAGAGGTATTTTGATGAAACCAGCGTTATTAGTATTAGAAGATGGCAATCGATTTTATGGATATGCAATAGGAGCTGAAGGAGAAACGGTAGGAGAGGTAGTGTTTAACACATCAATGACTGGATATCAAGAAATAATTACTGATCCTTCTTATGCATATCAAATAGTAATTTTAACTTACCCTCATATTGGGAATGTTGGAACCAACGAAGTTGATAATGAATCTTCTTGTATCCAGGTAAGAGGGCTTATTATTCATAATTTAGCAGTTACTGCTAGTAATTTTCGCCATACGTTAACTCTTTCAGATTATTTAATACAACAAAATATTGTTGGTATTGCTGGAGTAGATACCCGTAAATTAACTCGACTAATACGAGAAAAAGGAATACAACATGGATGCATTACTGCTCGAGATGTTCCTAATGTTACATTAGCATTACACAGAGCTCGCGAGTTTTCTGGATTACATGGACTTAATCTTGCTCATAAAGTAAGCACTTCTCAACAATATATATGGAATCAAGGTACTTGGAATATTAAATCGGGAGTATTCGTTACTCCGTTAAGTTTACCTTATCATGTTGTAGTGTATGATTTTGGTATTAAACGGAACATCATGCGTGTATTAGTAGATTATGGTTGTTTACTAACTGTAGTTCCAGCGCATACCACAGCACGTGAAATAATTGATATGAAACCAGATGGGATCTTTTTAGCTAATGGACCCGGAGATCCAAATGTATACGAATATGCGATTAATGCTATTCAAATTTTTTTAAATACCACTAAAATACCATTGTTTGGAATTTGTTTAGGACATCAATTACTAGCGCTAGCCAATGGAGCAAAAATAATAAAAATGAAATTTGGTCATCATGGATCTAATCATCCAGTTAAAGATATAGAAACAAATAAGGTTATCATAACTGCTCAAAACCATAATTTTGTAGTAGATAAAAATACTTTGCCTGATACTTTAAAAATAACACATATTTCATTATTCGATGGAACATTACAAGGCATTCACCACATTAATAAACCTGCTTTTAGTTTTCAGGGTCATCCAGAAGCTAGTCCTGGGCCTCACGATGCCACATCGTCATTATTTAGTCACTTTATCAAACTAATTAAAAACTATCGTAATCAATAAAATACTATGTTTGGGAGAATACAAGCATGCCAAAAAGAACCGATATACAAAGCATTTTGCTATTGGGGGCTGGACCAATTATTATCGGTCAAGCCTGTGAATTTGATTATTCTGGAGCACAGGCTTGTAAAGCATTGCGTGAAGAAGGATATCGTCTTGTTTTAGTCAACTCTAATCCTGCCACAATTATGACAGATCCTGACATGGCGGACGCAACTTATATTGAAGCAATTCAATGGAAAATAATATCTAAAATTATTGAAAAGGAACGTCCAGATGCACTACTTCCAACTATGGGCGGACAAACTGCTTTGAATTGCACTTTAGATTTAGAACGTCACGGAATTTTAAGAAAATTTAATATCATAACTATTGGGGCAACGATAGATTCAATCTATAAAGCAGAAAATCGTCAAAAATTTCGAGAATCTATGAAAAAAATTAATTTAGATATAGCTCGATCTGAAACTGTACGTGATATAAATGAAGCTATGATAACTTTAGAAAAAATTGGATTGCCTTGTATCATTCGTCCTTCTTTTACTTTAGGAGGCAGTGGAGGTGGAGTTGCTTATACTGAAGGAGAATTTAAAAAGCTTTGCAGATATGGATTAAATTTATCCCCTAATCATGAACTGTTAATTGATGAATCTTTAATTGGTTGGAAAGAATATGAAATGGAAGTTATTCGTGATGTTAAAGACAATTGTATAATTGTATGTTCCATAGAAAACGTTGACCCCATGGGTATCCATACTGGTGATTCTATTACTGTAGCACCAGCTCAAACTTTAACCGATAAAGAATATCAAGTGATGAGAAATGCTTCAATAATGGTATTACGTGAAATTGGAGTAGAAACTGGCGGCGCTAACGTACAATTTGCAGTGAATCCAAATAACGGAAGACTTGTTGTCGTTGAAATGAATCCAAGAGTATCAAGGTCATCAGCATTAGCTTCAAAAGCAACTGGGTTTCCTATAGCTAAAATAGCTACTAAACTAGCAGTAGGATATACTCTAGATGAATTATCAAATGATATTACCAATGGATGCATTCCTGCATCTTTTGAGCCATCTATTGATTATATAGTAACTAAAATTCCCCGATTTGATTTTGAAAAATTTCCAGGACGACACAATAATAGATTGACAACTCAAATGAAATCAGTAGGTGAAGTGATGGCGATTGGCCGTAGTCAACAAGAATCTTTACAAAAAGCAATACGTGGACTAGAAATAGGAGCAACAGGGTTAGATTCCAAAATTAATTTAAATCATCCTAAAGCATTCAATACTATTAGGCATGAATTAAAAAACGCTAGTAGCAACAGAATATGGTATATCGCTGATGCTTTCCGATATGGAATATCTTTAGAACAGGTTTTTCATTTAACTAATATCGATCGTTGGTTTTTGGCTCAAATTGAAGAATTAATACAATTAGAAAATGATGTAATATCTAAAGGTATATCATATCTTAATAAAAAGAGATTATATTTTCTTAAAAAGAAAGGGTTTTCTGATGCAAGATTAGGGAAATTGACAGGTGTATCAGAAAACAAAATTCGAGAATTAAGATTTATGCATAATATACATCCTGTATATAAGCATGTAGATGCTTGTGCCGCAGAGTTTTCTGCTGATACTTCTTATATGTATTCTACTTATGATGGTGAATGTGAATTGCAATTCAATCAAAATAATAATAAAACTATCATGATATTAGGAGGAGGACCTAATCGTATTGGACAGGGTATTGAATTTGATTATTGTTGTGTGCATGCAGCATTAACATTGCGTGAGAGTGGATATAATGTAATTATGGTAAATTGTAATCCCGAGACTGTTTCTACTGATTACGATATATCAGATATGCTTTATTTTGAACCAATTACTTTAGAGGATATTTTAGAAATCATACGTATTGCCAAACCAATCGGGGTAATTGTTCAATATGGAGGGCAAACCCCATTAAAATTAGCTAAAGCAATAGAAGCAGCTGGAACATCTATTATAGGAACTAGTCCAGATGCAATTGATCAAGCAGAAAATAGAGAACGATTCCAACGTTCAATAAAATGTTTAGGATTACAACAACCCAACAATGTCACTGTTACATCATTAGAATCAGCTTTAAAAAATGCTAAAATTATAGGGTATCCTATGGTAGTTAGACCTTCTTATGTTTTGGGAGGTCGAGCTATGGAAATAGTATATAATAAAGAAGAATTATTATGCTATTTTAAAAATGCTGTTAAAGTATCTAATAACGCTCCAGTTTTATTAGACCGTTTTCTAGAAAATGCAATTGAGGTAGATGTAGATGCTATTTGTGATGGACAGCAGGTGTTTATTGGAGGAATTATGGAACATGTTGAATATGCAGGGGTGCATTCTGGAGATTCAGCATGTTCTTTACCGGCTCATACATTAAGTAAAAATATTCAAGATCAGATACGATGTCAAGTAAAAAAATTAGCATTTAAATTTAATGTGAAAGGTTTAGTTAATATACAATTTGCAATACAAAAAAATGAAATTTATATAATTGAAATTAATCCAAGAGCATCACGCACAGTGCCTTTCGTATCTAAAGCCACTGGTATAGCGTTAGCAAAAATTGGGACTCGAGTAATGATTGGGCAATCTTTGGTTGATCAAGGTGTTATAAAAGAAGTGATTCCTCCTTATTTCTCAGTAAAAGAAGTGGTGTTGCCGTTTAATAAATTTACTGACGTAAACCCAAAATTGGGACCAGAAATGAGATCTACAGGAGAAGTAATGGGTATTGGGCGTACTTTTGAAGAAGCGTTTGCTAAGGCTACGGTAAGTAGTCGGTCTTATATTAAAAAACATGGTGATATATTATTATCGTTATCTACAAGAGATACAAATAAAGCGATAGATTTAGTTACTAAATTTATTCAAAATGGTTTTATGTTAGATGTTTCATATGAAACTGCAAAGATGTTAGAAAGTGTTGGAATTGTTTCTAAAATGATTAGGCCAGTACATATAGCTAATGCATATATTCATAAAAAAATTAAGAATGGTGAATATAGTTATGTTGTAGATACTACTTCAACAGATAGAGTTAGCAGTAATCATATTGCATTGCTGTGTCGTACTGCGCTGCAACATAATATTAATTATGGTACTACAATAAATGGAAGTTTTGCTGCAGCAATATCGTTAACTGTTGATACTACGGAACACGTTGTATCCATTCAAGATATGCATTCTAAAATCAAACATTAATTATAATTAATTTGTATATAAGAGATATATATAATTATAATGATATATATATTTTACATGGAGTTTTTGTTGGTATTTTAGATATTCTTTAAAAATGTTTTGTTTAATTTAATACACATTAAAATTTTAATATATGATTATTAGTCTAATTGTTGCATTAACCACCAATCATGTGATTGGAAAAAAAAATGTTATTCCTTGGTATTGCCCTATAGATATTAAATGGTTTAAATATCATACTTTACATAAACCAGTAATCATGGGACGTAAAACATTTGAGTCAATAGGGAAAAAACCATTATTAAATAGATTAAATATTGTTTTGAGTCGCAGTTTAATAAATAATTGTAATGATATTCTTATGGTAGACAATCCAGATTATGCTTTATTTTTGACAAAAGATACATATGAAGTTATGGTAATTGGAGGAAGCGCAATGTATAATGTTTTTTTGCCTTACGCGCAACGTTTGTATTTAACGTATATCAATAGTATTATTGATATTGACGGTGATTCCTGGTTTCCTGATTATGATATAAGAGAATGGAAATCTGTTTTTAACAGTTTTTACAAAATAAACGATGGTTTTTTTTATTCTTTAAATTTTAAAATTCTAGAACGTTTTTAATAAGCAATTAATTATACAAGTATTCTATTTCGCAGGAATCAATGATATTCGAGATCAATAAATCATATTTTTTAAAAATATTGACAGATTGAATACAATTATTCATTTATTTTAGTTTATAATGTATTTATATATAAAATTATCAAAATATTAATGCTTATTTTTTAAGCATTAAGCAGGTGGAGTACAAGGTATACAGATAGTTTCTTTATTTTCCCATCGCAGTAAAGTAAGTGCACCGCCCCAACAACAGCCAGAATCTAAACCATAAATACCAGAAGGAACTTGTATGTTGGTTAATGCTGCCCAATGGCCAAAAATTATGTTATATGTAGGATCAATTAATTTTTTTAAAGAAAACCATGGATAAATATTTTTTGGAGCATTTTTGGGCGCTCCTTTGTACTTAAAATCTAACTGCCCATTTAAATAAACATAACGTATTCGAGTAAACACATTGATATTTTCTTGTATCTGTTTCAATTTTTTTTTATTTATTTGCATCTGATTTGCATCACATGCATCTTTATATGTATTTTTAAAAATTAAATAAGGATGATCGCTAACTAAGATTTCTTCTATTTCTTCAGCATATTTTTTAATAGTTTTAATATCCCAATTAGGACTAATTCCTGCATGTGTCATTATTATCTTTTTATTTTCATCTATGTATAGTATAGGTTGATGACGTAGCCAATACATTAATTCTTCTAAATCTGGAGCATTCAATATTGCATTGAAGTAATCTTTATGATTTGTACGATCCATTCCAAAATATGTTTTTAACAAATGCAACTCGTGATTACCTAATACTAGGCGAGCGCTCGAATTAAAATTGTGGATTAGACGTAACACCTCTAGTGAACTAGGACCTCTAGCTATTAAATCCCCGGTTAAATGTAAAGTGTCAATATTAGGATCAAAGCATATGCGATCCAGCATAGTTTCCAAGTTTTTATAACATCCATGTACATCTCCAATAAAATAAGTAGACATTTTTGATTATAACTTTTACTCTTAAAAAGTCGATGATATTTATTATTACGAATTCTACACTTTAGATAAAGATACGAGTCTCTTCTTGATAAAAATATTATAATTTATAAGATAAATTTATTTATAAAAATAATAAGCAAATACCTTTCCTTGCTAAAGGATTTTCCAATTATAAAATGACTGTTTTATGCGAACTATCCAATTGTTGAGATCTTTTAGAAACAGATCTCAACAATTGGACATCGTCCATATTGACGGTATGATATCACTTGATTAACTGAAATACAATTATTCATGATTGTATTTCAGTTATATATAAAATATCATTTTAAATTAAGTTTGTTTGTTGTTTAGTATAGACGTTAGCGCACAATATTGGTTAATGGTAATATTTTCTGCTCGTAATGCTGGATTAATTCCTTGTTGAATTATTTCTGTTTGGTTAAAAAATGTGGATAAACTATTACGTAAAGTTTTACGCCTCTGTCCAAATGCTAGCTTTGTAAGCAAGGATAGTTTTTTTACATCAACTATGGGATAAGGAGTACTAGTATGTGGAATGAAACGTATCATCAAAGATTCTACTTTTGGAATGGGAATAAAAGAAGTGGCTGGTATTTTAAATAATGGAATAATTTTATAATGATACTGTGTTATTATACTTAATCGTCCGTATTCTTTGCTATTGGGACCCGCACAAATTCGTTTTCCTACTTCTTTTTGAAACATAAAATGCATATCATCAATTACATTAACATACCTAAATAAATATATGATTAATTTTGTAGCTATATTATAAGGTAAATTTCCTATTAATCGTAGTTTTTGTCCGACTTGGTTGGATAAATCAAAAAAATTTGTTGTCATTGCATCTTGATGAAAAATTTTAATTTTTTTGCTAAACATCTGAATTAATCGATTAACTAAATTGGAATCGCGTTCTATTAATATTAAGAAATTAATATCTATAGTATTTAAAATTTGTTTGGTTAATGCGCCTAATCCAGGTCCAATTTCTACTATTTTTTGATATTTTTTAGGATTAATAGATTTAATAATAGCATTAATAATTTTGTGATCGCTAAGGAAGATTTGACCCCATTTTTTTTGTATAAAATGATTTTTATAATAGTATATCTTTTTCATAAAGTTTATTTATCATGCTAATTGCCACAGTAATAGCCATCATCATACTATTGGGTAACGCTAATCCTGTACCAGATAATTCAAGAGCAGTTCCATGATCTACAGAAGTTCTAATAAAAGGTAATCCAAAAGTAATATTTACTGATTGACCAAATCCAGAATATTTCAATACAGGTAGTCCTTGATCATGATACATAGCTAATATTACGTCTGCATGTTGTATATATTTTGATTGAAATATCGTATCAGCTGATAAAGGTCCTATTATTTCATAATTAGTAGTTTTTCTTAAAATATTTAGAGCAGGTATAATAGTTTCAATTTCTTCTTGTCCCATATACCCAAATTCTCCAGCATGCGGATTTAAACCACATACATAAATTTTAGGATGTAGAATACCAAAGTATTGATTTAATCCTTTAGCGAGAATAGTAATAGTATCACAAAGAGATTTTTGAGTAATTTCTTTTGGAACAGATGATATAGGTATGTGAGTAGTAGCTAACGCAACACGTAGCTTGATCTTACTATTACTTAACATCATAACAGTTTTATTGCATTTATTTATACGAGACAAAAATTCAGTATGTCCACAAAATGCTATATTTCCTTTATTCAGAATAGCTTTATGTACGGGACCAGTAACTAATGCTGCAAATTCTTTATTCAAACATCCTTGCGATGCCCTTTTTAAAGTATTAATAACGTAATCGTTATTATCAATATTTAAACGACCAGGTACAGATTTTTTTGGAAGCAATATTTCTAAAATAGATAGTTCTCCGGGCATACAAGGAAAGGCTATTGTCTCAGCATGATAAGAACGTAATTTTAAAGGTAAATTTATTTGATTTGCCCTATCTAATAGCAAATGAGGATCTGCGCATACAACTAATTCTACAGGCCATTTTTTTTGAGCACTCATGATTATTATATCAGGACCGATTCCAGAGGATTCTCCTGTAGTAATAACAATTCGTTGAAATTTTTTATTTTTTTTAATCATTTTAATTAATAATTTTAATATATGATGCAGATCGTAACTCTTGAATCCAATGTGTCATAATTTCATTAAATTTTTTACTTAACAAATATAAATAAGCACGTTCATGTATTATTTCGGTATAATCTAGTACGGAAAAATCTATTAATTGAATTAAATACCATCCATTGTAAATATGTATTGGCATACTAATTTCATTATTTTTTAGAGTAACTAAAATTTTCCGTATAGATGGTTCAAAATCATCTAAATCTTTATATATTATATTTTCTTCATAATTATCAAAACATATATCTTTTGACTTTTCTTTAGTAATTATATCAAACGTAGTATTGTTGTTTTCAACAAGTTCTTTAATCTGTAACAATTGTTTTACTATGTTTACATTTTTACATGAATCTTTTATACCAAATATTTTTGCTTTAATTTTAGTAACAGGTAATATTAGCTGTTTATAACGTATATCTTGTACTTCTGCAATATGTATTCCATCATGCGACAAAATGGGACCAATAAGATCACCTTTTTTTATTGTTTGTAAATATTGATCAAAAATCATTGGTATATCTTTCCATGAAACCCATTCTGTTTCTTGTGCTTTAATTATTGGAAGAATATCTTTATTAGAATAAAGACGTATTAATTTTTTAATATTATTATTTTTGTTACATTCTTTTTGTTTAATTAACAACCTTGAAAAACATTCTATTATATTTATTTGGTTTTGTGTTGGCTGTATTGGTAATGAAAATGTGATATGTATCAATTTAAATTGTTTATTAAAATCAATTATTTTTGAGTTATTAACAATTTTATTTATTTCATTAGTCAGTATACTAGCACGATGATAAATAATACGATCACATATACTGGTTTTCAGCATATCCTGATATTGTTGTGTACAATATTTTTCATAGTTTAGCCCAATATTATATAAATATACACGAAATTGATCTAGTGTCATATCATATAGATTTGCAACGCGACAAATCACCTGATTAAGTTGAGTATAATTATTTTTTGCACTCTCTTGTTGAGTAGCGATCTGAAAAATGAGTTTATCTGTAATTAATTGATCTAAAACTTGTTGATAATATACAGTATCTTGTAATGTATTGTTATCAATATTAGAAATGTGTTCTCGAAGCATATACGTACTGTTTCGCACATCACTATCTAATATAATGTGACGATTTACTAATGCTACAATTTTGTCTGTTGTTTTTATTTCTCCAAAAACAATTTCTGCATTTATTATAAATATTAAAATTAATGTTTTCCAAAATTTCATAAATAATTTAACAATATGGTGAGTATAAATTTCAAGTTCCTTACACAGAACACATAAAATTAGAAGATATGTTGATACGGTAAAATACCAATATTTAACATTTTATGCAGATGTTTTTGAAAATCTGATATAGAATTATATATTCTAATATCTAATCGTATTTTGCTATCATAGATATAATGATTCGATTGATTAATCCAATCAATGATTTTTCGTTCATAAGATATGTTAATTCCCCAACATGGAGTATGATATTGTATTCCTATTGTTTGATCAATAAATTGATTAGTTTTTATATTATGGTAATGCGAACAACTTATTCTCCAATTGTTACGTAATGGATAACAAGTCAAAAACCCTAATTGAGCAATTGTTTTATAATAAGTTAATTCATTAATTTTTGGTAATATTTTTTCAAGATATTGCCCATTGACATATCGATAATGTGTTTGTAATACTTGATTGTCTTTTGCTATATACTCCAATATTATAGTTCCAAAAGATAAAGTATGGTGCTGCATATCATATTGTATTTCACTGCTTGTATTCCAATAATTATTAATATTCCAACGACCTGTTCCAGAAAACAATTTAATATTGGGAACGCGATATTTATATTTAGTTACTTTTGAATATGTGGTATTAAATCGCGTTAAATCCAATATTTGACCTATAGATGCGTAAAAAAATTCATTTTTTTTCTTAAAACATCGTACTGCTATATCTCCTATAACTTGATTAGCAGGGAAAATACGATCCAATCCACTGCAGATAGAAGCATGAAATAAATTTTTATGATCTATATGAATCATATTGGTATCATATACACCGATGTTATCTTGAAAACGATATGGTATATATAAATATTGAAATTTTGGTTCTAAGAAACTTCTATATTTGTTAAAAACATATGTTTTTTTTTTAAGAATCATTTTTCCATTAATTTTAAATTGTGGAATAAAACGATTAACTGTATTTTGCAAAGAACAATCCATGCATTGCGTTTTGTTATAGTAATCGATATTTTTTTGCTGATAATGTGTCATTCTCAATTTTGCTTCAGCATTAAATCTGCCCCAACAATTATTGATTGGCCAATTTAAAGTTGGTTCTGTATGTATTCTGATTGTTTTTGGAAAATTATAGTTTACAGGTATAAATTGAGTTAATTGACTGAAGAATTTTAAATTAAACGGTGTATTTCGTATATTATTATAATAAGTATTGAATTCTAATTGAGGAGCTGCTTTATAGTTATAATGACTTAGGATCGTTGTCTTTTTAGTATTTGCAACACCAAAATAAGCAAAACTAGTGTTCCAATTTTTATCACTATAATTACATAAAATTTTTTGATTCATATGGTCGTTATGAGAGCATGTATATGCTGGTGTATTGGTATTAATATAATTATTAAAATCTGTAGTTAAGATATAATCAGAATAAAAATGCCATTTTTTATTCATGATACCATTGTGTTTCCAATATAGTTGCCAATTATTATTGTAACAATTATTATTAAATTTATTATTATGTATTTTTTCATTTCCTATGATATTTAAAATTAATAATCCAGTTCCTGGTTTAACTAAATAACGTATTTCTGTTTCTAATTTTGCTCCTAAGTTAGATATATAACATGGAGTAATACTGCCCGAATAATGTTTTGAGAAATTGATAGGGCAAGGTATTTTGAATCCTAATCCTTGTTTATTACTATATTTAATACTAGGTATATAGTGTTCTAAAATATTATCCTGTCGTAAATGTAACGATAAATAAGGGGTATAAAATATTGGTATTTTTTTTATTTTAAGGCATGCATTCCAAATATCTATGTTGCGTTTATGATGATCATATACCATTTCTGATCCTGTTATATTCCAATAATTATCATTTAGAATACAAGAGGTGCACTTCCCCTGTTTAACGATAGTATAACGATTTTCGCCTCGTTGCATAATAGAATTTGCTATCCCATAAATATGCGGTTCTAATAAATAATATGAGCCTTTATGAATGTCTATATTTTTGTTACAAAAATTAATCCAAGCATGAGTACCTGTTAACGCAATGTAATCGCTATTGTATTTTACATGACCATAAGCATATAAAGTATTATATAACACTTCGTTTTTTTCATTATGTGATATTACTAATTTATCAGACATTAAAATATGATTATCTTGTTTAATACTAACATGTCCAGAAAACTGAATTTTTCTAGGATAATAGATATCTAATTCGTCAGATTGGACACAAATAGGCTGATCAACATAAAAAAATTTGCTGATCATAGGAATTTGTATGCAATCAGACGCATGGACTAAAAAATAAAATTGAGCGTAGAATATGAAAAAAATTAAATTAACAAAAATGTTTTTAAAAAAAAACTTAATTTTATCAACTAAATTATTTTGATGCATATTTTATCAAAAATACGAAATTTTGATTGAGGCGAAGACAAATTTTATGTATTACTTAGCTACTATCAGATATACGTTTCATATTAATCAAATAATGTTATTGAAATATTTTATTATAAATTAAATAAAATAATATGTGCTGTAGTATATTAATTCTTAATTTTAAAAATATAACTTTTATTCACATATCCCAATATTACTTTTATCTTCTTTTTCTATAGAGGTATATTCTATCTTTCGTTATAAAACAATGATTAATACGTGTCTATCAGAATAACACGAAATTATAGTAATTATTTTTTAAGTTTTGATTATCTATATTAAATAAACGCTTCTGCAATTATATATTTTTTCAATAAAAAACTTAGCATATCCTATACATGCATAGTAAATTGATCGTCAATTAAACAATATAATAAATAAATAATTACAATACCCGAGGACTATGCTATTTAGATGATTTTTAATATTTATTTTTATTTTTAATTTATATCAACAAAACGCCATAATATATTATGCAATACTCTATTTAGATATTTATCTTAAATATGATGGTTGATTGTCTTCATATTTCTTAATAACAGCATCATATTGTAAAGTTAAGTTAATATCATCTATATTATTAAGCATACAATTTCTATAAAAATCATTTATTTTAAATAAATATTTTTTTTTGTTATCATATGTATAAATAATTTGCTCATGTAAATTTACAGTTAAGGACATACCTTTTTTTTGTATTAAAATTTCTTTAAATAAATCGTTGATCTGTAGTTCCGATAAAGTTATAAGTAATAAGCGATTATTAAAACTGTTTTTATGAAAGATATCTGCAAAACTTGGCGCTATGATGACTCTAAATCCATAATCTATAAGCGCCCATACTGCATGTTCGCGGGACGACCCGCATCCAAAATTTCTTTGACTTAATAAAATGCTAGCATTTTTATAACATGGTTTATTTAGCACAAAACTTGGGTTCATAATTTTAGTCGTATTTCCAAGAAAACGCCAATTAAAAAACAAGTATAATCCAAAATTGACACGAGTAATAGTTTGTAAAAATTGTTTTGGAATTATGCTATCAGTGTCGACGTCGGCGACATCAAGCGGTGCAACTACACCAGTGTGCTGAATAAACTGAGACATATTACATACATCCTTATATTATTTTATTTTCGGATATCTACAAAACGCCCGGCAATGGCTGCTGCTGCTGCCATTGCCGGGCTTACCAAATGAGTGCGACTTCCACGACCTTGACGACCTTCAAAATTACGATTACTAGTAGAAGCACAACGCTCACCTATATTCAGTCTATCATTATTCATAGCTAAACACATAGAACAACCAGGTAATCTCCACTCAAATCCTGCTCGTATAAAGATCTGATCCAGTCCTTCTGCTTCTGCTTGTTTTTTAACTAATTTAGACCCAGGCACTACTATTGCTTGTGTATTATTAGAAATGCAACGTCCCTTAATGATTTGTGCTGCTAAACGCAAATCTTCAATACGTGAGTTAGTACACGATCCTATAAATACTTTATCAATAGAAATATCTGTCAAATAAGTATTAGGTTGAAGTTTCATATAAGTTAAAGCTCGTTCAGCAGAACTACGTGCTATAGGATCTATAAAAGATTCTAAAGATGGAATCGGTTGATCAATAGAGATTACTTGGCTAGGATTAGTTCCCCAAGTTACTTGCGGTTTAACATGAGATACATCAAAATTAAATGTTTTATCAAAATAAGCGTCATGGTCGGAATGTAATGTTTTCCAATATAATAATGCTTGTTCCCAATTTTTTCCAGTTGGTGAAAATTTACGATTTTTTAAATAATCATAAGTAGTTTTATCTGGTGCTATTAAAGCAGAAGTTGCGCCCATTTCAACGGCCATATTACAAAGAGTCATACGCTCTTCCATAGTTAAAGAATTAATGACAGGTCCACAAAATTCTACTACATAACCAGATCCTCCTCCATGTCCAATTTTTCCAATAATTGCTAGAATTATATCTTTAGCTGTAATCTGAGGAGCAATAACACCGAATAAGTTCATTTGCATAGATTTATATCGAATTTGTTTCAAAGTTTGTGTAGCTAACACATGTTCTATTTCTGAAGTTCCTATTCCAAATGCTAAAGCACCAAAAGCTCCATGAGTGGCAGTATGAGAATCTCCACATACAATAGTCATACCAGGTAATGTAATTCCCTGCTCTGGAGCTAATACATGAACTATTCCTTGATAAGGATGATCCAAATCAAATAATTTAATTCCAAAATCCTTACAATTTTTAGTCAATCTATCTAATTGTGCTTTAGCCATATTCTCGGAAATGTTCATATTTTTTGTTGTAGTAGGAACATTATGATCCATAGTAGCAAAAGTTTTATTTGGTTGTCTAACTATACGTTTTTTAAAACGCAGTGCTTCAAAAGCTTGTGGAGATGTAACTTCATGTAATAAATGTCGATCAATATATAATATTGGAACGTCATCTTTATTTTCATATACGATATGCATGTCATATAATTTTTGGTATAAGGATTTTCCCATATTATTTTTCTCTTTTATTTTGAATTAAAGAAGCTATGATATCGCCCATCTCGTTAGTACTTATGCTTTTGTCGCATTCTGACGCTATATCAAACGTGCGATATCCCAACGTTAGTGCTTGATAAACTGCTTTTTCAATTGCAATCGCAATATGATTTAATTTTAAACTATATCTGAATAATAATGCGGTAGAAAGAATATGCGCAATAGGATTAGCAATATTTTTACCTGCAATATCTGGAGCGGATCCTCCCGCGGGTTCATATAAACCAAAGTCATATTCATTAATACTAGCAGAAGGTAGTGTACCAATTGATCCACTTATCATGGCACACTCATCAGATAAAATATCACCAAATAAATTTGAACATAAAATAATATCAAACTTAGATGGATTTTTGATTAATTGCATACTGGCGTTGTCAACGTATAAATGTTCTAATTTAACATCCGGATAATTTTTTGCAACCTGTGATACTACTTCTCTCCATAATATAGAAGTATGAAGTACATTAGCTTTATCTATAGAAGACACATGCTTACGTCTCGTTTGAGCTAATTTAAAGGCAACATTAGCAATGCGTTCTATTTCAAATCGATGATAAATGGCAGTATCAAAAGCATATTCATGCGAACCTACGCCTGAACGGCCCTGTGGTTTGCTAAAATAAATACCTCCAATCAATTCACGTACGCATATAATATCGATTCCATCTGGAATTATTTTTATATTTAAAGGAGATAATTCCTTTAATGTAGCAGAAAGATATATGGGTCTTAAATTAGCAAATAAATTAAAGTGTTTTCGTAAAGCTAATAAGGCCCCCTGTTCCGGTCCAGCTGACCCTTTTAAATGCGCCCACTTCGGCCCTCCTACCGCTCCAAGTAGTATTGCATCCGATTGATCACAATACTTTAAAGTACTATTAGGCAAAGGAGTCCCTTCACTATCAATTGCATCGCCTCCTACTTTATGTTCTGTAGTAACAATATTGATTTGAAATTTTTTTCTTATTACATTTAAAATCTTATACACTTGCTGTGTAATCTCTGGACCAATACCATCCCCTGGTAACATTGCAATTCTATAATTAATATTCATAAATGTTTAGGTTTTTTAAATTATTAGTTATTATCTTTTTTTAAATAGTGTCGCTGGATTATTACTTGTTTTGCACGCCAAATATTATTTAAAACATGGATCATAGCTTGGACTGAAGATTCTATTACATCTGTATCTAATCCAACTCCATGAAAATTGCGACCTTCATATGACACGACAATATCTACCTGCCCTAATGCATTCCGACCATGTCCTTTTGCATTAAGTTGGTATTTCTCTAAATTTATAGATAATTTTGTAATACACGTTAATGCTTCATAAATCGCATCTATCGGCCCGTTCCCAGTTGCTGAATAAGAGCATGTGTTATTTCCACAATATAATTTTACTAAAGCGGTAGCGATTCCAGAAGAACTAGAATGTACATTAAAACACTTTAATCTGAAGAATTCTGATTGTTCCTGTTGGTTATTAATAAATGCTAAAGCTTCTAGATCATAATCAAACACTTGGCCCTTCTTATCTGCTAATTCTAAAAAAACATCGTATAATTTGTCCATGTCATAATCACTTTCTTGATAACCCATTGCTTGCATATGATATTTTACTGCTGCTCTTCCAGATCGGGATGTAAGATTTAATTTGATATCTTTTAAACCAATACTTTCTGGTGTCATAATTTCATAATTTCTTCTATTTTTTAATATGCCATCCTGATGAATACCTGAAGAATGAGAAAACGCGTTTGATCCGACTACTGCCTTATTAGCTGAAATAGGCATATTACATAATTGACTAACTACTTGACTAGTTCTATAAATTTCTTGGCAACGAATATTAGTGTGTACTTTTAATAAATCTTCTCTCACTTTAATGGCCATAATTACTTCTTCTAGTGCAGTATTTCCTGCTCGTTCACCAATACCATTTATAGTGCCTTCAATTTGTCGAGCTCCTTCTTGTATGGCTGAAATGGCATTACCTACTGCCATACCTAAATCATCATGACAATGCACTGAAATAATAGCTTTATCAATGATAGGAACGCGATTATATAAAGAAGCAATAATTTGACCAAATTGATATGGAGTTGTATAGCCTACTGTATCAGGAATATTAATTGTGTTTGCTCCAGATTGAATAGCAATTTCAACAATACGGCACAAATTATCTATACTAGTACGTCCAGCATCTTCGCAAGAAAATTCTATATCATCGGTATATTTTCTTGCATAATGTATTGCATGAATGGTCATTTCTATAATTTGATTAAAATTTTTATTCAATTTCGATTGAATATGTACAGATGAGGTGGGTAAAAATATATGAATACGAAAATTTTTAGCACCTTTTAATGCTTCTGCCGCAATATCGATATCTTTGTCAACACATCTAGCCAAGGCACATACTAAACTATTTTTTATTTGTTTAGCTATCGTACGTACTGATTCAAAATCTCCTGGAGAAGATATTGGAAATCCAACCTCCATGATATCTACCCCTAATCGTTCTAAAGCAAAAGCAATTTGTAATTTTTCCTTTACATTTAAACTTGCTTGTAAAGATTGTTCACCATCTCGTAAAGTTGTATCAAAAATAATAACTTGTTGACTCATAGATTATCGATGTCTCATGAATGTTAAAAACAAATATACGCATGGTATTTTATAATCATAAATAAACCACAATTAATAATATCGGATTCAAATAATAATTTATTACATTAAATTTATTTAAAATCTATTGCATATTACTTGTCAACTACTAATACTGTATAAACAAAATATTATAATAGTAAATATTATAGTATTTCAGAACTAATTTTCGTATTATTATCATTTGTGATGATAATACGTTTTACATTTTTTTAAAATGATAGTAAGTATATTTTAATACCTACAACATAGAGCATAAGAATATACCACAATTATTAAATATTTTTATAGACACTAAGTATGATGAAGCATAGAATGCTACATATTTAGTAATGTTTATTATACTCAGATACTTTATATGTATTAAAATTTAAGTATACATATATAACGTATTTATATGTTAATGATTATGTGTACATTTCATATTAACTGCAATCATGAAAGTGTATTGTTAGAAGAAGCGATACAAGCATTGAATATTAATTCAACAGGAGTATACGTTGACGGAACATTTGGTTCGGGAGGTCATTCTAAGTTAATTTTATCTAAACTAACTAAAAAAGGCCGTTTATTAGCGATTGATAGAGATTGGTCAGCTGTAAAAATTGGGAATATAATAGCTGCACAAGACAGTAGATTTACAATAATACACAGTACATTTTCCAAAATACATAAACATATCAAAAATATGGGCCTTACTGGATCAGTAGATGGCATTCTATTAGATCTAGGGGTGAGCTCATTTCAATTGAATGATTATAATAGAGGGTTTTCATTCATGAGAGATGGTCCTTTAGATATGCGTATGGATATTAGTAGTGGACAATCCGCTGCTGAGTGGTTATCGAAAGCTTCATTGGAAAATATTGCTTGGGTATTGAAAACTTTTGGAGAAGAAAGATTTGCTAAAATTATTGCTAAGGTTATTGTATCTATAAGACGATATAAGCCTATTGTACGTTCCATCATTTTGTCTAAATTAATTTGCGACATTATTCCATATCACAACATGCGTAAGCATCCTGCAACTAAAAGTTTTTTAGCAATTAGAATGTATATTAATAATGAATTGGAAGAAATAATACAAATATTAGAAGATTCATTAAGAATGTTGTCTGCACGAGGAAGATTAGTAATAATTAGTTTTAATTCTTTAGAAGATCGTTTAGTAAAACATTTTATTCGTGATCATAGTCGTGTCTTACCTATACCCCCTAAAATTCCATTAACAGATTATCAAATATTTAGTAAATATAACAGTAAATATAAACTGAAAGATATGGGGAAATTAATGCCTTCAAAACAAGAAATTAAAAGAAATACATGTGCTCGTAGCGCGATATTACGTTATGCTGAAAAATTGGTTATTTAATTAAGTATTTAGGTATGATAAAAAAAAGACAATATAACCTTATTAATATTATTTATAATGATTTATTTTTTTATGGTAAACAGCAAATACTTTTATTGTTATTAATATTAATTTCAGCAATGCTAGTAATTCTGGTAACGTATCATACTAGATCAATGGTTATGGATCGCGAAAAAATTTTGTTAGAAAAAGATGCTTTAGATACTGAATGGAGAAATTTGATCCTTGAAGAAAAAATATTATCTGACCATAGTCGTATTGAACGTATTGCTATAAATAAATTACGAATGCATTATGTAGATCTAACACAAAATAATATGTTCCACTGACTTAATAAATATATGTTTGATGTGCAAAAAGTTATTTATGCAAAATCATACATCATCATATAATAACTTAATATATATTATATGAAGTTTAAACCTTATAACTTTCAAACAATTTTAAATGATAAACGTTTTAACTTATTATATAGTTGCATTTTTCTTATATTAGTTATTTTACTATCAAGATTAACTTATTTACAAGTTATTTATTCTAATAAGTTAATTAATGAAGGCGATTTGCGTTCATTGCGTGTACAACATATCTCATTCACTAGGGGTATTATTACTGATAGAATGGGGCAATTGCTAGCAATTAGTATACCTTCTGATTCTGTTTGGGCGGATCCTTATAAAATTAATAGGAGTGGTGGTATCGCTTCTGATATATATCGTTGGACGGAGTTATCTAAAATACTAAATATATCATTAGATAAATTATCATCTGTTGTTAACAATCACGCTACAGGACGTTTCATTTATTTAGCGCGACAAATAGATCCTTCTGTTTCTCAGCGTATTAGTCAACTAAAATTACCAGGAGTATATTTACAACAAGAATTAAAACGACATTATCCTGCTGGACGTACAACTGCTCATCTAATAGGAATAACGGATATAGATGGTCAAGGTATCGAAGGTATAGAAAAAAGCTTCAATACTTGGTTATCTGGTCAACCTGCCACAAAAGTAATACGAAAAGATAGATTTGGTAGAACAATTGAAGAAACTACTATAAACAATGGTCAAGCTTCTAAAAATATCATTCTAAGTATCGATGAACGGTTACAATATTTAGCATATCATGAATTAAATAATGCTATACGCATAAATAAAGCAGAATCTGGAAGTATAGTGTTAATAGATATTAATACTGGTGAAATTTTAGCTATGACAAATAGTCCATCATATAATCCAAATAATTTATCTATTATTGATAAATCTGTTATGCGCAATCGTGCTATTACTGATGCATTTGAGCCAGGTTCAACAGTGAAACCTATTGTAATTATGGCTGCATTAAAACACAACATAATAAAAACAGGTACTATTATTAATACATCTCCTTATATGATTGATGGATATCAAATTAAAGATGTAATTTATCGCGATAAATTAACTATTAGAGAAATATTGCAGAAATCTAGTAATGTTGGTGTTTCTAAATTAGCACTATCTATGCCTTCAACAACTTTAGTAAATACATATGTAAATTTTGGGATGGGTAAAGCGACAAATATAGGATTAATAGGAGAAAGTAGTGGAGTATACCCATACGATAAATGTTGGTCAGATATAGAACGAGCTGTATTTTCTTATGGATACGGCTTAATGATTACTCCGTTACAATTGGCTAAGGTTTATGCTACCATTGGCGGTATGGGAGTATCTAAGCCACTTTCTATCATACGAATTGATTCTTCTTTAACATTAGGGGATCGAGTTTTTCCGAAACCGTTAGTACGTACTGTTTTAGATATGATGGAGGGTGTATGCTTACCAAGCAATAGTTATCAGGAAACGATTAAAAAGGGATATCGAGTTGCAGTAAAAACTGGTACTATCAAGATAGTAGGATCACATGGGAAATATATTAATAAGTATATTTCATGTGCTGCTGGAGTAGCTCCAGTGAGTCATCCTAGATTTGCTTTAGCAGTAGTTATAAATGATCCTAAAAACGGTCACTATTATGGAAGTATGGTATCTGCGCCAGTGTTTCGCACAGTTATGGGTCATGCATTAAAAATAATGAATATTGCACCAGATTTTTTACAGTAATTTAGAAGAAATATTATAATTTTTTCATAAAACATTATATGCATAAATTACATAATTTATATAAATTTCTTCTGTCATGTGTTTCTAATAATTATGTTAGTCCCATGTTAACAGGAGTACAATTAGATAGTCGGGATGTTGTACTGGGAAATTTATTTGTAGCAGTTAAAGGTTATAAGACTGACGGAAGATTATATATCGATTGTGCAATTAAAAAAGGAGCTACAGCAGTTCTATCAGAATCTTGGAATAATACAATAATATTTAAAAAATATAGTTCTAATACAAATAAAATACCTGTAATTTATGTAAATCATTTGTCACAACATTTATCTAATATAGCAGGAATCTTTTATAATCATCCATCACGGTTTTTAAACTTAATTGGTGTAACTGGCACCAATGGAAAAACTACCGTCACACATTTATTAACTAGTTGGGTTCAATTATTAGGGGAAAAAAGTGCTGTGATGGGTACGCTAGGTAATGGGATATTGGACAATATGTCTTTATCCGATAATACAACTTGTTCTGCTATTGATACTCAAAAAATATTAGCTCAATTTGTTCAAGATAAGATTGTGTTCGTTGCCATGGAAATATCATCGCATGGATTATCTCAATATCGTGTAGATGCTTTGTATTTTAAAGTTGCTATATTTACTAATTTAAGCCACGATCATTTAGATTATCATGGTAACATGGGACAATATTTAATGTCTAAACGGCGATTGTTTAGTGAATTACATGCAGAGAAATATGTTATCAATGCTGATGATCGTGTTGGTTATCAATGGTTGTATGATTTACCACAAGCAGTTGCAGTCACCACAACAAGAAATTTACCGTTTTTTTGGAAAGGTAAATGGATATCTGCAATTAAAGTGAATTATTATTTGCACTGCACAGATATTGTTTTTGATTCAAGTTGGGGAGGTGGGGTAATTCATAGTCAATTATTAGGAGAATTTAATGTTAATAATTTATTATTAGCCTTAGGTACATTATTAATGTTGGGATATCCTTTATCGTTATTAATACATACATCATCTCAATTACGGCCTGTAATTGGTAGAATGGAGGTATTTCGTTCTTATGGATATCCTACAATTGTAGTAGATTATGCACATACTCCTGATGCATTAAAAAAAGCACTGATTTCAATTAGGCGATATTGTTATGGCCAATTATGGTGTGTTTTTGGTTGTGGAGGTGATAGAGACCCAAGTAAACGTGCTTTAATGGGTTATGTTGCAAAACAATATGCAGATTGCATAATTGTTACTAATGATAATCCACGCACTGAAGAACCACAATCAATTATAAATGATATTATGTGTGGTGTCGGTGTATTATATTCAAAAAAAATTATCAAAATTATTGAAAATCGTTATAGTGCAATACAAACTGTTATTTCCCAAGCGCGTTCAGAAGATATAATATTGATTTCTGGAAAAGGTCATGAACAGTTCCAAATTATAGGAAATAATTGCATATATCATTCTGATCAAGATATAGTAAAAAAAATTTTAAAAAAAATATCATGATTCCGTTTAGTCTTCATGAAATAGCACCAATTTTAAACGCAAAACATGTTGGCATAGATTTGATTGTTCATTCAATTACTATTCATTCAAATGTTATTTATAAACAATGTATGTTTGTAGCATTGATAGGTAAATATTTCAATGGTCATGATTTTGCTATTCAAGCAATTGAATCTGGAGCTAAGGCATTATTGGTAAATAATTACATTTTTTTAGATGTTCCTCAATTAATTGTACCTAATACTCATTATGCTTTACTAAAATTAGCACATTGGGTACGTCGACAAGCATCCGCTAAGGTCGTTGCTATAACTGGATCCAGTGGTAAAACATCAGTAAAAGAAATGACTAAATCTATACTAAAGAATAGTGGGTATACGGTAGCAACACAAGGCAACTGTAATAATACAGTTGGAGTTCCAATCACTTTATTACGTTTAACCAAACAAAGTAATTTTGCGATTGTTGAATTAGGTTCAAATCATCCAGGAGAACTAACACAATTAAGCAAGATCGTTGCTGCGCATTCAGCTTTAGTAAATAATATTTATCCATCACATTTATTAGGGTTTGGATCGTTAACTACAATAAAAAAAGAGAAAGGGAAGATTTTTGCTGAATTAGATTCACATGGGAAAGGTATTATAAATGCTGATAACCATGCTTTGGATTTATGGCGTAAAGTATTGCAAGGAAAATCTATATGGAATTTTTCTTTATATACTAATATTGGTGTGGATTTTTTTGCAAGTAATATCATTTCCGAAAAAAATGGAATGCGGTTTTTTTTGCATAGCCCATATGGGACTTCTTCAGTATTTTTATCAATGTTAGGCAGACATAGTGTATCTAATGCTTTGGCCGCTAGCGCTCTTGCTTTTTCTGTAGGCGCAGGGTTATCGGAAGTAGTTACTGGATTAGAAAATATAAAACCATTGCCCGGTAGGTTATTTCCAATTATTTTAGGTAAAGGTAAGTTATTATTGGATGACACTTATAATTCTAACGTTGGTTCTATGATATCTGCGATTTATGTATTAACTGCAACGCCAGGTTATCGAATATTGGTAGTGAGTGATATGTCGGAACTAGGAAAATATAAAGAAATTAAATATCACTCTTATATTGGGAAATTAATTGCAAGAACAAATATAAATAAAATTCTTACTATAGGTAGTGCTAGTTATTTTATTTCTAAAATGTGTAAACAAGGAAAACATTTTAAAAACAAACATCAATTAATTATTTATATTAAAAAAATGTTATCCAGCTATACATCAATTACTATATTAATAAAAGGATCTCGTGTTTTTAAAATGGAGAAAATAGTAAATGCCATCAAGGATGAGAAAAAATGTTATTTTGGTTAATAAAGAATATATTAATATTATATTCACCCAATTTTAATATTATTTGTCATTCAACTTTTAGGATTATTGCTAGTTTATTATCAGCATTATTTATTTCTTTAGGAATAGGTTCTTATATAATCAAACGGTTTCATAATTTACGTTTTTTTCAAATAGTACGTGAAAATGGGCCAAAAGCGCATATTCAAAAGCAAGGTACGCCTACTATGGGTGGAATTATAATACTTCTGTCTGTTTGTATAACGGTAATAATGTGGGCTGATTTATCTAATTTATATGTATGGTATGTATCATTTATATTGATAACATATGGGATATTAGGATTAATTGATGATCTTTTAAAAATAAAAAGAAAAAGTACTGCCGGTTTAAGTGCATTACATAAGTATTTTTGGCAATCATTAATTGCATTAACATTGATTATTACTATGTTTTTATTAGACCGCAATATTGTATCTACACCATTAATAGTGCCATTTTTTAAAAATTTTATGCCACAATTAGGTGTTTGGTATATTGTATTAGCGTATTTTGTCGTTGTCGGAACAAGTAATTCAGTGAATTTATCTGATGGATTAGATGGATTAGCTATTATGCCCATAATATTGATTACAGCTGGATTAGCTTTCATTGCATCTATAACTAGTGATATATACTTTTCTTATTGTTTACATATTCCTTATCTTGATCTTTCTGGAGAATTAATAATTGTATGCTCTGCCATTATTGGAGCTGGTGTTGGGTTTTTATGGTTCAATACCTATCCAGCTCAAATATTTATGGGTGATGTAGGTTCTTTATCCCTTGGAGGTACACTTGGAATAATGGCTGTATTATTACATCAAGAATGTTTATTATTAATTATGGGCGGGGTATTTGTAATAGAAACTATATCTGTGATCTTACAAATAAGTTATTTTAAATTATTTGGAAAACGAATATTTAAAATGACACCAATTCATCATCATTTTGAATTAAAAGGTTGTCCAGAGCCTCGAATTATAGTGCGATTTTGGATTATATCGTTAATATTGGTTTTATTTGGGTTAATTACTTTGAAGATACGGTAATAAAAATATGAGTAATTATCGAAGATCACGAGTTGTGATTATCGGTTTAGGAATCACGGGTTTGTCTTGTGTTCATTTTTTTTTAGCTAGAGGTGTAATACCAAAAGTAATAGATACTCGCGCGTATCCTCCGGGAATAAATCAATTACCACATATTGTAAAATATTGTTTAGGTGTGTTTAACGATATATGGTTGTTACGTGCTACATTAATTGTAGTTAGCCCTGGAATACGACTAGATCATCCTATTTTAATTGAAGCATTAAAATTGGGAGTAGAGATTATTGGTGATATTGAATTATTTGCTCGAGAAGCAACTGCTCCGATAATAGCTATTACTGGATCTAATGGTAAAAGTACAGTAACCCAATTAGTTTCTAAGATAGCTAAGAGTGCTGGATGGTATGTCGGTGTTGCAGGAAACATAGGTATACCTGTTCTTTCTTTATTAGATAAACCATATCAATTATATATATTGGAGATTTCAAGTTTTCAATTAGATACAACTTACAGTTTACGCGCAAAAGCGGCGATAATCTTAAATATTAGCGAAGACCACATGGATCGTTATCCTGGTGGATTAAAACAATATTATCTCTCTAAGCAAAAGATTTATAAAAATGCCACAGTTTGTGTAATGAACGCTTTAGATCCTTTAACAGTACCCATATATGATGGCTATGATTGTTGCGTAAGTTTTGGTATAAATCAAGATTCTGCAGATTATCATCTAAAATATTATAAAGGACATAATTGGATCATTGCATATAACGAATACGTACTTAATTGTTCCTTAATGAAAATTAATAGTCACATTAATTATATGAATGCATTATCTGCTTTAGCCTTATCAGATATTTTCAATATCCCTCGTTCTATTTCCTTACAAGTATTGTGTCAATTTTCTGGATTAACGCATCGTTGTCAGTTAATTTATAAAAATCATGGAGTTAGTTGGATTAATGATTCTAAGGCTACTAATGTTAATGCAACTACAGAAGCTATTAATAACTTAAGATTATCTGGAACACTGCATTTGATGATAGGAGGTGATGCTAAGTTAGCTGATTTTTCTGTGTTGAAACATTTAATTAAACAATATGAGATACATCTTTATTGTTTTGGAAAAGACGGATTATTTTTAACAAAACTAGGTTTTGATCATGTTATTCTCACAAATACGATGATACAAGCCATGCGCATTATTAGTCGGCGTGTAAAAAGAAAAGACATAGTTTTGTTATCTCCAGCTTGTTCTAGCTTAGATCAATTTAAGTCATTTGCAACTCGTGGATTTATGTTTGCCTATTTTGCACGAGAATTTGGATAATGAGAGTATTAAAAGAAAAAACTATTAATCAATTATTAAAATCACATAAAAAAAAATCATCGTATATTGATGTGTTATATGATCGTTTGTTGTTTTGGTGTGTATTAGGATTAATCTGTATTGGTTTTATTATCATTAGTTCAGGATCCATTCCTATTGGGATACGATTAATGAATGATCCGTGCTATTTCATAAAGCGTGCAGTTGTTTATTATAGTATAACGTTCTTGTTATCTGTAGTTATCTTAAAAATACCTATAATAATTTGGAAAAATTATAGTTTCATAATGTTGTTGTATAGTTACATAACTTTAATAGCAGTATTAATATTAAATAATTCTACTAATGGAGCATCACGTTGGATAATGTTAGGTTCGTTATGTATGCAGCCTTCAGAACTATCAAAGTTATTTTTTATTTGCTATCTTGCTAATTATTTAACACGTAAATCCAAAGAAATACGCGCTAATTTTTGGGATATATCTAAACCCATAGTAATAATGATGCTATTAGCTATATTATTATTAGCGCAACCTGATTTTGGTAGTATTATTATTTTATTTATCACTACCTTATCTATATTATTTCTTTTCGGAGCCAAATTATGGCAATTAGCATTGATTTTTGTATCTAACATATTTTTGATCGCATTATCGATTATAATTAAACCTTATCGTATACAACGTATACTTACTTTTTGGGATCCATGGAAAGATCCATTTGGTAATGGTTACCAATTAACTCAATCATTGATGGCATTTGGTCGTGGAAAATTTTTTGGAGAAGGATTGGGAAATTCTGTACTTAAATTAGAATATTTACCTGAAGCTCACACTGACTTTATTTTTTCTATTCTTGCAGAAGAATTAGGATATTTTGGAGCAATTTTAGTATTATTTATGTTATTTATAATTGTGTTTCGTGCCATGACTATTGGTTATAGTGCGTTGAATATTAATCATAGATTTTCTGGCATTTTGGCTTGTTCTATCAGTATCTGGTTTGGGTTACAAATATTTATCAATATAGGAACTGTTAGCGGAATATTACCTACTAAAGGTTTAACATTACCGTTTATCAGTTATGGAGGATCTAGTTTTTTAGCTACAATGATAGCAAGCATGCTGTTGTTAAGAATAGATTTTGAAACACGTTTATCTAAAGATCAAGCTTTTTTAAAGAGTACGAAAAATGAATCAAAAAAAGAGAATTTTAATAGTAGCAGGTGGTAGCGGAGGACATGTATTTCCAGGGTTGTCAGTAGCTCATTACTTAATTGAGAATGGATACCAAGTTGTTTGGTTAGGTACCTCAGATCGTATTGAAGCTAAACTAGTTCCAAAATATGGTATTGATATTAAATTTATTCATATTAAAAGATGGCATGGTGAGAAATTATACATCAAATGTATAATGCCACTATATATTTGCTTAGCAGTATATCAAGCAAGAAAAATTATAAAATTTTGGAAACCTGACATAGTCTTAGGCATGGGCGGATATGTCTCTGGACCTAGTGGATTAGCTGCATGGATATGCGGTATTCCACTAATAATACACGAACAAAACAGAATTATTGGTTTAACTAATCGGTACTTATCGATGTTCGCTGTAAAAGTATTACAAGGATTTCCTAATACCTTTCCTAATGCAAAAATAGTAGGAAATCCAATACGACGAACAATATTAGCTATTCCAAATCCAGTTAAACGATGGAAAGGCCGTGTTGGTCCTATTCGTGTTTTAGTGATTGGAGGTAGTCAAGGGGCTCATATATTAAATAAAATTATTCCAAACATGGCGGAAAAGTTATCTAATAAACTGATCATATGGCATCAAGTTGGAGAACAAGATTTCAAAAAAGTAAAATGGGCTTACCAAAAAATAAAGCAAAACTGTCACAAAATTGTAAAGTTTATTGATGATATAGCTCAAGCATATTCTTGGGCAGATATATTAATTTCTCGCGCTGGTGCGTTAACAGTAAGCGAGGTGTCGATTGTAGGATTGCCAGCAATATTTGTACCTTTTATACATCATAAAGATCGTCAACAATATTGGAATGCTATGCCTTTAGTACAAGTAGGAGCAGCAAAAATTATTGAACAACAAAACTTTACAAGTGATTATGTTAGCACAGTGCTAGAATCTTGGGATAGAAAAACATTATGTAATATGGCTCAGCGCGCTAGAAATATGGCTATTCCTAATGCAACTCAACAAGTTTCTCAGATAATAATTGAATATCTAAAGAAATAAATATATTAATCGTTTAAATTTATTGATATATATATAATATTTCAAATATATTAAATGAATTTGATTAATATACCGTTATTTAAATCAAGAGATTTAATGTTAATGATGAGTCATTTCAAAAAAATACATTTTGTTGGCATAGGTGGAACTGGTATGTGCGGTATTGCGGAAGTATTAATGTATGAAGGTTATGATATTACTGGTTCTGATATTGTACATAATAATGTAACGCGTCACTTACTCGAAATAGGAGTAAAAATTTATTTCGGCCATAAATATAGTAATATAAATAATGCTAATGTTGTAGTCATATCTAGCGCTATTACTTCAAATAATCCGGAAATTTTAGCTGCTAAGCAAGCCCAAATTCCTATTGTTAAACGCACAGAAATGTTATCTGAGCTCATGAGATTTAAATATGGAATAGCTGTGTCTGGAACGCATGGGAAAACTACTACTACAACAATGATAGCTAATATTTATACTGAATCAGGGTTAAATCCAACTTTTATAAACGGTGGCCTAGTAAAATCAGAAGGTGTATATGCTCGCCTTGGATATGGTCGTTATTTAATCGTAGAAGCAGACGAAAGTGATGGTTCATTTTTGCATCTACATCCCATAGTAGAGGTAATTACTAATATTGATACTGATCATATAAATGCATATCAAGGTAACTTTGAAGGTCTTAAAAAAGCATTTATTAGTTTTTTACATAATCTACCATTTTATGGATATGCTGTAGTATGCATTGATGATCCCATAATTTGTGAAATCTTACCCAAAATTAATAGAAAAATTATTACTTATGGTTTTAGTAAAAATGCTGATTTATGTGTGTTTGATTATCATCAAAATGTAGAAAAGAGTAGTTTTACCATATTACGTCAAAATAAATCAACAAAACTAAAGGTAATTTTAAATGCTCCTGGGCGCCATAATGCACTTAACGCTACAGCTGCTATTGCAGTAGCAACTGAAGAAGGAATTAGTGATGAACATATTCTTAAAACTATGTTATATTTCCAAGGAACGCAACGACGTTTTGAAAATTTAGGTCATTATCCTTTAAATAAAATAAATAGTCAAACAGGAGAATTTATATTAATAGATGATTATGGACATCATCCTTCTGAACTATATGTCACTATTATGACGGCTCGAATTGGATGGCCGAATAGACGATTAATTATGATATTTCAACCTCATAGATATACACGTATAAAAGAATTATATGATGATTTTGTTAATGTACTTTCTAGTGTAGATATTCTTTTAATATTAGATGTTTATTCTGCTGGAGAAACACCTATTTTAGGAGCAGACAGTCAGTCTCTGTGTTGTACAATTCGTGAACATGGTAAAATTAATCCAATATTTATATCAAATACACAGATGTTATCAAACATACTAGCTCAATCCTTGAAAAATAACGATTTGCTCTTAATTCAAGGAGCAGGTACAATAAGTGATATTGTGCGTAAATTAATTGTTAAAAAATAACGATATGTATATAAAATTATCATGATAAATAGTATTAAAATAAAATATAGGTATGTACAAAATAATAATGAATTTTATGACAGTAAAATCATTATAAAATGAAATAGATTACTAAACACTTCGAGCAGTGTTAAACGCACGTAAAAACACAAAAATTAAATATAGCTTAAAACCAAGTGTAAGTAGATATTATAAATTTCGTCATCCGTTATTAGATTGGATATTATTATCCATCGCTGTAATTGGTGTTGTTTGGAGTTTTTATTCTATAAAAACATGGATTTGTAGTTCTTGTTGTTACCCACTATCTTATATAATAGTGACTGGGAATCGCTATTACACTACTAATACTGATATTAATCAGATAATATTAAAATTAGGTGTATTGGGTACATTTATAACACAGGATATTAATATTATTCAAGAAAAAATTGAATATTTACCATGGATTCAGCAAGTGAGTATAAGGAAACAATGGCCAGATACATTAAAGATTCATATAGTAGAACATGTTCCATTGGCGTATTGGAATAATTTACAAAACATTAGCGCAACAGGTACTATTTTTAGTATACCTAGAGAATATCAAAATAATGCTCTAACAATTCCACATTTATATGGACCAAAAGACAGCGAAAAAACCGTATTAACTAATTACTTCATATTTAATGAAATATTAAAGTCTAGTAAATTTCAAATAAAATCAATAAAAATGGATGCACGTTATTCATGGCAATTGATTTTGCAAGATAATATTCATCTAAAATTAGGTAGAAATAATATAATCGAACGATTATATTATTTCATTAAAGTTTATCCTATTCTTCTTCAAGAAATTAATGACAATAATAAATATATTGATTATATAGATTTACGTTATCGATCAGGATTTGCTGTAAGATGGATTTATAGCTCAATTGCTCCCATACAATAAATAAAGAAAAAATAAATAAAGGCAAATACGAACATGATCAAAACTTCAGATAAAAAATTACTAGTAGGATTAGAAATTGGCACAGCTAAAGTTGCTACGATGGTAGGTGAAGTTTTACCTGATGGAATAATAAATATTATTGGATTAGGATATTGTTCGTCACGCGGTATGGATAAAGGAGGGGTAAATAATTTAGAGTCAGTGATAAAATGTGTACAATATTCTATTAATCAAGCAGAATTAATGGCGGGCTGTCAAATTTCATCTGTTTATCTTTCTTTATCTGGAAAACACATTAGCTGTAAAAATGAAATAGGTATGGTGCCTATTTCAGAGGAAGAGGTAACACAATCAGATGTAGATAATGTAGTACATATAGCTAAATCAGTTAAAATACGTGATGAACACCGAATATTACACGTTATTCCACAGAATTATGCTATTGATTATCAAGAAGGGATAAAAAATCCAGTTGGATTATCTGGGGTTAGAATGCAAGCTAAAGTTCATTTAATTACTTGCCATAACGATATGGCTAAAAATATTGTTAAAGCAGTAGAACGATGCGGATTACAGGTAGATCAACTGATATTTTCTGGATTGGCATCAAGTTATGCTGTCTTAACAGAAGACGAGCGTGAACTAGGCGTCTGTGTTGTAGATCTTGGTGGTGGTACAATGGATGTAGCAATATATACTGCTGGAGCTTTACGCCATACTAAGGTTATTCCATATGCTGGGAATGTAGTTACTAGTGATATTGCTTATGCTTTTGGAACACCATTATCTGATGCAGAAATAATTAAGATACGTTATGGTTGTGCTTTAGAATCGTTAATTAGTAAAGGAGAAAATATAGAAGTTCCAAGTGTTGGAGGCAGACCTCCTCGTACTTTACAACGTCATATGTTAGCAGAAATCATCGAGCCTCGATACATTGAGTTAATGATGTTAGTTAATCAAGAAATACTACAATTACAATTACAACTGCGCCAAATTAATATTAAACACCATCTTGCAGCAGGTATTGTGTTAACTGGTGGAGCATCTCTTATAGATGGATTATCAGCTTGTGCTCAAAAAGTATTTCATACACAAGTTCGCATTGCATCTTCCATAAATACAAGCGGAATAATAGATGATGTAAGAAATCCACAGTATTCTACTGTTATCGGATTGTTACATTATGGAAAAGAATCTCATTTGAATAATGAGATAGATATAGAAAAAGGAATAACAATTAAAAGTTGGATAAAAAAAATGAATAATTGGTTAAAAAAAGAATTTTAAAAAACTGTAATAAATATAAATATGCTAAATCCGTTAAAAATTTATTTTTAAAATAACTGAAGTAATATGGGGAAAAATATGTTTGAACCAATGGAATTAACTAGTGATGCAGTAATTAAAGTTGTCGGTATTGGCGGAGGTGGCAGTAATGCAGTTGAGCATATGTTGCGTGAACGTATTGAAGGCGTAGATTTTTTTGCTGTTAATACTGATGCTCAAGCCTTAAGAAAAATGACAATAGGCCAAACCATTCAAATTGGTAGTTCTATTACTAAAGGGTTAGGAGCAGGCGCTAATCCAGAAATTGGTCGTAACTCTGCAGAAGAGGATCGCGATGTATTGAAAGCTACTATAGAAGGTGCAGATATGGTTTTTATCGCCGCAGGGATGGGCGGAGGAACTGGAACAGGGGCTGCTCCGATAGTAGCTGAAGTAGCTAAAGATTTAGGCATTTTAACTGTAGCCGTAGTTACTAAACCTTTTAATTTTGAAGGGAAAAAACGTATGATGTTCGCTGAACAAGGAATTTCTGAACTATCTAAATATGTAGATTCATTAATAACGATTCCAAATGATAAATTATTGAAAGTTTTAGGACGTGGTATATCATTATTAGATGCATTTAGTGCTGCCAATGATGTATTAAAAGGAGCAGTGCAAGGTATTGCGGAATTAATTACTCGACCAGGTTTAATGAATGTAGATTTTGCAGATGTACGCACAGTAATGTCAGAAATGGGATATGCCATGATGGGGGCTGGAGTAGGATGTGGAGACGATAGAGCAGAAGAAGCATCTGAATCAGCCATTGCTAGTCCTTTATTAGAAGATATTGATTTGTCTGGTGCTCGCGGTGTTTTAGTAAATATTACTTCTGGTTTAGATCTACGATTAGATGAATTTGAAACTGTGGGTAATACTATACGTTCTTTTGCTTCTGATAATGCAACAGTAGTAATAGGTACAGCTTTAGATCCAGATATAAATAACGAATTACGTGTTACTGTGGTTGCAACAGGAATTGGTATTGATAAGCGTTCGGATGTCATTCGGTCAAATATTAAAGAAGAAAAAAAAATAGTACGAGATAATCATTATCATAATCATTCTTCTCAAAGAGTATCTACATTTTTCAAAGAATCTAGGAGGCATGCATCATCTGCTACAGTTAATCAGCAGAGTACAGCCCTTGATAAAGATACAGATTATTTAGATATTCCAGCGTTTCTAAGAAAACAAGAAGATTAAATTAAAGATAATATGAATGAGAAATTTTCACAAAAATGCCAATGTATGTCTATGTAATTTATTATATAGTAATAGTATAATAATTGTATGAAACAAGATCATGATAAAACAACGAACATTAAAGCGCATTGCACAAGTTAGTGGCGTAGGATTACATACTGGCAAAAAAGTTACATTAACTTTGCATCCTACTGTAGCAAATACTGGTATTATTTATCGTCGTACTGATTTACACCCTCCTGTAGATTTTCAAGTTAATATTAAATCAGTAGGCAGCACTGCATTATGTACATGTTTGATTAATGAGTACGGTGCTCAAATTTTTACTGTTGAACATTTAAGTGCTGCTCAAGCAGGATTGGGTATTGATAATATTATTATAGAATTGAATGCCCCTGAAGTGCCAATAATGGATGGCAGCGCTAATCCTTTTGTATGCGTATTATTAGATGCTGGAATAGAAGAACTTAATAGTGCTAAAAAATTTATCCGATTAAAACAAACTGTACGTGTTGAAGATGGTGATAAATGGGCTGAGCTAAGACCATTTGATGGGTTTACGCTTGATTTTACTATTGATTTTGATCATCCAGCTATCAATGTTAATACGCAGCATTATTTTTTTAATTTTTCTTCCGAATCTTTCGTTCATAATATTAGTAGAGCACGTACTTTTGGCTTTATGCGGGATGTAAAAGACTTACAATCTCGTGGATTCGCTTTAGGAGGAAGCTTCAATTCAGCTATAATAATTGACGATGATCGCGTACTCAACGAAGATGGATTACGTTTTGACGATGAATTTGTTCGACATAAAATGCTTGATGCTATTGGTGATCTATTTATGTGTGGACACAATCTTATCGGTTCCTTCATTGCTTTTAAATCCGGACATGCCCTAAATAATAAATTGTTGAAAACTGTTTTATCACGCCAAGAATCGTGGGAAATCGCTACTTTTTCTAAGGCATCTGATTTACCTTTAGGATTTTGAATATTCATTCATATTTTAAATGTGTGGTATAACAATGTTATCATAAATTTCAATATATAAATTTATTTAATTTATTTTAGATAATTTCGTTATTATTGTTTAATTATTTAAAAAAATTTCACATATTAATACATATGTGGTTGTACTGAACACTATATATTTCTAATCTATTAAATTAAAAACACTAAAAATGATTTACATGTATCTATAATAAACATTTTTATTTTATGGAATAGACAATATATATATATATCTAAGTATGATATGTCTAAACTAAAAATTTATATAATTACAAAAGTCAGAGATAAACGAATATTTTTGATATTTTATTGCTTTTTATTCGTATGCATATAAATTTTCTATACTATCAAATTAATATATATCTCTGTATATAAAATATGTTTTCATATTCGTATATAATAAATTTAATAGTTATGAGTAATGACTTAAGAGATGTTTAAACTTTATTTAAATAATTTCATATTCAGAATATCAAGTATGTTAATCAATCATTAGTCATATGTCAAATATATACAATATATCTAATACACAAACACAACACATAAATTTATGTAGCAAAAATTTATACTTTTATTATTCGCATATGCTTTTATTATTTAGATATTTCTATAAAAATATTTATGTTAATCAACGTGATTAATGATATTTAACATACATTTTATTCAATTTGTTCACATTTATTTTTAATAGATTGTAAAATAATATAAATTAAATCACTCTTATTAAGATAACTAATATATATAAAATATGCATCATCAACAATAATATATATTGCCACATTATTATTTATATAATATACCATCATTGTAATGAGATATAAACTGTTATGATAACACCATTTAAATTACTTACTAAAATTTTTAAAAATAAAAATGAACGTGCACTACATCGTATGAAAAAAGTGGTGGATATTATAAATTGTATGGAAAAAGACATAGAAAAGTTAAGTGATAATCAACTAGCATCTAAAACTGATGAGTTTCGTGTATCTATTAAGTCAGGTGTAAAATTTGAAGAACTGTTGCCACAAACGTTTGCTGTAGTACGTGAAGCTATCAAAAGAATATTTAACATACGTCTTTTTGATGCCCAATTATTGGGTGGAATAGTTTTAAATAATCGTTGTATCGCAGAAATGAAAACTGGCGAAGGAAAAACTCTAACCGCTACATTACCTGCTTATTTGAATGCGTTAAGCGGTAAAGGAGTACATATCGTTACAGTTAACAATTATTTAGCACATAGAGATGCGGTAAATAATAGACCATTGTTTGAATTTTTAGGATTGACTGTTGGAATCAATTTACCGGAACAATCAGCATCAATGAAACGTGCTGCATATGCAGCAGATATTACCTATGGAACAAATAATGAGTATGGTTTTGATTATTTGCGTGATAACATGGTTTTTGTTCCAGAAGAACGGGTACAACGAGGATTACATTATGCATTAATCGATGAAGTAGATTCTATTTTGATCGATGAAGCTCGTACCCCATTGGTTATTTCTGGTCCATCAGATGATACTTCTTTATTATATTTAAAAATAAACGAATTAGTTTCTACTATAATTCAACAAAATACAAAAAATATACACGATCTACAAAAAGAAAAATATTTCATAGTTGATGAAAAATCTAAACAAGTTATATTAACTGAGCAAGGATTGGTATTAATAGAACAATTATTAATTAAATCTGGTATCATGAATCAAGGCGAATCATTATATTCATCAGATAATATTATATTAATGCACCATGTTAATGCAGCATTTCGTGCGCATACTTTATTTGCATGCGAAGTGGATTATCTTGTTAAAAATGGTGAAATACTGATTATTGATGAACATACAGGACGTGTTATGCCTGGTCGTCGATGGTCAGATGGATTACACCAAGCAATTGAAGCTAAAGAACGAGTAACAGTTCAAAATGAAAATCAAACTTTAGCTTCAATTACATTTCAAAATTATTTTCGTTTGTATGAAAAATTATCTGGTATGACGGGAACCGCTCACACTGAAGCATTTGAGTTTCAATCTATTTATAAATTAGATACTATTATTATACCAACTAATCGTCCTATGATTCGCAACGATTTACCAGATGTAATTTATATGACGGAACATGAAAAAATTGATGCTATTATTCATGATGTTAAGAATTGTGTTAAACGTAATCAGCCAGTTTTGGTAGGAACGATATCAATTGATAAATCTGAAATTATTTCCCGTGCTTTAAAGAAAGCTGGAATTATTCATAAAGTTTTAAATGCTAAGTTTCATTCTGTAGAGGCAGATATTATAGCTCAAGCGGGTCATCCTGGCGCAGTAACTATTGCTACAAATATGGCTGGCCGTGGAACTGATATTATGTTAGGAGGAAATTGTCGAGCAGAAATTGCTGCATTGAATACAACGAGTACATATAAAATTTCAAAAATTAAATCTGCTTGGAAAAAACGTCATGATACAGTATTAAAATCTGGAGGGTTACATGTAATTGGTACTGAACGGCATGAATCTCGTCGTATTGATAATCAACTGCGCGGGCGATCTGGACGACAAGGAGATATAGGTTCCTCTAGATTTTACTTATCCATGGAAGATTCTTTAATACGAATTTTTGCTTCTGATAGATTAGTAAACATGATGAAAAAATTAGGCATGAAATCCGGAGAAGCAATTGAACATCCATGGATCACTAAAGCTATTGCTCATGCTCAAAAAAAAGTAGAAAATCGAAATTTTGATATTAGAAAACAATTATTAGAATATGATGATGTAGCTAACGATCAACGTCGAGTTATTTATGATCAACGCGAGAAATTATTAAACATGGCGAATATTGATGACATTATAAGTAATATTCGTTGTGATGTTATTGATAAATTATTTAATATTTATATTCCTTTACAAATCATAGAGGACAAAAATGATCTAATAAAATTAGAAGAATGTTTGAAAACTGATTTTTATTTAACGTTACCTCTTAGAGAATGGATAGATCTAGATCCTAAATTATATGAGGAAAAAGAAAGATTACGTCAGCGTGTATTGGACAGTATGATCCAACAATATGAACATGCAAAAAAAATAATAGGAACAAATATTGTGCGTTCTTTTGAAAAAGGAATTATGTTAAGAACATTTGATATCTTATGGAAAGAACATTTATCATCAATGGATTACTTACGTCAAGGAATTCATTTAAGAGGGTATGCGCAAAAAGACCCTAAACAAGAATATAAAAGAGAATCATTTGCCATGTTTACTAAAATGTTAGATCATTTAAAATATGAAGTAATAAGTGAAATTAATAAATTAGTGATGAAATCACTTAATAAAAAAGAATCGATTGTCTCAAAAGATAATAAGTATAATGAAATACAATCTATTAATCTACAAACAATTAATAGTAAATTATTATCTATAGACTGTTTTCTACATACAAATACATCAGTTAAAAAAAGTGGTAGGTCGTAATGATTCTTGTTCATGTGGATCTAATAAAAAGTTTAAGAAGCGTTATGGTAAAATTATATATAAGTATCATTAATATATATAAATTACTTCAAATTATTTTTTGAATTAATTACCATAATAGACAATGAAGTTACATTTTTATCTAAAAGTTAAAAGTGATATTTACAAATTATAAATAATGAATATTGTAAGTGTACATATTTAGTATAAAACAACTGCTTTATCTTCAGTTTATTATTATTAAGTCAGATCAAATGATAATTTGAGATATTTATAATTTTTATTATCGTGTATAATGTTGGTTCATTTGAAATTAGTTATTTATAATTTTAATCATGGGTTTTATTGTTTATATGTGTGAAGCGCGGGTATTAAATGATTATAATGATTATAAAATAATTAATATAAATTTTTAATTACTACATGACAATAGAGTCGTGTATACCATATAGTGAATAAATACATAATTTTGAAATTTTTTTTAATAAAAACAGTGGTATTAGTGATTATTTTTTTTTATATTCATATAATATTCATGTAATATAGAGATGTCTGTGTCGATTTCGTCCAGTTTTTTATTGTTGTTAATAATATCATCGGCAAAATCAAGCCTGCGTTGACGAGATACTTGTGATAACAAAATATTTTTAGCGTATTGTTGAGTAATTTTATCTCTGCGCATGATTCGATTCAATTGAATGTCAGGATGAATATCTACTACTAATATTCGATCTGCAAGTTTTTGTAAATTATTTTCTATTAACAATGGAGTAACCCACAACACATAATATGATTTATTGGATAATAGATTTATAGTTTTCTGAGTTTCTTTTCTAATGATTGGATGTAATAATTTTTCAAGCCATTCTTTGTCTTTAAGATTAAAAAAAATTATTTTTTTTAGCATAGATCTATTTAATGAACCGTCGGGAAATAATATACCTGATCCAAAATATTTGGTTATCATATGTAAAGCAATGCTTCCGGGTTGTGTGACTTGTCTAGAAATTACATCGGAATCTATTACAGATACTCTTGCTGATAAATCAGAAAATTTTTTAGAAACAACACTTTTTCCAGAACAAATACCCCCAGTTAATGCAATGATATAAGACATAATATATTTTTGTTAAGTAAAATTTTTTCTATAAAGTATAATTTTTAGAAATCATAAGATGAATATTATGGTGCTCTTGTATAAATATTTAATAAATTATGTATAATACTATTATTTATGATTAAAATCATAATATTCTTGTAAAGACTCAAGTAATATTATATGACACAATCCACAGTTTTAAACAGTGATCAATACTTATATTGTCGTTTCTATAAGCAACACAAAACATATATACAAACCAATTATAATATTTTGTCAAAATATTATAATTGGTTTGTATATATGTTGAGATGATTCTATAATCACGTGTATGTTTTACAAGTAATCAAGTATCGTAATAAGATGAAAAGGTTATTTGCTTGAAAAGATCTATTATGTTTTATTAAATAATAATATTTATTTTATTGGATTTTTTATTCATTATATGTTTGTAATATTATTAGTGAATTTTATTTAAATAATTAAATTTTATAGCATATTGATGTAAATTTGTTTTAGTATATATAAATTAGGAGCAGTTATATGCCGACCAAATCATCAAACCGTAGTAACAAATATTCTTCTTTAAATGTATTAATAATTGCAGGGGTTACACCATATCAGCGCAAACCTAATGAAGAATATATGAGCTATGATCAATTATTACATTTTAAACGTATTCTTGAAACATGGAAGAATCAACTTAAACATGATTTAGGATCTGCTGCATTGTGTGTACAAAATCAAGAATCTGTCAATTTTCCAGATCCAGTAGATAGAGCTGCACAAGAAGAAGAATTTAACATTAAATTACGTAATCGAGATAGAGAACGTAAACTTATTGAAAAAATTGAAAAAACTTTAAAAAAAATAGATACAAATGAATTTGGATTTTGTGCTTCATGTGATGTAGAAATCGGAATCCGAAGATTAGAAGCTCGACCAACAGCTGACTTATGTATTGATTGTAAAACTTTAGAAGAAATTAAAGAAAAACAAATGACTGGATAAAATTCCATAGTAAAAATCAATCTTTTTAGTATCTTCACTCTTATATGCAAATATAATTAAAATTAATTTTAATAATTCACATATAGTTTTATCGCGATAGTGAGCACAATTAATATTTTTTAATTATATTTAATATATACTAGGAGCGTAATTATATAAAAATATGTGTCATCTTTTAGTTTTAATGATATTTAAATTTTATAATTATAAAAATAAAAAATTGGTGATTTGATAGTTAATTAAGATTAGGAATATGATTAAATGGAACGAGTCTGGATAGGATTAGGCAGTAATATATTCAATCCTAAAAAACAAGCTAATAAGGCCGTGCGGGCTCTTTCTAAACTTCCAATGACCAAACTTATAGCCTGTTCGTCCTATTATCGTAGTCGGCCATTAGGACGAAAAAATCAGCCTGATTTTTTAAACGCAGTAATAATATTAGATACTAATCTTTCTCCAAAATCACTGTTGAGTCACATCCAATATATTGAAAAAAAACAAGGACGCATTCGGTTGCGTAATTCTCTTTTATGGCAATCACGCACATTAGATCTAGATATTTTATTATTTGGCAAACATAATATATACACCTCTGAATTAATAATACCGCATTATGATATATATAATCGAGAATTTATAATTTATCCGTTAATTGAATTAGATAATCATTTAATTTTTCCTAATGGAAAAATTATAACAGATATCGCTAAAACTATTCCTGAAAATGATTTAGATTTTTGGAAAAAATAAAATCTTATTATCTGTGATAGATGTGGTATAAGGATTATTATTTATTCTATAAAATAAATCATATACATAATTAGTTGTTTACAGGTAAATGAAAGATATTAACGTATCTATTTGTTTACTTAATATTATGAGAGTATCGATTTGATCTGATTATCTAAAATTTTATCTATAACAAATTCTATATTATTTTATTTTCGTTATCTTAATGCAAATTAAATAACAAAATTATTCCGTCATATTTAATAAAAATATCTAATAATAGTTACAATTTGTAGCAATATCTGTAAATGAAATAAATTTTAAAAACTGATATGCTAAAATATTAGGAAAACGTTTATAATTGAGATATAAATAATAACTTAATATTATTAATAGCGCGTATTATCATATTTTTATTGCTTAAGATAGTTATTTCATTGTAATAGTATACTTATTTATCAATAAATAAGTTAACACTTGAGAAACAAGAACTGCATATATAGTACTCACAAAAGTGTTTGCTATATGAATAGTTTGAAATTTAATTTAGAATAAATTAATTAATATTTATTTTTCACATATATAGGTATTAGTTTTTAATAATGTAATACTGCGTAAGTACATATTATACTTATAATAAAAAATATATTAATATTGGTAATTATTTGATTTATAAAACGTTATTATACTGAACTGTTATATTACTGATTAAAAATAAAAGTTATTTAATGATTTTAATTGAAGAATGCTACAATATAATAATGATAATAAAACTATGCCCTATATATATTTAATAATGTAAATTTTTTTAATCGTTAAATTTGATAACTTTTGTGCTTTTAAAATATTCATCAAAACTTTTATCTTTTAGATTTTCATATATAAATAAAGTTAACATTTTAATTGTATTTGTGGAACACACGTTAGATAAAATAGCACATGATAACAACTATTGCTATGTTCATACAATTTAATAAATTTATATAAAATTTACTATTAAATAAAATATAAATCGTTTTATTTTATTAGATAATGTGATTTTAATAATACAAAACACTGCTACTTAGTTAGTTTTAGTGATCTATATATAACAAGTACATGGATGAGTATAATAGTAACTCTCAGTAAAAAAGTTATTGTTAATGTATACAACAATAAATATATTTAATTATTTTTAAATTAGATTGAATGATTAAAGATATATATTAAATTTAAATATTTTCAAATTTCTTAATCTATCTCTAATTTCACAAGAGATTGATAATATATTTAGTTATTTTGTTATTATTAAAATTTTTTATTTATATACAATAATACAACATTTTAGATCAATTTTTAATGACATACTTATAACTTACATCACTAATTCTAATATGAAAATAAATTTCTATTATTATAAGAATAAACATTTTAAATAATAAAATATTCAATTTCTAATTATAGTTAATTAATATCCGAAAATTAATTATATCCTAAATTAAACTAACTAATGATAAATATAATGAATACAAAACACACGACACATTTGCAATCTATGCAATTGTTGTGTACATAATTTTATAATGTTTAACATAATGAATGTCAATTCCTACTGATCGATGTTGTTATTTTAAATATTTCATTGCCATCAATTAAACTATATCATATCCAAATAATATAAATAATTACAACTATTATATTTAATTTGTAAAATTATGTAGTATATAAAATACTAAACACTAATATACTTCATAAATTAAAACAAACTACATATCAATGTAGTACTATTTCTAAATTTAATTTATTAAAATTTAATAATTATATAAAATTTATTATATTCATATTTTTATATTAGGCATATCAGTACTCGATCCATCATAAATAGATGCTGCTGATGCTATTGATTCATATAAAGTTGGGTGAGCATGAATAGTTAAGATAATATCTTCTGCATCACACCCCATTTCAATAGCTAATGCAACCTCTCCTAATATTTCACTAGCGTTCGTGCCTAAAATAGATCCTCCAATAATTCTGTTTGTTTTTTTATCGAAAATCAATTTAGTCATACCTTCTTTACAATCTTCAGTAATTGCTCGACCTGAAGCCATCCAAGGGAAAACAGTAACTGTATAATCTATATTTTTTGCTTTCGCATCTTTTTCAGTATAACCAACCCATGCTATTTCGGGATTAGTATATATAATAGACGGAATTATTATTGGATCAAAATAACGTTTTTTACCAGAAATAACTTCTGCTGCTACATATCCTTCATGGATACTTTTGTGCGCTAACATTGGATGCCCAATAATATCGCCAATAGCAAAAATATGTTTTATATTAGTACGCATTTGTTGATCTACAGGAATAAAACCATATTTATCTACATGTACTCCTGCGTTTTCAATGCTCAACATATTACCATTCGGAGCGCGACCAATTGCTAGTAATAATACATCATAGCGTTTAATATTTTTTAATGAAGTTTGATTATCTTCCATAGTAACATAAATACCATCTGTTTTAGATTCTATTATGCTGACTGTAGTATTTAAAATTAAATTCACATTTCTACTCATTATTTTAGAAAAAAGATTGATAATATCTTCATCTAAAATTGGTACAATTTGATTATATACCTCTACTATATCAATTTCTGATCCAAACGCACGATATATTGTTGCCATTTCTAATCCTACAGCCCCAGAGCCTATGATAAGTAAACGCTTAGGTATTGATTGTAAAGATAAAGCATCAGTTGAACTCCAGATACGATTATCCTCAGGAACATGTGGTAAGGACACAGCATGTGACCCTGCTGCTATAATAGCATGATTAAATGTTATTTCTAAAGTCATTTGATTATTTTCAACTTGAATAGTATGCTCATCAATAAATTTCCCAATTCCATTAATTACTTTTACATTACGTGTTTTTGCCATAGCACTTAAGCTGCTTGATAGCTGCTTGATGATCTTGTCTTTCCAAGCACGTGTTTTGTCAATATCAACATCTGCTTCTGTTGATGTAAGAATACCATATTTATCTAAATGTTTTTTTGTTTCAATTAATTTAGCAATATGTAATAATGTTTTAGAAGGAATGCAACCAACATTAAGACATACTCCACCTAAAATGGGGTAACGTTCCACTATAGTAGTTTCCATTCCTAAATCAGCACAGCGAAAAGCCGCTGAATAACCTCCTGGTCCCGCGCCTAAAACAAGAATTTGGGTTTTTAGTTGCATATGCATAGCTCTCTCTTTTTTTACCTTTCAGATTTTAATTAACACTATAGATCAGTATATCTAATTTAATTAGATATGTATGTCTTTATTATGTTAATTTTTATATCTGATAATGATATATACGCTTATATTTTATGTGATATCATCATAATTTACATAATAATCAATTTACATAGCCAATAGTCGTATATCGGAAATTATTCTATTAATAAGTGTTATGAATCGAGCGCCATCTGCACCATTAATAACACGATGATCATATGATAATGATAAAGGCAATATTAAACGTGGAACGAATTTTTTTCCAGTCCACACTGGTTTTGTAAAAGATTTAGATATACCTAAAATAGCTACTTCTGGAACATTAATAATAGGAGTAAAAGTTGTACCTCCTATATTTCCTAGATTAGATATAGTAAAACTTCCTCCTTGCATATCAGAAGGAACCAATTGATTTCTAGAACGCGCTTTATTTGAAAGTGCTGTTAACTCTTGTGATAATAAAATGATACCTTTTTTATTTACATCACGTAAAACAGGCACTAATAACCCTTCAGAAGTATCTACTGCTATGCCAATATTAATATATTTTTTTAAAATTAACGTTTGACTGTCTTGAGATAAAGAACTATTAAATTGTGGTAATTCTTCTAATGCTTTTGAAACTGCTTTTATAACAAAACCTAGTAGCGTAATTTTACAATTTATTTTTTTCTTTTCAATTTCAAGATTTTGTTGCTTTCTAAAATGTTCTAAATCAGTAATATCAACTTCATCAAATTGTGTTACATGAGGAAGCATTATCCAATTTCTTTGCAAATTTGCGCCAGAAATTTTTTGTATTTTACTTAACGTTGTAGTTGTAATATTGCCAAATCTACTAAAATCTATTTTTGGCCAAGATGGTATAGATGATAAGAATTGATTAGATTGAATAGATGGCATACAGTTTTTATGATGTATTGACATATTATTCATGTAATCCTGAATATCTTCCTTTAAGATACGTCCTTTACGGCCACTACCTTTTACTTTTGATAAATCTATTCCGCATATACGAGCTATATGACGTACTAATGGAGTAGCGTGTATTGTAATATTGGGCGTAGAATAGATACTGTGGTTTGTCGTATTATTATATATGTCTCTGTTCTTTATGTTATTGGCTTCTAAAAAACAAGAAGAGGGGCTGGTATTTTTTTGATCATTAAAAGATGATACATTGGTCTCAGTTTGTGTGTTAAGTAATAAAATTAAAGATCCTGTGTGTACTTTATCTCCAACATGAACATAAATTGTAGTAACAATACCAGAACAGGAAGCTGGTATTTCCATAGAAGATTTATCGCTTTCTATTATAATAAGCGGTTGATTAATATTAATTTCGTCTCCAATTTTTACCATGACTTCTGTAACTTCTAATTCATCATCACCAATATTTGGCACATTAACTTCAATTGTCGTCATGCTACCTCCTATGATAGACGTGGATTAATTTTATCAGGATCAATATTAAATATTTTGATAGCATTTAGAACAACATTAGCATGAATATGGCCATTTTTTACTAATTGAGCTAATGCAGCTGTAACTACATAACCTGTATCTACTTCAAAATGATGCCTTAAATTTTCTCGACTGTCAGATCGCCCAAATCCATCTGTACCTAAAACAAAAAAATGATCACTTGGAACAAAACAACGAATTTGTTCTGCAAATAACTTCATATAATCAGTAGCTGCTATAGTAGGAAAATTACTTAACACGGTAGTAATATATGGTATTTTGGGTATATCCATAGGATGCAACATGTTCCAACGTTCACAATCTTGCCCATTTCGTGCTAATTCAGTAAAAGAAGTAACGCTATATACATCAGAACTTACATTATATTCTTGAGACAAGATTTGAGCTGCTTCACGAATAAGACGTAAGATAGCACCAGACCCCATTAACTGAATTTTTCCATTTTTTCCAGATAAAGATTCTAATTTATAAATTCCTTTTCGAATACCTTCTTCAACCCCTTCTGGCATTGCTGGCATATGATATTTTTCATTTAATGTAGTGATATAATAATATATATTTTCTGGATTATTACCATACATACGTACTAATCCATCTTGTATAATTACAGCAATTTCATATGCATATGCTGGATCATAGGAAATACAATTAGGAATTGTCAGTGATTGAATATGACTATGGCCATCAGCATGTTGTAGTCCTTCGCCGTTTAAGGTAGTACGACCAGATGTTCCTCCAATTAAAAATCCTCGAGCTTGTTGATCAGCAGCAGCCCAAAAAAAATCTCCAATTCTTTGAAAACCAAACATTGAATAATAAATATAAAAAGGAACCATAGGAAAATCATTAGTACTATATGAAGTGGCAGCAGCCAACCAAGAGGCTGCTGCTCCCAATTCGTTAATGCCTTCTTGTAAAATTTGCCCTTGTTTATCTTCGCGATAGTATGCAAGTATATCACGATCTTGAGGAGTATATTGTTGCCCCATAGAACTATAAATACCAATTTTTCGAAATAATCCTTCCATCCCAAAAGTTCGAGCCTCATCAGCAATAATAGGCACCAGTCTGTGTTTGATGGGCTCATATTGTAGTAGTATATTGAAGACACGCACAAATGCAAGAGTAGTAGAAATATCTTTATTTTGTTGTATTAATAAAGGATAAAAATGTTTTAATGTTGGCAGTTCTAATGAATAAGTAGAATGTTGCAATCTGTTCGGAACATATCCAAATAATTTTTTGCGTTGTTCATGTAAGTATATGTATTCCTTAGAACCCTCTTTAAATGTTAAATAAGGTAAAGATTCAATTTGATCATCTTTGATAAAATTAAGATTAAATCTATCTCTAAAATGACGTATTCCTTTTATATTAATTTTTTTAATTTGATGCGCAATGTTCATTCCTTCAGCACTGGAACCCATTCCATAACCTTTAATAGTATGCGCCAATATTACGACAGGCTTTCCTGAACTATTTTTAGCTTTTTCTAAAGCAGCAAATACTTTTTTAGGATCATGCCCACCTCGATCTAATGCCCAAATTTCAGCATCACTCATATCATCCACCAATGCATTAGTTTCTGGATATCTTCCAAAAAAATGTTTACGTACATATGCGCCATCTTTAGATTTAAATGTTTGATAATCTCCATCAACGGTTTCATTCATAAGCTTAATGAGTTTGCCACTAGTATCCTTATGTAATAAAGAATCCCATTTACTTCCCCAAATAACTTTAATTACTTCCCAACCTGATCCTTTGAATATATTTTCTAAATCATTGATAATTTTTCCATTTCCTATTACTGGACCATCTAATCGCTGTAAATTGCAATTAATAATAAAGATTAAATTATCCAATTTTTCTCTAGCGGCAATGTTAAGCACCCCTTTAGATTCAGGTTCATCCATTTCTCCGTCTCCTAAAAAAGCATATACTGTTTGTAAAGTAGTATCTTTTAAATTCCTATTTTTTAAGTATTTTAAAAATTTTGCTTGATAAATCGCACTAATTGGAGTAAGTCCCATAGAGACTGTAGGAAATTGCCAAAATTCTGGCATTAATTTTGGATGGGGGTATGAAGGAAGTCCCAGGTTTTTAATTTCTTGACGAAAATTATTTATTTGATCTTCATGTAATCGTCCTTCAAGAAAAGCCCGAGCATATATCCCAGGTGAAATATGACCTTGAAAATATACTAAATCACCTCCATCATGCTTATTACGCCCACGAAAAAAATGATTAAAACATACCTCGTACAACGTAGCTGAAGATTGAAACGAAGCAATATGTCCTCCTAGATCTAAATTTTTTTTTGATGCATGTAATACCATCATAATAGCATTCCAGCGAATAACAGCGCATATATGTTGTTCTATTTCCAAATTGCCAGGATATTTAGGTTCATCTTGAACTGGAATAGTATTTATATAATCATTTGTTATTATTTCATTACTAGAGATAACAACACCATTACTACGGGCTACGTGTATAATTTGATTTATTAAAAACTGAGCTCGTTTAACACCTTCTTTTTGAATAACTGAAGAAATAGATTGCAACCAATCTTGTGTTTCTATTGGATCCACATCATTAGATAAACATTCTAACATTGTAGCGTTTCCTTAATGTGTTGAAATATATGTATATTATTTATATTAATATTATAAATTTTTTTGCATGACGTATAATATAAATTATTTATATACGATTATGTTCATAATGAAACAAAATTATTCTTTAAAATATATTAATTTTGTTGTTTTAAGATAAAACTTTTGGTATGCAACGACAATTTAGTAATTCAGATGACTATAAAACATTCCTAGGATGTTCTATAATCACCTTTTAAAAGCAATAAATAACACAAATCAGATAAGTAAACATAATATATACAAATATTATTTATTAATTTTTCGTACTAATTTTTATAATATATTATTTATTTAAATAACTGTACTAAGATATATAATCAATTCATTTTTTATACCAATATTTTTTAGGATGATGTACATAATATATGTCACATATAAAACAATAATATTTTTAAATAGTTTTAAGATTATTTCATCATAAAATGAAATTATGTTTCATATTTTTTATAATGATCAACTAGAAAATACATATTAATTGGTATTTTATTGTTTCTTCATCGTAATATAATTTATATATTAAATCAATTTGTTGTTTATAAATTTATATATAACAAAAAATTTACTTAATACTTAAATTTTTTCTAATTTAAATTAGATGTTTACAAAATTATTATATTTATTTTTTCATTTAATTTTCACATAGTATTTTAAAATGATAATAATAAAAGAATAAATGTACCTTCATATCACACATTTGTATCTATTAAAACTATATAATTATTATATGTAATATATATTATTCAATATTTAACCGCGCTCAAATATAGTTACACGCGCAGCATATGCTCAATAATGCAAAAATAAATTAAAATATAAGTACGAATATTTTAAATTTTAAACACAAAACTGCATGCTTATATAGAAACAATATGGATTGAAATTATTTTCAACATTAATCGCAATGTAGATATATAAAATCATAAGTTTCTTGTGTGTATAAGAAATGATATTTATGTATATAAAATTTTATCAGATTTGTAATTATAAAAAATTTACAATTTTAGGTACTAAATCTGATTGATGATTAATATTAATTAATTAATTATATAAATCTATATAAATGTAATTATTTAAATAAATCATAAGTCAAAATAGTAATTTTACAATATAATTGTGATAAAATTTTTAAATATTTTTTGGAAAAACAAATGTGCGCAAACATCACTTCTTTATTTTCATAATAATTTACTTTATAAAAGTTATGAATAAAAATTTTATTTAGTTATATTAAATAAAAAAATCTATACATTGTTAAATTTGATTGTAATATTTTCATGACAATTTAATTTTTTATGTACTTCTAACACATATATTAAAGCTATTCTATTTTATTTAAAAATATTTACTTATGTATTTTATTCTGTAGAGACCTCAAGCAAATATTATAAAAAATTATTTAATATTTTTCATGAAGAAGTTTTAATTATATAAATATGTATATGAGATATATTCATATTTAAAAGATTTAAATAATACCTATGTATTATATTTATGAATACTACATAACTTCAATTTATTTTCATATAAATATAATCATTTACAATATTGTTTTAGTAGATTTCCAATCTTATTGAACTGATTTAATAAAAATTATTTATAATTTACCAGAGATGTATTCATATATAAAATATAAGTTAAAACTATTATATAAATATTTTTATATGATTTGTTTATAGCTTTCATGCTATATTTAATGTGTTTATGGTTTTGTTTATTAAAAATAATAAACAAAACCATAAATTCTTATTTAAAAAATGTATAAATTACTGTAAATTGATCGTAATATTTTAAATACTGTTACTTAAATATAGTAAATATATATCTCACATAATGTTTATCACATATAATAAAAAGCAATATCAAAGTAATTAATTGATAATTAATTTACCTTGAGTATCATAATGTGTATTGAAAACTACAATTTTATAGATCAATTACCATATAAGTATCATTTAATCATTGTGCAACGAACTTTACATTTTGTATATACTATAATATGCATTTTTGCATTTATTATTATTCTAATTGCAATGTATGGAATATTCTTAGATAAGACAATTCAAAGTCGGATTAACGGAAAAGTCTGGCAATTGCCTACTGTTGTTTATAGTCGTATGATTAATATTGAACCTAATATGTCATACAATAAAAATGATATAATTCATTTATTAGAATCATTACAGTACCGTCAAGTATCTAAAATTACTCATCCAGGAGAATTTATCGTACGTAATAATGAAATTGAGTTATTTCGTAGACCTTTTAACTTTCCAAGTGGAGAGGAAGGAGAAATACATGCATCCTTTTTTTTTAATCAAGAAAAATTACTACGCATTTATAATCAAGATACAAAAAATAATTTTGGATTATTTCGGTTTGACCCTAAAATCATCTCTATTATATATGCTCCTAATGGGCAACAAAGGTTATTTTTGCCAAGATCTGAATTTCCAGACGTATTAATAGATATGTTGTTGGCCATTGAGGATCGTTATTTTTATCGGCATGATGGTATTAAAATATCTTCTATTGGTCGTGCTTTTTTAGCTAATGTTATTTCCGGCCGCGCTGTACAAGGTGGGAGCACCTTAACTCAGCAATTAGTAAAAAATTTATTTCTGAATAATACCCGATCATTATGGCGTAAATTTAATGAAGCCTATATGGCTTTAATTGTTGATTATCGATATAGTAAAGACCACATTCTTGAATTATATTTAAACGAAATATATTTTGGTCAAAATAGAAATGATCAGATTCGTGGATTTCCTTTAGCCAGTTTTTATTATTTTGGAAGGCCAATAAGTGAATTAAGTTTAGATCAACAAGCAATGTTAGTTGGAATGATAAAAGGAGCATCGTTATATAATCCCTGGAAAAATCCACAGATAACATTGGAGCGCCGAAATTTAATACTAAAATTATTAGCACATAGAAATATTATTGACAAAAAATTATATACTATTCTTATTGCACGCCCTTTAGGAATACAATCAAAAGACGAGGTATTAATATTACGTCCTGCCTTTGCACAAATGGTAAACGAAGAAATACAAAATATTAATCAAATTAACAATTTTTCTGGAATAAAGATATTTACGACGTTAGACCCTATTTCTCAAAAATCAGCAGAAAAAGCAATGGAATTAGGTATCCATAATCTAAGACGTTTTTATAAAATAAAAGATTTAGAAGGAGCCATAGTTGTAGTAGATCGATTTAATGGAAAGATACGTGCTATGGTAGGTGGATCTGACCCATATTTTTATGGATTTAATCGTGCTATGTATGCCCGTCGTTCTATTGGTTCACTAGCAAAACCAGCAACTTATTTAGCAGCCTTGAGTAATCCTAATCAATATCACCTTAACACATGGATCGCTGATGAACCTATTACTTTAAAACAACCAAATGGAGTGATTTGGTCTCCTAAAAATTATGATCGAAAATTTAGGGGAAAAGTTGCGCTGATTGATGCATTTATTAAGTCTCTCAATATACCTACCGTCAATTTAGGAATGACAATAGGATTAGACGTAGTGTCTAATTTTTTAATAAAATTGGGTATTCCACCTGATTGTATTTCTTCTTTTCCATCTATTCTGTTAGGATCTATCAATTTGACGCCTATAGAAGTAGCACAAAAATTTCAAACCATTGCTAATGGTGGTCAATATTCTTCCTTATCGTCTGTTCATTATATTATGAATGAAGAAAATACGATACTGTATCAATATTTTCCTAAAACAGAACGTGTTATTTTTCCTCAAGCCGCTTATTTAATATTATATGCAATGCAACAAGTAGTAGCGCAAGGAACTTCTTATATTTTATCCGTAAAATTTCCTTATTTACAGTTGGCTGCTAAAACTGGCACTACTAATGATCTTCGCGATAGTTGGTTTGTCGGAATTGACGGCAAAGAAGTAACTGTGATTTGGATAGGTCGTGACAATAATGGAGAAACCAAATTAACAGGAACAAATGGGGCATTAACTCTATATAGTCTTTATTTGGAACATCACCATAAACCTACCCCTTTAAGTTTAATACCGCCTAATGGTATTAAACACGTACCCGTAGATAATCGTGGTAATTTTATCTCATATGATAGTAAAAATACCTGTTATCAGGTCTTACCAGTATGGACAACTGATCCACACTCACTATATAAATCACTCAATCAAACAAATATAATTTCATATGATCCACAATCAGCAGATAATATCATAGACAATAAAGATATTCATGATGTAATTGAATAAATTAAATAATTTTATCCATAAGTAAAATGTTACTTATTGTAAGTCACATTACAGTATAATTGTAATAATAATTTAACTATATTAATTAAGTTTATATAGTTTTTATACTATATTGCGAAATCAATATTATTAATTTAAATATTTTTAATAAAAATAAAAACAAAAAGTTTTATACATTTATTTTAACTAACTTATTGCTAACAAGTTAATTATAGCACTATATATCATGTAAAAGAAAAGGCTGGTAATTATGAACAGTAATGCAACGTTTCCTGTACAATTGACTGATTTTGCAGCTGATAAAGTAAGACTTTTAATTAAAAACAAAACAACAAACAATTTAAATTTAAAATTACGTGTGTATATTATAGGAGGAGGTTGTAGTGGATTTCAATACGGATTTACTTTAGATGAACAAAAATCTAATGATGATTATATTATAGAAAACAATGGTGTTACTTTAGTAATTGACCCTGTGAGTTTGCAGTATTTATTTGGAGGCATTATAGATTATTATGAAGGACTAGAAGGATCCCGATTCGTTGTAATTAATCCAAACGCTAAAACTACTTGCAGTTGTGGTTCATCATTTAGTATATAAAATGTATAGTACAAGTAATAATATATTTTACAAATGATACAACATATTATGGTTTTGTAATTAAAACATACATGTATCATGTTTCGTTCAGTATAAACTTTATCAAAATAAAAAATTAATATTATGGTAGTATAATTTATACTATTGTTATGTTACTAATATAAATATATATGATTATTCTCTAATAGTATTAGTAGGTGATTTAAACCCAAATATTCATTAACACTAAACCATTCACTATTAAAAGTTTAAATGACATTCAAGAATAATTATAATTTATATTCCAGAAACAAAGATAAGTATATCAAAAAATTAATATTTAACTAAATAATTCGCTATAATTTATAATAAAATTTAAATCATAGAAATTATATATATTTATATAATTTAGGTTAATGTGTGAAAATTAATTATATTTTTGTTACTGGAGGAGTGGTATCATCTTTAGGTAAAGGTATTGCTACAGCATCGTTAGCTGCAGTTTTAGAAGCACGTGGTTTGCGTGTGACTATAATGAAGCTAGATCCTTATATTAATGTAGATCCTGGTACGATGAGTCCTATACAACATGGTGAGGTATTTATTACTGAAGATGGAGCAGAGACTGATTTAGATTTGGGACATTATGAACGTTTTATCCGTACCAAAATGAGACATCATAATAATTTTACTGCCGGTAAAATTTATGCCGATGTTTTAAGCAAAGAACGTCGTGGTGATTACTTAGGAGCTACTATACAGATTATTCCTCATGTTACTGATACCATAAAAAAATGGATTATAGCGGGTGGTTCTGGTTACGATGTTTTATTGGTGGAAATAGGAGGAACAGTAGGTGATATCGAATCATTGCCTTTTTTAGAAGCTATTAGACAAATGGTAATAGAGGTACATAAAGAAAAAACCTTGTATATACATTTAACATTGGTTCCTTTTATTACAGCATCCGGAGAACTAAAAACAAAACCTACGCAACATTCAGTAAAAGAATTACTTTCTATAGGTATCCAGCCTGACATTTTAATTTGCAGATCTGATAGAGTAATCAGCAATAATGAACGGAAAAAAATTTCTTTGTTTTGTAATGTACCCAAACAAGCAATCATTTCTCTTCAAGATGTAGATTCAATTTATAAAATACCTGCTTTATTAAAATCACAAGGACTAGATGATTATATTTGTAAACGTTTTAATTTAAATTGTCCTGAAGCAGATCTATCAGATTGGGAAGAAGTAATTTATTATCAAGAACATCCAATAGGAGAAGTTACTGTTGGCATAGTAGGCAAATATATTGAATTAGTAGACGCTTATAAATCAGTAACAGAAGCATTAAAACATGCTGGAATAAAGAACCGTTTTATTGTCAATATTCGTCTTATTAATTCTCAGGAAGTAGAACAATTAGGTATAGAAAAAACTTTAAAGGGATTAGACGCAATTTTAGTTCCTGGAGGATTCGGTTATCGTGGAGTAGAAGGAAAAATTTTATCTGTACAACATGCCAGAGAAAACAACATACCATACTTCGGGATTTGTTTGGGTATGCAAGTAGCGTTAATTGAATTTGCCCGACATGTTGCTGGAATGCCAGATGCTAATTCTACAGAATTTATAACTAATTGTAAATGCCCAGTAATAGCTTTAATAACTGAATGCAAAGATGAAAATGGCACTATGATGACGTACAATACTAATCTAGGTGGTACTATGCGCTTAGGAAATCAAGTATGTTATTTAATTAAAGGAAGTTTGACATATCAAATATATGGAAAAAGCACTATATTAGAACGTCATCGACATCGTTACGAAGTTAATAATATGTTATTAAAAAATATAAAACATGCCGGATTAGCTTGTGTTGGATTTTCTGAAAATAATCATTTGGTAGAAGTTATTGAATATTCAAAACATCCATGGTTTATAGGTAGTCAATTTCACCCTGAATTCAATTCTACGCCTCGCGAAGGACATCCTTTATTTATAGATTTTATAAGAGCTGCAATGGAATATAAACATCGTCATAATAAATTAATTTAGTGTATATGAGTTCATGTTTATGGTACTATATTTCTAGTTTGCAATTAAAAATATAGATTCATTTATAAAGGAAATATACATGCCTAAAATTTTAAATATTGTTGGACGTGAAGTTATCGATTCTCGTGGTAATCCAACAGTGGAAGCTGAAGTATATATTAAAGGTGGCTCTAGATTAGCATCAGTACCATCTGGAGCATCTGTCGGTTCCCAAGAAGCTGTAGAACTGCGAGATAATGATAAAAATCGTTTCTTCGGAAAAGGGGTAATAAAAGCAGTTAATGCTATAAATGGGCCTATTAATAAAATATTAAAGGGCATAGATGTAACAAAACAACATACTATTGATAATACCATGATTGATTTAGATGGCACTAGTAATAAATCAAAACTTGGAGCTAATGCCATCTTAGGGGTTTCTTTAGCAATTGCAAAAACGGCTGCAGTATTTAAAAATATTCCGTTATACCAGTACATCGCCGATTTATATAGTATGTCAACAAATAAATTTTCTATACCATTCCCTATGATGAACATTATTAATGGCGGTAAGCATGCTGCTAATAATTTAGATATCCAAGAATTTATGATCATTCCAGTTGGAGCAAAAACAATTAAAGAAGCGATTCAGATGGGATCTAAAATATCACATGTTTTAGGTACGATACTAAAAAATAAAGGAATCTCTACGCAATTGGGCGATGAAGGCGGATATGCTCCTAATATCAATTCTCATACTACCGTTCTAGAACTAATAAAAGAATCTATTGAACAATCCAATTATGTCTTAGGAAAAGACATTGTATTAGCAATAGATTGTGCCGCATCTGAACTATTTGATAGAACAACTGCCAAATATAATATAAAAAGTGAAAAAAAATCCTTTACTTCTAAAGAATTTACTCATTATTTATCATTATTAACACAAAAATATTCAATAGTTTCTGTTGAAGATGGACAAAGTGAACATGATTGGGATGGATTTGCTTATCAAACTAAAGTTCTTGGAGATAAAATTCAATTAGTAGGAGATGATTTATTTGCAACCAATGTAAATCTATTACAAGCAGGTATTGACCAAAACATTGCAAATTCTATCTTAATTAAGTGTAATCAGATAGGATCATTAACTGAAACATTATATACCATCAAAATAGCTAAAAAAGCAGGATATACTACAATTATTTCACATCGTTCCGGAGAAACTGAAGATACTAGTATTGCTGACATAGCAGTGGGTACCAATGCAGGTCAGATAAAAACTGGACCTGTTCGCTGTTCTGAACGTGTAGCTAAATATAATCAACTTATTCGTATAGAAGAAATTTTAAGTAAAAAAGGGGCATTATGCGGGTTTAATAACATAAAGTACATATCAAATTCTGATATATAATTAAGTGTATCTAAAAATATGTAATACTTAATCAAGATATACTTTATTGTATAAAAATTAAATAACGAGAATATAATTCTCTATCACTTAATAATAGAACGTTAAGTACAAAGATAACTAGTTTTAATGATATTAATTATACTAGACAAATGATATTATATAACATATAGATATATGCAGAAGTAGTGATAATAAATTATTATTTTTAATATGTATTTATAGTAAATAAATATGTAAACTATTGCAAGTACTATTTCTCATACTATTATGGTAATAACAAAATATAATATATGATTAATATTATCGTAGGTTTATAGTATCTTCAAAGATCACAACAAGTAATTTTTTAAATTAGTATCTATTGACTAAATTAAACATTTGGATAAATTACACGCATACATTTGTATTTAGTGTATCTGTTTTATCTAAATATTATTGATCATAGTAAACAATCTTTGCTTTTTATAAGCATAAAAAATTAAGTTTTTAATTTAGTAATGAAAAAAATTGCACATGACAAGATAACACCATTAACTTCAAAACAATTAAATGATATTCAATCTATTTTTGTCACTTTGTCTAATTATCAATTGATTTGGATATCTGGATACTTGTGGGGATTAATAAATGCTATTCAATCCGATAGAATAACCAACATTTCTGAAAAAACTACAATTGCAGATTCTTGCTCTAATAAAACAATTACTCTTATATCTGCTTCCCAAACTGGTAATGCACGTCAATTAGCTGAACAATTACGTGATGATATTAATTCAATCAATTTAAATGTTGTATTATTCAATGCTAGAGATTATCAATTCAAAAAAATTGCTAAAGAAACATTATTAATTATTATCATTTCTACATACGGAGAGGGAGAGCCTCCAGAAGAAGCAATCGCTTTATACAAATATTTGTTTTCTAATAAAGCAGCTAAAATGGAAAACACTCATTTTGCTGTGTTTAGTTTTGGAGATCGATCATATGAATATTTTGCTAAAGCTGGAAAAGATTTTGACCGTCGCTTAGAAGAACTTGGAGCGCATCGATTATGTGACCGGGTTGATGTCGATACTGATTTTAAAGAAGAAGCTAATACATGGAGAAAAAAAATAGTATTTTTATTGAAAAAAAAGACAACAAATACTTCTATTTTCGATCAACTTAATAAAGTTCATGGTATCACACAAGTAAACCATACTGTTTACAATAAAAAATATCCATTAATTGCTTGTTTATCGACACGACAAAAAGTTACTAGTCGGAATTCACTTAAAGATGTTCATCATTTGGAAATAGATATTACTGATTCTAATATATGTTATCAACCAGGAGATGCATTAGGAGTGTGGTATGAAAATGATCCTAATCTTATTGATGAGTTATTAGAATTATTAGGTTTAAAAGGAACTGAAGAAATACAAATTGAAGGAAAATTAATATCTCTTAATGAGGCATTAAAAAATCACTATGAATTAACACATAATTCTGCAATTGTTGTAAAAAATATAGCTACTATTACTCAAAATAAAATATTACTAGATTTATTTAGTGATCAAAGAAAATTAAATACATTCATTTTAACTACGCCTATTATTGAAATGATGCATCATGTGTCAGTGAAAATAAATGCTCAAGAATTATTACAAATATTACGACCCATGCAACCTCGATTTTATTCTATTTCTTCTGCTCAATCAGAAGTAGGAGAAGAAATACATATTACAGTCAGCGCAATACGTTATAAAATAAACGAACGATTTAGAACAGGTGGTGCCAGCAGTTATTTAATAGATCGTATAAAAGAGAATGATAAGATACGTATTTTTATTGAACCTAATGATAATTTTAGATTACCAAAAGATTCTAATGTTCCAATAATTATGATTGGAGCAGGAACAGGTATTGCTCCATTCCGTGCTTTTATCCAACAACGCGCTGCAGATGAAGCATTAGGAAAAAACTGGTTGTTTTTTGGAAATTTAAGATTTATTGATGATTTTATTTATCAAATTGAGTGGCAACGTTATTTCAAAAATGGTGTATTGACTAAAATTGATACCGCTTGGTCTAGAGATCAAGATTATAAAATTTATATACAAGATAAATTATTAAAAAATAGCGCTGAAGTTTGGTCATGGATCCAAGAAGGAGCTCATGTATATGTGTGTGGTGATGCCAAACATATGGCTAAAGATGTAGATAAAGCTTTAATTATGTTAACATCTCGGCATGGAGGCATGACTTTGGATAAAGCAAACGAATTTTGGGATGAAATGCGAATACAACGGCGTTATCAAAGAGATATTTACTAATGAATATAAAACATAACGATAATAATAATGTAAAGTTATTATCTGAGAATGAACGAATAAAACAGACAAGTAACTTCTTAAGGGGCACTATTGCTCAAAATTTAGATAACAGCTTGACTGGAGGATTTAATGCAGAAAATATGCAATTAATTAAATTTCATGGAATGTATCAACAAGATAATCGTGATGTACGTGTAGAACGAGAAAATCAAAAATTAGAACCACTAATTAGTATGATGCTACGTTGTCGTTTACCGGGCGGTGTAATTACTCCAAAACAATGGCTAGCTGTTGATGATTTTTCAAAAAAGTATACTTTATATGGAACAATCCGTCTTACTACTAGACAAACTTTTCAACTACACGGTTTGTTAAAACCAAATCTAAAAAGTTTACATCATTTGTTAAATAAATTAGGATTAGACTCTATAGCTACTGCAGGAGATGTAAATCGTAACGTAATATGTACAGCTAATCCAATGGAATCAACATTACACTATCAAGTATGGGAATTAGCAAAAAATATTTCTGAGCATTTATTACCAAAATCTCGAGCATATGCAGAAATTTGGTTAAATGAAAAAAAAACAGAATCCACAGAATCTGAACCAATTTTGAGTGCTACTTATTTACCTCGTAAATTTAAAATAGCAATTGCTATACCACCAATGAATGATGTGGATATTCATGCCAATGATCTTAGTTTTATTGCTATTAAAAGTAATAATACTGAAAAAATAATTGGTTTTAATGTATTAGTTGGTGGAGGATTAGCGATGACTTACGGGGATATGACTACCTATCCCCGTACAGCTAGTGAATTTGGGTACATTGCCACAAAAGATATCTTAAAGATTACGGAAGCAGTAGTTACGACACAAAGAGATTGGGGAGACAGATCTGATCGTAAACATGCAAAAACAAAATATACTTTAGCTCGAGTTGGAATAACTGTATTTAAATCAGAAGTCGAACGTCGTTCTGGAATAAAATTTCACCCAATTCATCCCTATACATTTACAAATAGAGGAGATCGATTTGGATGGATACAAGGTATTGATGGCAATTGGCATTTTACTTTATTTATAGAAAATGGAAGAATATTAAATAATGATCCTAAAAAATTATTAAAACTAGGAATATCAGAAGTTGCACGAGTACATTCCGGTTCTTTTAGATTAACTGCAAATCAAAATTTGATTATTTCTGGGATATCTAAAGATAACAAATTACTGATTGAAAGTATATTGAAAAAATATGGTATAACAAATGATGACATTACGCCACAACGACGAGCATCTATGGCATGTGTAGCGCTTCCTACTTGCCCTTTAGCGATGGCAGAAGCAGAACGATTTTTGCCTGAATTCATTACTAAAATAGAAAATATTATGTCAAAGTATAAACTCGAAAAAGATGCTATTATTTTGAGAGTAACGGGTTGTCCAAACAGCTGTGCTCGTGCAATGTTATCAGAAATTGGATTAACAGGAAGATCAATCGGACGTTATAATCTTTATTTAGGAGGTAATAATATCGGTACACGTATTCCTAGATTATATAAAGAAAATATCACAGAAATAGACATCTTAAATATACTAGATATGACTATTAAACGTTGGGCAAAAGAAAGAATTAATCAAGAATCCTATGGAGATTATGTAGTAAGATCTGGGATAGTTAATGCTGTTGTAAATTCTGAAAAAGATTTTTATGAATAAATTATTAAATGTTATTGACCATTGTTGGACTATCACACAACTCAATTCATTTAACATAAATGAACAAAAATTGATATTAAATAAAATAAATCAACATCTAGAATCTTTAACGACGGAAGATAGATTTAAATGGGCCCTAGAACACTTGCCTAATCAGGCGGTATTATCTTCAAGCTTTGGTATTCAGTCATCAGTCAGCTTGCATTTAACTACTTATTATTATCCTAATATCCCAATTATTTTGATTGATACCGGTTATTTATTTCCAGAAACATATCGATTTATCGATCAACTAACAGAAAAAATGCAATTAAATTTACATGTATTTTCTCCAAAGCAATCTGCAGCATGGCAAGAAGCACGATATGGTAAATTATGGGAACAAGGTATAAATGGTATTAAACAATATAATAATATCAATAAAGTTGAACCGATGCATCGTGCTCTAAAAACACTCAAAGTAAAAACATGGTTTGCAGGTTTACGACGTAATCAATCAAATAGTCGTAAAAAATTACCAATAGTCACTATTCAAAATGGAATATTCAAGTTTTTGCCCATCATTGACTGGGATACTTCTCGAATTGATAGATATATGAAAACCCATTCTTTGGAATATCATCCATTATGGAAACAAGGATATTTATCAATAGGAGATGTGCACACCAGTATGAAATGGGAACCTGGTATGAAAGAAGAAGAGACACGATTTTTTGGATTACAGCGTGAATGTGGTTTACATATTATTGATTAAAATTTATTTTTATATAAATTATTTATATAATATACTTCAATTATAATCACATGGCATGCATTTAAATAACGAAACATATGATCACTAATAATAGTTAGTTCTAAAAACATGAACACTTATATTTTAGCGCTTATCTAACATATTTTAGTTATATATTATTTATAAATATTAAAGATTGCTTGAAAATTAAAATATATCTGTATATTAAAAAATTATGTATTTATATATAAATACATAATTTTTTAATACTTACAATTTCTGTCAATTTTAATATAGTAAAATACACAATATTACCGACTTATTATATCTGCTCATTAGGTATAACTCAATGGAATATTTACCATTATTTATTGATCTTAAAAATAGGCCAGTTTTGGTTGTTGGAGGGGGAAGTATTGCTGTACGGAAGATACAAATTTTACAAAGAGTTGGAGCTATTATTACAATAATAGCTCCAACTCTTTGTCCGGAGTTAAAAAAATTTTTATTTGTACAAAATATCAGTTGGATTAACAAAAATTTTAATCCCACAATGTTAAATAAAGTAATTTTAGTAATTGTGGCAACCAACGACACTAAATTAAATACTTTAATATATCAAAATGCTGAAGAACGGAATATATTAATAAATACTGTGGATGATAAGAATAAATGTTCATGTATTTTCCCTGCTATTATCGATCGGGATCCTATTTTAATAGGAATTTCTTCCTGTGGAAAAGCACCCATATTAATACGTATTTTACGTGAAAAACTTGAAGCATTATTACCAAAGTCTCTTGGTTTGATCGCAAAATTAGCTGGTGCATGGCGTAATCAAGTAAAACAACATATTATTGACGTAGTATGTAGACGTCGGTTTTGGGAAAAAATATTTTATAATGGGCACATTGCTAATTTAGTTGAAAAAAATCACTTGGAAGAAGCTAATACAACTATTAAATTTGCTCTTAAAAATATTGGAAATGACAACAATAATAAAAAAGGTAGTGTAACGTTGGTAGGTGCAGGGCCTGGAGATGTAGGATTATTAACTATTAAAGGGTTACAAATAATACAGCAGGCAGATGTAGTACTATATGACCACTTGGTAAGTTCAGATGTATTAGATTTAGTTCGCCGAGATGCCGATAAAATTTATGTTGGAAAACGCGCCGGAGATCATTCAATTTCTCAAAATAAACTTAATCAATGCATGGTGCAATTAGCTCAACAAGGAAATAAAGTTGTTAGGCTTAAAGGAGGGGATCCGTTTATTTTTGGTCGTGGAGGAGAAGAATTACAAATAGTATCAGAAGCAGGTATTTCTTTTCAAGTGGTCCCTGGGATTACAGCGGGTATTGGTGTTCCAGCTTATGCTGGAATTCCGTTAACTCACAGAAAGTATGCTCATAGCGTTATCTTTATTACAGGTCATAATATAAATAATAGTCAATTTAACTGGAATACTTTATCAAATAATCAACAAACATTAGTCATTTATATGGGTAAACTTAATGCCATAAATATTAGCAATAATTTAATTACTCATGGAAGAAATACACATACCCCAGTAGCTATAATTAGCCGAGGAACATATAGAGATCAAAAAATTCTAATTGGTACCTTAATTGAATTAGAAAAATTAGCAAAAATGGCTGATCGTCCAGCCTTGTTGGTTATTGGCAATGTTGTATCATTACATAGTACAATAAATTGGTTTGGAAAAAAAACATTGAGTTTTTATCCGATTAATTCAATTATTAATTTGATGTAAATTAAAAGGATAATTATGATACAAAACAGAAAATATATTACTTATTTAAATAAATTAGAATCAGAAAGTATCTATATTCTTCGTGAAGTAGTAGCTGAATTTCATAAACCAGTCATGTTGTATTCCATTGGTAAGGATTCTTCAGTAATGTTACATTTAGCAAGAAAAGCATTCTATCCTAGTAGATTACCTTTTCCTTTATTACATATAGATACTGGTTGGAAATTTCATGAAATGTACGTATTTCGTGATAATACTGTTAAATCTTATGGATTTGAACTATTAGTTCATAAAAATTTACAAGGTATATCTATGGGAATGAATCCATTTATTCACGGCAGTGCTAAATATACAGATATTATGAAAACAGAAGGACTGAAACAAGCATTAAATAAATATGGATTCGACGCAGCTTTTGGTGGCGCCCGTCGTGATGAGGAAAGAATTAGATCTAAAGAACGAATTTATTCGTTTCGGGATAAGTTTCATTGCTGGAATCCTAGAAATCAACGCCCAGAACTATGGTATAACTACAATGGGAAAATTAATAAAGGGGAAAGTATTAGAGCATTCCCATTGTCTAATTGGACAGAATTAGATATTTGGCAATATATTTTCTTAGAAAAGATCGAAATAGTATCGTTATATTTAGCTAAAAATCGTCCCGTAATACGCAGAGATGGGAATTTAATTATGGTAAATGACGAACGTATTAACCTTAAGCCTGGGGAAATTATAGAAGAACGCATGATACGATTTCGTACATTGGGGTGTTGGCCATTAACTGGAGCAATAGAATCTAAATCAGAAACGTTACCTAAGATAATTGAAGAAATGTTAATATCTAAAAATAGTGAGCGGCAAGGACGAATTATTGATTTTGATCAATCTGGATCTATGGAAATTAAAAAACGGCAAGGTTATTTCTAAGGAACTTATTATGACTAACACCATAGAGCAAGAAATTCTCAATTATGGAGGAATCGAAAACTATTTATATGCGCAACAATATAAAATATTGTTGCGCTTTCTCACATGCGGTAACGTAGACGATGGAAAAAGTACTTTAATAGGACGATTATTATATGATTCATATCAAATTTATGATGATCAATTATCTATTTTGCATATGGATAGTAAAAAAATTGGTACTCAGAAAAATAAATTGGATTTAGCATTGTTAGTAGATGGATTACAATCAGAACGTGCGCAAGGTATTACCATAGATGTTGCCTATCGTTATTTCTTTACTAAAAAACGGAAATTTATAATCGCTGATACTCCAGGGCATGCAGAATATACAAAAAATATGGTTACTGGTGCCTCTACTAGTGAATTAGCTATTTTATTAGTTGACGCACGTAAAGGAATACAGGGGCAAACCAAAAGACATTGGTTTATAAGCGTGCTTTTAGGTATTCGATATATAATAGTAGCAATTAATAAAATGGATTTAATAGATTATAATCAAGAGATATTTCAAAAAATTAGTCAAGAATATTTAGAATTTTCTCAACGATTATCCACTGATATAGCTACTAAATTTATTCCAATATCTGCTTTAGATGGAGATAATATTACAACACTATCAAAAAACATGAAATGGTATAAAGGCTCTACTTTGTTAGAAATATTAGAAGATATTAATATTAACAGTTCCTGTCGTTCCGAAAAACAAGAACTACGTTTCCCAGTACAATATGTACTGCGTCATAATCCAGATTTTAGAGGTTACTCTGGAACTATTGCGTCTGGTAGTATGCATACTGGACAACATGTTAATATTTTTCCTTCAAATACTACTTCTAGCATTAAACGCATTATTACTTTGAATAAAGATCAAAAATATGCTCAAACTGGAGAAGCGATCACTATAACTTTAGAAGATGATCTAGATATTAGCAGAGGAGATATGATAATCGATGCTCACACAACCATTACTCCTGTATGGTCTGCATTAGTAGATATAGTATGGATGAAAAAGGAAGAATTACAAGAAAACCAATATTTTAATATTAAGACTGCTACTAAAATTGTAAAAGTACAAATAAGCAACATAGAATATCAAGTAGATGTACAGACTTTACAATTCCAAAAAACGCAATCAATACCACTCAATGGTATTGGGTTGGTCAAATTATCATTTGATGAACCATTATTATTAGATCAATATTCTTATTATCCAATAACTGGAAGCATGATATTTATTGATTTGTTGACTAATGAAACCGTAGGAGCCGGAATGGTTCGAACCCCTGTAAAATATTGTCAGCCTAACAGTAAAAATAATCACAGTGAATTTGAATTGGCGTTACATGCATTAATTCGTGTTCATTTTCCGCATTGGAATATTAAAGATTTACCATGATCATACTTATATTATGACTAATAAGAATATCGGTTATGTTTCTAATAGAAATATTTTTTGGAACGCGTTTTATATAAAACGACAAGATCGTGAACTTTTACATAAACATCGTGCTATATTATTATGGTTTACAGGATTATCAGGCTCTGGTAAATCAATTTTAGCTAATGTTTTAGAAAAAAAATTACATAATAAGAATATTAGTACATACATATTAGATGGGGATAACACGCGACACGGATTATGTTGTGATTTGGGATTCAGTGATTATGATAGACATGAAAATATACGTCGAGTAGGAGAAACAGCGCGATTAATGGTTGATGCTGGGATAGTAGTATTGGCTACTTTTATTTCTCCTTATCATTATAATCGTCAAATGATACGTAACATGTTTCCTATTAATCATTTTATTGAGATATTTGTTGATACTCCTCTACATATTTGTGAAGAACGTGATCCAAAAGGTTTGTATAAAAAAGCTAGATCTGGTGAAATAAAAAATTTTACCGGCATAAGTTCTCCATATGAAAAACCACGAAACCCACATATATATTTAAATGGACAAAAATCGATAGTAGAATTAATTAACCAAATATTACAGTCATCGTTCCTTAAATCTTTATTTAAAATAGATCATCATCTGAAATGATACAAAACAAATGCATATATTTGATAATTTTATAATAATTAAATTTCTGTAATAAAGAAGATGATGCATATCAAAAATATTATTTGTTTTAATAGGAATTATTTATTAATTAAATAAAAATTAATTTTTAAAAAATATTCATTATAATAAATACAAATAATTCGCAATAATTTTTGAATTAGTTTATTTTAATGTGTATCATGTACGGTATGAATGGCCATATATTATACATTATAACAGAAATTATAATTACCTACTTTTTTAATTTTTATCTATTATATTTTCAAAGAGAAAAATTATTTATCTCACAAATACAATCGATACTAGTACAAAAACATAATAAATTATAGTAGGTAGTATAAATATGAATAAATTGAGTTGTTTATTACTGACGTTGCTTGCTTGGCTGCAATATTCACTGTGGTTAGGTAAAAATGGCATTTGTGATTTAATTAATATTCATAATACAATCAGATTATGTGAAAATATTAATGAAATTACCCAAATGAGACTTCGTAATAATCAATTATTGTACGAAATTTATGATTTGCTTCATGGATATGAAGCTGTTGAGGAGCGATCAAGATATAACCTCGGCATGATTAAGGTTGATGAAAATTTTTATCAAATAAAATCATAATCATAACAATATTAATTTCAATAAACATTAATAATGGTTTAACGAAATTGGTGTGTATGGCAATGGCATGCTTTATTAAACATGGCAGAAAGGATTTTCCAGATATTACAGCTATTCTTCCAGCAGCAGGTACTGGAAAGCGTATGAACAGTATGCTTCCGAAACAATATTGTACAATAGGCGATAAAACTTTACTTGAGCACTCCATTAGTACTTTATTATGTCAATCATGTATTCGTCGTTGCATAGTAGTGATTAATGCTCGAGATCGTTGGTTTAAAAAATTATCTATTGCTTGCGATCCTAGAATCAGTGTAGTTATTGGAGGAAAAACACGAGCCGATTCAGTAATGGCTGGCTTGCAACATGTAAAAAAATCGATTTGGGTGATCGTACATGACGCAGTAAGACCTTGCCTGCATCCTGAGGATCTATTACGATTATTTGAGATTACAAAATTTTCTCAAGTAGGTGGAATGTTAGCAATACCAATCTGTAACACTATTAAACAAACTTATTGTGGTACTAATTTCGTAAGATATACTCTAGACCGTAATAATCTATGGCATGCTTTAACTCCGCAGTTATTTAATTATAATCTTTTAAAAAATTGTCTTAAAAAAGCTTTAAAAAATAGAGTTACTGTTACTGATGAAGCATCAGCTGTAGAATATTGTGGATATACATCTATTTTAATACAAGGTCGTTCAGACAACATCAAAGTTACTCATCAAAATGATTTAAAATTAGCTAGATTTTACTTATCTGAATTAAATAAGAAAACTGAATAGGATTGATAAAATATGTTACGTATTGGTTATGGATTTGATGTACATCAGTTTGGAGGATATCGTCCGCTCATTATTGGAGGGGTAAATATTCCTTACACACAAAAAATAGCAGCACATTCTGATGGTGATGTATTAATACATGCGCTAATCGATTCTTTATTAGGAGCTGCTTGCCATGGAGATATTGGGTCCATGTTTCCAGATACTGATTCTAAATATAATAATATAGATAGCCGAAAATTATTACGAATCTCTTGGAAAAAAATTACCGCACAGGGGTATCTATTAGGAAACGTAGATATAACTATAATCTTGCAAATTCCAAGGATAAATACATATATTTATCAGATGCGTCATTATATTTCCAAAGATCTAAATTGCCCAGTAACTAATATCAACATAAAAGCCACTACTACTGATACTTTAGGTTATATTGGACGTTCTGAAGGTATTGCGTGTACAGCAGTAACATTATTGACAAGTTAATATTTATTACGATAAAGATATATCTTTATCTATGGTTGAAATATATATTTATATATATAAATATGTTAGCAAGCTGATATAGCTGTTATTAATTTAAATTAAATTAATAACATAAGCGTATAAGTAACAATAATAATATCAGTCAATTTGTCAATTTATTAAAGAATCAATAACTTTACATTTGATATGTAATAAATATACGAATTTGTACTAAATCTATAAGTTATTTTTAATATTAAAAATATATGTTATTTGTAATTTAATATTAGTATTAAATACATATATATTCTATTTATAATCTATAATTTATTTAATAAATAAATTATTAATAGAAATAAATAGAAATCAAAGGAATTCAGTATAGTCACTATGCTAAACAACAATATATTAATAATTTATACGATAATAATTTTTATGTTTATGGGAGGATGCTCGAATAACAATAATATTCACAGCAGATATCATAGTGGATATATGTCACGTTCTACGAATTTTGGGGCTAATATTTCTTCATCCCAAGATAAAGAGAAAAATTTATGGTATCAACAAAAAATACTTACCACTAGAGCTCATAAATATAATAATATAAATTATAGTTCTTATCATAAATCCACATATACGGTAAAATCTGGTGATACTTTATTTTATATTGCCTGGATTACAGGAAATAACTGCTCGAATTTATCAAAAATAAATAATATTAAAGATATAAATCAATTAAAAGTAGGTCAAGTAATAAGAGTGCCTCATAATACAGCATTGTCATCTTTTAAAAAATCCTCAAAAAATTTTTTTACAGATTTTAATTATAATAACAGTACTTTAAGAAAAATATTATTTTTTATTAAAAACCAATTATTATCTTTACGGGCTAACAAATATAATTCCTCTAACATAAAAGATATATCTCATAATATGGCTTCTTGCTTAAAAAAATCAGAATTAGTAGCAGTTAAGAATTGGTATTGGCCAACACATGGAATTATAATTAATGCTTTTTCTAATTCTGAAAGAGGCAATAAAGGAATTGATATATCTGGAGTTTTAGGTCAACCTGTATTAGCTACTGCGAATGGAAAAGTAGTATACGCTGGCAATACATTGAAAGGATATGGCAATTTAATTGTTATTAAACATGATAATAATTATCTCAGCGCTTATGCGCATAACGACACAATATTAGTAACAGAACAGCAAAAAGTTAAAATGGGAGATAAAATAGCTACTATGGGTTATAGTGGTACTAATGAAATAAAATTGCATTTTGAAATCAGATATAAAGGAAAATCAGTAGATCCTTTATATTATCTGAAACAATAGATAATCTAATCCTAATTAGACATAAATATTTTAACCACGAAACATATAAGAATGTATATTTATGAAAATAATAATTATTTTATCCGTTGAATTAATTTAATTATATTTTAATGTTTTAACTTTAATAATTGATCAAAATTATTAAAGTCACAAATATATGTAGCTAGTATTTAAATCAGCCTTTAAATAATATTAATCAAATATAACTATTTAATACGTTAAATATAAAATATAGTATGTATGCAATATATATATTGTTTTGATAAAATATTAATTTTATATTTTAATCTGAATATTAAGTTTTATTCTATTATTTGTAAATAAAAAGTTAATTATAATAAGTTACAGTCTTGATTATATTAATTTTTATTATCTAATGAAATAGATCATTGATTTTTCAATATACTTGCATTTATTGCATTGTTATGAACAACGTACATAAAAATTTCATGTATATAATACTGTATTGTTATAAAAATTTTTATATACCTATACCAGATTATTTCAATAATAAAAGATAAAATTATTTGATTACTAATATTTTAAAACACAGATTACGTCCAATAAATATATAATTCTAAACTTATTGAATTATTTATATTTATTAGTAAATATATTTAATAATAATATATTTATATAATGAATATATAAGAGATCTATTAATTAATTCATTTTACATATATCTTATGAATTACTTTTAAACAAAATTTGATGGGCTACTTAAATAAGTGCTGTATTGAAAATTAAATATAATATATGTATAAATACTTTTCTTTTTATTTCCGAAATATATCCGTACATGATAAAGTATTACTTACTGACAATACTTAATAAGTTTTTATACACATAACATTTAGTCTTCATTTATATGCATTCAAAATAAGTAATATTCTGAAATTTTAATTTCTATCTTTTTTAAAATTGTTTATAATATTTGATTATATAAATCAAATATATGGCATTTTCATTTCGTGATGGAATCTATATGTACAAAAATATTGATGATATTCGTCGGGAATTTCTTAATTTTTTTAAAAAAAAAGGACATGAAATTGTTTCTAGCAGTACTTTAATTCCTGACAATGATCCAACATTATTATTTACTAATTCTGGTATGAATCAGTTTAAAAATATATTTTTAGGTATTGATAAGCCGTTATTTAAGCGTGCTACGACCGCACAACGTTGCGTACGTGCTGGAGGAAAACATAATGATTTAGACAATGTTGGATATACTGAACGACATTTAACATTTTTTGAAATGTTGGGTAATTTTAGTTTTGGAGATTATTTTAAATATGAAGCTATCCAATTTGCTTGGGAATTATTAACTGATCGTAATTGGTTTAATTTATCTAAAAATAAATTATGGGTAACAGTACATATTAGTGATTTTGAATCTTATAATATTTGGATTAAACAAATAGATATACCCAACGAACATGTTGTTAGAATTGGTAATCATACAGATGATGTTTACGATTCTGATAATTTTTGGAAAATGGGAAACATTGGCCCTTGTGGGCCTTGTTCCGAAATATTTTATGATTATGGCGATCGATTTCAAGGAGACCCTCCTGGTAGTTTAAAAGAATTTGGAGAAAGATATGTTGAAATTTGGAATCTAGTATTCATACAATTTAATCGTCAATCGAATGGGCGTCTTTTGTCACTTCCTATGTTATCAGTAGACACCGGGATGGGTTTAGAACGCATTACTGCGATATTACAGGGAGTGCATAGCAGTTATTCCATTGATATATTTAAAAAATTGATATCTTCTATATCTCAAATTATTAACGTTAGTGATGATAATACTAATAGATCTTTATATGTGATAGCTGATCATATTCGTACATGTTCATTTTTAATTCAAGATGGGGTTATACCTTCAAATGAAGGACGTGGTTATGTGTTACGCCGTATTATCCGTAGAGCTATTCTTCATGGAAAAAAATTAGGTACAAATAATATTTTTTTCTATAAATTAGTCCTCCCTCTCGTTAAATATATGCAACATTTATCTGATAAATTATATGAAAAAAAAGACTTTATAGAAAAAATATTACTTAATGAAGAAAAATTGTTTGAAGATACTTTAAAAAAAGGTTTAAAATTATTGGAAAAAGAATTGGCATTATTAAAAGGAAATATTTTGAATGGTGAAATAGCATTCAATTTATACGATACTTATGGATTTCCTTTAGAACTAACTAAAGATATTTGTTTAAGACGTGGTATACACGTAGATCAAGTAAAATTTGATAAGTCTATGTCGAAACAGAAAAAAAATGCGAAAGAATCAAATAAATTTGATATAATTAGTGAAAATATATTACTTCGTAATATATCAAATACGTTTGTTGGATATCGTGAACTAACTTGTAGAACTAAAATAACAGCATTATATCACACAAATAAGCCAGTAAACAAAATATATACAGAAGAAGAAGGAATAGTAATTTTGAAGAATACTCCTTTTTATGGAGAATCTGGAGGTCAAATTGGAGATGCTGGTCAATTGAAAACTATATCTAGTTTATTTCAAGTTACTAATACAAAAAAATATGGACAAACAATAGGTCATTTTGGAGTAATGAAAGGTGGAGCTATTAGTGTAGGAGAAGAAGTAATTGCACAGGTAGATCAATATAAAAGGAAATATATTTCTTTAAATCATTCTGCTACTCATTTATTACGCGCTGCGTTATGTCAAGTACTCGGATCTCACATAGTACAAAAAGGATCATTAGTAAACGATCAATATTTACGTTTTGATTTTTGTCATCGTGACATAATAACACCGGTACAAATTGATACGATAGAGAATCTTGTAAATAAACAAATTTGGCACAATTTTTCTATTGTGGCTGACATGATGCCAATAGAAACTGCTCAGAGCAGCGGAGTTGTGTTGCTTATAAATAAGCAATATGAAAAAATAGTACGTGTTATAAAAATGGGAAATTTTTCTGTTGAATTATGTGGAGGGACCCATGCTAAAAGTACTGGAGAAATTGGGATATTTATCATTACTAAAGAATCTAGTATTGCTTCTGGTATTAGACGAATTGAAGCAGTAACTAATGATACGGCGTTATCTGTAATACATCAATATAAAAAATTACTTAAAAATATTTTTACTTTGACACGAAGTGATAACAAAAATATTTTAAATAAAATACATGAATTCAAATCTCATTGTCAAAAATTGGAAAAAGAAACAGAAAATTTAAGAAATAAACAAATTATGCACGACAGTTTATCTTTCATTAAGGAAATTTATTATATTAAAGATGTACAAGTTTTAATAAAACAAGTTGAAAATATGATGCTAAAGCCATTGACTAATTTAATAGATTGTCTTAAAAGCCAACTAAAATCAGGAGTTATTATTCTTCTTAATATTAATAAGAATAATAAAATTAGCGTAGTAATAGCTGTAACTAAAGATTTAATAGAAAATAATCGCATAAATGCTTTAAATTTAGTACATTCAATTATAAATACCCTTGGGGGAAAAGGTGGAGGAAAACCTCATTTTGCTCAAGTCGGAATTAGTAATATTGTAAATACGTCCAAAATTTCTACTAAAATAGACCACTTGTTGCATAATATATTATAAATAATTATGTAATATACTAAAATTATTTTAAGAAAAACTATTAATATATTGTTATTGTCAAAGCAGGATACATAGAATCTTTAATGCCATTAAAGTATTATATAAAGATATTTGTTTTATATTATTACATATTGTAAAAACAGTAAAAACGTTAAGAATTACGGCTATTTGAATTTTTCAAGGAGTAAAGGATGCTTATTCTAACTCGACGAGTTGGTGAAACTCTTATCATCGGAGATGAGATTACAGTAACTGTATTAGGTATTAAAGGGAACCAAGTTCGCATTGGTGTAAATGCTCCTAAGGAAATATCTATACACCGAGAAGAAATTTATCAACGTATTAAGGCTGAAAAATCACAACAAACTTTATGCTAAAGTTATTATTTTCAAATAAATTTTCTGTACAGATAGTAATTTTATGATTAAAAATTTAGTTGTAAATTGTATAAAAACAACGTAATGTGACAGAAAATTTTTGATCATAAAAATAAAAACGAGTTGAATGAAGAAAATAAATGAAAATATTTGGTGAGGTGGCCGAGAGGTTGAAGGCACTCCCCTGCTAAGGGAGTATATAGTTTTAGCACTGTATCGAGGGTTCGAATCCCTCCCTCACTGTTAGCAGAAATGATGCACCCGTAGCTCAATTGGACAGAGCACTCGGCTACGAACCGAGAGATCGGAGGTTCGAATCCTCTCGGGTGTATTTATATAGTATTTAGTTTTACATATATAAAATAGCTATTTAATTCTAATTATATAGATATTACTATTAAATTTTAATTGTTATTAAATAATGCAAAAATATTAATAATTGCAATTAATAATTACTTATTGTGATTTTTATAATTGAATTTATTATAATATCTACTTTTAATTTGAGTAACTGAAATGTTTGAAAACTTATCCAGAAAAATATCACAATCAATAAGTAATATTATTGGTTCTGGTCGTTTAACAGAAAATAATATTAAAGACACTTTGAATACAGTTAAAATTTCTTTATTAGAAGGCGATGTTGCATTATCTGTCGTACACAGTTTTATTAATACTGTTAAAGAAGGAATCATTGGAAAAAATATAAATAAACATTTAACTCCAGGTCAAGAATTAATTAAAATCATGCATGCTTCTCTAGTAAAAATTATGGGAGAAGGAACACATGATTTAAATTTACACACCCAAATACCTTCACTAATATTAATAGTAGGATTACAAGGTTCTGGAAAAACTACTACTGTTGGAAAACTGGCCAAATATTTAAAAAATAAAAAAAATAAAAAAATATTAGTGTCATCAACTGACATATATAGACCAGCAGGTATACAGCAACTAAAATCATTAGTAGGTTCTGAAGATATTAGTTTTTTTTCAAATTATAATATTAGCAGTAAACCAATTGATATTGCAAAAACTGCGATTGTCGCATCAAAATCATTATCTTATGATGTCTTATTAATAGACACTGCTGGTTGTTTAGATACAGATTGTACTTTACTTGCAGAACTTGCTGAAATTCATAATACTGTTCATCCAATAGAAACTTTATTCGTTATAGATTCTATGATTGGACAAGTAGCTGTTAATACCATAAACGTATTTAATAAAATTTTACCATTAACTGGAATTATTTTAACTAAATTAGATGGAGATTCACGTGGGGGTGTAGCTTTATCTATTAAATATCTTACTGGTAAACCTATAAAATTTATAGGAACAGGAGAAATGATTGATGAATTAGAACCTTTTAATGCATATAGAATAGCTGGACGTATACTTGGGATGGGTGACATACTTTCATTAATCGAAGATATTGAACACAAAACAGAATGGGTTAAAGAAAAAAAATATACCGATAAAAATAATACAAATTTTAATTTATGTGATTTTTTAGGTTATATAAAACAAATACATAATATGGGAGGAATTAACAAAATAATAAGCAAACTACCCTCTAATTTAGGAATTAAATTAAATGATATTCAATCACATGCTCATGACAATACATTTATACATATAGAAGCTATAATCAACTCTATGACTATTGAAGAACGCCTAAATCCAGATATAATTAAAGGATCCAGAAAAAAACGTATTGCTAATGGATCTGGAGTAAGCATACAAGATGTTAATAAGTTACTACATAAATTTAATAATATACGTATTACAATACAAAAAATAAACAAAAATGAAGTATTTAAGGTAATACGTACATTAAAAAATAAAATATCATCTAAATTTACAATTGGTTAAACATAGTTAATATGCTAAATTAATAGTTAAGTTATATATTATGTACATGCATCACAAATCTAATTACTTTTAATTTTCAGTTCAGGTAATGTATCTATGGTAAGAATTAGATTAGCACGAGGAGGCTATAAGAAGGCTCCTTTTTATCACATAGTTGTTACTGACAGTAGAAATGCACGTGACGGTCGATTTATTGAGCGTATTGGATTTTTTAATCCAATTAAATTTGGAAATAACAAAAAACTACATATAAATATAGAACGAGTAAAGTATTGGTTACATAAAGGAGCAAATCCATCTAAACGTGTTTCAAAATTAATAAAAATTTATAAATAATAATGCAATATGAAATATGAAAAAAGTATTATGACAACAACACCTATTACTAATCCTATAGTAATAGGAAAAATTGTGGGTACGTATGGTGTATTAGGATGGATACGAATCATTTCTTTTACTGAAAAAAGTGATAATATATTTTTTTATAGCCCATATTACGTCATCATCCAATCTGAATGGAAATCAATTTATTTGGATAAATGGAGATTACTTGGGAAACGTTATATCGCCAAGATACGGGAAGTATCGAGTAAGGAATCTGCTCAATTATTGAATCATTGTGAAATAATTATAGATGAAACACAGTTCCCTCATCTAAATACTGATGAATATTATTGGAAAGATTTAATAGGATGCACAGTAATTACAATAAAAGGAATTTTTTTAGGAAATATTATTAGCATAATAGAAACCACAGCAAATGATGTTTTAGTAGTAAAAATGAATCAAAATAAATTTACTGGAATAAAGAATTGTCTTATTCCGTTTCTTATAAAGAGAGTTATAAAACATGTTGATCTTATTATGCGTACTGTGACTGTAGATTGGGATCCTAGTTTTTAATTACTAATGAAATTAAAATTTTAAAAAATATGTGGTTAGGTGTAATTACTTTATTTCCAGAAATGTTTAGCTCTATTATTAATCATGGTATAACAGGGCGATCAATTCGAAATGGAATTATTTCGATAAAACTATGGAGCCCACGCGAATTTACACATAATCAACATCGCAGTATAGATGGCCGTCCTTATGGAGGAGGGCCGGGTATGGTAATAGCGATTGAACCTCTAAGAAATGCAATTAATCAAGCTAAAAGTGAATTAGGAAACGACATTAAAGTAATTTATCTATCCCCTCAAGGAAAAAGACTAAATCAGCGATATGTGCGTAGATTAGCATCTGATTGCCAAAAACTAATTTTGGTTTGTGGTAGATATCAAGGCATTGATGAAAGATTAATTCAAACAGAAATTGATGAAGAGTGGTCAATAGGGGATTATATCCTTAGCGGAGGAGAATTAGCTGCAATGGTATTAATCGATGCAATGTCTAGAGTCATGCCTGGTGTACTAGGCAATCAAGATTCAAAAGAATCGGATTCTTTTTCTAAAGGAAAATTAGATTGTCCACACTATACGCGACCAAAAATTTTTGAAGGAATGAAAGTACCATCAGTATTATTATCAGGCAATCATAACAATATTGCTCGTTGGAAACAAAAACAATCTTTAGGTCGTACTTGGATTAAAAGACCAGATTTACTGAATAATATACAATTAACTGACGAAGAAAAAGAGTTGCTTGCTGAATTTAAAAATGAACACTGTTTATCATGAATAAAATTAAGGAAATAACATGATATATGAATTAATAAATAATTTTGAAAAAAAACAAATAAAAAAAAATATACCTCACCTACATGCAGGTGATTCAATAGAAGTGAAGACTTGGATCATAGAAAATAATAAGAAACGTTTACAAACTTTTGAGGGTGTAGTTATTGCTATTAAAAATCGTGGATTGCATTCTTCGTTTACTGTAAGAAAAATTTCTAGCGGAGAAGGCGTAGAACGCGTTTTTCAAACACATTCTCCTATTATTGAAGAGATTAAAATTACACAATTTGGTTTTGTTCGCCGCGCTAAATTATATTATTTACGTAATCTCAGCGGAAAATCTGCACGTATTAAAGTAAAAATCCGTGCAAATCCATGAAATGCTTTTCATCTTATGAAAGAATTAATATATATCAATAATATTAGTATTTACCACTCAATTAAATATCTTACAATTAGTATTTCTTTACTTACTAAGATTAAAATTGCAATGTCCACCCAATTATAGTACAATGCTAAAAATGTATAATACGTGCTATATATATAGAATCTTAATTTTAATAAATTAAACTAGCAATCTATCACATAGGCAATAATTTTATTATTAATCAAACCCCACACAAATTAAAAAATTAAATAAATTCAATTAATCAATCTATAATAATTTATTAACGATTATAATATAAAACTATATTTACATTAGTTTTATATGTGTATCATAATATAGCTATATCTCATCACTTTTAATTGATTATTTAGTACTGTAGATTTGTACTATGACATCTTATTATATTAAGGTTAATAATATGCAGAACAACGAGCGTAATAGTGTCTATACTTGCGACACGTACCCAATCATTACTCCTAAGCAATTAAAAAATCAATTTCCTATAACACATGTAGAGCAACAAACCATTGTTGATTCTCAAGATGTAATTATAAATATTATTCATAAACGTGATCCACGTTTTTTAGTAGTATGTGGTCCTTGCTCTATCCACGATGTTAATGCTACTTTCGATTATGCCAATAAACTAAAAACCTTATCAATGGATTTACAGGATCAACTATATATTGTTATGCGAGTATATTTAGAAAAACCTCGTACTCATATCGGTTGGAAAGGGCTAATTAATGATCCGTATATGAATGGTTCTAATGATATTGAATTAGGATTAAAAACAGCTCGAAATTTGCTGGTACAATTAATAAAAATTGGATTACCACTTGCTACCGAAGTATTAAACCCAAATATTCCCCAATACATTGGGGAACTCTTCAGTTGGTCATCTATTGGAGCGCGTACCGCAGAATCTCAAATACATCGAGAAATAGCTTCTGGATTACATACGCCTATAGGATTTAAAAATAGTACTAACGGTAATTTTTCTAATGCAATCAATGCAATGCGTGCTGCAATGATGCCTCATCGCTATATTAGTATTGATCAATTCGGGCAAGTATGTTTGCTACATACAAAAGGCAATCCTAATGCTCATATAATTTTGCGCGGAGGCAAAAACCCTAATTACTATCCAGCAGATGTTATCTGCTGTGAAAAAAAAATAATAGAAGCAGAAGGATTACCATTGGCATTAATGATAGATTGCAGTCATGGCAATTCTAATAAAGATTATCGTCGTCAGGTTAATGTAGCACAATCTATTTCAGATCAAATTAAATATGGAAACCGTTCTATTATCGGTTTAATGATCGAAAGTTATATTCACTCCGGGAATCAATCTATAAATTTCTCGTCTTCATCTTCTACAGTACAGTACGGGGTATCAGTCACTGACGCTTGTATAGATTGGGAAACAACTCAACACTTATTATATAATTTATATAAAGAATTAAAACCATTTCTTATACAGCGTATATCAGGAGCCGAAACGGCATGATAAAGGAACTGAATATTTTACGAAAAAAAATTGATAAAATAGATCAAGATTTATTAAAGTTGTTATCTAAACGACTTTCTTTAGTCTCCGAAATAGGAGAGATAAAAAGTCGTTATGGATTATTTATTTATGCACAAGATAGAGAAGAAATAATAGTAACCTGTCGAAGGAAAGAAGCAATAAAATTAGGTATTTCCCCAGATTTAATAGAAGACATATTACGCCGCGTCATAAGTGAATCTTATTGCAATGAAAATGAAAAAGGATTTAAAACATTATGTCCGAATTTAGGGCCAATTGTTATAATTGGAGGGAATGGGAAAATGGGACAGTTTTTTTATAAAATGCTAACTTTATCAGGATATGAAGTACGAATTTTAGATAAAAACGATTGGACTCATGCAGAATCGATTCTAACAGATGCTGGAATGGTAATAATCAGTGTTCCTATTCATTTGGTTACTAATGTTATTTGTAAATTACCATATCTATCTCATAACTGTATTATAGTAGATTTATCATCTATAAAAAAAATATCTTTAAATGCTATATTGTCTACACATAGCGGACCAGTTGTAGGACTACATCCTATGTTTAATCCAGATCACGGAAGCATGGTGAAACAAGTAGTCATTTGTTGTGAAGGACGTTATCCAGAAGCGTATCAATGGTTATTGGAACAAATACAATTATGGGGTGCAAAATTATATTTTTGCAATATAACAGAACATGATCAGTATATGAGTTTAACACAAGGATTATTTCATTTTATTACTTTTATAGCAGGATATTATTTATTAAAAGAAAACATTAATTTAAAAAAAATATTATCTCTTTCTTCTCCAATATTCCGATTAAAGTTAATAACAATAGGACGGTTATTTGCTCAAGATCCACAATTATATGCAGATATCATAATGACCTCAGAAAATAATCTAATATTAATCAAACGTTATTATAAAAGACTCGGTAGAATGCTAACATTATTAGAACAAAATAAAAAACAAGAATTCATTGATCAATTTAAAAGCATTCAAAATTGGCTGGGTATATATACTGATCTATTTCTTACAGAAAGTCGTAAAATATTACGTCAAATGAATCACATGAAAAAATAATATATAAATTTAATAATAATTTAAATGACACTAACTAATTTTTATAATTATTTTTATTAAAATCATATTTATCTAGATTAAAAAAGTCTGCCATATAAAATTAATTATTTAAAATTTAAGATATTATTTCGAATATAAGAATATACATATTCTTATATTCGACAGCTACGTTTCTCAAGAATAGATATATAACTATTTCTCATTTATAACTGCATGTGGTCAGTCTTATATGAAAAACATATTAGTATCATCCTTCAAAAATACTCGTTATACATAAATATACTATTTAATATAGTATACAAATTTATTTTTATTGTAGTTCCGACTTATACTAGCAGTTGACGTACATTGATAACAACCTAATATTTTTAATGAAGATGAAATTTTCTGTAATTCAATTAAAACTTGTTGTGTATATATATCATTTATATGCGCCATCATTTCAATAATAATTATGTTGTCTGATTTACTATATGATAAAAACCGTGGTTTTAAATGAGTTGTTTTAATATTATAAAATTGTAATATTTTTAATATTTCACATAATTTTTCTGATTGCTGACTAATAGAGATAATAATCATAGTTTTTATGGCTGTAGAATTATTGATAGCTTCAATGTATGTATTTTTTAAGATAATAAATCTAGTTGTATTTTTATAATAATTAGATAAATTATATTTCAACAATGAATGTAATCCATAAACCGAGCCTCCTTGTATACTTCCTAAAGCCGCTAAATTAGATTGATTTAATTTAGCTACTGTTTCCATAGCCGCTGAGCTGCTTTCACAGAATACAATTTTCCATTTCGAAAAATGTTTTAAAAATTGACTACATTGTTGAACAGGTTGTGGATGACTATATATAATCTGAATTTGATTTATGTCAGTATTACTATTAACTAATATACAATGGTTGATAGGAATAGTAATTTCATCTACTAATAATAATCGGGTGTTAAGTAATAAATCACATACTTCGTTAATTAAGCCAGAATTAGAATTCTCAATAGGAACTACGCCATATTCCACATGACGACATTCTACTAAAGTAAAAATATCATTAAATCTTTGGCAACTACATTCTATCACTTGCTCAAAATGACAATTCGCATATTGCATAGCAGCAATATGCGAATAAGAACCCTTAGGACCTAAAAATGCTATATGCGCTATAGATTGGTAAATCATAATAATACTCATTTACTGTAATATTTTAATGTTTACAGATAGTATCTGCACAATAATTGCAATTACCATAACGATATGTTAAAAATTAACACTTAAATTGTAAATATTATACATACTTTATATTAATAAATATTTTAAATATTTGTTTCATTCTATATATATAAAATATAATAAGTATTATTAAAAACCATGTTGAATCAATATATTGGATTAGCAGCAATAATTTTTCCTACTTTGTCAGCTTGATCTGGCAAACATATTTTTTGATAAGCTTGTTGCATATAATATAATGCTTTATGAGTAGCTTGAGTATCTGGGAAAAAATATAACATTTTTTCTGCACGAACTATCACTGATATATAAGCATTTTTTTTAGCATAAAATTTTATAATAGCAAGTTCATATTCAGCTATTCTATTTTTTAAAAAAATTAAGCGTCTGTAGGTATCTGAAAAATATTGACTATTCGGATATTTATGAATAAGTGTTACAAAACTATGGAATGCTGTACGCGCATACTTCGGATTGCGATCAAACCAATTTATATTTAGATACTTTATTAATGTTTTATTGTCTTCATCTAAACACATATTGACTACGCCGTGCATATATAATACATAATCAAAATATTTATGATTAGGGTATAATTTGAAAAAACGTTTTATATAATTATTTGCCAATTTGAAATCATTTAATTTATAATAAGCATAAATTAAATCTAAATAGATTTGTTGTGGACAAGGATCAAATAATTGTAAATTTTGTAAATTTACTAAATCTTGAACCGCTCCTTTATAATCAGCGTTATATAATTTATTTTGAGCAAGTTTATAAAGATTATAAGCAGAACAATTTATAGTTCGATCAGATGCAGTGGCATAGGAAGTTATAATCATATTGACAATGATCATAATCAATGTATAAATCTGTACATATTTCATAAAAATTTTATTAATACTCCATGTTGTATGTAGATATTAATAAATCATATATAATGAATTCATTTTTAACGAAAAATCATATAATAATTTAATGAAATTTAATTATTCAACCATATGTTAATACAATGATATCTGAATACTATGCTATAGAACCTATAGTTGTACAGAAATCTCAATCTGGGAAACGATTAGATTGTGTTCTGTCTGAATTATTATCAAATCATTCACGTTCTCAAATAAAATGTTGGATTCTTTCTAAAAAAGTAAATGTTAATAAGCAAACAATTATTATACCTAAAAAAAAAATGATGGGCGGTGAATTAATTGAAATAAAAAATATTCTTCATATTAAGAATAGTAGCATAGCTCCTCAAAATATCCCTCTTGAGATTGTATACGAAGATAATGATATTGTGGTAATAAATAAATCAAAAAATATGGTAGTTCACCCAGGAGCTGGTAATTATTCAGGTACCATATCAAATGCTTTATTATATAAATATCCATCTATTATCAAAGTTCTTAGAACAGGCATTGTTCAGCGTTTAGATAAAGATACTACTGGTTTAATGGTTATAGCTAAAAATGTTATTTCATATCATCACTTATTACAACTATTTAAAAAAAAAAAATTACTAGAGAATATGAAGCCATAGTTTTTGGAAGATTTATACATAATGAAGGAATTATAAACGAACCAATTAGAAGGCATACTATTCATCGTACTCGCATGGCAGTGAGTCCTATGGGAAAATCAGCTATTACACATTACTATACTATAGAAACATTTAATATGCATACTAGGATTCGAGTACGTCTTGAAACCGGAAGGACTCACCAAATTCGCGTACATATGGCTCATATTAATCACCCATTATTAGGAGATCAGAAATATGGAAAATTAACTTATTCTGTTAAAGGTGTATCCAATGAACTCAATGACTATCTGCGTATTTTTAATCGACAAGCATTGCATGCAACCATGCTACAATTGTATCATCCTGTTACTAAAATTAAAATGAAATGGATTATACCTTTGCCTCAAGACATGATAGATCTAATAGATATATTACGAAAAACATAAGAATATGTGAAACGATACCATTTATTTGCAAAAAGACTTTGTTCGGATATCCTGTTTATTATAAATCTTAATCTGACTATTCAGATGGTATCATATAAAAATAATTACGTTAAATTAATTATAATTACATCTCATACATATAATAAATTACATATACATACTTGAGTATGTGCAACATGTATTTCATGTTTAGCGATTTATATGCTTGAATTTTAAGTATTTAATCTCCACATTACTATGATTGATACTAGCTAAATGAATATGATTTGGCGTTGTATTTTGTTATAAGAAGACGATAGACATTATGCGATTAGATCATTTTACTTATCATTTTCAATTAGCGCTTTCTGATGCTCAATCTATAGCGCTTAAAAAAGATAATCAATTTGTTGAACCTATGCATGTGATGCTTGCTTTTTTAAAACAAGAAAGCGGATCAGTATATCAACTATTAGTACGCGCTGGGTCTAATCTTTCTCAGTTAACTAAGTCAGTTGAACAAGCATGCAATTGCCTACCAAAAGTAGAAGGTATTGGAGGAGATATTCAATGTTCACGTGATCTAATTAAGATATTAAATATATGTGATAAATTATCACAAAAATACAATGATACTTTCATTGCATCAGAAATGTTTATTTTAGCGGTTATTGAGTCTGATGGAATATTAAATGATTTATTAAAAAAATCTGGAGTGATTCTAGAAAACATAAAAAAATCAATAAATTATATACGTAATAATTACTTAGTTAATAATCAAAAATCAGAATCTCAACGTCAAGCATTACAAAAATTTACTGTAGATATAACAAAATTTGCAGAAAAAAATAGTCTTGATCCTGTTATTGGTCGAGATGAAGAAATTCGTCGTACTATTCAAGTGTTACAGAGACGTACTAAAAACAATCCTGTTTTAATTGGCAAACCCGGAGTAGGAAAAACTGCTATTGTAGAAGGATTAGCACAACGCATTATCAATGGTGAAGTGCCAGAAGGATTAAAAAATAGTCGCATATTGGCGTTAGATATGGGGGCGTTATTAGCAGGATCAAAATATAGAGGAGAATTTGAAGAACGTTTAAAAAACGTGTTAAATGATATATCTAAAAAAGAAGGCAGTATTATTTTATTTATTGATGAACTGCATATTATGGTTGGAGCCGGTAAAACCGATGGAGCAATGGATGCGAGTAATATGCTTAAACCAAGATTAGCTAGAGGTGAATTACATTGTGTGGGAGCAACTACACTTGACGAATATAATAAATATATTGAACAAGATGCAGCTTTAGAAAGACGTTTCCAAAAAATATTTGTTGCTGAGCCTAGCGTTGAAGATACTGTAGCTATTCTTCGTGGATTAAAAGAACGGTACGAATTACATCATAATGTTCATATTACTGATCCAGCAATAGTAGCTGCCGCAACTTTATCATATCGATATATTTCTGATCGCCAACTGCCGGATAAAGCTATTGATCTGATTGACGAAGCTGCTTCTAGCATTCGCATACAAATAGATTCTAAACCAGAAGAATTAGATAGATTAGAACGACGTATCATGCAGTTAAGATTAGAACAACAAGCATTAAAAAAAGAATCAGATAACGCTAGTATGAAACGGTTAGAAGTATTAACCGCTGAATTAATGCAAAAAGAACAAGATTGCGTTGCCCTTGAAAAAGAGTGGAAAAATGAAAAGATTTACTTATCTAACGCTCAAAACATTAAATCTGATTTAGAACAAGCTAAAATTGCAATTGATAAAGCACGTCGTATTGGTGATTTAGCTCGTATGTCTGAACTGCAGTATGGTACCGTGCCTGAATTAGAAAAAAAATTATCAACAGCGTTACGATATAATAAAAAAATACGTTTTCTACGAAATTGTGTTACTGATGTAGAAATTGCTGAAGTTCTATCTCGATGGACTGGAATTCCCGTTTCTCGGATGTTAGCTAGCGAAAAAGACAAATTATTACATATGGAACATGCTCTACATCAATTAGTTATTGGACAACATGAAGCAATACAAGCAGTATCTAATGCTATTCGTAGAAATCGTTCTGGATTATCTGATCTTAAACGTCCGATCGGTTCATTTATGTTTTTGGGACCGACTGGAGTAGGTAAAACTGAATTATGTAAAGCATTGTCTATATTTCTTTTTGATACTAATCATGCAATAGTTCGTATTGATATGTCTGAATTTATGGAAAAACATTCTGTATCAAGGTTGTTGGGAGCTCCTCCTGGTTATGTTGGGTATGAATCAGGGGGATATTTGACTGAAGCAATACGACGTCGCCCATATTCTATTATTTTATTAGACGAAATAGAAAAAGCACATATAGAAATTTTCAATATATTGCTACAAGTATTAGATGATGGACGATTAACAGATGGACATGGACGAACAGTAAATTTTAGTAATACTGTGATTATTATGACATCTAATTTAGGATCAGATTTAATTCAAAAAAAATTCGGAATCATAAATTATCAAGAAGTAAAAACTACAGTATTAGATATAGTTAATCGAAATTTTAGACCAGAATTTATAAATAGAATAGATGAAATTGTGGTATTTCATCCACTGAGCGCTGAACATTTGATCAAAATTGCTAATATTCAGTTACAACATCTATGTAATCGTTTAGAAGAAAGAGGATATCCTAATACTAATATCACCAATAAAGTTTTAGTATTTTTATCAAAAGTTGGATTTGATCCATTATACGGTGCTCGCCCATTAAAACGCGCTATACAACAACATATTGAAAATGAATTATCTAAAAAAATTTTATCTGGAGAATTACTACCAGGTAAGAATATTACCTTAGATGTTATAAAAAATGCAATTGTTTTTCTGCAGTAATTGATAATTAATTTAAAACATACAATTACCTACCCAGGTATTGTTGGAAGAAATTATTAAAAAATTTAATTATCTTGGTGTAAATTTAAGTTTAATTTGATTCATTAGTACTTAGTTATTATTTGATGTAGCCAATTAATTACACGTACAAAAATTATCATATTAATTTATATATCATGTCATATAGTATAACTATATTGTATCTTTTACATCAAAAATATACTAAATTATCTTTATAGTTTCAAAAATATTAGAATTAATATTCTATAACGTTCGATAAAAATAAATATATATATATATATATATATCAGAATATATGATTTCTAAGTGCAATGAACTTTATATAAAGTTATTTATTAAAAATTTTTTATATTCATAATATAAGTATATATCTTATATTTTGTTAAAAACAAATATATGAATCACTGCATTCAATTAAAATCATTAAATACTTTTTCAATTGGGGTATTTGCTAAACATGTAGTAACTGTGAATAATGAATATGATTTACTAAGGTTTTGGAAAAAAGCTTATAATAAAGGAAATCCTGTTCTTATTCTAGGAGGTGGTAGTAATATCTTATTTCTAGAAAACTATATTGGAACAATATTATTAAATAGGATAAAAGGTATTGTCATTACCGAAAATAAAGTGGCGTGGAAACTGCACGTTGGATCTGGAGAAAAATGGCATGAATTAGTAACTTATACTATGAATAAAAATATACCAGGTTTAGAAAATTTAGCTTACATTCCAGGATACGTAGGAGCTGCCCCAATTCAAAATATCGGAGCTTATGGTGTTGAGTTATCTCAAATATGTGAATATGTAGATGTTATAGATTTACATAACGAAAAGAAAATTCGTTTCTCTCATTCCGAATGTAATTTTCGATATAGAGATAGTATTTTTAGAAACCGTTTAAAAAAATACGCTATCGTGTCTGTTGGGCTAAAGTTAAATAAAAAATGGAAACCAGTACTAGATTATCATGAATTAATTCATTTAAATAAAGATTGTGTCACGCCGCGTCAAGTTTTTAATTTTATTAATATAATTAGACAAAAAAAATTACCAGATCCTATTGTAGTAGGAAATGCTGGTAGTTTTTTTAAAAATCCAATAGTGGATGTTAGCGTAGCACGTTGTTTATTTAAAATTTATCCAAATATGCCTCATTATTCTCAAAAAGATGGAAAAATAAAATTATCAGCAGGATGGTTAATAGAACATTGCCAATTAAAAGGTTGCGTGTTTGGAGAAGCAGCAATATATTCTAAACAATCATTAGTATTAATTAATCGTAGAAAAATAGCCACTGGAACCGAAATTGCAGCATTAGCTCTTTTTATATATAATCAGGTTGCAGATAAATTTCATATTTATCTGCAACCTGAAGTTAGATTAATTGGAAAGTATGGAGAGATAAATCCAAAAAAATTGTTTATATAATAAGTGGTGAACATGTTTATGTTCATTAAAAACTTAAGATTATATATGTTTTTATAATTTTTATCATATATACAATTTATCAATTGATCTTTAATTACTAAAAATTAAATAAATATTAAAATATAAACGTCAATTTTATTTTTTGAAAGTTTGAAAATTTTGTTAATACCTAACGACAACAATAGTTTATTCACATATTCTCCTTTATTAAATGAACTTAAGATTTTAACACGATTACTTGAAGGTAAAGTAATCGTGTTAAACGAAGTGCATTCAACAAACCAATATATAATAGATAATATTCCATATATAAGATCCGGTGATGCTTGTGTTGCGGAATACCAAACACAAGGAAGAGGAAGGAGAGGAAAAATTTGGGTTGCTCCCTTTGGAGAAAATATTTGCTTATCCATTTATTGGGCATTAAATAAAATCCCCCTAGAAATTACTGAACTCAGTATAATGATCAGTATCGTTGTAGCAAGAATATTAAAGAATTTAGGCGCATCTCAAATTAAAATTAAATGGCCTAATGATTTATATATCTACGGAAAAAAATTAGCAGGGATATTAATTGAAATTATAACACGTACTGATAACATCACTCATATAATTATAGGTATTGGTATTAATTTATCTATACGTACAAGTATAATATTAAATAATAAAATTGGTAAGGATTGGATTGCTCTAAAAGATATTGGAATAATGCCTGATCGAAATATTTTAGTAGCAACTCTTATTAACACATTACATAAGAAATTAAAAGATTTTATGCGTTTTGGATTTAACCCGTTTATTGCCTACTGGAAAATTTTTGATTATTTATATAACAAACCAGTAACATTGTTAATTGACGATCGTATAATATACGGCACAGCTCTTGGAATAAACATGCATGGAGCATTAATAGTAAATCAATCAGATTTAATAAAGCATTATTCAGGAAATAATATTTCTGTTTATCTATCCTAAAATCCAAATTTTATTAAAAGTTTCCTACTAGAATGGGACACATGATAAAATCATACATATTAATTTTTTCGTAAAAACTATTTTTATTAATAAAAATTACAAAAAAATAAAAAATTATTATTTCTTTAATCACTATTATTTTCTCAACTGAATATTATCTACTGTATGATTAATGCCTTTTTTCAAAATTACATTTGCTCGTTCACGAGTAGGTAAAATATTTTTTTTTAAATTAAGTCCATTTATTTTAGCCCATATCTTCAACGCTATAGAAATAACTTTTTTTTTAGATAATTGAGTATAACGATAAAAATAAGAATTAGAATGAGAAAAAGTAGTACGATAAAATTGTAAAAATCTATCAATATACCATTTTTGTAGTAAATATTCTGGAGCATCGATATAAATAGAAAAATCAATAAAATCAGATACAAAAACACAAGGTAAATTATAATTATAATCGTAGTTGGTTTGTAAAACATTTAATCCTTCTAAAATAAGAATATCTGGCTTATAAATTATCTGTTGAACATTAGGAATAATGTCACATTTTATATGAGAATATACAGGAATCGTCATTGATCGTACTTCTCCAGATTTAATTTTTGAAATAAAATTTACCAAGCTAGCAATATCATAAGATTGTGGAAAACCCTTTTTTTTTATTAAATGTCGTTTTTTTAATATTTTATTAGAATATAAAAATCCATCAGTTGTCACCAATTCTACAATACGATGTTCAGGCCATCTACTAAGTAGCGCTTTTAATATTCTAGCTGTAGTACTTTTTCCAGCAGCAACACTGCCAGCAATACCAATAATATATGGTATACGTTGTTCCTGAGTGTTCAAAAATTGCCCTAAAACATTTTGTCGTCTTATATTTGAATGAATATATAAATTAAGCAATCTAGATAATGGTAAATAAATTTCTACTACTTCGTTTATAGAAATATTATCATTTATATTTCGTAAATTTAGAATTTCTTTTCGAGATAATACACCATTGGTATTATCTAAAAAAGATGCCCATTCTTTACGATTAAAAGTTAAAAATGGTATATAGGAAGCATGTAACATATTGTTTCTATTATTACAAAATATGTAGATAGGTACTTTATATAATTAAATCTTCTATTTTAATCCTTGATCAGAATAGAAGATTTAATTATAATTACATATTATAATTGAAGTGTTATAAAACGTGAAAATAATTTATGTTTATAAAATAAAACTCTATTTTTTAAAATATTTTGAGTACTTTAATTACATTAAATATTATAGTACAATAAAAGTTTTAGTATGTATTCATCAAAATAGAATAGTGCTCGTTTTGTTAAATAATAATTAACATGATGCCGGTGTAGCTCAATAGGAAGAGCAACTGATTTGTAATCAGTAGATCAAAGGTTCGAATCCTTTTGCCGGCATCTGCAAGATTATGATGGGGTTCCCGAGTGGCTAAAGGGAGCAGACTGTAAATCTGCCGTCGTAGACTTCGAAGGTTCAAATCCTTCCCCCATCATATATGTTAATTTTATTATTATTTATTGTTATATAGTGGGCATTGTATAATGGTTATTACCTCAACCTTCCAAGTTGATGATGTGGGTTCAATTCCCACTGTCCACTTTATATAAAGTGTGGTAGTATTATGCTGATATAGCTCAGTTGGCAGAGCACACCCTTGGTAAGGGTGAGGCCAGCAGTTCGAATCTGCTTATCAGCATTGACATGTGTCTTTTCCATAAAGAAATTAACAATTTTATAATAAAAAGATGATCTGAATATAATAAATAATTTTTAATTATAAATTATATATATACAATACTAACACTGCCATTTAGGAGCTTTTATGAAAGGAGATGATCGTCTTATTATTCACCTTAATAATTTACTAAGCGATGAATTAATAGCCGTAAACCAATATTTTTTACATTCTAAAATCTTTAAGAATTGGAGATTAAAACGTCTTCATGATATAGAATATCAAGAATGTATGGATGAATTAGATCATGCAGACCTTTATACAGAGCGTATTTTATTCTTAGAAAATACGCCTACCTTAAAAAAAATTGATTCTTTAAAGATTAACAAAAATATTGAAGATATTTTGCATGCTGATCTTAACCTAGAATATCATAGTGTTGACAATTTACGTAAAAGTATCAAATATGCTGATTCAATACAAGATTACATATCTAAAGATATAATGATAAAAATTCTTAATGATGAAGAAAAACATATTGATTTTTTAGAAACAGAATTAAATCTTATAACAAAAATTGGTATGCATAATTATATACAATCCCAATTACGCAAATGATTTTTTATATTATTAAAATTACTAAAAATTATCAAAAATACGTTAAAAATTTTTATTCCAAATTGATCTTGTTTTTTATGTGGTTACTGGTACACTAAGTTTACGTGGCGCTTCTTTTGTAAAAATAGAGTATAACTAATTACTGTATTACACTAAATATAAAATACTATTTTACGCATTAAACGTAGTGGAACAGAAAATATTTTAACTTCAGCTCTAAACTAGGAGACTGCAAAGTATCAACAGTATATATACAAATTTATTCACAAATAATTCATTTTTGGAGCTATATATTTAAATATGCAGAATCAAAGGATACGAATTCGCTTAAAAGCATTTGATCACCGATTAATAGATAGATCAACTGTAGAAATCGTGGAAACTGCCAAACGTACTGGAGCCCAAGTACATGGACCTATTCCATTACCTACTAAAAAAGAAAGATTCACTGTTTTAATTTCTCCACATGTTAATAAAGATGCAAGAGACCAATATGAAATACGAACTCACAAGCGTTTAATAGATATTGTTGAGCCTACTGATAAAACAGTAGATGCTCTAATGCGTCTGGATTTAGCAGCAGGAGTAGACGTACAAATTAGTCTTGGATAAAATAGTAAATTGTATGGCTTCGTATACACAAAATAAATGAAAATTTTATTTTAAAATAAAAAGAGGTTATATCCGGAATAATGAAAGGTTTAATTGGTAAGAAATTGGGTATGACTCGACTATTTAATAAAGATGGCGTATCTATTCCTGTCACCATGATTGAAATAACACCTAATCGTGTAACACAAATAAAAAATATAAAAAAAGATGGATATTTCGCAGTACAAGTAACTACTGGCATTAAAACAATTAAATATGTTAATAAGCCAGAAATGGGACATATGCTAAAATCAGGAATTGATCCTGGTCGTGGTTTGTGGGAATTTCGTTGCAAGAACGAAGAAGAAATATCAGTAGGAGATATCATTACTATACAAATTTTTATAGATGTTAAAAAAGTCGATATCACAGGAATTTCCAAAGGAAAAGGATTTTCAGGCACAATAAAACGCTGGAATTTTCATATGCAAGATGCAAGTCATGGAAACTCTTTGTCACACAGAGCTCCTGGGTCCATTGGACAGAATCAAACTCCTGGTAAAGTATTCAAAGGTAAAAAAATGGCAGGACAGTTAGGAAACTACAGAGTTACAATACAAAATCTGGATATTATAAATGTTGATGTGAAACAAAATTTATTACTAGTTAAAGGTGCTGTTCCAGGAATAATTGGTGGTAATTTAGCTATTAAAAAATCCATTAAAGTACAATATTAAAGAGAAAATGTAAATGGAATTAAAAATTAAAGACTTTACAACTGATATAAATATATCAGATGCAACTAAATTTTCTGTATCTGATGAAATTTTTGGATGCCCTTTTAATCCAGAATTAATACATCAAGTTATTTCTGCTTATTTAATTAATTCTCGTCAAGGCACAAGATCTCAAAAAGGGAGATCAGAAGTTTCTGGTTCTAATAAAAAACCTTGGCGTCAAAAAGGAACCGGAAGAGCTCGTGCTGGATCAATAAAAAGCCCCATTTGGCGTTCTGGAGGAGTAACTTTTGCAGCTAAACCTAAATTGTACAACCAAAAAATAAATAAAAAAATGTATCGGGGAGCTATAAAAAGTATTTTATCTAAATTAGTTCATGATGATCGTTTGTTCTTAATAAGAAATTTATTTATAGAACAACCGAAGACTAAATTGCTATTAGAAAAATTGCAAAAAATAACATCAAAAAAAAGTATATTAATTTTTACTGATTTTTTAGATAAAAATTTACTCTTAGCATCACGTAATATTTACAAAATAGAAATACGTACTGCAACACATATGGATCCAGTGAGTTTAATAAATTTTAATACCACTTTAATTACTGATACTACTATAAGAAAAATTGAGCAGCAGTTAATATGATTTATCAAGAGCGTTTATTAAAAATATTAAGATCTACACACGTTTCTGAAAAAACATCCATGACATCAGAAAAATATAATATTTTTGTTTTTAAAGTAGCAAGATATGCAACTAAAACGGACATTAAAAATGCTATGAATATGCTATTTTCAATAAAAATAAATAATATAAATACTGTAGTTATCGCAGGAAAATCTAAAGGCACAGCCAATAACCTCGGTCGTCGTAGTAATTGGAAAAAAGCATATGTTGTTTTAAAAAAAGATCAAAAAATAGATTTTATTAATGCAATCGAATAGATAAACATGGAAAATTAAAAGACATGCCTATTATCAAATGCAATCCAACTTCTCCAGGTAGAAGACATGTTAACAAATTAGTTAATCTTGATTTATATAAAGGCAGTCCTTGTTCTTCACTATTATCTAATAGCATTCATAAATCAGGTGGGCGTAACAATTATGGTCGTATTACTGTACGCCATATCGGAGGGGGACATAAAAAACGTTACCGAATAATTGATTTTAAACGTAATAAAGATGGAATTCCAGCCATAATAAAAAACTTAGAATACGATCCAAATCGTTCAGCAAATATAGCATTGATTTTGTATAAAGATGGAGAACGTCGTTATATTTTGGCGCCAAAAAATATAAAAATAGGAGATGAGATTATCTCTGGACTACATGTTCCAATAAAACCAGGAAATTCCTTACCCATGAGTAATATCCCAATTGGATCTTCCATTCATAATGTAGAAATGAAAATAGGAAAAGGCGGGCAATTGGCACGTTCTGCAGGATCCTATATACAAATTGTAGCCCGCGATGGAGAATACATGATTCTTAGACTACGATCCGGCGAAATACGTAAAATTCGCTGTGAATGCCGAGCAACTATAGGAGAAGTTGGTAACTCTGAACATATGCTACGCATGTTAGGTAAAGCTGGAGCAAATAGATGGCGTGGCACTCGTCCTACCGTACGTGGCACGGCCATGAATCCAATTGATCACCCTCATGGAGGGGGGGAAGGTAAAAATTTCGGGAAACACCCCGTGTCTCCTTGGGGAACGCAAACCAAAGGAAAAAAAACACGTAATAATAAACGTACTAATAGATTTATATTATCTCATCGAAAACAATAAAATTTAGAGATTTAGGAAAAATTAATGCCTCGTTCTATTAAAAAAGGTCCGTTTATAGATCTGCATCTTCTGAAAAAAGTAGAAAAAGCAATAGAAATAGGTGATAAAAGACCTATTAAGACCTGGTCGCGACGATCAACAATATTTCCAAGAATGATTGGGTTAACTATATCAATACATAATGGACATAAACATATACCTATATTCATTTTAGATGAAATGGTTGGGCATAAATTAGGCGAGTTTGCCCCCACTCGTACATATCGTGGCCATTCAGTGGATAAAAAAACAAAAACCATTGTTAAAAAATAATTATAACATTAAAATAGATTTACTATAGGGAATAATTTGGTATGCAAACAATTGCTAGGTACCGTTATATTCGTTCTTCTGCCCAAAAACTTCGCATAATAATTAATATGATTCGAGGGAAAAAAGTATCTCAGGCACTTGATATTTTAGAATATACCAATAAGAAATCTGCAAAATTAGTCAAAAAGACTTTAGAATCTGCTATCGCTAACGCAGAACATAATGATGGGTTAAATTTTAATAATTTAAAAATTATTAAAATTTTTGTTGATAATGGGCCTACTATTAAAAGAATCATGCCACGAGCTAAAGGACGATCAGACAAAATTATGAAACGAACAAGTCACCTTACCATAATGGTATCTAATTAAAAATATATTTAAATGGATGGAGTATTACAAATGGGTCAAAAGGTACATCCGAATGGAATACGGTTGGGTATCACGAAAACATGGCATTCCACTTGGTATGCAAATAATAAAGATTTTTCTGATAACTTAGGAAACGATTTTTCGGTACGTCAGTTTTTAGAAAAAAAACTCTCAAAAGCTTCAGTATCTCGTATAATTATTGAGCGCCCTGCTAAAAGCATAAGAGTAACTGTTTATACAGCTAGGCCTGGGCTCATAATTGGAAAGAAAGGAGAGGATATTGAAAAATTACGTAAGAATATAGCAAAAATTTCTGGAGTTCCAACACAACTAAATATTGCTGAAGTTCGTAAACCAGAATTAGATGCTAAATTATTAGCTGATAATATAGCATCTCAACTAGAACGCAGAATAATATTTAGACGGGCAATGAAACGAGTTGTACAAAGCGCTATGCGTTTAGGTGCAAAAGGAATTAAAGTAGAAATAAGTGGTAGATTAAGTGGCGCTGAAATTGCTCGTACTGAATGGTATAGAGAAGGACGTGTTCCGCTACATACTTTTCGTGCTGACATCGATTATAGTCTTGCAGAGGCACAGACTACATATGGAGTAATTGGAATTAAAGTGTGGGTATTTAAAGGTGAAATTTTAGGAGATATATTACCTACTACAACAGGTTACCCAAATCAATCAATCAATCAATCAACTAAAAAATACAAAAATAGCACATAAAGGATAGTAATAGGATGTTGTTGCAACCAAAGCACACAAAATTTCGTAAAATGCACAAAGGGCGTAATCGAGGAATCATAACAAATGATAGTATTAGTTTTGGAAAATTTGCTTTAAAAGCTACTAGTCGTGGACGATTAAAATCCTGTCAAATTGAAGCTGCACGGCGTGCTATAAGTCGTGCTATAAAACGTCAAGGACAAATTTGGATTCGCGTCTTCCCAGACAAGCCTATCACTAAAAAACCTCTCGAAGTACGAATGGGAAAAGGAAAAGGAAATGTAGAATATTGGGTAGCATTAATACAACCAGGAAAAATTTTATATGAAATAAATGGAGTACCAAAAGAACTTGCATATAATGCTTTTAAATTAGGTGCTGCAAAATTACCAATTAAAAGTACTGTAATAGGAATATAATGAATAAAATAACAGAACAACCATTAAATAAAAAAAAAAAGAATACCTTTACTTCATGTAAAGAAGAACTGATAAGCGTATTACGTGAATATTTTAATTTACGTATACAGGCAAAATCGGGTCAATTAAAACAATTACACTTATTAAAAAAAGTGCGCCGTAATATAGCATCTATTAAACATTATTTGTCTAATAATAAAAATATGTAAAAGGAGAATATTTCATGGTTGATAGGATTCGTATCCTGACAGGTCGTGTGATTAGTAATAAAATGAACAAATCTGCTGTTGTTTCTGTTGAACGCTTAATTAAACATTCAACATACGAAAAGTTTATTAAACGCACCACTAAATTACATGTGCACGATCCTAATAATGAAACTAATATTGGAGACATCATTGCAATACGAGCATGTCGCCCCATCTCTAAAACAAAATCTTGGATACTAACTTCTATTATCAAAAAATCAGATTTTTTTTAAATACAATATAATATATAATCAATAATAGATTATTTAACTGAACTAATGTAATAAGTTTTACAAGTATATATCCTTTGAAAATGTCAATTAATTATTATTATAATTATTATGGAGTTTTATGTGATTCAAGAACGTACTATTTTAAATGTTGCTGATAACTCTGGCGCACGATATGTAATGTGTATTAAAGTCTTAGGAGGGTCTGGTCGTCGTTATGCTAATGTCGGTGACATTATTAAAGTTGCTATTAAGGAAGCAGTGCCGCGCGCTAAAGTAAAAAAAGGTGATGTATTAAAAGCTGTTGTAGTACGTACAAAAAAAGGCGTACGTCGCTTAGATGGATCTGTTATCAGATTTGATAATAATGCCTGCGTACTACTACATGATATGAGCGCTCAACCTGTAGGAACTCGTGTTTTTGGCCCAGTAACCCGTGAATTACGTAACGAAAAATTTATGAAGATTATTTCTTTAGCCCCCGAAGTTCTTTAATGGAGATTATTATAATGGCAGCAGCTAAAATTAAACGTAATGATGAAATTATTGTATTGAGTGGAAAAGATAAGGGGAAAAAAGGGATAGTAAAGCACATTTTTTATGATAAAGGTAGAGCTGTAGTAACAGGAATAAATTTAGTAAAAAAACATCAAAAACCTATTCCAAACAAAAATCAACCAGGAGGAATCATTGAAAAGGAAGCGTCTGTCGATTTGTCTAATATTGCAATATTTAATACTACTTTAAATAAAGCAGATCGTGTAGGATTTAAAATAAAAAATGGTAAAAAAATACGAATTTTTAAGTCTAATGGAGATGTGATCAAGTAGTTGGAACAATATATGACTAATTTATATGATTATTATAAAAATAATGTAATACAAAGTTTAATGCACAAATTTCAGTACCAATCTGTTATGCAAGTTCCTACAATCAAAAAGATTACTATTAATATGGGAGTAGGAAAATCTATTACTAATAAAAATTTTTTGGAAAAAGCAATAGAAGATTTAATGAAAATTTCAGGTCAAAAACCAATCGTGACTAAAGCGCGTAAGTCTATTTCCAGTTTTAAAATTCGACAAGGCCAACCAATTGGATGTAAAGTAACTTTACGAGGAGCGCGCATGTGGGAATTTATCGAGAGATTCATTTCTATTGCCATGCCTCGTATTCGTGATTTTCGTGGTTTATCTATTAAATCCTTTGATGGTCATGGTAATTACAGCATTGGAATACGTGAGCAAATTATCTTTCCTGAAATTGATTATGATACTGTTGATGATTTGAGAGGCATGGATATCACTATAACTACGAATGCTACTTCTGATAATGAAGCACATGCTTTATTATCCGCTTGTCGTTTTCCATTTCGAAAACAATTGCATCCCTTCAAAGGAGAGTTAAAGCATGACTAAAGAATCCATAAAAGCGCGTGAAATCAAGCGTTTAAAATTAGTTAATAAATATTATACACAACGTATGTCCCTAAAAAAAATTATTATTAACCCACGTATTTCTAACAAAGAACGTTGGAACGCTGTTTTAAAATTACAAACTTTACCACGCGATTCTAGCCCATCTAGACAACGTAATCGTTGTCGTCACACTGGACGTCCTCATGCTTTTTTAAGAAAATTTGGATTAAGTCGTATGAAGTTACGTGAAGCTGCCATGCGTGGAGAAATACCTGGTTTAAGAAAAGCTAGCTGGTGATCAATTATTTATTATCGGAGTCCTATATAATGAGTATGCAAGATTCGATCGCAGAAATGTTAACTACTATACGTAATGGGCAAATTTCTAAAAAAGAAAAAATTTGCACCCCATCTTCTACAATTAAATTAGCAATTGCTAATGTGTTAGAAGAAGAAGGATTCATAAAAAAATATAATCTTAAAAATAATGTTAAACCTGTTTTAGAAATATTTCTAAAATATTATCAAAAAAGAAAACCTGTCATAGATACTATTAAACGTATTAGTCGACCTGGGTTGCGTATCTATAAAAAGAGAAAAGAATTACCTCAAGTAATGTCTGGTATGGGAATTGTTATTATTTCTACTTCTAAAGGCATAATTACAGATAAAAAAGCTCGTCAGCTTAATGTTGGTGGGGAGATTATATGTTATGTATCCTGATACTGAACATATTTCTACGCCCCATATATATAAAACAATAATTTTTATTCCCAATATAACCACAATAAAACTACAAGATCGTTACGTTCATGTTACAGGCACACTTGGTACATTAACTTTAAAATTACATAAATCAATTAGTGTGCAATTACATAATGAAAACAAGCTGCTGGTATACACTAACGAAAATATTAATAATAAAAATAAAGCTTTAATAGGAACAACGCGCGCATTAATTAATGGTATGATTACTGGTGTTACTACAGGTTTCACTAAGAAACTACAATTAATAGGCATAGGTTATCGTGTAACTATTAAAAATAATATAATAAATCTAACTATAGGATTCTCTCATTCTATTAATTATACATTGCCTGTAGAAATTACAGCGACGTGTCCAAACCAAACCGAAATTGTTATAACAGGGATAAATAAGCAGATTGTTGGGCAAATTGCAGCAGATTTGAGATCACTACGTCCTCCTGAACCTTTTAAGGGGAAAGGTATTCGCTACATTAATGAAATAATACACAATAAAGATGCTAAAAAAAGATGATAACCATCTATAATATAGAGAACAATATAATATGAATAAAAAAGATGCTCGTATTAAAAGAGCTACAAAAGTACGAAAGAAATTATATAAATTAGGTGCCACCAGATTAGTAATACATAGAACTTGTAAGCACATTTATGCGCAAATAATTTCAAAAGATAATTCAAATGTATTAGTAACAGCTTCTACAACGGAAAAACTAATTTCAAATCAAGTACAAACAACTAGCAACAAAAAAGCTGCAGCTATAGTAGGAAAAATTATTGCGGAACGTGCAACAAAAAAAAATATTACACACGTATCTTTTGATCGTTCTGGGTTTAAATATCACGGTAGAGTGCAAACACTAGCTACTCATGCTAGACAAGCTGGGCTAAGATTTTAAATCAAGGAAAATAACATGAAATATATCGATAAACAGCCCGGTGAATTGCAAGAAAAATTAATTACAGTAAACCGAGTCTCTAAAACTGTTAAAGGAGGTCGTGTATTTAGCTTTACAGCATTAACCGTGGTAGGAGATACAAATGGTCGAGTAGGATTTGGTTACGGTAAAGCTCGTGAAGTTCCATCGGCTATTCAAAAATCAATGGAAAAAGCTCGCCGTAATATGATAATTGTCTCTTTATATAAGGGAACTTTACAACATGTAGTTAAAGGAACATATACAGGTTCTCATATTTACATGCAACCTGCTTCTGAAGGAACTGGAATTATCGCGGGGACTACAATGCGTGCTATCTTAGAAGTAGTTGGAATACATAATGTGTTAGCAAAAGCTTATGGATCTACAAATCCTATCAATATAGTTCGTGCGACTCTAAATGCTTTACAAAAAATGAAATCCCCCCAAATGATTGCAGAAAAAAGGGGTAAATCAATTAAAGAAATTTTAGGTTATTATAATTATGTTAAAAACTATTAAATTAACTCAAACTAAAAGTTCTATTGGGCGTCTGCCAAAACATAAAGCAACTTTACGTGGTTTGGGATTATCCCATATCAGAAATACTGTTGAAACGGTTGATACACCTTCCATTCGTGGTATGATTAATTTAATTGCTTACATGATTAAAGTGGAGGAATAAATCATGTATCTTAACACTATTTCTCCGTCTAAAGGATCTAAACGTTTAAGTAAACGAGTAGGCAGAGGTATAGGGTCTGGATTAGGTAAGACAGGAGGACGTGGACACAAAGGACAAAAATCTCGTTCTGGAAGTAAAATACGTCTTGGGTTTGAAGGCGGACAAACCCCTTTATATCGTAGATTACCGAAATTTGGCTTTACGTCTCGTAAAGCTATGGTTACCCAAGAAATCAGATTATCTGATTTATCCTGCATTCCAAATAAAATAATAGATATGAATGTTTTAAAAGCACATAATATTATTAAGAAAAAAATTAAGTTTGTTAAAATTATCATGTCTGGAGAAATTACACATCCTATTATTCTACATAGTAGTTTGCGCATTAGCAAAGGCGCACGAATTGCCATTGAATCTGTAGGCGGACAAATAAAAAGGGGTAATTTAAAAAATTAATGATGATAGTTACTAAAAAACGGCAACCTAAATCTACTTTTAAAAGTGTACAAGGCGGATTACATGAATTGAAACGAAGAATTATATTTGTGATTGTTGCTTTAATTATTTTTCGTATAGGATCGTTCATTCCAATTCCAGGAGTAGATTTAATTGTTTTAGAAAAAATTATCGAACAACAACAAGGCACTATTATTGAAATGTTCAATATGTTTTCTGGAGGATCCTTAAGTCGTGCTTCTATTTTTAGTTTAGGAATCATGCCATATATTTCATCTTCAATTATTGTGCAACTATTAACCGCGGTACATCCTACTTTGATAGAAATTAAAAAAGAAGGAGAAAGTGGAAGAAAACTAATTAACCAATATATTCGCTATGGTACTTTAATACTAGGAATATTACAGTCAGTAGGTATTGTTACTAGTTTGCCTAGTGTATCTGGATTAGTGATTAATCCAGGATTCTCTTTTTATTGTATAGCGATTATTAGTCTTGTTTGTGGTACTGTTTTTTTAATGTGGTTGGGGGATCAAATTACTAACAAAGGAATAGGTAATGGCATTTCAGTTATTATTTTTTCAGGAATAATCGCTGGATTACCACTCGCTATAGGTCATACCATAGAACAAGTAAGACAAAATGAATTACATTTTTTCATATTAATTTTAGTTATCTGTTTAATATGTAGTATTACTTTTTTCGTTGTATTTATAGAAAGAGGACAACGTCGCATTTTAGTACATTATGCTCAACGTCAGCAAGGTCGTCGTATTTATGCCGCTCAAAACACACATTTACCGCTTAAAGTAAATATGGCTGGTGTTATTCCTGCTATTTTTGCTTCCAGTGTAATTTTGTTTCCAGGAACCGTTGCTTCTTGGTTTGGCAGTAGCACCAATTGGCAATGGTTAACTATAATTTCTTTGTATCTACAACCAGGTCAACCATTATATATTTTACTTTATGCAGCAGCTATTATGTTTTTTTGTTTTTTTTACACATCTTTAGTATTTAACCCGCGTGAAACAGCCGAAAATCTAAAAAAATCTGGAGCATTCGTTCCTGGGATTAGACCAGGAGAACAAACTGCAAAATACATCAATAAAATTATGATTCGTTTAACTTTCATCGGGGCGATATATGTTACATTTATTTGTTTAGTACCAGAATTTATGAGAATTGCTATGAGAGTGCCTTTTTATTTTGGAGGAACATCTTTACTGATTGTAGTTGTAGTTATTATGGATTTTATGGTTCAAATACAGACTTTAATGATGTCCAGTCAGTATGAATCCGTATTAAAAAAAGCAAATCTGAAAAATTTTAATCACTAAACTTTATATAGGAAAAATTATGAAAGTACGTGCATCAGTTAAAAAGCTATGTCGTCATTGTGAAATTGTAAAAAGAAATAATACTGTTCGAATAGTTTGTCGTGTAGATCCAAAACACAAACAACGACAAGGATAATTTTTATTAATATCAATTTTAGGAGTATAAATAGTGGTACGTATAGCAGGTGTAAATATTCCTGACCGCAAACACACCGTTATTGCTTTAATGTCCATTTATGGAATTGGTAAATCTCGTGCTCGATTAATTTGTTCAAATACAGGAATAAATGGACATGTACAACTTTGTAAATTATCTGAAATTCATATAGATAAATTACGTGATGCAGTAGGCAAATATATTGTAGAAGGAGATTTACGCCGAGAAGTTACTTTAAATGTTAAACGTTTAATCGATCTTGGTACTTATCGTGGATTACGACATCGTCGCAATTTACCAGTACGAGGTCAAAGAACTAGAACAAACGCAAGAACCCGTAAGGGTCCTCGAAAATTAATAAACAAATAACTTAAGTACATTTAATAAAAATATATACACACACAAAATGATTAAATCATCCAATCTTAGAGCGCGCAGACGACTCAAAAAACAAATTTTAGACGGCATAGCACACATACATGCATCCTTTAATAATACTATAATCACCATTAGTGATAAACAAGGTAATACTCTAGGATGGACTACAGCTGGAGGCTCTGGTTTTCGTGGATCTCGCAAATCCACACCGTTCGCTGCACAAATTGCAGCAGAACGGTGTGCTGAAATAGTTCAAGAATATGGAGTAAAAAATTTAGAAGTTATGATTAAAGGGCCTGGACCAGGACGTGAATCTGCAGTACGAGCATTAAACGCATCAGGGTTCAATATCATTAGTATCACTGATGTTACTCCAATCCCTCATAATGGTTGCCGTCCTTCCAAAAAACGCCGTGTCTAAAAAATAAACTAATATTATTTTCAAGGAAATCAAGTATATGGCAAAATATTTAGGACCTAAACTTAAACTCAGTCGTCGTGAAGGAACAGACCTTTTTTTAAAATCGGGAATTCGTCCAATTGATTCTAAATGTAAACCTGAACAACCCCCAGGACAACATAATATCCGTAAATCTCGTTTTTCAGATTATGGAATACAGTTACGAGAAAAACAAAAAGTTAGACGTATATATGGTATTTTAGAGCGTCAATTCTCTAATTATTATAAAAAAGCTACACGTATTAAAGGAAATACCGGTGAAAATTTGCTAAAATTATTAGAAAGTAGATTAGATAATGTCATATATCGTATGGGATTTGGAGCAACACGTGCAGAAGCTCGTCAATTAGTAAGCCATAAATCCATTATGGTGAACGACCATATTGTTAATATAGCTTCATATCAAGTTATGCCTAATACAATTATTAAGATACGTAAGAAATCACATAATCAATCTAGAATTCGTGGTGCTTTAGAACTCGCTGAACAACAACGAGAAAAATTAGCATGGATTGAAGTTGATCCTGTTAAATTACAAGGCATATTTAAACGTTATCCGGAACGCAACGAGCTATCTGCAAATATTGATGAACATCTAATTGTGGAATTATATTCAAAATAAACAAAACTTGTAAGATAATAAAAGAGAGGCAGTAATGCAGAACTCTGCAATAGAATTTTTGAAACCTCGTTTAGTAGAAATTGAACAAATTACTAAAACTCACTCTAAAGTTACTCTAGAACCATTAGAACGAGGATTTGGTCATACTTTAGGAAACGCCCTACGTCGTATTTTACTTTCCTCAATGCCTGGATATGCAATAACAGAAGTTGAAATCGACGGGGTATTACACGAGTATAGCACAAAAGAAGGTATACAAGAAGACATTTTAGAAATTTTACTTAATCTAAAAAAATTAGCTATTAGAGTTGAAGGAAAAGATCACATTACTTTGACTCTAAATAAATCTGGTATCGGCCCTGTAATTGCAAACGATATTACATATGATACTAATAATGTGAAGATTATTGTGCCAAGTCATGTTATATGTCATATAACCGATAAAAATACATCTATTAATATGCGTATAAAAGTACAACGTGGAAGAGGTTACGTTCCAGCTGCTTCTAGATTTAATCCTGAGTCAGATATCTTACCAATTGGTCGATTATTACTAGACGCGTGTTATAGTCCAGTAGAAAGAATTTCTTACAATGTAGAAGCTGCTCGTGTTGAGCAACGTACAGATTTAGATAAACTAATCATTGATATAGAAACTAATGGCACTATAGAACCTGAAGAAGCAATTAGGCGTGCAGCGACAATTTTATCTGAACAACTCGCAGCTTTTATTGATTTACGAGATATACATCAACCAGAACACAAAGAAGAAAAACCGGAATTCGATCCAATTTTACTACGTCTTGTTGATGATTTAGAATTAACCGTACGTTCTGCTAATTGTTTAAAAGCAGAATCTATTCATTATATTGGTGATTTAGTACAACGGACAGAAGTGGAGCTATTAAAAACTCCCAATTTAGGAAAAAAATCATTAACAGAAATAAAAGATGTATTAGCTGCTCGTGGATTATCCTTAGGAATGCATCTGGAAAACTGGCCTCCTACAAATATTTTAGATAGTTAATAACATTTACAATTTATTATTTTAATATGATAGAGGTGAAGTATATGCATCATCGAAAAAGCGGTTCTAAATTAAATAAAACTAGTGCTCATCGTAAGGCTATGTTTCGCAATATGGTTATTTCATTAGTAACCTACCAAATTATAAAAACTACTTTGTCTAAAGCCAAGGCGCTACGTCGCATTATTGAACCGTTAATTACATGTAGTAAAATAGATACAGTTGCAAATCGGCGTTTAGTTTTTTCTAAAATCAGAAATAATAATATTGTTGCAAAATTATTTACACAAATCAGTCCACATTTTTTTAATCGTCCTGGAGGATATACTCGTGTATTAAAATGTGGATCACGTAAAGGAGACAATGCGCCAATGGCATACATCGAGCTAGTGGAACGGTCTAAAATAACAGAAAATGGAAAATAATAATTAAAAACAAATAATTTTCACCTACATAATATAAAAACTATTAATCCATATAATTTATTTTATTTTATTCTAGTATGGAGTTAGGCATAAACCATGTTTTATATGCATTGAGGATATCACGTATCAACACTCTTTTTTTACCTGCAATTTGTAACATAGTAAGTATTAATACTCCGGAACCAGTAACAACATGAATACCATATGGATTAATTGATAATATAGTACCAGGATATGATAACAACTGATGACGACAACCCACCGTATTTCGATTACTTACCTCAGAGTCCCATACTCTAACACGACAATTTCTTACTAAAAAATAACTGATTGGCCATGGATTAAAAGCACGAACACATCGTTCTATTTGAATTGCTGATAATTTCCAATCGATACGTGCTTCCTGTTTAGTTAATTTATGCGCATATGTAGTAGATGCAGCACAGGTTGCATCTTGAGATATTAGCGTATATGTTCCCGAAACAATCTGATCTAACACTTGTAGTAACATGGTAGATCCCATTTTTGCTAATCTGTTAGAAAGAGTATAACTAGTATCTTTTGCTAAAATATTACAAGGCATAATATGAAAAATATCCCCAGTGTCGATACCCAAATCCATTCGTATAATAGTTATTCCTGTGATATCATCACCATATTGCAATGCACGTTGAATCGGAGCTGGACCACGCCAACGAGGTAATAACGAACCATGCACGTTGATGCACCCTAATCGCGGTATACCTAATATTTCTTTCGGTAAAATTAAACCATAAGATACAACTACTATTAAATCTACATTAAGTTTTTTAACAATATGAATAATTTCGGAAATAGATAAAAAACTAGATTGAAATAACGATATACCATGCTTTTTTGCTATATCATGCAAAGATGAAAAGGATTTACGTTTCGATACTTGTATTTCTTGGGTAAAAATCGCTATTATTTGATGTATAGAAAAATAAACTAACGCGTGTAAGTGCTGGACCGCAAAATTTGTAGTTCCAAAAAAAGCAATGCGTAATGATTTCATATGCCCCATAATATACAATACACTAAAAAATAAAATAAACACCTTTTAATATTTAATCAAGATAATTTTTTCATTTTTTTACAAATTCTTTTAATTTTTAATGGAGATAAATAATCAATAAAGAGCTTGCCACACAAATGATCTATTTCATGTTGAATGCAAATTGCTAATAAATTATTCGCTTCTATCTCAAATTTATTACCATTTTGATCTAATGACCGAACTGTTATATTTTCTGAACGCGAAATGATTTCATGTATTTGAGGAATTGACAAACAACTTTCAGTCATACTAATAATTCCTGTTCTTTTTATAATATTAGGATTAATGAAAACTAATCGTTGCTTATTTTTCATGCATAAGTCAATAACAATAATTTGTTGTTGAATATCAACTTGTGTTGCAGCTAAACCAATGCCTTTATTAAAATACATCGTATCAAACATATCATGTATAATTTTCCTAGTATCATTAGAAACTGCAATAACAGGATCAGCAATTTTTCTGAGACGTGTATCAGGATAACGCAATATTTCTAATATCGACATAAATAAAAACTATTAAAGTTAAATTTTGAGTAAATTGTATATGATCTAACAAATTATAGATATATTTCATAACAATAAATGTAAAATATTTATTTGTATCATATATTCAAAAATTGATTGATTGTAACTAAATTTTATAAATACTTAACTACTGAAATTCAAGTGTAGTTAAATAATTCAGTACATATGCAACTGTATATAAAACTATATATATTGAATGTTTGAGCATACTGTAATACAAAATATAATAAAAACATCAAATCATGTCTATATAATATAAAACATATTAAGATATCAGAACTTGAAATATTATAATTTTATATTTAAACTTAAGAAGATTAATTAATAGATAACTTTAAAATATTTTATAAATAGCAATTCAAATCAAGGAATATTATATGTTAGTTTATTAACTGGTAATCTATGATACGCATTTTGTCTTCATCGAATATAAAAGATTTATTGGTGCAACTAAAGCGGGGTAGGGTGATAGTTTATCCAACAGAATCTGTCTTTGGATTAGGATGTGACCCAGATAATGAACATGCAATACGTACTTTATTGAAAATAAAAAATAGATCATGGAAAAAAGGTTTAATTTTAATTGCTGCGCATTACACACAATTATTGAAATATATTGATGATAGCTACTTAAACGTAAAACAACGATCTCGAGGATTTTCTATTCATGCTAAACCGACGACGTGGGTGTTTCCAGCAAAAGTAGATAGCCCATATTGGTTAACAGGCCAGTATGCTTCCTTAGCGGTACGAATCAGTAATTTTGAACCCATTCAACGTCTTTGCATAGCCTTTGGAAAACCTTTGGTATCTACTAGTGCAAATCTATCTGGACAACCTCCTGCACGTACTATCGCAGAGATATATCAGCAATTTGGATATGATATACCTATAATGCATGAAAACGTACTTGGAAGACCGAATCCTTCAGAAATTAGAGATATTGTAACTGATAAATTAATTCGTGAATGATTTCTGTTACTGAGGAGAATACATAAATGAGTGCCTTTGCTGTTTTTGGTAACCCAATTAAACATAGTAAATCAGCAGAAATTTACGCATTATTTGCAAATGAAATCGGGATGAAAAAAGAATATGATTTAAAATTAGTATCACAAAATAACTTTGAGAATCTATTATATAATTTCTTCCAATTAGGTGGATTAGGTGCAAATATTACCACTCCATTTAAAGAGCATGCATACCTTATATGTCATCAATTAACTGAACGGGCTGTTTTAGCCCGTTCAGTTAATACAATTAAAAAACTAAAAAATGACATTTTACTAGGAGATAATACCGATGGTATAGGATTTATTAGCGATTTAAAACGTCTTACTTGGATAAATAACAACAATTGTATCACTGTAACAACATCTCACGATAAACCCATAAAAATAAATATTTTATTAATTGGTGCTGGAGGAGCTGCAAAAGGAATTCTTCTAGCATTATTAACTACAGTAACAGAATGTTACGTATATATAGTCAACAGAACATTTCATACAGCCCAAAAATTGGTATCTTATTGCCATGAAATAGGATATAAAAATGTATCATGTATGCCTTTATGTGAATTAAGCTATAATGTTAATAAATATAGTTTAATTATTAATGCTACAACTAGCAGTATGATTAATACTATTCCAAAAATACCGCCCTCTATTATCACTCCTTCAACTAAATGTTACGATCTATTTTACCAAAAACAAGATACATCATTTATAAAATGGTGTAAAAACCATGGATCAAACTACTGTTCAGATGGATTAGGTATGTTAGCAGAACAAGCGGCTCATGCATTTTTATTATGGCATAACCTACTTCCTTCTGTTGGCTCTATATTAAATCATTTAAGATCTACCCTTTATATGTAATTATTTAATTTTTTATTAGGAATAAAATGAACATAAAATTCTTAACCATTAAGACTTATTCTTATAGGATAAAATTTATGAATTTAAATATATTTTACTTTGTAAACATTTTAAAATAATATACAATGTTGCGTGAAAGTTATTAAAGAATCTATTTTTATATAAATAGATGGTATACGTTTTTAAATTAACTTGGCGGCGTTAGCGCGATAGTACCACCTGATTCCATTCCGAACTCAGAAGTGAAATGTCGTAGTACCAATGGTAGTGTGGGGTTTCCCTATGCGAGAGTAGGGGGCTGCCAAGTAGATTGACGCGCTTCAGTCAACATAGTTATAGTTATCAAAAATTACAGAAATAGTACAAAAATAAAAAATTAAAATTGTTTTTATTGAAAAGCTTGATCTACCAATCAATAAAATTGGAGTAAAACATAGATATTTTATGTCTTAATAAAAAATTTTGCATTTAAGTATAGACGTTATCATATATAATAACGATATGCTTTAGTTATTATGTTATATTTTATGAAAATGATTTAAATCTTCTATAAAATATTACTAAAAATTAATTATGATAATAATCATCGATAGAAGTTTCGTCCCAGTATTTTAATAATTATTCGTTAATAATTATTAAAATACTGGGACGAAATTAGATTAGAACAAATCTTTTTTTTTACGTAACTCATGAAAAGCTTGCCAATTTTCTTTGATATCAGACGACAAATTCAGTGATTTTTTTATATCTACATCATTACAACGAAAGAAAGGATTAACTTTTAATTCTAAACCTACCATTGTTGGTACAGTAGATTTATTATCTTCACGTAATTTAATCACCTTATTACGATAATTAATAATAAACTGATCGTGAGGTAAGATAGAAACAGCAAAATTAACATTAAGTAAAGTATATTCATGTCCACTAAAAATCAAAGTATTACAAGGAAAATGCCTAATTTTTATAAAAGACTCATACATCTGTTGCGCAAGCGCTGCGCAAAATGTACCACAACCCGCAGAAAATACAGTATCGCCACAAAATAACCAAGGTGCACTGTAAAACCCAATGTGTCCTAACGTATGTCCAGGAAAATGAAATACTCTAAATTTTTTCTGTAATAACACAAAATTATCCCCTTCTGATACTAAAACATGAATATTATTATTTTCAATTTCTTCAGGGCCATAAACAACTGTTTTTGGAAAATATTGCATTAATGTACTCACTCCATTGAAATGATCGGCATGATTATGAGTTAATAAAATTGCCCGTAGTATAAGCTGAAATTTTCTTAAAATTTTTAATACTTCTATCGCTTCTCCAGGATCAACAAGTATGCATTCATTTCTGTGATTATATAGAATCCAAATATAATTAGTATTTAATGCCGGAACTCTAATGATTTTCATAATTAATTATAGTTACTTAATAAATTATAACCAAATATTTTAAGATTTTTTAGCAACACACAGTATATAAAATTTATTATCTTTAGTATTTTGGATTAAATTTTTCAAATATAAATACAATCCATCAAAAAGATTCAATAATTATTTTTAAATACATCATGCCACTAAAAAGTAGAAAATAATATATATAATATAATTTATAAAAAATTTTTATAAAAAATAAATTTTAATATTTATTAATTTTTTATTGATGATCAAAATATATGTTTATTTAAGTAAAAATAATTACCACATTAATATTGTTATCATTGATAAAAATCTTCATGTAAAGGATACTTGGCGGCTAATCGAGCTAATTGATCACATCGTTCATTATCTGGATGACCAGTATGACTTTTCAACCAATTCCATTGGATAATAGAATGTGGTTGTGTCGCTATATCTAAACGTTGCCATAAATCAATATTTTTTACTAATTTTTCTTCAGCAGTTTTCCAATGATGCTTTTTCCATATATGAATCCATTGAGTAATCCCATGCAATAAATATTGACTATCAGTATTTAGAATAATTTGACATGAATTTTTGAGTGATTCTAATGCAATAATAGCTGCCATTAATTCCATACGATTATTAGTAGTTAAACGATATCCAATACTAAATTCTTTCCTATATTGCTTATATCGTAATATAGCAGCACAACCACCTGGGCCTGGATTACCTAGACATGATCCATCAGTGAAAATTTCTATTTTTTTATACATATATAAGATATTATAATGTTAATTATAAATTAAACTAGTGTGACAGAAATAAGAAAAACTATGAACACTAATATTATACGACAAATTGTTCTAGATACCGAAACCACTGGCATGAATAAATTTGGTCTTCATTATGAAGGTCATAGAATTATTGAAATCGGGGCAGTAGAAATAATTGATCGTCATTTAACTGATAATAAATTTCATGTGTACCTCAAACCAAATCGTGTAGTTGATATTGAAGCTTTTCAAATACACGGAATTAGTAATCAATTTTTAAAAGATAAACCAACTTTTTCAGAAATAAAAAATGAATTTTTAATGTTTATTCGCAATAGTGAATTAATCATTCACAATGCTTCATTCGATTTAGGTTTTCTTAATCAAGAGTTACAGATGTATAATAAAAACCAAAAAAAAATAGAATCTTATTGCACTATAATTGATAGTCTAAAATTGGCTCGAAAAAAATTTCCAGGACAACGTAACAATTTAGATGCATTATGTGAACGCTATTCCATTAATAACGATAAACGACGAAACTTACATAGCGCATTAATCGATGCACGACTTTTAGCTAATGTATTTTTATTAATGAGCGGAGGACAAACAAGCATAAAATTTATGAAAACAACAAATATATCAAATAACAAAATTAATAATATAACGCAATTAGATAACAACAGAAAATATATTAACGCTAACCCAACAACATCATTAAAAATTATTTATGCTGATAAACAAGAAAAGTTAGCTCATGAAGAATATTTAGATCGTATACAACAAATAAATAAAACCTGTATATGGCGGCAGCGATAATACTGTAAGAAATAATAAATTGTTTAACTATATTTCAAACAAATTACATAACTTAAATAAATAAATTTGTTATTAATAACAGTTAAAGAAATTCATATGTCTAATTATTATATGCGATATAATGTAATTCATCATAATTATGATATTATGTATATTCCATATATATTCTTATTTTTAGGAGTTATTATGTATCACGATTTAATTCGTAACGAATTTAATGAAACCATAAAAATGATGAAGCTTTTCACTCATAAAAAACATAATATTCATACAGTAGAATCTTCTGCAAAACTTATCGCTAATACTTTTAAAACAGGAGGAAAAGTATTATCCTGCGGGAATGGTGGTTCACACTGTAATGCTATGCACTTTTCAGAAGAACTAACCGGACGTTATAGAAATAATCGCGCAGGCTATGCCGCTATAGCGATTTCTGATCCGTCATATTTATCATGTGTCAGCAACGATTTTGGCTTTGAATATGTATTCTCACGCTATGTCGAATCCATCGGAAATGAAAATGATTTATTATTTGCCATTTCTACTTCTGGTGAATCGACTAATATATTGTATGCTATAGAAGCAGCTCATAAACAAAACATGAAAACAATCTTTTTGACTGGGGAAAAAAAAGAAAACAAATTATCTAATTCTGTAGACATAGAGATCTGTGTGCCATACTTAAGTTATTTTGATCATATTCAAGAGATTCATATTAAAATTATTCATTTGCTTATTCTTATAATAGAAAAGGAAATGACATCTTCTTCTTAAAAAGAACCAAAAGTCAACATTAATTTACAATATACATACAAAAAGATTCGTTCATAATTTGTGCGATAAAATAAAAACCGTTTAATATAAGTCATATTCCAAACTTTAAAAACTAAACTAGTAAGTTTAAACTAAATTATTATAATGTATGCCGACAATAGGATTTGAACCTATATCCTTCGCATTACGAATGCGCTGCTCTACCTTTTATATGAGCTATATCGGCATACATTATATAATCACACCAAAACTAATACCGTGTGTATTAGTCTATTATTTCTATGTATTGAACATTCTATTTTATAATTGAGAAAAATTATTAATTAGATAATTCATCGTTCCCTTCTGAGATGCTTCTAATCCCTCTTTATCTTTATTCCATTGAGCAGGACATAAAAGACCATGAATCTCATGGAACTGTAATGCATCTACCATACGAATCATCTCGTCAAAATTCCTACCAAATGGTAAATCATTCACCACCTGATGTCGTATCACTCCTAATTTATCTATTAGGAAAGAAGCACGTAAAGCGATTCCTTTATCTAAATGTTCAATACCGTATTTTTTTATAATTTCATGTTTTACATCAGAAACCATAGCATACTGCAAAGCTCCAATTCCTCCCTGACTTACAGGGATTTTTCTCCATGCACTATGCACGAAAACTGAATCTATAGATACTCCAATAACTTCTACATTTCGTTTCTTAAACTCAACATAACGTTTATTGCAAGCAATCAACTCTGATGGACAAACAAAAGTAAAATCCATAGGCCAAAAAAACACTATTGCTTCCTTTTTATCAATATAATTTAATAAACTAAAATTATCTACAATTTCACCATTTCCTAATACTGCAGAAGAAGTGAAATCTGGGGCACAACGACTAACCAATACCATATTGACCTCTTAACCTCTATTAAGATATTAATATATTAAATATATGAATTAATTTCACACTAATAATCAATATTTTATTGTATCGTTTAACCTATTCCTATGCAAATAATATCAAAGGAATATTATTAAAATAAAATTACTATTCTTTTAAAAATATAATTTCTGCTAATTTTAATTATTTTACAATAAATTATTTATCAGATTATCATATAGATAACATAGATATCATTAACTATATATTATATAGTTTAAAAATAAATTTATTTCTTGCTATTAAAATAACGATTTTTCATATACTATGCTATCTATATATACATATAATATCCATTAATTATTTATATATTAAATTACTTCATGACAAACTTATTAAAATTTTTCACTAAAAACAAATGTTTTAGTGAAATTTTATGAAAAAATTCGGACTTTTATTTAAGTTGAGTATACACTCAATTATTAAACATCTACATGTAAACAAAAATTTAATTAATTATAACTGTATTAAGAGGATCATTACCTAATAGTCACATTATATGGGTTAAGTCTCCTTAAAATTGGCATTAGAATAATTTAATATTTAATAAGATTAAAATAGTGCTAGTTAAATTATATAATATATAATAGAGAAAAATTAATATTTTGTGGCAACATTAATTATATATGATCCTTCAATTAATAAAATTGATGTCTATATAATTTAATACCATTCAACAATAAGAATATACACGTTAAAATAGCAGATATAGACTTAATAATCTTTATAAAATATTTTATAAAGTTTATTTATTAATAACGATAATTAATAATTACACATATAATATCAAACAATACTAACTAACTGAGCGTCTATCTAATCGCATCTTAATACATAAACAAAACAAATTATAATACATAACATATTAAAAGTTATAACATTTAACCTAAGTTTTAATGATCATTTCAATAATCAAGTGAGATTTCTGATAATTTTTTATTGACCAAATAACACAATAATATGAAAATAGTCTCATAAACCTTATATAAATCATCTTATTTTATTAATTAATACAAATTATCCAGATAACACTGGACCGATATAATAAACATATACAGATATTCATAACCGATATAGTTAATATTACATTAAAATAAAATATATGTATTAAATAATTGATATAAATTAACTAACATAAAGAAACCGAATACTACATCAATATGTATCATATGTAACATGATTATTAATTTTTACTCTTTAATGATATATTTAAACGATTGTATTTATTAAAATTAATAACTATCATACCAAGAAATAAAAACTATCATCATATGTTTATTAAAAACCCATGCGCTATATTATACAAACAATAAGTACATAATTATACAAAACAATGCATTTTATTTATAATATATCTAAATGTAGATACATAATAACTTATCCAAGTTTATAGACACTTACTGCCATATTTGTATTTGATTGATAAATATTTGTTTAATTAGGATAAAAATTATGACATTTCAATTATTACAAACAGATGGCTGCGCTCGACTTGGTAGACTTATTTGTAGCCGAGGAATAGTAGATACGCCTGCCTTCATGCCAGTAGGAACCTATGGATCTATAAAAACACTAACTTCGGAAGAAATTAAAGCAAGTGGAACACAAATTATTTTAAGTAACACTTTTCATTTGTGGTTACGTCCTGGTTTAAATGTTATAAAATTACATGGTAATTTACATAAATTTATGAGCTGGATGGGCCCTATAATTACAGATTCAGGAGGATTTCAAGTATTTAGTTTAAGTAAAACGCGCATAATTACAAAAGAAGGAGTATACTTTAAGAGCCCAATCGATGGGCATCGCGTGTTTTTAACTCCGGAAAAGTCTATAGAAATTCAACACGATTTACAATCTGACATAGTTATGATATTTGACGAATGCTCATCTTATCCTAATACTTGGGATTATATAAAAAAATCAGTAGATCTATCTTTACACTGGGCTGAACGTAGTCGTTTGCGTTTTGATAGATTACATAATTCAAATATGTTATTTGCTATTATTCAAGGCGGCATGTATGAACATTTAAGAGATATATCGACAAAAGAATTAATAAATATCGGTTTCGATGGATATGCAATAGGAGGCTTATCAGTAGGCGAACCGAAAAAAGAAATGTATCGTATTTTATCTCACGTATGTAAAATGATTCCTAAAAATAAACCACGTTACTTGATGGGAGCTGGTAAACCAGAGGACTTGATAGAAGCCGTACGTCAAGGCATTGATATGTTCGATTGTGTTATACCCACGCGTAATGCTCGTAATGGATATTTATTTGTTTCTGATGGAATAATTAAAATTCGTAATACACAATATAAACAAGATACGTCTCCGATAGATAAAAACTGTGATTGCTATACTTGTCGATATTATAGTCGTTCGTATTTACATCATTTAGATCGTTGTAAAGAAATTCTTGGTGTACGTTTAAATACCATTCATAACTTACGATATTACCAGAATTTAATGGAGGGATTGCGCCAGGCTATAAAAATAAAATCATTACAAAATTTTATTGATATCTTTTATCAGCGCGCCAATCATATTGAATACTAATTTAAAAATTTAATATTTTTTACATTAAACCAATAAAACAACTATTTTATATCATAGGAAGTATACATGAATATATTTATCAACACTGCTTGGGCAAGTACCACTTCTAATTCCCAGAGCAACCCGTATTCTTTAGCAATTATGTTAGCAATATTTGCTGGAATTTTTTATTTTATGATTTTTAGACCACAACAAAAACGTAATAAAATTCATAAAGAATTATTAAGTTCTATCTCCAAAGGAGATGAGATTCTAACCAACGGAGGACTAATAGGTCGTGTAGTTAAAATTACAGAAACAGGTTATATTTTTATTATTCTTAACGAAAAAAATGATACTAGCGGTAATGAAATATTGATTAAACGCGATTGTGTTACTGCCATTTTACCTAAAGGTACGATGAAAGCGTTATAATTCTTATCTTAATATTATGTACCTTGAGATAAAAACTGGTGTTAAATCATTATTCTTTATGGAAATATCTTGCGGTTATACTAGTATTCATTACTGGTCTAATTTATGCATTACCTAGTTTATATGGAAATAATCCTACAATATATATTACTCAACATATTACAGAAGAAAATCATCAAACATTTGATAATATTTTATTATCAAAAATTAAAAAAATACTAGAAAACGAAGAAATCACTAATAAATCCATTTCATTACAAACAAATAAAATTTTAATACAATTTTTTCATGAAAAAGATCAACTGAAAGCTTATCAAAAATTATCAACTATTTTTATAAATAAATATCAAATATTTCTTTGTACTACCCCATCAGCACCGTATTGGTTGTCTATAATAAAAGCTAAGCCTATAAAATTAGGATTAGATTTACGTGGGGGAATATATTTTGTAATACATGTAAATACAGAAATTTTGCTAAAAAAATTGCAAGAACAACATATTGATACTTTAAAAACTATCTTATCTGAAGAAACAATTTCCTATATAAAAATGTATAAAATTAAAAATCATGGAATTGAAATTACTTTTCAAGATTCTAATGATAGAAATAAAGCAATTATACCGTTATCTAAAATAGATCATGATTTAATAATACATAGAATAGAAGACAACAAGTTACATGTTATTTTTTCTGAAAAGAAAAAACATGAAATTTGTGAACATGCAGTACAACAAAATTCTACTATTTTATATCATCGTATACATCAATTAGGTATTACCGAGCCATTAGTACAACGTCACGGAACTGATCGTATTATTATAGAATTACCCGGTATACAAGATATTAAAAAAGTTAAAAAAATACTTAGTACAACAGCAAGCCTAGAATTCCGACTAGTTAATTCATCAATAAGTGATTTTGAAATGAATAATAATTTAATTCCAGAAGATTCTGAAATAAAACTGACTAATAATGGCTATTCAGTACCATTATATAAACAAATAATTTTATCTGGAAATTATATTGTAAATTCTAATACTAGTTTAGATGAATATAACCGTCCTCAAGTAAATATTATCTTAAATAAAATAGGTAGCACTATAATTTCAAATTTTACCAAAAATAATATTGGAAAAACTATAGCTACTTTATTTATAGAATATAAAGATAGCGGAGAAAAAGACTCTAAAGGTCATCCACTTCTCATCAAACATGAAAAAATTGTCAATATTGCCACTATTCAATCTCAATTAGGTAATAGTTTCCGTATTGTTGGAATCAATAATTTAAATGAAGCACGTCATTTGTCACTATTATTACGTATGGGAACCCTAATAACACCTATTTATGTTGAAGAAGAAAGAATTGTCGGCCCTATGCTTGGTAAAAAAAATATTATACAGGGATTTACTGCATGTATTTTAGGCATGTTAACCTCTATATGTTTTATGATACTGTGGTATCATTATTTTGGATTAATTGCTAGCATTGCGCTCATTGCTAATCTAATACTTATGATCAGTACAATGTCTATAATTCCAGGTATGGTATTAACTATGCCAAGCATAGCAGGGATCATATTGACTTTATCTGTAGCTGTAGATGCAAACGTATTAATTAATGAAAGGATCAAAGAAGAATTAAGACAAGGTAGACCGGTGCAATATGCCATACATACAGGATATCGTAAGGCATTTACTAGCATTGTAGATGCAAATATTACAACTATTATCACCTCTATTATATTATATTTAATTGGAACAGGACCAATTAAAGGATTTGCTATTACTACAATTATTGGGGTAGGGACGTCAATGTTTACATCTATTATTGGTACTCGTGCTGTTGTTAATTTGGTTTATGGAAAAAAAAACGTTAATAAACTATCTATTTAATTTTATTGAATTTTTAAAATTACATATTATATTGTTGATATAACTTTAATTTAATCTATTAAAATGAATGATACTTACTATAAATTTTATAATTTTCTCTCATGGAGACGCGTAATATTTTTTTTATCAATATCTTTATTTCTTATTTCATGTTGCACGATGGTGGTACGTGGCTTTAATTGGGGGTTAGATTTTACCGGAGGTATATTAATTGAAATTATCTCAGAAAAAAATATAGATCCTATTAACATTAAAAATATTTTAGTGCAGTCAGGATTTAAAAAAATTATAGTACAACATTTTGGTACCCCTAAAAATATAGGAATACGAGTCCCGTTGGATTCAAATAAACATCAGATTAATCAAAATACGATAAATAATATCTTACATATTTTAGAAAAGACCATTGCTCAAAAATTTTTTATTAAACAAACAAATTGGATTGGCCCAAGTGTTAATAACCAATTAATAAATACAGGAATAATAGCCTTATTAGTAGCATTAATATGCATCTTAATATATATAACGCTTCGTTTTGAATGGAGATTAGCTACTGGAGTTGTTGTATCTTTAGTATATGATATAATAATTATTTCAGGTACTTTATCTTTAATAGCCATAAAGATAGATTCAACTATCATTGCTGCCCTAATGTCAGCGATTGGCTACTCTATCAATGACAAAATTGTTATTTTTGATAGAATTAGAGAAAATTTCCGTCGCATATCTATAGTAAAATCTATAGATATTTTTAATATATCGTTAAGTCAAGTACTAAATAGAACCATTATCACTTCAGTTACAACTATTATAGTACTGTTTATATTATTAATTTTCGGAGGAACTATGTTACGTGGATTTGTAATAACTTTACTACTTGGCTCTATTATTGGAACAATGTCTTCTATATTTATTGCTTCAACGTTAGCATTTAAACTTGGAACTACACGTAATCATTTTATTAAAAAACAACTCCAAATCAAATGAAATGTTGTACTACTGATATATTTTATATTTTTTAGTTGACGAACTAAATATGTAATTGTTTTTTAGAATACAACTTACAATCAATCTATAATTACATTTTAAAAAGTTATGTCTATAATAATCTATATACCATATAAATTATCTACATGCATAATTATAATTTCAACTTTCGCTAAACATGAGTAATAACGTAATCAAAAGATTTAAATAAATGTATTCTTATAGTATCAAATATAAATAATTATTGTTGATACAATCAAACTCATATAAAAAATTACATTTAGTTTTATAATCTTGTGGATACTAAGACAGATCCATCATGCTGCATGACAAAACATACTTAACACGAGCATTACAATTGGCATGGAAAGGTCGCTTTACTACAATGCCTAATCCTAACGTAGGGTGTGTTATTGTTCGCGATAATAAAATTGTAGGAGAAGGATATCATATACGAGCTGGAGAAGCACATGCTGAAATACATGCATTACGTGTTGCTGGGAATTTATCACAAGGAGCAACTGCTTATGTTACTTTAGAACCATGTAGCCATTATGGACGCACTCCTCCCTGTACTTCTGCTCTAATTAACGCAGGAATTAAACGTGTCGTAGTAGCTATGCTAGATCCTCATTGTTATTCTAGAGGCAGAGGATTGCGTTTACTAAAACAAGCAGGCATTGAAGTAGAATATAATAATCTTATGTTATCTGAAGCAGAATCAATAAATCGAGGATTCATCAAACGTATACGTACTGGATTCCCGTGGATCAAATTAAAATTAGCTGCATCTTTAGATGGTAGAACTGCTATGTCTTCTGGGGAAAGTAAATGGATTACATCTATTCAGTCACGCCAAGATGTTCAGCATTTTCGCGCAGAAAGTGATATCATTCTTTCTACTGCTAGTACCGTTTTAGCAGATAATCCAAAGTTGAATGTACGTTGGTCGTGTTTTTCAGATGAGATTAAATGTATTTATGCACATAATGAGATTAGACAACCATTACGAGTAATTATTGATAGCTCAAATAGAATTCTTCCTTCACATCGCATAATACGATGTGAAGGAAGAATTCTGCTTGTTCGTTTAAAAAAAGATCACCGAGATTGGCCTCCAACAGTAGAACAACTATTACTGCCATCAATTAATTACTATGGCCGTCCTTACGTAAATCTTATAGAACTAATGCAAAATCTTGCGCATCGGGAAATCAACAATATTTGGGTAGAAGCAGGAGCTACCTTTTCAGGAATACTGTTGAATATCGGATTAGTAGATGAACTTATTTTATACCAAGCTATAAAATTTTTAGGATCTGATGCACGACCTTTGTGTGTATTACCGAATATTAAATGTCTTCATGATATTAAGTCTTTTAAATTAATTGATATCAAAAATATTGGACCAGATCTTCGTTTAAGATTAATACCAAAACACATATAATATATTGTACTTATCAGTTATTTTTATGTTTGTGTTACAATATATCCCATACACAAACATAAATAATATAATTCACATAATAGATAAATAGTAAGGATTATTATGAATGTCATTGAAGGTAGTACTACATCAAACAAATCAAAAATTGCCATCGCTGTAGTTAGATGTAACCGTTTCGTTAATAATAATTTACTTGAAGGCGCTTTAGACATTTTAAAAAGAATCGGACATATAAAAGATGAAAACATAACTACAGTATGGGTTCCAGGAGCTTATGAATTGCCATTAATTGTACAAGCATTAGCTATTAGCTACAAATATGATGGAATCATAGCTCTAGGAACCGTGATTCGTGGACTTACTGTACATTTTGAATTAATTGCAAGAGAATGTAGTGCTGGTTTGTCCAATATTTCAATAAAAAATACACTGCCCATTGGATTTGGATTACTTACTACAGACAATATTAGCCAAGCTATAGAACGTTCAGGTATCAAGGCTAATAATAAAGGATCAGAAGCTGCTTTAGCCGTTTTAGAAATGATTAATATATTACAAATAATTAAAAAATAGTTTTACTTATATAAGATTATAAAAGGAATTATGTGAAAACAATTAGTCGAAGACATGCGCGCGAATGTGCGTTACAAGCATTGTATTCTTGGCAATTATCTAAAAATAATGCTAAAGAAATAGAAAATTATATTATAACAGAACGAGATATCCAAAATTTCAATATTTCTTATTTTCATAAATTATATATTGGAGTAATACGCTGTGCCGAAGAACTAGATAAATTAATGATACCGCATTTATCCCGAAATTTAGAAAAATTAGGATATATTGAACATGTAGTTTTACGTATCGCATTGTTCGAGCTGATAAAATGTAATGACATACCATATAAAGTTGCTATTAATGAAGCAATTGAACTTGTAAAAATTTTTGGAGCTGAAAAAAGTCATAAGTTTATAAATGGAGTATTAGATAAAATAGTTGCAGCGCAGACTTATATTCATACAAAATAAATTTTAATAAAACAATAATTTATATTTTTACTTATACCTTCCGCTAAATATAATAAAGTCACATGAAATTATCTAAGATATGGTATTTATTCGCTACTGGTTTTGGAGTAGGAACGATTGATTACATACCTGTAGGAACCGTAGCATCTTTATTGGCAATACCAATATGGTGGTCATCGATATATCTATTTCCGTATCAATTTTATTTTTTTTTCCTGATCGCAGGAATAGGATTTGGAGTATTTTTCTGTGATCAAGCTACTAAAACAATTGGCATTCATGATCATAAATCAATCGTTTGGGATGAATTCGTTGGTATGTGGACTATATTAACTATAATCCCTACAGACAATTGGCTATGGATAACTATTGCATTTTTATTATTCAGAATATTAGATATCACAAAACCTTGGCCAATTTCCTGGTGTGATCGTACAATAAAAGGTGGATTCGGAATTATCATTGATGATATATTAGCAAGTGTCATATCTATTGGTATTATTTTATCTCTGATGCATTTATATAATTAGGATGCTCTTTATAGAATAAGTATCGATAATGTTATAAACTAATTTACGATTTAATAATATATTAATATCACACCACAACCGATAATAATTTAATACATCCATGCCATAATTTTTTTATAAATTCCTATACTATCTAGTCCAAGCTCAGAGAGTATTTCTGATTGCGAACCTTGAGGAATAAAAAAATCAGGCAAACCAATATTTAAAACCGGAATTAATAATTTATTTTTCATGATAAACTCATTTACACCACTTCCTGCTCCACCTATTATTGCATTTTCCTCTAAAGTTATTAAAAATTGATGATTTTTAGCAAGAGTTTTTATCAAAATCTCATCTAATGGCTTAATAAACCTCATATCTACTAATGTTGCATCTAATTCAGATGCAACATTATAGGCCGACCGTAATAAAGTGCCAAAATTAAGAATAGCAATACGATTGCCTTGACGACGTATTATACCTTTACTTAATGGAAGGGGAAATAATTTTTTCGAATCAGAATTACCAGGAACAGCATATCCTTTAGGATAACGAACAACACTAGGCCCATATGGATAGCAATATCCTGTGTATAACATTAATTTGCATTCATAAGCGTCACTTGGAGCCATGATTATCATATTTGGGATACAGCGTAAATACGATAAATCAAAAGCACCTTGGTGAGTTTGTCCATCTGCTCCAACAATACCGCCTCGATCCACAGCAAATAAAATAGGCAAACTTTGAATGGCCACGTCATGAATTACTTGATCATATGCGCGTTGTAAAAACGTTGAATAAATAGCAACAACTGGTTTATATCCTGCTATAGCTAAACCAGCAGCAAATGTTACAGCATGCTGCTCAGCAATCGCCACATCAAAATACTGTTTTGGATATTTTTGAGAAAATATATTCATTCCAGAACCCTCTCTCATAGCAGGTGTAATCCCTATAACTTTATTGTCATGAGCTGCAACTTGACATAACCAATCACCAAAAATTTCAGAATAAGTTATATCTTTAGTCTTTTTTATAGGTAATGATCCAATTTTAAGATCAAATTTTGGCACTGCATGCCATTTAATAGGATCTTTTTCTGCAGGTCTATATCCAAAACCTTTTTTAGTAATAACATGTAAAAATTGAGGTCCTTTCATGTTACGTATATTTCTTAAAGTATGTACTAATTCTAATACATTATGCCCATTGATAGGTCCAATATAATTAAAACCAAGTTGTGTAAATAATGAACTCGACGTGCCAAAATTACTGATTTTGTTATCCGTATGCTCAATTAATTTTTTAGCCATAAAACCATTAGATAATATTTTATTACTATCTAATTTTAAATCAGAACATATTTTTTTTGAAAAAATATAAGAATAATGCTTATTCAACGCTCCCACATTTTCTGAAATAGACATTTCATTATCATTCAATATGACCAATAAATCAGATTTAATAGATCCAGCATGATTCATTGCTTCAAAAGCCATACCAGCAGTTATTGCTCCATCTCCTATAACACATACTGTACGACGTCCTAACATTTCGCGTTCTGCAGCGATTGCTAATCCTAATCCTGCGCTAATAGAAGTAGAAGAATGTCCTACCGACAACACATCATACTCACTTTCATCTCGACAAGGAAATGGATGTAACCCATGCCTACGCCTAATACTAAAAATGAGCTCACGACGTCCTGTCAGGATCTTATGTGGATATGCTTGATGTCCAACATCCCAGATTAAATAATCAAATGGAGTATTATATATATAATGTAATGCTACAGTAAGTTCTATAGTCCCTAATCCAGATGCGAAGTGTCCACTAGATCTACTAACACTAGTTAAAAGAAATTGGCGTAATTCATTGCATAATTTTATTAAATTATCTTCAGATAATCGTCGTAATTCTTTTGGAGTGTTAATTAAACCTAACACGGAGTATTTATTTAAGCTGCAGTTCATATTAAATTATATGTAATATATTATGTTCGAAAAAATTAATCACTACGTTTCATGATATAACGTGAAAATGCAGATAAAGTACTAGTGTTATAACCTAATTTAGCAATATGTTTTAAAGATGCTAATGATTCGCGACATAATTCTTCAGCCTTAAAGCGGGCCGCATTTAACCCAAATACTTTTGAATAGGTATTTGTATTATTGTGTTTTAATTGTATACTTTGTATGCGACCTTCTTTCGTTTTATCATATGATGCATTCAACGAAAGCATCATATGATATCATCTTGCATTTGAAAATCTAAACCTATGCATAGTTTTAGCATAATACTCTAGAGGCGCCAATACGTCATAACTTTTATTTCCTGCCGATAAAATTTCAATACGAACTGCTGCTCGAATTAACGATCCTATTTTATATTGGTATATAATTTCTAACTGTGTAGGTGGTATATTTTTATTATTTTTATTAACTAAACCTAAAGACTGTCCTAAACACATTTCCGTTAGAGCCACTGGCGGACGCTAATGTGGCAATCATTTTGAAACGATCTTGGTCTGTAATTGTTGGCATATGTGCTTCTTAAAAGAATAGTAAAAACCAATGTATATAGAGCATGCCCGCTAAAACAGCAATAGCTATGCCAAATTTAATATGACATCTCGAATATCCCCTTCGTAATTTATCATTATTCATAGCAGGCGAACCATCATGAATTAAAGAATAAGCATGCATACATTTAATAGCCACCGCTGGAGCATTAAGTTTTGACGATTTAATACTTATTAATTTTACTGTTTGATACTTTCTTAAAAAAGGACGTAATCGCTTTCCGCCCAATGAAACACTATAACATTTTGCTTGTGCAAGAATAGATATCTCCTGATTAAGAAATATAACTAAATAGTGTTTGATAGCGTCATCTACTTGTTTATGACTATCATGTAATTCGGCAAAAAATTAAACATAAATACAATATTTCAATTTTATACACTAAACTCTGATTAATATATACTTACTTGAATTACATTCACACATAATTATATATTATAAGAATATTTAATATGTTATTATGACTATGATCTATTTTAACAAATTTAAATATCATTTGCATAAATACTATAACAAACTATAAAATAATACATTAGACTTCTTGTGTCCATACAAGAGATAATTAGATGATATTAAAGGTGATTAATATTCAATTTAATATAATAGATTTAATATAAAGTATTGATGCTCATGTATTTTTTAAGAAACCAAAAACATTAATATGAAAATAATCATCAAATTTTCACCAGAGATTACAATAAAAAGTCGTGCTGTACGGATGTTTTTTATAAAAATTCTTGTTGCCAATATCAGGACTATTTCAAAAAAAAATAAAGAATCAATATCAGTTATACGTCATTGGGATTATCTTGAAATAAAATCTAATAACAATCAAAAAATATGTACTATATTAATGAATATTCCTGGTATTCATCATTTTTTATTAGTTAGAGAGAGTGTATTTAGTTCCTTAGAAGATATTTATAGGGAAATTATACTTAGTTTGAACTGTGATATGACATTGTCAGGAAAGGATTTTTGCGTACGAGTTAAACGTCATGGTACACATAATTTTACTTCTCAGGAAGTCGCACATTATTTAGGTAAAAAATTATGTCAACACATAAATAATACTAGAGTCAATTTAATAAAACCTGAAAAAATTATATATTTGGAAATTAAGAATAATCAACTTTTTATAATTATCGAACGTTTTGAGGGGTTAGGAGGATTACCAATAGGGACACAACAAGAACTTATATCATTAATTTCAGGAGGATTTGATTCAGCGGTTGCTAGTTATATGTTAATCCGACGTGGATGTAAGGTAAACTATTGTTTTTTTAATTTAGGAACCCCTATCCATACTATGGAAGTATCTAGAATAATATATTATTTATGGAAAAAATTCAGTAGTTCTCATAAAATAAAATTTATTTCTATTGATTTTTCAGAAGTCATTAAAGAAATCGTTTCTAAAATAAAAGATAATCAAATAGGAATAGTATTAAAACGTATGATGATACGCTCTGCATCATTAATAGCTGACCGATGGAAAATACCTGCATTAATAACAGGAGAAGTATTAGGACAGGTATCTAGCCAAACTTTGAGTAATTTAGCGCTGATAGATAGTGTATCTAATCATATAATATTTCGACCTTTAATTTCTTATGACAAAGAAAAAATTATTAATTTAGCCCGAAAAATAGGAACAGAAATATTTTCAAAATCTATTCCAGAATATTGTGGTACAATATCTCAAAAATCAGCTGCACAAACTACAAAAAAACACATCGAACTTGAAGAAAAGAATTTTGATTTTACCATATTAAACCGTGCAGTATCTCAATCTTATATCATAGATGTGCAAAATATTCCTGATCAGATAATCAATCAACATTTATTTGAAGTAGAAACTAAAAAAATATTAAATCACAACGATATAATATTAGATATACGCACAGAAACTGAACAAAAAAAAAATCCCCTACATTTACATAATATAGAAATAAAAAAGATACCTTTTTATAAATTAATCGATCAATTTTCTAAATTAGATCCAAACAAAGCGTATGCACTATATTGTGATCACGGCATAATGAGTCGTTTACAAGCAATGTATCTATACAAACAAGGATTTCGTAATATTAAAATTTACCGACCTTAATAATTATTACCCCGTTATAATTGATTAAAAATATCAAACATACTACGTAAAGACATTTTAGTATATGTATTTATAATAACTATTGATTCCTTAATTTTATGCAAGGACAACTAAGTTTTCTTTCAATATTTAATACTATTAAGATGTAAATAAAAATTTTTACAATGTATGAAATAAATTATCGTAACATATAGCTCATCATAATACACAACGTTGATATAATTAACGCAAAAAATAATACCAACCATATTCCTTTTATTTCTAATAAAAATCCACCTACAATTCCTCCGAATCCTACCCCTAAAAATTGTCCAATAGAATAAATACTAATAGTAGTTCCTTTATATTTTTTTGGAGAGTTTTTATTGATTAAAGTAGGCAATATTGCTTCAATTAAATTAAATGCTATAAAAAATAACTGCATACCACACAAAAACATTCGATAATGACACATACTCATCAACATAATGAACTCAGATAAAAATAAAGTGTTCATACAAATAATTAATATTTTTCCTGTATAATTTTTACCCTCAGAATATGTAAAGCATGCAAATACTGTCATTGCAGATATAATCATAATAATACTATAAATTTTCCAATGCACTGCAAGTGGAAATCCCAAATTTGTTATCACTTTAGGCAAAGCAATAAAATTTAGTATTAAAATAGTATGCACGCAAAATATACTAAAATTTAATTTTACTAATTGAGAATGCACAAATATTTTTTTAATTTTATTAAACGTAATAAAGAAATTTTCATTATTTTTTATAGGATAAATAGAAATTGGTGTTATTACAATATACGAAAAGACTATAGCTAATACAGTTAATATAGTAATAGTGTGAAATAACCCGTTTAATCCAAACATATCTGTAATTACTGGACCAAAAATCATAGACATAGCAAAAGTGATACCAAAACTTATTCCGATTGAAGCCATGGATTTTATATGATGTTGTTCTGGAATCGATTCTAATAACAATGCTATCAATGAACTGCCTATAGCCCCTGATCCTTGTAGTGCACGTCCAATAATAAGCCCCCAAATATTATCAGTAATTGCTGCTATTTCACTACCAATAGCAAACAAAACCAAACCCCCAATAATAACAAACTTACGTCCGATTCTATCAGACATTAATCCAAATGGTAATTGGAATATTATTTGCATTAAACCATATATTCCAATAGCTATACCTATTAAATATCCATTTACTCCTGTAAGAGAAGTAACATGAAGAGTTAAGACAGGTAAAACCATAAATACGCCTGACATACGAAGCGCAAATATTATGCCCAATCCTAATATAATATGTAATTCTTTTTTAGTCATTAAAACATGAAATATATAAACATTCTAAGTACAAATTAATATAGTTTTTTAATATCCATACATACGGATATTAATATAACAATTTACAAATATTACAATTCCAAGCTATTTTTTAAAGTGATACTTCAGATATAGTTGTAATTAATTTCACTAAGTGATATTAAAATATGATTTATGCATATCACTTACATATGAAATAAAATAGGATCTAAAGATAAAAACAAATTTAAAAATACCACAACAACAATAGATAATCGAAACATTTTCTTTGCCCATAAACTATCATCATTAATTATTCTATATCCATAGAATCCTATATATAACCACCATAAATTCATAATGCTAATTATTATTAAAAATATATAACTAGTATACCCCATGATAGTGAATAATATAGTTGCTATCATAAATCCAATAATACATGCAATTATATGATTCCTAGTGAACTTCACCCCTTTTTTAATAGGAACAGTCGGAATTAGAGCTACTTTATAATCATGTAATCGTAAGATGGCAATAGCATAAGAATGTGGGATTTGCCATAAACTAAAAATCATTAATAATATTAAGGCTCCTATATCAAATCGATGTGTAGCAGTACAATATCCAATTACCGGTGGCATTGCTCCTGCAATACTTCCAACTATTACACTATAAATAGATCTACGTTTCATCCATAAACTATATATACCGACGTATGTAAGTAAACCTATCGCTCCTAGATATACTACTAAAAAATTTTTTGTACAACTCAAACATAAAAAACCAAATATACTTAAAATTACTGCATAATATATACTTTTATTTAAAAATAATGTACCATGTTGTACTAATACTCTGTTTTTAGTTCTTTCCATAACCGAATCAATATCTCGATCAATAATGTTATTTAATACACAACTAGCAGCGATAACTAACGACATCCCTACAATCATTTTAATAAACAACAGATAATACATATGACCGTGTGATGCTATTAAAAAACCCCCCATAACCGACATTAAATTTCCTATGACAATCCTCGGTTTTATTAAGTGTAAATAATATTTTTTCATAAAATAAAATTATCTGATTATTCAAATCATCAAATTATGATGTAAATGAGTCATAATCCATATACTTCCGAATATAAGAATTAAAACAATAAACACCGTAAATACCAAAGATATCAAATTCCATACTTGATGAGATGTGTTTCCCAAATGCAAAAAGAAAATTAAATGAACAAAAATCTGAATTACTGCGCACGATATAATGATGTTCACTAATATCTTTTTATTAGTTATATCATATGCAACCATAAAAAACGGAATAATTGTCAAAATTACAGATAATATAAACCCAATTAAATATGAATTATGTGTATAACTATTTTTCATAAATTATAACATTCCCATCAAATACACTTCAGTAAATACGCATATCCAAACGATATCAAGAAAATGCCAAAATAAGCTCAAGCATTGCAATCGTGTATAATTAATTTTAGTTAATCCCTGATATGTAACATGTACAATCATTACTACAATCCAAATAAGTCCTGCCATTACATGTAGCCCATGGGTTCCTACTAAAGTAAAAAAAGAAGAAAGAAATGCGTTTTGACGTGGATTGTATCCTGATTTAATTAAATGAAAAAATTCATAAGCTTCTATTCCAATAAAAAATAGGCCTAATAAAAAAGTCATCCCCATCCAAATATTTACTTGTTTTACATATAATTTTTCTGCATATATCATAACCTTACCATAAGTAAAACTACTTAATAACAAACAACAAGTCTCTACGAATATAAGAGGTAACTTAAATACCTTACCCGAATAAAAACTTTCTACGCTATTATACAGTACTGCATACATTGCGAACAAGCTTGCAAATAAAATACAATCACTCATTATATACAACCAAAAACCAAATATTGTTTTTTTATTTAAATTATTGTGTTTATACATTATGTATATATTCAACTTCTTTAATTTTGTCTACTGATACAGTATACTCTGTATTATCATTAAATGTATGAATAATCCAGGTTGCAATAATTCCAAATATACTAAAAATAACTAACCACCATATATACCAAATCATGCCAAATCCAAATAATAACCCAAAAAAAGATATTAAAATTCCAGAATAAGTATTTTTAGGCATATGTATTGATTTATATTGATCAGAATAAAAATTAATATTTTTATTATTTTGAACATACCAACACACATCACGATCATCATTTATTATAGGAATAATTGCAAAATTATAAAATGGCGGAGGAGAAAGCACAGACCACTCTAAAGTAGATCCATTCCATGGATTTCCATTTAAATCCTTATACTTGTCACGATTTAAAATACTGACTATTATTTGGATACATTGACACATGATGCCTAATCCAATTAATATAGTACCTATTGACGCTGTTATTAACATTGATGAAAATATTGGATCGATATGTTGACTTAATCGACGAGTCATACCCATAAACCCTAAAATATACAACGGCATAAATGCTACATAAAATCCAATGATCCAAAACCAAAAAGCTCTTTTTCCCCATTGTTCATTTAAAATATACCCAAAAGCTTTAGGAAACCAATAAGTAGCTCCAGCAAAACAACCAAACAATACGCCCCCAATGATAACGTTATGAAAATGAGCGATTAAAAATAAACTATTGTGTAATACAAAATCAGCACCAGGTACAGCTAATAATACCCCGGTCATTCCTCCTATAGAAAATGTAATAATAAATCCAATAGTCCATAACATTGGAGAAGCAAAAATAATTTTTCCTCGATACATAGTAAATAACCAATTAAAAATCTTCACACCAGTAGGAATAGCAATTATCATAGTCATGATACCAAAAAATGCATTAACATTGGCACCTGCTCCCATGGTAAAAAAATGATGTAACCATACACAAAAAGATAATACGGTAATAGCAATAGTAGCCCACACCAACGAAGTATATCCGAATAATTTCTTTTGAGAAAAAGTAGAAACAACTTCTGAAAACACACCAAATACAGGTAAAACTAAAATATACACTTCTGGATGTCCCCAAGCCCAAAATAAATTAATATACATCATCATATTTCCACCCAAATCATTAGTAAAAAAATGGGTTCCCAGATAACGATCCAACGTTAATAATGCAATAGTAACAGTTAAAATCGGAAAAGCCGCAATAATTAACGTATTTGTACACAATGCAGTCCAAGTAAATACTGGCATTTTCATCATTGACAATCCTGGAGCTCTCATGTACAAGATCGTGGTAAAAAAGTTTATGCCAGTTAAAGTAGTCCCTATTCCTGAAATTTGTATACTCCATATCCAATAATCAACACCAACACCAGGGCTGTACTCTTTACTTGATAACGGCGGATAGCCTGCCCATCCTGTTTGTGCAAATTCCCCGATCCCTAGAGAAAGATTTATCAAAATTACACCCACCATAAACAACCAAAAACTTAAAGAATTCAAAAAAGGAAATGCAACATCTCGTGCGCCAATTTGTAACGGAACTATCAAATTCATTAATCCTATTACAAAAGGCGTAGCCATAAATATAATCATAATCACACCATGAGCAGTAATTACTTGATTATAGTGATGAGCTGAAAGAAATTCATATAATCCAGAAGAAGACAGAGCTTGTTGTGCTCTCATCATGATCGCATCAGCAAAACCACGTAAAAACATAACACATGCAACTACAATGTACATAATTCCAATTTTTTTATGATCTACAGATGTAATCCATTCATCCCAAATATATCGCCACTTATTATAATAAGAAATACTACCAGTAAGTATTATTCCAATAAAAAGAATAACAACAATTGTTGACATAATAATTGGATCATCATATGGAATAGAGTGTGTTGTCAATTTTCCAAACATTACTTTATTATCCTTACATATTTGTAATATCGCTCAAAATATGTCATTCTTACATTAAGGCATTAAAAATTAAATATTAAAAATGTTCTTTCTTTTGATGTTTAAATTTATTAATCACATTGTAAAATAAGTTAGATTGTACATTGGAAAAATAAATTATTGGATGATATTCGCTAGGTTGAGCTAACTCTTCATAAATTGACATATTATTAATGTGATAAGATGATTGTTGCACTTTTTGTATCCATTGATCAAACTCTTTTTCAGTTTGTGTAACAAAAACAGTAAATTTCATATTGGAAAATCCCTGTCCGCTAAAATTTGATGAAATACCTTTATAGTGTCCTACTTCGTTGGCTATTAAATTTAATTCTGTATGCATTCCAGCCATTGCATAAATTTGCCCTCCTAATTGAGGAATAAAAAAAGAATTCATCACTGAATTAGAAGTAACATTAAACTTTATAGGTACGCATGTTGGGAAAACAAGTTCATTAATAACTGCTATATTTTGTTTTGGGTAAATAAAAAGCCATTTCCAATCTAATGATATGACATCAATAATTATTGGTTGTACAGCAGAAGATATAATAGGTTTTTTAGGATCTAATTTATGAGTCGATTCCCAAGTTATCACTCCTAAAAAAATAATAATTATAATGGGTACGAACCATATCGCACATTCGATTTTTCTGGAATTCACCCAATTAGGATTATATTTTATATTTTTAATATTAGATGCTCTGTATGTTACGGTAAAAAAAATTGTCATTCCAATTACCGGAATAACTATAATGAGCATTAATCCACATGCGGTCAATATTAACGAACGTTCTTCTATCCCAATTTGCCCCTTAGGATATAACAACACTAAATCATTACACCCACTCAATACTGCTATATAACTATACAGCAAGCAACAAGACACATATTTTTTGATATTATATACACTGAATTTCATACAACAAATTTTAATGTAATTAAATATTTAATTTCTACATTGACTATTTTACCGCAAGCCTTTATTAATGTAAATCAATTAATATATGCTTAAAAAGCATTCTGTATTTGTCATATCCTAATAAACATGAAATTATAATTATATATGTTTATAATCAAAATTAATTTCTTTCTATAAGATAAATAAAATTAAATATTCAGTTATTTAAAATTGGTCGTTTAAACATTTTGGATTGATAGATATAATTAATTCTAATACTACTACGCTATATAACTTAAATTGATTAACGAAATTAATAATTACATTATAGATTTATTATATGCGTTTATAATTTTGCACGATTTCATATTTTCCTGATTATATTTCATCTATAAAATTAATACAAATAAATTAGATACACACGTAATTATTTAAAAAATATTAAAAACTTATGAAAACGAGCTACACTACCATGCTTATTTTGAAATATCATTATATGTAACATAATACCACACTCGAATGAGCGTACCTTTTTCAAAGATATGCTTGTATAAGATTTATGTTAAAAAATTATTATTTTTTCGTTTTAAAATTATAAAGTAATTATTTACCAGAAAATTATAATAAAAACTTAACTAAACTATAATCTCATACGTTTTATTATTCAAAACAAGTAATTTAATAAACGTAGTTTATGATATACAAAATCATCTTTTAATACAAATATTAATGTTTCTGCATGAATATTATTAATAAAATTTAATGAAAATATACAGCTCTTCTTATCGTTTTAAAGAATGAAAATTCTAAATTTTTTAGAATTATATAAGAATAAAATTAAAAATTCTAATCCATACAACAACATAATATATAGATAAAATATCAAAAAATGGTGCTAGCATTTTAGTGCTATCAAACTACCTGCTATATTAATAATATATATTTAATCATTTAAAGTAATAAATCAGTAAAACACACAGTGTCAATAAAAATTAAAAATAAAATCATTTAACTTTTAATAAAATCTAATTTTAGAATCCAAAACAGATATCGTATGAAACCAAATTATTATGCAATAAAATTATCTAAAATATTAATGTTAATTATTTTTTAATTTAAGAATTGACAATTCTTAAATTAAAAAATCAGATCAACTTGATTTATCATAAAAACCGATTATTTAAAACCAAAATTACAATTATGCAACATATTTGTGATCTTCTTTAACGCTAAAAACAATTTATTTTATTCTTAATCGATTAAAATTTAAAAAAGATACTGCATTCAACAAGTTTATACATTATGATTACATGTTCTAATATACATTTAAAAAATGTAGATAATAAATTTGTATATACACTGCAATAGAAATGAAACAATATATGTATATACAAATTTTTTATTATAATAATAAATATCTGACAGATAACAAGTCATTACAGACTGTAACATAGTTATTTAATTAATAAAAAACCAGATCTTATAAATTTAATTTGAAATTTTCCACGAATTGTATTATATCAAGATTACGATAATACTTCTATTTATTAGATATCTAACAAAGGAGGATACAGTGCATGCCATGGCAATATTCAGCAAATAATCTCAAAGCACTTTATTGTTGTCGAAGTATGGCAATAGTACCAACGGTAATAGAACAAACTATCCGAGGAGATCGTGTGTATGATATATTTTCTTTACTACTAAAAGAAAGAATTATTTTTATGACAGGGATAATAGAAGATAATATAGCTAATTTAATCGTTGCACAGATAATGTTTTTAGAATCAGAAAATTCAAAAAAAGACATCCATTTATATATTAATTCTCCAGGAGGATTAATAACTGCAGGTATGTCGATATATGACACCATGCAATTTGTAAAACCCAACATTAGTACGTTTTGTATGGGGCAAGCTGCTTCTATGAGTGCTTTTCTATTAGCTTCTGGTACTAAAGGAAAACGATTTTGTTTGCCGAACGCTCGAATTATGATTCATCAGCCATTAGGATGTTTTCAGGGACAAGCTACTGATATTGCTATTCATACCAAAGAAATATTAAAAATTAAAAATAATATAAATGAATTAATGGCAAAACATACAGGACAATCTATTGATAAAATCAGCAAAGATACAGAACGGGATTGCTTTTTATCTGCTGATGAAGCTATGGAATATGGATTAGTAGATTGTGTATTAACCCAACGAATATAAATAAATTCGTATTATTACTTGCTTTATATTTTACCATCATCATTATCTGTAAACATAATTTATATCTGAATTTATTTTTTTTACTTTCAAATAGATTTGCAGTTCATTTACATTGATTTCAGCATCAAAAGTAAGGATATTAAACTGTGAACGATAATCATCAAAATCATTCAAAAAATATATTATATTGTTCATTTTGTGGAAAAAACCAAAATCAAGTATTAAAATTAATTGCCGGAATATCAGCACATATTTGTGATACATGTATTGGTTTATGTACAGATATAATTAATCAAGAACTTAAAGATAAAGTAATCAATGAAAATTTAATTAAATTTCCAACACCCTGTGATATTAAGACTCATTTAGATGATTATGTAATTGGACAAGAGCATACTAAAAAAGTGCTTGCAGTAGCAGTATATAATCATTATAAACGTTTACGTAATGAAGGTGTATGTATATGTGATAATGGTATAAAATTATTTAAAAGTAATATTTTATTAATCGGACCTACAGGCAGCGGAAAAACGTTATTAGCAGAAACATTAGCTAGTTTTCTTAACGTACCGTTTGCTATATCAGATGCTACTACTTTAACAGAAGCAGGATATGTAGGAGAAGATGTAGAAAATGTTGTACAAAAATTACTACAACGATGTAATTATGATGTAAATAAAGCACAACAGGGTATTATTTATATAGATGAAATAGATAAAATTTCTAGAAAATCAGAAAATCCTTCTATTACCCGGGATGTTTCTGGAGAAGGAGTGCAACAAGCTTTATTAAAATTAATTGAAGGAACTATAACTGCAGTACCACCACAGGGAGGACGTAAACATCCACAGCAAGAATTCATACAAGTAGATACGACTAATATTCTCTTTATTTGTGGAGGTACTTTTTTTGGTTTACATCAAATTATTCAGCAACGTACTACTAACAAACGTACAATTGGTTTTCAGATCTCAGAAAATAACGATACCCCCCAAAATAATGAATATTCACTATTAAAACAAATTGAACCAGAAGATTTAATTAAATTTGGTCTAATTCCAGAATTCGTTGGAAGACTTCCAATAATTTCTGCTTTAGATGAACTGGGAGAAAAAGAATTAATAAAAATCCTAAAAGAACCAAAAAATGCCTTAATAAAACAATATGAAATTTTATTCCATATAGATGGAGTAAAATTGGAATTTTCAGAAACATCATTGACTGCTATTGCTAATAATGCCATGAAAAGAAAAATTGGTGCTCGTGGGCTTAGAACTATCTTAGAAGATATATTACTAGATATAATGTATGAATTACCTTCTCAAAACAATATAGATAAAATCATAATTGACGAATCAGTAGTATTTGGAGATTCAAAACCACTATTAATCTATAATAAAAATAAATTAGCTGATTTTAAATAAAACACTTATTTTAAAAACACTGTTAATAAAAAACATACTCAATTATTAGTTTAATTAATAATTTTTTTATCTAAAAAATCTTTTCCAAATAAAAAAAATTTCATTTCTCTTTCAAGTATTCTACGATCTGAAATATTCATCATATTCAATTTATTTTCATTTATTAAAATAATTTCTTTATTTTTCCATTGCTTCCATGCGTCTTTAGAAATATGCTCACAGATGTACTTTCCCAACAATCCTGGATAACACGGATCATCTAAGCCTTCAGCATATTTTTTTAAAAAAACGCAATAAATTATTCTAGGCATTATTATAAATCTTTTATTACAGTAGCTATTTTAATTTAAATTTTCTTCAATATTTTTATTATAATTACAATTGCAATTTTTGTAATATTATAGAAATTGGTCTAGGTAATCCAACAATTGGAGGATCTGCTAAATTGTACCAGATCCCATCTTTTTTACAATTTATCTTGTTATTTATATGAAATAATATCGGTCTAATTTCTAAATCAATATTACTTAACTTATGTTTTATAATGGATAAGTCTATACGTTGATTATTATGTAGATTATAATTTAATAACCATATACTCAACATATCAAGATTAGAAAATTCAGGAAAACAAAATAATCCTCCCCAAATCATTTGATATGATCTTTTCTCAAGCCATATCATTTTTACTTTACGCCACTGTAATAACAACAATAAAAACCAAATAGTTTTTTTTAATAACTTTTTAGATGGTTCTTTTCTAGGAAATTGTTTAACTTTGTGGTTTAAAAAAGCTTGACAATCCTCTTGAAGAGGACAGTCTTTGCAGACTGGGTACGTATTAGTACATATTAATCTTCCTAAATCCATCATAGCTTGGTTAAAAACTCCTGTTCTTTTATCAGGAAGCAGTTGTTCACTCAATGACCACAGTTTGTTATTTATCTTAGATTTATTTTCTAATAAACAAAAATCAAAAGCATAATATCTTGTTAATATTCGTTTTATATTACCATCAAGAATAGGATGATGTTGGTCCAATGTTAATGACAATATAGCTCCTGCAGTAGATCTTCCAATGCCAGGAAAAGAAATAAGTGTATCAAAATCTTTTGGAAAATTACCATGATAATACCTAACTATAATTCTAGCTGTTTTATGTAGATTTCTAGCCCGTGCATAATAACCTAATCCACTCCATAAAAATAATACTTCATCTAATTCTGCGTTTGCCAATTGTATAATTGTTGGAAATCTTACAATAAATCGCTTATAGTAAAAAATTACAGTTTTTACTTGTGTTTGCTGTAACATAACTTCGGATAACCATGTTTTATACATTGTTTTATTCAATTGCCATGGTAAATCTTGCGTCCTATACTTCTGATACCAAAGTAATATTTTTTTAGAAAAAATTAAATTCTGAGTCATATATATTTAAAATATTAAACTTGCATTACATATAACTAATATGTTCTATAATCAACGTAAATTTTACTAAAAGATGTTTGATAAATTAAAAACAAACTCAAAATAAATACCAATCGATACATTTCAAAATAACCATAAGATTCTAATATAAACAAAATACAAAAATATAACCTAAAAGTTAATACATAATTTTATAAATACTTAGTTTTTAAAAATAACAACATTCATATAAAATACATTAACTTATAAAAATTTCACAACCTTATTGTTTAATGATCCATAAAACACAATATTTAGTAATCAAAATATATCTTTATTATTGATAAGTCATTAATTTGTACCAAAACACCAGCATCGCATTCATTTAATGCAATATTTATACTAATTTGTATTTTCAGTAAGATATCTGTTTATTTTTATTCGTCGTAAAACTCCTAACTAATTCGGTTTTTATTTACACTTACATTTACTTAATTAGTATACATATTCAAAAATAAACACCACTTTTTAAATTAAAAATTAATTGATAGAATATGTGCGATTCAATTGCTAATCTAAATTTAAAACATAACCTTTTAATTTTGATTAGATCATGTAAAAGTAACAAATATATGATTTTCTAAAAAATCAATAAATATTTTTCTGTAATATATATATTCACTTGCATATACAATAGATCTTTAAAAATTACTTATACTTTCAGTTAAAAATATTAATTGTGTATATACTACAAATCATGCTATTTATAAATAAATATACATGTAGTAATACTATTCTTAATATTATTCATTAAAAACTTTCAAACAACACAACATAAAATAACTATTTAATTTTTTAAATTATAATCCTATTAAAACTAATATTGAACATCAAAAATACCTGTTCATTAAAATACTATTCCTCATATTTAAAAAGACTGATTCAACCAACTTTTTAAAATTACTCCAGCTGCTATTGCATTTATTTTAATATCTTGTCGCGCATATAAATAGTTGCGATTATTTTCAAAATAATCCAACCGTGCTTCACTCGTACTAAACCGTTCATCATGCATCTTGACGATAACAGGAAACTGTTTCTTTAATTGTTTAGCAAACTTTCTCGCTAAAACAGTAATAGGCTGTTCACCTCCGTTTATCTTCAAAGGTAACCCTACTACCATTACTACTGGCTTCCATATGTTATAAATATCTTTAATTTCTTCCCAATTGGGTATGCCATATTGCGATTTCAATACTGCAAGGGGCCTGACAGTACAAGTCAATTTTTGACCAATTGCAACTCCTATATTTTTGGTTCCAAAATCAAAAGCCATTATTATATTAATAATTGACATTAAGCGCGCCCCATTTGATCTGTAATATTACAAATATCAATTCCTAATATTTTTGCAGCTGCACGCCAACGAGCAACAATAGGAGTATGAAATAAAATTGTTTCATTAGCAGGAACAGTAAGCCAAGTATTTTCCATTAATTCATGTTCTAATTGACCTTTAGACCAACCAGAGTAACCAAGTGCTACCAATACATCTTTTGGTTGATTAGGAGTTCCTAAGGTCTCTAAAATATCTCTAGATGTAGTAATCATAGCTTTTGAAGAAATATTAACACTGGATCCAAAACCTTTTTTAGGAGTATGTAAGATAAAGCCCCGATCGTCTAATAAAGGACCTCCAGAAAATACTGGACTATCTAATCGAATAGATGGATCTCGCGCAGGAGGTACAACTTTTAAGTTGTGTAATATAGTTTCTACCGTACATTTTTCAACTAGCTTATTGATGACTATACCCATAGCTCCTGTATCATTATGTTCACAAATATATACTACTGACTGTTTAAATAATGGATCTTGCAGAGCGGGCATAGCTATCAGAAAATAATTTTGTAAGTTTTTTATTTCATGTATTAACATAAATTATTTCATACATCTCTTTGACTAAAGATAAACAGTTTAAGAAACGATAACTAATTAATTTTTATAAAAATGCCATAATTAATTTAAACTGTTGTATTCAAAAATTTTAATTATTAGTCACAATAGCCACCACATTGATATCATTATCTTATCAATTATTGATAAAAATTTCTTTAAACAATGAACTACCTAAAATTAAACTATAAATAATTATAGTGCTTACAATAATTTTTTATTCCATAGATTTTTATACAGTACACTCTGTGAAATATTATTTCTCTTTCATCATAAAGATACACTTTACTGTTTTCTAATATAGATATATCTATCTAATATAGACATTAAAACAAACCTTTTACATTCTACTATATTTAAAATAAAAATTACCTAGAACACAACAATAATTATTCACGTAATTTTATAAATATAAAACCTATTCCTATAAAACTCGTTATCAATTTATAAATAAAATTGTTATAACCTCATACTAGCAATATTATTATACTTTAATCAAATAATAATATGCAAAATATTACAAAGATATAAATTTTAAACCAGCTGCATCACGAAGTAACTCAACTTTATCAACTTGCTCCCAAGAAAAATGTTCACGACCAAAATGTCCATATACAGCTGTGTCTCTATAAATTGGTTTTAACAAATCTAACATAGTAATTAACCCATAAGGACGAAAATCAAAAAAATTATTTATTAGTTTTATCAAAATATCATGTGAAGTTTTCTCTGTACCAAAAGTTTCAATACTAATAGATATTGGATTCGGTATTCCAATTGCATAGGAAACTTGAAGCTCACACCGATCCGCTAACCCAGCTGCTACAATATTTTTAGCAACATATCTCGCCCCATAAGCAGCTGAACGATCTACTTTTGATGGATCTTTTCCGGAAAATGATCCTCCACCATGTCTTGCCATGCCTCCATAAGTATCCACAATAATTTTTCTTCCAGTTAAACCACAGTCACTAATAGGTCCTCCAACAATAAAACAACCACCAGGATTAATAAAAAATTTAGTATTATCAGACAACCATTTTTTAGGCAATACTGGTTTAATAATTTCTTCCATCACAGCTTCTTGCAGATCTATCAATTTTATGTCACAAGTATGTTGAATGGATAACACAACTGCAGCTATTCCGATGATCTTTCCGTCTTCATAAGCAACTGTTACTTGACTTTTAGCATCTAATCCTAACCAAGGTAACACTCCACTTTTTCTCATTTGAGAATTTCTTTTGATTAAAAGATGCGCATATGTTATCGGAGCAGGCATTAAAACATTAGTTTCATTAGTAGCATATCCAAACATCAATCCCTGATCACCCGCTCCCTGTTTTACAACATCACTGTGATCTATACTATATTTAATCTCTGAAGATTGTTGATTAATCACACTTAATATCACGCAAGAATTTGCATCAAATCCCATATCTGAATGAACATAACCAATATCACGAATGGTATTTCTGGCAATTTCTTCCATATTCACCCAAGCAGTAGTAGTAATTTCTCCCCCCATTATTACTATACCCGTTTTGATAAATGTTTCACATGCAACACGAGCCTTTGGATCTTGCACTAAAATAGAATCCAATACAGCATCAGAAATTTGATCTGCAATTTTATCTGGATGTCCTTCTGAGACAGATTCAGATGTAAACAAATATTGCGTCATTCATTGTATTCCTTTAAATATACGGTATAAAACTTACTATCAGTACATTCGATATACATATAGCAAATATTTTAAAATAAACTACATGTAAAACCAATCTACATACGAGTATTAAAATACTATCATTTATTTTATTTATTTAAAAAATAATCTAAATATTATTTAATTAATAAATTATAACTACATTTGTTTATACAAACCTCTACTATAGAACTACTTTTTATCTATTGTTTATACTAAGAATCATATTAATCTTTAAATATTTACATTTATTCGTTTTCATCATCAAATATATATTTAAATTAGTTTATTAAACATCACAAATATATCCCAACATAATATAATCCTTCAAAATTAATCATCAAATTCTAATAAATACCTACTAACTACGCAAATAAAACCTATCTTATTTATTATTTTTCGAAAATATCTTTATGTTTATAAAATAATTAAAATTAATAACAAATTACAATATACTCTATTTATAAAATTCATCATCTATAAATCAAATTATTGAATTATAAATAATAAATATAACATATTATATAGATATCACTACATGCTTCATGTTTAAATTAATTTAAATAGACTCCTAAAATTTATAGGTCATACACTGATTTATATTCAATTTACCAATAGGTAATATAAATATTAAATATTGTTACTTTATATTAATATTCTATTTAGTTTTACTCAAAACTATATTTTATATATAATGAATCGTTTGTAATATTAATTAAACACAGGAAATATATGTATACTTTAAATTATCAATATGATAACTCTTTGTTTTCAAATGCTTTTGGGTTTTTAAGATTTCCATTAGAATTCAATCCTTATGATAATAACAGTGATTGGGTAATTACTGGAGTCCCTTTTGATATGGCTACTTCTGGACGCTCAGGAAGTAGGTTTGGGCCAACTGCTATTCGACAAGCATCTATAAATTTAGCTTGGGAACGTTGTCATTGGCCTTGGAGGTTTGATATACGAGAAAATTTACATGTAGTCGATTGTGGAGATTTAATATATAAATCTGGAAATATACAAGATTTCGTACACTCTCTACAAAATCATGCTGAACATTTATTAATTTCTGGAAAAAAAATGCTATCACTTGGAGGTGATCATTATATTACATTGCCTATATTACGTGCATATTCAAAAATTTTTGGAAAAATAGCAATAATACACTTTGATGCACATGCAGATTACTATGACAATGATAGTAAATATGATCATGGTGTTATTATATTACATGCGTTAAATGAAAAATTAATCGATCCCATGCATTCAATACAAATTGGTATTCGTACTGAATACAAAAATAATTTCGGATTTACAGTATTAGATGCAGAATATGTTAACGACATCAGCGTAGATATTGTCATAAATAAAATAAAATCAGTTGTTAAATCTTTTCCAATATATTTAACATTCGATATTGATTGTTTAGATCCGGCTATAGCACCTGGCACTGGGACTCCAGTGATTGGTGGATTAACAAGTTATCGTGTTCTACAATTAATACGAAGTTTTACAAACCTAAATATTGTAGGAATTGATTTAGTAGAAGTAGCCCCAGCCTATGATTGCGCACAAATCACTGCTTTGACAGCTGCTACACTAGGATTAGAAATGCTTTATACTCAAGCAAAATTAAAAAGCTAAAAATTAATTTCATATATTATTAGTTGTCCGATAGTTATTATTAATAATCCACACTAAAGCAACAATATTAACTTATAAAATTACATTATATTCTAAATACTTGATACTGATATAAAATCGATACTATAATATTAACTAATTACTATACTTAATCACTATATAATTAGGAATATCAAATCTATAAATAATTCAAAAATTAAATTATTATTAAATTGATCGAAGATAAAACTATATTCCTATAAAATAATTCATATTTTGCCTGTATAAATATCGATATCGCCAGTATCATCACCATATGCTGCTCTTGCATTACGTTAATTTTTAAGAGTTTCATGTTATTGATTGGCTAATTAATTAATAACAACCTAAATTTATTCCCAATCATATATTATTATAAAAAATTAATTATTAAAGAATAAACCTAATTATTAAACATAATATATAGTGAAAGAAAATATTTTTATTATTAATATATGATTATTTTGTTAATATATTTTTATACATAAAAGGTTTTCATTATGAATATCATAAAAATAAGTGATCTAGACCTAACGAATAAGCGCGTTTTAATTCGTTCTGATTTAAACGTACCTATTAAAAATGGAATTATTACTTCTAATAGAAAAATTAATGCATCATTACCTACTATTAAACTAGCTTTAGATAAAAGTAAATATGTCATGGTAGCCTCTCATCTAGGGCGACCAACAGAAGGAAATTACGATATGCAATTTTCTTTACAACCCGTAGTTGAATATTTAAAAAAACAATTAATTAATCAAGATATTAAAAAAATACGGCTAGTTACAGATTATTTAGAGAATACAAACTTTATGGAAAAAGAACTGTTAATTTTAGAAAATGTACGATTTAACAAAGGAGAAAAAAAAGATGATGAAATATTATCAAAAAAATATGCTATGTTATGTGATGTGTTTGTCATGGATGCATTTGGTAGTGCTCATCGTACACAAGCTTCTACGCACGGTATAAGCAAATTTGTTTCTTTAGCTTGTTCCGGGCTCTTACTACAAAAAGAATTGGAAGCTTTAAATAAAGCATTACATAATCCTATGAGACCGATGGTTGCAATAGTTGGAGGATCTAAAGTATCTACTAAATTAACTGTTTTAGACTCCTTGTCAAAAATTTCAGATTACCTCATAGTAGGAGGAGGTATCGCAAATACCTTCTTAGCAGCTCAAGGAAAAAAAGTAGGCAAATCTCTATATGAAGAAGAACTAATATTCACAGCAAAACGCCTGTTAGAAAATTGTGACATACCTGTTCCTACTGATGTAAGAGTAAGCACAGAATTTTCAGAAACGGCTCAAGCAACTATGAAAGCTGTAATTGATATTAAAGATGATGAACAAATACTTGATTTCGGTGATGAATCTATTGAAAAAATATTAGATATTTTAAAATATGCTAAAACTATTCTTTGGAATGGCCCTATAGGAGTATTTGAATTTCCAAATTTTAGAACAGGCACAGAAATGATATCTCATGCTATTGCTAAAAGTAATGCTTTTTCTATTGTTGGAGGAGGCGATACTTTAATGGCTATTGATTTATTTGGCGTGTCTGATCAGATTTCTTATATTTCTACCGGAGGTGGTGCTTTTTTAGAATTTATTGAAGGAAAAACATTTCCATCAGTAAAAATGCTTGAAAAACACGCTATTAAATAATTAAAAGTATACATATTATGGATTAATAAGTATTATGTATACAGATACATATAACACGTATATAAATAATACTATATGAATATATATTCATCAAAAAGAAGAAAATAAATGATTAAAATTATTGATTCTATAAAACCAGGTGTAGTTACTGGGAATGATGTGCAAAAAATCTTTGATCTCGCAAAGAAAAATAATTTTGCTTTGCCAGCGGTAAACTGTATAGGTATGGATTCAATTAATGCTGCATTAGAAGCTGCAGCTAATATGCGGTCTCCAATTATTTTACAGTTTTCTAAAAAAGGATCTGCTTTTATGGCAGGATACGGTTTAAATAATTATAAAGATGACGATTCTACAGCAGTATTAGGAGCTATTTCTGGCAGTTTACATGTACACCATATTGCCAGACATTATAATATCCCTGTTATTTTGCATACTGATCATTGCACTAAAAAAAATTTATCTTGGATCGATGCTCTACTAGATTTAGGATCTAAACATTTTTATAAAACCGGCAACCCATTATTTTCATCTCACATGATAGACTTATCTGAAGAATCGTTAAAAGAAAATATAGAAATTAGCTCAAAATACTTAAGTCGTATGGATAAATTAAATATGACTTTAGAAATAGAGTTAGGTTGTACTGGAGGGGAAGAAGATGGCATTGATCATCATCATTTAAATCATGAACTTTTATACACAAATCCAGAAGATATAGCCTATGCTTATGAAAAATTACATATTATCAGCCCACGGTTTATTATAGCTGCATCATTTGGAAATGTTCATGGTGTATACAAGCCTGGAAATGTACGATTAGACCCAAAAATACTACAGAAATCACAAAAATATGTTTCTAAAAAATTTGGATTACCTAATAACTTTTTAAGTTTAGTATTTCATGGAGGGTCTGGATCTACAGAAAAAGAAATTAAAGAAGCCATCAATTATGGTATTGTAAAAATGAACATTGATACTGATATACAATGGGCTACTTGGGAAGGAATTTTAAAATATTATCAACACAATAAAAATTATCTCCAAACTCAATTAGGAAATCCATATGGACATGCTCAACCAAACAAAAAATTTTATGACCCACGAGTTTGGATTCGTGCAGGACAAAAATCAATGGTTAGATACTTAGAAAGAATATTTTCTACTTTAAACGCTACCAACATTTTATAATAATCATTTTTTATTCATAACATTTTTAAACATATTAAAACAGATTTATACATCGATAAAATCGAAATCATTTAAAATTTAATCTGATAAAAGATGCTGATTATGCCTATAAATAATATTTAATTTAAAAATCAGTATAAATTATAAAATCTGTTGTTCAAATCAGAAAATTACCATACATTGTATTATAATATAATAGCACAACGTATAAATTTAATTCGCATTAAATATCATTTTTAATCTATAGTAAATAAAATCCTTGTCGGAAATTCAGCAATAATAGATTAAAAAATAATACGCACTAAATATATAATATACATCACGTATAGGTACAATATGATAAAAGATAAATTAAAAAGATCAGTAGGTTGGGCAGCCTTAAAATACATCCAATCTAGCAAAATTATAGGAATAGGCACAGGTTCAACCGTTACATATTTTATTGAAGCATTAAATAGTATAAAAGAAAGAATAGAAGGTGTAGTTTCTAGCTCAAACTATTCATCCAATCAATTAAAAAAATTGGGTATTCCTATATATAATCTCAATAATTTGAATGAGCTAGATGTATATGTTGATAGTGCAGATGAAATTGATACTCATATGCAAATGATTAAAGGCGGAGGCGGAGCCTTAACCAAAGAAAAAATTATTGCTGCTGCAGCTAAAAAATTTATTTGTATTGTTGATAGTAGTAAACAAGTAAATATATTAGGACGTGGGCCACTACCAATAGAAGTTATTCCTATGGCTCGTTCATTAGTAGCAAGAGAATTAGTACGTCTAGGTGGTTTACCAGAATATCGACACAATGTAATTACTGAAAATGGCAATCATATCTTGGATGTATACAATATGAAAATTTCTAATGCATCGTTATTAGAAACAAAAATTAATAATATTCCAGGAGTGGTGAGTGTTGGCATATTTGCACAAAGACGAGCAGATATCGCATTAATTGGAACAAAAGAAGGTATAAAAACAATCATTTAATTCTTTAATATACTGAGTGTATGTAATTTTAAATAAATATATACACCTAAAATAGTTTAAATTTTAGTCATACTGGTTAATCTATATTCTTAGTATGGCTAAAAATCAGAAAAATCTGGAAAAACTGAATTAATTAACATGCATTATGAAAATTGTAAAAATTAACTATTTATATTTAAGAAAATACAATTTATCTACAGAAGTAAAATACTACTAAAATAATAGTATAACTTTATAGCATAAAATATATATTATTTAATAAATATCTAAAATTAAACGATAAGATGGAGTGATAATTTCCGGTAGCGTGAGATCCCATTTTTCCATAGGAAGTAATTGAGTAGGTATTCTTTGAAAATCATATGCTAGTCCTATAGGAACATAATTACTCTGATTTTTCCAGTTTTTTAAGGTTCTATCATAAAAACCACCACCCATACCTAATCGATTTCCATAATTGTCAAATGCAACTAACGGAACGAATATAATGTTCAGTTTCTCTATAGGTATAATGGAATTGATATTCCATACAGGCTCATATATATTTAAACGATTATATATGAGAGGTGTTGAAAACGTATATCGTAAAAATAACAAACATTCACCTTTTGCATTAGGTAGAACTGGTAAATATATTTTTTTATGCATACATAACAAGGTTCGAATAAGTAGAGAAGTTCTTATTTCTCCATCAAAAGCAATAAATATTGCTATATGCTTTGATTTATGTATATAATCCATAGTCATAAGTTTATTAGTGATTAGTTGAGCGGCTGTATGTTGCTCTTGAAATGTCAAAGAACGGCGTACAATACGCATATACTCACGAATAGATTTTTTATATAATTTATTATGACAAATATACATATTATCTACTATCGTGGAATATATAAATGTATAATACCTTTACTTACTTTAACACAAGATTAAAACAAGGTATAATACATTGATCATGGTTATTGTTTTATCGTTTAATACAACAAATATAATCTATATATGTTTAGAACATTCTAGTGTTCCATCAACTCGTTCAGTAATATGAGCGTGAGTAATTAAAGCTTCTTCGATTGTTTTTTGTAATAACAAAATATGCTGCTCGATATTAGCTGCGTATTCACGTGTTTTCAATTTTTCTTGGGCTAATTCATAACATATATTTAAAGCAGCTATAAATACTAATTGCTCGGCATTAGTCACTCTTGTCTTAATTTTTAAAGCCTGTAAACGTTTAGTCAAATCTTCTACCGCCTTATTTAAAGCATCTTTTTGTTTAGACGGACAATTAATTCGCAACGTTCGACCAAAAATTTGAATATCTATTGGCTTTTCAGGCATATATTTCTTCCCTAGAATTTTATCTTATATTTCAATAATCGTACAACATAATAATTTATGTCATGTAGTTTGTATACATGTAAAACTTATATTCTTGTCAATCTTAAACAGAAATCAAAACAGCCCCCGATTCATCAGAAAATTTTATAAAAATTAACATAACTAATATTTATTTAAATATGATCTAAAAATTAAGTATCTCAAAAACTTTATAAAATACTGCATATAGACCATATACAAATTTTCATATCATCTCTATATAGCTAAATTAGCTTAGAAAATAAATCTAAATAAATATACTTATATACATAAATTCTACAATACATCAAAAATACTGAATAATTTATTATTACAAATAAACACTAATTTAACTTAAAAACATAAGATCATTTGTTATCACAGCAAATAACTCACAACTATATCCCAGTAATATATAATATTTTATATATTTTACCATCATGATATGCATAGATTTTATTATCTATGACAAGTCAATAATTTTACCAAATTAAAATCAATCGATATACATTTTGCAATTAAATAATGAATTTCTATCAGAATATTTTAAATTATATACAATATAGTTTAAGTACCACACTTAATAGTGGCTATAATGTAATAAATACGCTGAACACTAACATATTAAATCTCATCATACTAATTTATATGTTATAGTTTTTCAACATTAAAATTTTTAATATTTATGCGTTAAATAAACACTTTATGTCTATTATTATACATGGCGGAGGAATGACAGGAACGATACTAGCGTTCATGTTATTTAAACTAACTAAAGGAGATTTAGAAATATCTTTAATAGAACAACACTCTCCTTATTTGTATGATACACAATTATCTTCGAATATATGTCCTCCTCATGTAATAGCATTATCACGAGGGGCCTATTATGAATTGATGCGAACTAATATAGCTTCAATTTTATCTTCTTGCGCTACTGTTATAAAACAAGTAGAAATTAGTGAATATAATAGATTACATGAAGTATCTATCAATGCCCAAAATCATCAATTATCCGAACTAGGTTATGTTATTGAGTCAAATATTTTTAGAAAAAAGTTATTTGATTTTTTACGAAATAAATCAAGTGTAACCATATATTGTCCTGCTACTTTAAGAAAAATTGAGCGCGAAAAAAAAAAAAATATAGTCACTTTAGATAATGGTCATCAAATAGTTTCAAAATTAATAGTAGCAGCAGACGGCGCTTATTCAACATTAGCTACTAATTGCGGTATAAAATGGTTTAGGTATAATTATCAACAAATTGCTGTAGTTTCTAAAATTACTACTGAAGTACCTCATTTTGGAAGAGCTTTTGAAAAATTTACAGAACATGGACCATTAGCTATGTTGCCTATGTCTAATAATTTTAGTTTTTTAATTTGGTGTATATCTAATAAACAACAGCAAGAAGTATCTACATGGAACAAAAAAAAATTTTCTCAAGAACTACAAAATATATTTGGGTGGAAATTAGGAAAAATTTTAAATATAGAAACACGATATTTTTATGATCTTTGGCTAACACGTGCTCAAAGCCACATTAGTCATAGATTAGCATTAGTTGGAAATGCAGCTCAAAATTTACATCCTATAGCCGGACAAGGATTTAATCTTGGATTACGTGATATTGTAGTTTTATCAAAAATAATTACACAAGCATTATATCAAAACATAGATATTGGAGATTATTCCGTATTAAATACATATCAGAAACACAGATATTTAGATCAATATAGAACTATTAAAATCACCGATGGATTAGTACGTTTATTCAGTAATCATTATCTACCATTAATTATTGCTCGAAATGTAGGTTTATTTTTTATTAGCTATAGTAGCTTTCTGCAACATCTTTTAGTCAATACAATATTAAATTGGAAAACCGATTAATCTTTTATTAAATTGAAAAGTAATGTGGAAAATTTTGATATACTTATTATAAATCAAGGAATTTCCGGACTAGCATTAGCTTGTGGGTTGAATGATCGTTTTCGTATTGCGATCATAGACAATAAAAGTTATTTAAATGTTTCTGAAACAGATCAACGAGATATTAAAACATCTTTCGTTAACATCACCAGTTTAAAAATACTTCAGTATCTAAAAATCTGGAACTGGAATATAGCACGCTTTTCCAGTTTATTATATAAATTAGAAATTCTTAAAAAAAACGATATAAAAAAAACCGTTTTCCATTCCGGTTATTTAGGATATCCTGAACTAGGATATATTATTAATGATTGTTTAATATATCAGGCTCTGATTAATCGCGCGCGACAATTAAGAAATGTTACATTTATTAACTCATATTTACCTGAGGCAATAAATTATCATGAAGATTTCGTGCTTATTACAGTAAATAACAATTATATATTTAAAGCTAAATTAGTAATAGGTTCAGATGGAGTCGATTCTTTCATAAGAGAAAATGCAAGTATTTCATTAATATTTAAAGATACCAAATATTATGGACTGACAACTATTATTTGTACTGAAAAAAGTCACAAAAACACTCTTCGTTTTATTATTCACAATGATGGTTTGTTAATATTATTACCATTAAAAAATACACATTTTTCCATTGTTTTTTGGTTATTACCCCCACATGCAGCTAAAAAATACTTATATGCCTCTAACTCCGCTCAATGTGTTAATTATGATCTAATTGAGATCTGTAACATATTATTAGGTCAATGTATAATACATAATAATACAAAACATAAAATTTTTATACCAAGAATACAATATGCGCATAATTTTATAAATCATCGTTTAATACTACTAGGAAAAGCCGCATATCTTATATGTCCTTTATTTTTTCAAAATATCAATTCAGAACTTATGGATGCAGCAGTACTATCAAATTATCTAAAGAAACTAAAAAAAAACAACAAAGATATTGGACATTATAATTGTTTAAAATATTATGAATACAGTATAAAACGTAGGATCACTAAAAATTTAATACACACCTCATATATTCATATGTTACTTCATGATAAGAATTATTTCTTAGAAAATATGCAACATTTTATTTTTTATCTCATCAATACCGTGCCCAATTTAAAAATACATATACTACATCACATTATGGGTTTAAATGATTTACCAAAATGGTTGCTACAAGATCATTATCCTTAAAAAATTTATATAATTAAAAATTATTTAAATTTATTAGAATCAATGATAAAAAAAATAAAACTATCATGAGTTTTCATATTTATGATTTTTAATTCTGAGGAATTTAAAATTGGTCTATTTAATACTACTTGCAACCACACATTATTTTTTTTAATTTGACAAGATTGTAAAATGACACCAATTTTTTTCCAATATTGATTATTTAATTTTAATTCTATCCAATCACCAGCCGCTGGAATGTTGTTTTTACTCTTATAATCAATGGTCCCTATTAATCGATATAATTCTTGCTTATTCTTCCCACGATACTGAACACGTGCAATAGATTCTTGCCCAAGATAACAACCTTTATTAAAACTAATCCCCTGTAATATATCCATATTTACTGCCTGGGGCACAAATAACTCACTAGTTACTAATTCAATAGTTGGATAACCTGCTTCTATATCTAACAACGCCCATTGACTACTATCGTTAAATTGCATACAATAAAGCTGGTTTTTGCTCAACAAATGATCTAGTATTGATTTTTTATTAATAATTAGTAAAAAACGTTCTGTTGGAGCGCTGAAATATAATAAAGTAACATCTTGATCATGCACCACTGTATTTTTTTGGGTTGGTACAACTGAAAAAAACATGCTTAAATAATTTCTTGCATTTGCTCCAGCAATTCCGATAAGTATAACGTCATAATCAGGAATAATGGTAACATGAGAAGAAACTATATATTTTCTCATTTCTGCAATCTGTTTTTCACATACGTTTAGACGTTCGATAAACGCCATTTCTTGATTTTTAAGATGAAAAACGTACATATTGCTAAGCATTTTCCCTTTTGGATTACAATATGCTGAAAACCTATATTCATGTTCATCTAAACTTTTAATATTACAAGTAAATTGGTTGTGTAAATATTGTATCACATCTTGTCCACACAATCTCACTAAGATCCATTTTTCTAAAGATATAAATGTTAATGGTAAATCTGCTGAAGATACAGGGCATTGCTTCGAAAAGACTATATTAGGCAAAATAATATATCTCCTTATAAATAAAAACATTAATAAAGATTACACATTATAAACTATATAATATTAATATATTAAACATTTACATACTTCAAAATAATAAGATTACATTTTCTATAAATATTGATTATTATGATCTATAATTAACTTTATAATTAAATAATTTATCAGTTTTTCACTTTATGTAAATGATTTAAATAATAAATATATATCCATATATGGTATAGCATATATGCTAATAGCCGAAAATGCTATTTATTGATTAAATATGTAGTCATTAAAATATTACTTAATACAAAACAAATAAAAATATAAACATAGTTATTTACATTAAAACTGTATAATAAATTTAAATAAACTATAATTAAAGATTAAACTAATCTTATATGATAGGATATTACGATATGAATATATCATTATATATCAAAATTTTTGTTTAAAACCCATACGACTTGAGGAACAAAATTTTTATGATAGACATAAAACTTATTAAACAACATATTCAACTTATGTTAAATAGAATATTTAAGTTTAAGGATGATTTTTGACTATAATTTCAAAAAAAAACGTTTAAAAATAATTAGCGCCAAATTAAAATCACCTGATATTTGGAAAAATCCTAAAACAGCAAAACTTCTCAGTCAACAATCTTCTTCTTTAAAAATTTTTATTAGCATTGTTGATCAACTTTATACAAGCTTAATGGATTTAAATAATTTACTAAAATTAACAGAAGAAAATGACGACAGATTACTTACCGAAATTCATGATCAATTAATTGCTTCAGAACGTACATTATCTCAATTAGAAATTAGTCGTATGTTTATAGGAAAATATGACCATACTAATTGCTATATCGATATTCAATCAGGATCTGGGGGCATAGAGGCACAAGATTGGGCCGGTATGTTATTGCGTATGTATTTACGGTGGATGGACCATAAAGGTTTTATAACCGATATTACTGAAGAATCTCCAGGAGAAATAACCGGGGTTAAATCTGCTACTGTTCAGGTTATTGGGCCACATGCGTATGGCTGGTTACGTACTGAATCTGGTGTGCACAGACTAGTACGAAAAAGTCCTTTTGATTCCGCTAAAAAACGCCATACTTCATTTGCTTCAGTATTTGTATACCCAGAATTAGATGATAGCATCAATATTCACATTCGCCCAGAAGATCTACGTTGTGATGTCTATCGAGCGTCTGGAGCAGGAGGTCAACATGTTAATCGTACAGAATCTGCAGTACGAATCACACATATACCAACAAATACCGTTACTCAATGTCAAAGCGATCGCTCGCAACATAAAAATAAAAACCAAGCAATGAAACAACTAAAGGCTAAATTATATGAACTTGAATTACAAAAAAAAATATATGAAAAAAAAATGAGAGAAGATAATAAAGTAAATATTACCTGGGGAAATCAAATACGATCTTATATTTTAGATAATTCTAGGGTTAAAGATTTACGTACTGGTTTTGAAAAACGTAATATCAAAGCTGTTTTAGACGGAGATTTAGATGATTTTATACAAATTAGTATCAAAAAATATTCTAAGCGAGATTTATAATGCCTAAATATGTACACTCAAAACATCAACCATATCAAAAATTTAATATCGATAATGAATTAAGTATTCGTAAAAAAAAACTATCTCAAATTCGTAAAAAAGGTATAGCGTTTCCAAATGATTTTCGTCGTGATGCCAGTTCTAATCAATTACATAAAAAATACAAACATACATCTAACACAGAATTAATGCAATTAAACATTGAAGTAAATATAGCAGGCCGAATAATAAGTCAACGTATCATGGGAAAAGCATCTTTTATAACTTTACAAGACATTGATGGCTGCATGCAGCTATACATTACTGCTAATTCATTAGCAACGAATGTATATGAAGAGAATGTAAAACAATGGGATTTAGGGGATATATTAGGAGCGCGCGGTACACTATTTAGAACACGTACTGGAGAGTTGTCGATACATTGTAAAGCAATTAAACTATTAACTAAGTCATTACGTCCTTTACCAGATAAATTTCATGGTTTGAATAATCAAGAAACAAAATATCGTCAAAGATATTTAGATTTAATTATTAATGAAGACACAAGAAAAATATTTAAAATACGTTCTCTAATTATTTACGAAATACGTCAATTTATGGAAAAAAATAATTTTATGGAAGTAGAAACACCAATGATGCATACAATAGCAGGAGGAGCTATAGCCAGCCCTTTTATTACACACCATAATAAATTAGGAATAGATATATATCTACGTATTGCTCCAGAATTATATTTAAAAAAACTAGTGATAGGTGGTTTCGAGCGAATATTTGAAATAAATCGTAATTTTCGTAACGAAGGAATATCCTCCTATCATAATCCCGAATTCACAATGATGGAAGTATACATGGCTTATGCCGATTACCGTGATATAATAATTTTAATACAAAATCTACTACGTTCAGTAATACAGCGAGTGCTAGGTAGCAACATAGTTCATTATGGAAATTATGAATTGAATTTTAATAATCCGTTTACTCAAATGAGTATAAAAGAAGCAATTTATTGTTACTTACCAGAAACTAGATCCCAAAACGTAGACGATATACATACTGCCATTTCCATTGCAAAATCATTTGGAATTACAATCAATAATTACTGGACATTAGATAAAATACACATGGTTATTTTTGAAGAAATAGTAGAAAAAAAAATAATTCAACCAACCTGTGTTACTTCTTATCCAATAGAAATGTCTCCATTAGCACGTCGCAACGATAATGATCCAAAACTTGCTGATCGTTTTGAGCTCTTTATTGCTGGAAAAGAAATAGGAAATGGTTTTTCAGAGTTAAATGACCCAGAAGATCAAAAAGAACGATTTTTAAAACAAGCAAAAGAAAAAAATAACAAAAACAATGACATTCACACAAATTATGATGAAGATTATTTGATTGCGTTAGAATACGGATTGCCCCCTACAGCAGGTATTGGAATAGGAATCGATAGGTTGATCATGTTATTAACCAATAAACATACTATTCGTGATGTAATTTTGTTTCCTACACTTCGTCCAAAATAAAACCCTTATATATATAACTAAAATCATTAAACACCACATAATTTTAATAATGCAAATCTATATTCTAATTACATTTAACTATATTCAGTGATAAAATTTTGAAATGTTTCAATACTAAATCATATCCCAATGAGATAATAAATATAGTATGATACGTAATATCATAAGTCAAATGAATATCCTTAATCATAAAAGTTTAATAAAATTGCATCAAAAATATAAAGGGCCAGTATGGGTATATGATGCATCAGTTATAATCAACCGTATTACACAATTAAAACAATTCGATATTATAAGATTTGCTCAAAAATCTTGTTCTAATATTCATATTCTACAATTAATGCGCAGTCATGGAGTTAAAGTAGATGCTGTCTCTTTAGGAGAAATTAAGCGGGCATTATTAGCTGGTTTCAACACAGGCAAACAAAGTGATGAAATAGTTTTTACTGCTGATATTTTAGAAGAAGAAACATTATTTAAAATATCAAAATTAAATATTACTGTTAATGCAGGATCAATAGATATGCTGGCACAATTGGGAGCTTGTTCTCCTGGGCATAAAATATGGTTACGTATTAACCCCGGATTTGGGCATGGACATAATCAAAAAACCAACACTGGAGGAGAAAATAGTAAACATGGTATTTGGCATGAAGATATACTAACTGCTCTCTCTTATGTCGATCATTATCATCTACAGTTAGTTGGGCTTCATATGCATATTGGTTCTGGAGTACATTATCACCACTTATCTAAAGTATGTAGTGCGATGGCCCAACAAATATTGAAATATAAAACAGATATACAGATTATTTCTGCTGGAGGAGGATTAACAATACCGTATCAACATAATGATACAGTATTGGATGTAAATCATTATTTCCATTTATGGGATGATACAAGAAAACGTATTAGCCAACATTTAGGACATTCAGTAAAATTAGAAATAGAACCTGGTCGCTTTCTTGTTGCTGAGTCAGGAATATTGATTACACAAATTAGAGCAGTAAAAGAAATGGGTTGTCGTCATTTTATACTAATAGATGCAGGATATAATGATCTAATGCGTCCAGTAATGTACGGCAGTTATCATCGTATGTCATTAATACCCGGAGATCATCGAAATATTACTTTAGAAGGATTACGTGACACTGTTGTTGGAGGCCCACTATGTGAATCTGGAGATATTTTCACACAAAACATGAACGGAACAATATTGACACGTAAGCTACCTTATTCAGCAAAAGTAGGAGATTATTTAATATTTCACGACACCGGTGCATACGGTGCCTCAATGTCTTCTAATTATAATACTCGCCCACTGCTACCAGAAGTTCTGTTTGAAAATGGAAAAATGCGCCAAATTCGCCGAAAGCAAAAATTAGAAGATTTGCTAATGTTGGAAATAACAGAATAATTTCATATAAAAATCTTTTAATTATTAAATAATGTTATTAACAAATATTATATCACGTAAATTTTTTATATACTTAAGTCAATAACTTAATCCTTTAAAGTTTTAATTCAATGTAATTAACATTGCAGTAATCTTATTTTTCATTGTATTTAACAATAATTTTTGACTACGTATATTTTAAATAAAAAATAATAAACTGTAAAATACAGTATGTATTTCATACATTTTTATGTTTTCTTATTGCAAACAACCATTAATTATTAATAATATTAGTTATCTAAATAACACATTTAATTTCATCATAACCAAATTTTAATGAAATATTTTATAAACATCATTAATTAATTAAGTACATAAAACTATATTCAAATTCTTGAATTACAGTTAATTGCAAGATAACATATAGAATATATATTTAGTTATATGATAATGGTATTAGTAAATACACAATACATAACATAAATAATTATTATATACTTTAATAATAATAATTAATGATGCCCATCTTATCTTGTATAAGGTAATCACATATTTTCATAATATTTATTAAATTAATAAAATATTTCAATAAAACTGAAGAAATCCAGTGATTGATAGTAATAGTTATCGGATTAAATGTCAGCATTGTGCTATGTAATACTCACAAATAGATATTATGGGTGCGAAGATGCAAGCGACATTATTGTCAGAAATTTCCTCAAAGTGGAACGAACTTCAGTGAAAAACCAGAACACAGTAATGTATAGAAAACTATTTGAAGAAATAAGATTAAATTATCAAGATATATGCATTTTATCTTCTACACAATATTGAATATGTTATAGATTACCTAAAAAATTAATCCTCTAGAAAATATAAACCAATTTGTTTTGGATAAAACAAATTGGTTTATATTTAAAGTTTTTATCTCAAGATACGAAAATTAACATAAAAAATAATAAGGATTACACATTTGATAATTGGCAATGGATCAGTTTGTGGTATCCTATACGTCGAGTTGTATTTTTTAAAATATATATAATGGAAAAGTAATGAAAGAATTTGTTAATAGGATAATATCCTAAAATTAAATTATCGTATCTTATAAGAAATAAGATATTATAAAGCATTTTTAATAAAAAATTAAATGAACTTTTAATTAAAATATATCTGAGTATAAATTAAATTTTTATTAATTTTAAAACATCTCAATATTTTAGTGTAAGTTGAACACCGATTCTAATAATGAATATGTTTTAGAACATTACATATCATCAAATATGCAGTATTTTTATTATCACACGTGTAACCCGGTAATTTGTACAATCGGACCTATTTCATTACATTGGTACGGCATGATGTATGGGTTAGGTTTTATTTACGCTATGTGGTCATTGTTATATCGTGCACAACACACTAATAATATTTCATGGACTAACAAAGACATAGAATATTTATTATTTTTATGCTTTTTTGGTGTTGTATTGGGTGGTCGTATTGGATATGTATTATTTTATCAATGGTCTTTTTTCACTCAAAACTTACTGTGGATTTTTAAGATATGGACAGGAGGTATGTCTTTTCATGGTGGATTAATAGGAGTAATTATATCAATTATGTGGTTTTCTTATAAAAAAAATTTAACTTTTTTCCAAGTATCAGATTTTATAACTCCGGCGATACCATTTGGACTAGGCCTAGGTAGATTGGGAAATTTTATTAATGGAGAATTATGGGGCCGAATAGCTATTGACATTCCTTGGGCTATGTTATTTCCTAATTCTATATATCAAGATTTATTAATACTACCAAATCACCCTAAATTGCAATTACTATTTGATAATTATGGCGCGCTACCTCGCCATCCATCTCAATTATATGAAATGTTTTTAGAAGGAATAATCTTGTTTATTATTATAAATATGTTTATTGATAAACCACGTCCTGTAGGTAGTGTATCTGGATTATTCCTCATTTTTTATGGTTTCTTTCGCATTATAGCAGAGTTTTTTCGTCAGCCCGATAGTCATTTGGGATTAATTTACAACATAGCCACTATGGGTCAAATTTTATCGTTTCCTATGATCATATGCGGAATAGCTATAATGTATATTTCTTATAAAGGCTATCGCATATAACTAAAAATTATCATAAAAACTAAAACCATGTGGCAGAAATATATATACAACATATCTTCTTTACTGTAATAATCTATAAAAAATGTTTACTATTTACCATTCTAATCAAGCGAATTCATTTAAAAAACTATTAATCAACATCATATCGAATAAATTATTATCTAATCCAATGCAATCTGAAATAATATTAACAGAACATAGTATTATAGATCAATGGATACAAATTGAACTAGCCAACCACTTTGGTATCGCATGCAACATCACATTTATGACTTTAACGTCTTTTATACAGCAGAATATTATTAATAATATAAAACCTGATGGTTCTATGGATAAAAATTTTTCTCGTTCTGTTATGTATTGGAAATTTATGAAAATATTATCTCAACCACAAATTCAAAAAAATTGCCCTATTATAGAAAAATACCTGAATCATGACATAAATCAACAAAAAATTAGTCAATTTTCCGAACAACTTGTCAACCTATTTACCCAGTATTTAATATATCGTCCAGATTGGTTGAATAGTTGGCAATCTAATAAAATAATAGATTATTTAGATAATACACATCAAATTTGGCAATCAAAAATATGGCGTTATTTCTTAGAAGAAATACAATACAATCAACAAGAACCAAATAGTAATATAAACCCCCTACAACGCTGTATCTATTTTCTTAAAAATTTAAAAAAAATAAATTGGGATTTACCAAGTAGAATATTTATTTTTGGAATAACATCTATACCTCCTATATATTGTAAAATTCTGAAATTTTTAAGTTATCACATTGATATTTATTTATGGTTTATCAGTCCTTATTATCATAATCCTAATGATATGTCTTACCAAAATTCATATGCTGTCACACAACAAACAAACCAATTACACGGTAATAATTCATTACACTCATCTTCATCCATTTCTGATTGTACTTACAGAAGCAATCATCATACTGATATAAACCATCCTTTGTTACACTCATGGAGCAATACCGCTCGTAACACCTCGTTTCTATTCGCTCAATTAAACAACAAAATTGAATTAGAATCATTTATCATTCCCAAAAAAGATTCTGTACTTCACATTATACAAAAAGATATCTATGAATTTCATAATTGTAAAATAAATACACAAACTTACGACAATATTCTAACATCAAAATCCCGTCAACGATATATTCTAGCTCCAACAGATCAATCGATTACTTGTCATATTTGCCATAGTGTTCAACGAGAAATAGAAGTATTACATAACAATTTATTATTAATGTTTACAAATAATCCATTGTTGACTCCAGGAGATATCATAATCATGGCTTCTGATATACACCGTTATGCACCAGCGATTCAAACTGTGTTTAATAACACACAGGGTCGACACTTACCATTCAGCATTGCAGATAATCATCAAAAAAATACACATCCGATTATATCAACTTTTCTTAATATACTTAATATACCATTTAGTAGATTTACTTCTGAAGAAATTTTATCATTTTTAAAAGTACCATCTATTGCTGCTCGATTTAATATGAGTAAAGAAGAAATTGAGTTATTAAGCCAATGGATATCTAAATCTGGTATTAGATGGGGTCTTGATAATTTCACTATGTATAACTTTAATTTTCCTATTACTAATCAAAATACTTGGAATTTTGGATTAACTCGAATGTTATTAGGTTATGCTATAAAAACCCAAAATAAAATATGGGAAAAAATTTTACCATATGATGATCTCACAATCAGAGAACATACTAATATTATCGGTCAATTAGGAGAATTTTTAAACACATTAAAAAAGTGGAGAGATCGATTAAATCGCCCTTACACTCTGAAAAAATGGATATTTTATTTTAAAGAGTTAATTGATGATTTTTTTTATTATGGTTATCCAGATTCAAAAGACAACAAAATTTTACTTTTATTAAAAGATTCTTGTAGAAATGTATTAGAATCAGGTATACAAGCAGAATATACTCAACCAGTCAGTGTAACAGCTTTACGAGAAAAACTATGTCACACATTACAAAAAAATAAAATAATGCATCGATTTATACCAAATGTGATCAATTTTTGTGATATTACTTCAACTTTCTGTATTCCTTGTAAGATAGTATATTTTTTAGGTATGAATGATCACTTATTCCCTCGTAATATAATACTACCAGACTTTAATTTAATAGCTAAAAACCCACAGAAAAATGACAATAATATATATGAAAAAGATTGTTATTCATTTTTATTAGCATTTTTAATAGCTCAAGAACGAATATATATTAGCTTTATTGAACACTCAATGTATGATAATACTATAAGTTATCCTTCTGCGTTAATTAATGAACTTTTTGAATATATTGCTTTAAATTTTTACTTGAAAGAACATAAAAATATAGAAATAGATATTAATATAAAATATATACGCCAACGTTTATGCACATGGCATACTCCATTTCCTTTTTCTCCTGAAAATTTTAATCCTGATAGTAATAAACAGAGCTTTGCTGCAGAATGGCTACCTGCACTAAATATTAGTACACTTAACACTTCAGTAATCTGCCAAAATTTCAATACCCAAATCCCCAATTATACCATAAAAAAAATAATATTTAAAGACTTATATAATTTTTATCGCCATCCAGTACGCATGTGGTTTCAAAAACGTTTAAATGTGTATTTTGATCAAAATACATTAAAATTACTAAATGATGAACCTTTCTCTGTAGATGATTTGAATCGCTATAAACTAAATATGAAATTAATTAACTATTTAATCTATGATAAAAATATCAATGAATTATATAATAGTATATGCGTTTCTGGAATTTTACCTTACGGCGCATTTGGAGAACTATTTTGGACGAGACAACACTCAAAAATGACAGTATTAGCAAATGAAATAAAGAAATACCATTATGTCGAAAAACATAACTTAGATATTTCTTTAGTATTTAATACGATTGAACTGATTGGACAATTAACTACAATTCAAAAAAATGGATTAATACGTTGGACAGTTAAGTGTCTTTCTATGAAAGAAATATTATTATTATGGTTAGAGCACATAACATATTGTGCTATAGGCGGAAAAGGAGATAGTAGACTATTTGGTATTGATGATGTATGGCATTTCCCTAATTTCTCAAAACTGCATGCAAAAAAGTTACTACTAATTTTAATATTAGGTTACTGTACCGGGATGAATACACCAGTACTATTATTATATCAGTCTGGAGGAGCTTGGATGAATCATATATTTGATTGGAATACTAAAAAAATATCTTCGAACCCTTCTTGTCAAAAAAAAGCGTGTCGAAAACTAATACAAATTTGGCAAGGTACTAAATATTCCTTGTTTAGAGAGAGTAACGATCCTTACTTACGTAAAATTATCCCATTTGACTTAAGTGAAGAAGATATTGCAAAAATTACTACAACCGCAGAACATTACCTGTTCAATTTGATGAAATATAGAATAATATAACAACTCAAAATATATGATGTGTCAATTGTAAAATACTTAAAAAATCTTGAATGACTATACATTAGATATAATCATCTACCATATAATAAACTCTATAAATAATAAAGGCATAAAAATTTAATATGGTATTATAGTCTCTTTTATTCTATCGTATAACCCACTATAACGTTGAGTGACAAGACTAATACTGCGTATAATTACATGATCTGTTGCATATAAAAAAATACATTGACGAGATCTAGTAACAGCAGTATACAGTAATTCTCGCGTTAATATTGGTGTGTGCTTATTAGGTAATACTATTACAATATATTTAAACTCAGATCCTTGTGATTTGTGTATAGTCATAGCAAAACAAGTTTCATATTCCGGTAATTGATATAATTGCACAACTTTTACTTTATTTTCTGGTAAAATAAAATATGCAGATAATTGATTTTGGCCATTTAGTAACATTACTCCAACATCCCCATTACATAATCCTAAAGATGGTTTATTTCGTAATATAATAATGGGTCTACCTATATAGTTACCAAAATTGTTTACTTTAATTAATCCCTTTTCAGTTAATATTCGCTCAATACAATAATTAATTCTTATCACGCCAAATGGACCATCACGTAATGCACATAATATTCGATAATGATTAAAAAATTCTAAGATATTTGTTTTCGACATTTTAGCATGTTGCAATTTTTGTAAATAATTAGAATATTTCATTGCGCAATCAATAATCATTTGAATATAGCTTTTTTTTTCGAACACATAGATATAATACAAATCCTTGTATATGTTTGAAGTCAGTAACGATAAAACTCGATTATAATCTCCCAAATTTATAGCATCAGCCAATTGGCTAATTCCTGATCGCTTACTAAATCGATAATTTTTCTTTAGTATACACATACCATCAATAATACTGTTATAATTATAATGTGTAGATGAATTAGAGTAAGATTCAATAGGCAATGAATAACCTGTAAGATTTATAATTTCTTGACAACGTTTATAAGAATATTGAAAACTAGCAAATTGACATATATCTTTAAATACAGATCCGGGTTCTACTGGATATAATTGATATTGATCACCGAACAAGATAACTCGCGTTTGAGGTGAAAGTGTCAAAAATAACTGAGCAAACATAGATAAACTGACCATAGAAGCTTCATCAATAACCAAAAGATCTAAGCGCATAGGATTTAAGCAATCGTATTGGATATACTTATTATTTAATTGTGTTCCTAATAAACTATGTAAAGTAGTAGCTTTTTCTGGTAAATTATGTAACCAAGCTTTATCTAATTGGAAGATATTATTTATATTTGTTTTAAAATACTCAGTTAAAAGAGCTGCTGCTTTTCCTGTTGGAGCAATCATTTTTATTTTTAGGTCATTACGGTTATTACATAGCAATAATGCTGCTATGATTTTAGCTATAATTGATGTTTTTCCAGTACCAGGTCCTCCGGAAATTAACACTCTTTGATGTGTTATTCCAATAGCAGTAGCTACTTTATGCCAATCAATTTTTGTATAAATTACAGGAAATAATTGATTTAACACGGAAATTATTTTTTCTTTTTTCAGAATATTTGACTGATGTTTATAATTAAAAAATCGAGCAACTGTACATTCGTCTTCCCACATATGGTACAAATATAAACGCTTATTTTCCAATACTAACGGGGTAACTTTTGATCCATCACTAACTGCAGAACAAGAAAGTAACAATTCTTGCCAATTATCTAACGATAATTTTCCTAATTTTTTATATATTAAATAAACTAACTCAGGATGATTTCCTTGAAATAATCTATCAAAAGTAATTAAATGTAAAGGTAAACAAACATGACCAGATCTAACGTGAGCGCTTAATGTCGCTCCAGCTAACGTTAATGCTTCTTTTATATTATATCTATTATCATCAGAAATAGGAGTAGTTAACACATCAGCAAATTGCACATCCAATGCATTCCATAATCCTAATTTTAAAACTCTTTTGGTAATATCTGTCATTCATACAAAAATCATAAAAATTAATCTTATTAAAGTTAATAATATTATATTATATTAATTATCAAAAAATTATTTATACATTTTTATAATCCAGTTATTTATTATACATCATTATATTGTGTATAAATTATTTTACTCTTAAAATGAATAAATATACCAATATGTATAAAATTTCATACTGCACGTATTTTTATTTAATTTATTTATGTAAAAATGTACTTTTGTGGTTTTTGTGAAAATCAAGTATTATGTATGTAATGCTGTTTTTGATCATTATTCTCTAGAAAACAAATTATCTAATTTACTAATAAATATCGATGGTGGACGGAAAAAATAAATACCATTACTAAACGGGGTTCCATCCATTCCTCGTATAAATAAATAATATACTCCTCCAAAATCTTTTTCATAATCATAAGATACAAGTTTGTTACGTAAGAATCGATGCAATGCTAAAGTATAAAGTTGATATTGTAATTCATAACGATGGTTAATCATTGCTTGTTCTATTTTAGAACAAACATAAGAATTGTTATTTGTTCCTAACCAATTAGTTTTATAGTCTAACAAATAATATCGATGATTCCAATAAAAAATTAAATCAATAACACCTTGTAACATACCTGTTAATCCTAAAAATTCGAGCGAATTAGATCTACATGATAAAGGATCATAATATTTACATAAACGATCTAATTTTTGTGGCGTTAAATATGTATTAATAGGTAAATAAAATTTAAACTCAGTTTTTTTATTTTCATTCATTATTTGTGAAAGAGTTAAATTTTCATTATTAAGCGGGGTGTTAAGTATTAAATATATCCACTCTCGAATGACATGTTTCCAAATGGGATCAATATTATATTTTTCCATATATATGCGTAGCCATTTCATATCCACAAATTTTTTAAAATCTAAATTTTCAAAAATGCTATGAAAAAAGCTCCCACATACTTTTCCTTTCGGAAAAGTATGTGGGGTCAATAAAATATCATTTTCTTGCAATCGAATATCTTCATGAATATCTAATTGTTCTTGAAAACCTAAACATGTTTCAACACCAGTATTTTTTAATGCACTAAAACTTGTTACACTCCACGGAGTGTAATTTTCAGATATTTTCCATTTTTTTACAGATAAAAATTGATTAGACATGATGGATGGTGCATAAGAACACAAACTTTGAAATCGCGAAATAACACGAAAAGAAATATCACCGTTCGAACAAACACTCAAACTTTTTAAATTTTTCTTTAACGTTTCTATATTGCCAACTTTTTTTTTTTGAACTAAATGCCCCAAAGCACTATGATGTAAATCATTGATGACAGGTTTCTTTTTATGTCCGCGTACTATTGAACCAACACCTATGGAGCAATGATAAATACTGCGAGTTATTGCTACATATAACAATCTTAAGTCTTCTGCTAAACGCTCTTCATCTGCTAATATTAAATTTGATTCTGATATATTAAAATCTAAATAGGTTTCATATGATTCCCTATCATGAAAAACACTATTTTTTTTATAATTTAAATCTGCTGCAAATGGTAAAAATGTTAATGGAAATTCTAATCCCTTAGATTTATGTATTGTACTAATTTTTATTGATTGATGGACATTGCCTAATCGTAAGATTTGATCAGATATTTTTTTATTTTTTGGTTGTATTATTTTTAGTATTAACCATTCTACAAGCGCATACTCATCTTGTAATTGCATTGAAACATTTTGCAATAATTCACCTAAATGTAAAATGTTTACTAAACTAATTTCACCTTTTTCTTTTTGTACAGATAATAATTTTTCTGGTATTTTATAGCAAAAAATTATTTTTTGTATCATCAGATAAACGCCTTGTTTTTTCCAAATTGAATGATATTGGAAAAATTCTTCAAGTATTTGTTCCCATTTAGATTCATTATTATTAATTTTTTCAATTTCAGTTGCATTTAATCCAAAAAAAACAGTTGTTAAAGCAGTACAAATTACATGCCGTTTTGGAAATAAAATTGCTCTTAGCAATAATGATAATTCATAAGATTCTATTGTTTCAAAAATATTTTTAGAATTAGATAAAAATACTGTTGGCACATTTACTTGCGATAAAGCAGTACGAATAAGTAATGCTTCTTCGTGATTTCGTACTAATACAGTTATATCTGATATTTTCAATTTTCTTTTATGGTTTTCATCTTCTAGCCAAGCCATCCCGTTATGTATTTTGTGTAATAAATTACACAAAACAGTGGCACATTCCCTTGCCATTGTTTGTTTATAGTCATCTATTGTGATTAAATTATCAGGATGAACCCAAAAACACATAGCTGCTTGTAACTGATTATTAATCACAAATCGATACATATTATTTTTATTAGCTGCTACCGAAGGAATAAAAGGAATATCTTCAAAAATAAATGGATTAGATATAAATTGGAATAATTGATTAACAGCATTAACCATACTTGATGATGAACGCCAATTAATATTAAGACTGTATTTATTATATATTGCTCGACGTATTTTCATATATGCAAATATATCTGCCCCACGAAAAGCATAAATTGATTGCTTAGGATCTCCTATGAGGATAAGACCATTTTTTGAATTATTATTATTATATAACGTATGAAAAATTTTAAATTGCTGCTGATCTGTATCTTGAAATTCATCAATAATTGTTACTGGATAACGTGTACGTATTGTGTATGCTAATTTATTGTCTTTATCTTTAATTAAACCAGTAACTACAATCTTAATGAGATCATTAAAAGTAATGTCTGATCTTAAATGTTGGGTATCAATTAAATTATTGCGCACTGCATTTATCGCGATATTAAATATTAGTGCTTTGAATGACAACAACTGCTTGTACAATTTTTCTATAGTATGAAACAAAAAATACACATGGCCGGATCTATGATCATTGTGTATTTTTAACTCTGTTTCCCTAAAACGCCTTAGTTCATTAGGTATAGTATGATCAATTGTTGGTTGTTTAACCCATTGATTAATTATATTTATCCAACGTGTTAAATTACTTTTGTTATATATTCTGCGATTAACATTATAAGTATTAATAACAATAATTATATTATTTTCATTTTCACACCATTTCTTTTTAATACTATCAATATACATTAAGATTTGTTCATAATAAGTCACAATGCTCTTTTTGTCTTCATACTTACCATAATCATGAAAATTATTGGGTCTAGATCCATAAATATAAGGGAAAATATCAGTTAAAAGAGCATTTGGATCATTCCAATATTCTTTAATTAAACTTACTATATTTAATGGAAGCACATAAAAATTCTGTCTCCAAAAATCAGTGCACACCTGTTGATATAATATTGTTTCATTATCAATGATATTTGTATTAAACAACATGTTTAATTCTATTGTATTATGATTTAGAACATTTTGACAAAAACTATGGATGGTAAATATAGATGCTTGATTGATTTTTTTTTCTGCTTCAGATAATTGATATATAGCCGCGCTCATATTACCTATCTTTGATAATAATTTAGAAAATAAAAAATTGCTACTACATCTACGTATACAATCTAATCGAAATTGACGAATATTTTCTCTTATTCGATAACGTAATTCTTGTACTGCAGATTGAGTAAAAGTAACTACAAGTATTTCTTGTACTGTTAAAGGACGGTAAAAATCTGATTTATTCCCCAAACATAATAATAACCTAAGATAAATTATTATCAGTGTATATGTTTTACCAGTTCCTGCTGAGGCTTCAATTAAACTAATTCCATGCAAAGGCAATTCTAAAACATTTAAGTTATGCATAGTCTATAATCTCATCATGCTTAAACATAACCAAGACTATTTAATATCACCAAAACTGCATTATTATAGAGTCTTTACCTGAAATAATGTATCAAAATGACATGATAACGAAACTAGAAAGATTATATACTTATAAAATAAGTAGGTAATCTTTCTTAAAAAGAAATACAATATATTTTCAAAATCATTTATAAAATTAATTATTAATCAATTTATATACACAAATAAAACTAAAATGTAATCTAAATAGAAAATTTAAACAATACTACGCCATAAAATCTTAAATAATAAAAATTGTTTTATCAGTATGTATCACGCAATAACTCATTGATCTGAACTTTGTTTTTAGTTTTATAATCAACTGTTTTCACTATTACTGCACAGTAGATATTAACACGACCGTCTTTAGACGGCAAACTCCCAGGAACTACCACTGAACCAGACGGAACACGTCCATAGTATATATTTCCACTATCCCGATCATATATTTTAGTGCTTTGTCCTATAAATACTCCCATAGAAATTACAGACCCTCTTTCAACAATCACGCCTTCAACAATTTCAGAACGAGAGCCAATAAAACAGTTATCTTCAATAATAGTTGGATTAGTTTGAATCGGCTCTAAAACCCCTCCAATACCAACACCTCCAGATAAATGGACATATTTCCCAATCTGTGCGCACGATCCAACTGTAGCCCAAGTATCAATCATAGTACCCGTATCAATATACGCGCCAATATTAATATAAGAAGGCATAATTACTGTATTATCAGCAATATAAGCTCCATAACGTACAGTAGCTGGAGGAACCACCCGAAGTTTTTTATTTTGAAAACATGTAGCAGACCATCCGAAAAATTTTACAGGAAACTTATCAAAAAAACGACCATCTCCCCAAGTTATTAATTTGTTATCCAAGATATAAAATGACAGAAGAATTGCTTTTTTTAGCCATTGATAAGTAATCCACTTACCATTAATTTTTTCTGACACTCGTAATTTACCGCTATCTAATCCATCTATAATTTCACAAACAGCATCTCTGACAGTACAATCAATATTATTTTTTGAAACATATTCTTTTTTGTCAAAAACGCTTTCAATTATTTTTTGTAACTGATTCATGTATTGTACATCCATGACATATAATTTGTTTAAAATCTTATTTTTTAATAATTTTATTGTCCATATAGTATAATTATACTCAGACATGTCTGTAATTTTAATTACATTATCCTATATCAAAAGATCTGTCCACATTTAATAATGTATATTTTCATAACTCTAATTTTTAACCTTTCCATATTATTATTTATATTGATTCGATAATATACATTATTAACAAATTTATTAAACAATATATACATATAAATTTCTATATATATCTTTCAATGTTATGCCGTTCATTTCAATCAATCTATTCACTATAATTTATAACATATTTATTTAAAAATTTTAAACACAAAATATATAACTATTGACCCCTATGACTAATAGTAGATGGGAAAGATTCCTCAGTACGTAATGTTAAAACTTCACATCCATATTCTGTAACAACAATAGTATGCTCATATTGTGCAGATAAATTATGATCTCTTGTTTTTACTGTCCATCCATCATTTTCGGTATAAATATGACGACTGCCTGCATTTATCATCGGTTCTATTGTGAACGTCATTCCAGATTGTAATATAACACCTTCATCATCAGCATCATAATGTAATACATGAGGAGATTCATGGAAAAATTTTCCAATTCCATGTCCACAATATTCTCTTACTATTGAAAAATTTTGTTTCTCTACAAATCTTTGAATAGATTGACCTATACGTTTTAAACGTATCCCTGGCTTAATCAGATTAATTGCTAAATATAGACTTTTTTGAGTCACTTGACATAAATCAGATCCCAATTTAGTTGATTGACCAACAATAAACATTTTAGAAGTGTCAGCATATAAACCATCTTTAATCACCGTAATATCAATATTTATAATATCGCCTTCTTTTAAAGTATGTAAATCACTCGGAATTCCATGGCATACTACATCATTAATTGAAGTACAAATAGATTTAGGAAACCCGTGATAACCAAGAGGAGCAGAAATAGCATGTTGTATTTTCGTAATATAATTGTGACAAATTGTATCTAATGTTCCAGTACTAATTCCAGGTTGAATATAGGGTTTAATCATTTCTAATACTTCTGCAGCTAATTTTCCAGCAATTCGCATTTTTTCTATATCTTCAGATGTTTTAATAATAATTGCCATAATATATAATTACAGATTTAATATTGATTAATATGCGACATCCTAACATTTCAACTATACGAGACGATTTTCTACATGAAAATAAATTACATTAAATCAAATTTGCTTATTTATTACTATAAAATGGTAAATACATATATTTTATTTCAAAATGTTTATTAACTATTTCCCTGTTTTATTTTATTGTAAAAACTATTCTTAGTTTTTAGCTTACTAAATTCATTATAACATATACAATATTATCTATCTATGTTTAGATGCCAACAATTGTCAATATTATAAGTAATACATTTAACAATCAATCGAGGTGTATAATAATGGAAAAACTTTCTATACGTAGTATGCTTCAAGCTGGTGTTCATTTCGGTCACCAAACTCGTTATTGGAACCCTAAAATGAAACCTTTTATTTTTGGCATTCGTAACAAAATACATATTATTAATTTAGAAACAACCATATTAATGTTTAAACAAGCTTTAGTTGAATTAAATAAAATTGCTTCATTAAAGGGAAAGATTTTATTTGTAGGTACCAAACGCGCAGCTAGTGAAGCCATTAAAAAAACAGCACTTGCCTGTAATCAGTTTTTTGTCAATCATCGTTGGTTAGGAGGAATGTTAACCAATTGGAAAACAGTACGTCAATCTATAAAACGTCTAAAAGACTTAGAAACTCAATCTCAGGATGGTACTTTTAAAAAATTAACCAAAAAAGAAGCATTAATCTTAAATCGCGAGCTTATTAATTTAGAAAATAGTTTAGGAGGTATTAAAAACATGGGTGGACTGCCAGATGCAATTTTTGCTGTCGGCGCAACACATGAACATATTGCTATAAAAGAAGCAAATAGTTTAGGCATTCCAGTTTTTGCAATCGTTGATACAAATTCTAACCCAGATGAAATAGATTTTGTTATTCCAGGTAACGATGATGCCATACGCGCGATTAATCTATATTTAGATGTAATATCCAACGTAATACATATAGATTACGCTCAATAATTAATAATAGATAACTACACGCAAATTATATTAATCATACACGTGTAGAATCATATATACTCTGAATATGATAATATTACTATGAAAAAAAAATTAACTAACATTAATAATGATTTAATTAAAGAATTACGCAAACGTACTAGCATTGGTATTGTAGAATGTAAACAGGCTTTAGTTAAAGCCAATGGCAATATTGAATTGGCCATAGATAATATGAGAAAATCTGGCCTAAAAACTGTTTATAAAAAATCCGGTCGCACAACATCATCAGGATTAATAGTGGTAGAAACTACATCCAATAGACAATATGGTGTTATGATAGAAATAAATTGTGAAACTGATTTTGTAGCAAAAGATAGCATTTTTAAAGAATTTGCCAAAATTGTTAAAACTACGGCATTAAATGAAAAAATTAACAATATTGACACATTAAAAACTAGATTTGAAGAACCACGTTCCAATATAATTTCAAAAGTTGGAGAAAACATAAATATTCGTAGACTTATTGTATTAACAGGTAATTTTTTAGGATCTTATATACATCATGGCTCCAAAATTGGGGTGATAGTAAATGTTAGTGGTGAAGTAACTGAAGATTTAGTTAAACATATTGCTATGCATATCGCAGCTAAAAACCCCAAATACATTAATGTAGATGATGTTCCGAAAGATATAATGATTCGTGAATACCATATTCAAATGGACATTGCCGTAAAATCTGGAAAATCATATAAAATTGCAGAACAAATAACTGCAGGACGCATGAATAAATTTTTAAATAACATTGTATTAATAAAACAAAACTTCATAATGGATACGAGCAAAACAATAGAACAATTATTAACTGAGTATCGCATCAAAATTAATGATTTTGCTCGTTTTGAATTAAGTGAAAATATGTAAATTAATATTTAATAATTATTAATGTGAAATATTTAATTACTAAATACAACAGCTTATTATTATTATTTTTTTAGCTAATGTATTAAATATTTTGAGAATAGAAATTGTATTAACTACATTATATTATATCAGAATAATTATTGACATACATATTTTACTTTAATAACTTAACTAAGTTAACGCCTATTTTTATTTATACCATTTTGTGAGGAATATAATTAATGGTAACTCACACAAAACCAATTTATCGGCGTATCATGCTTAAAATGAGCGGGGAAGCTCTACAAGGCGCTGAAGGTTTTGGAATAGATACTACTGTATTAAATAGGATGGTTATAGAAGTTAAAGAATTAGTAAACATAGGTATTCAAATTGGTATAGTTATGGGAGGAGGTAATCTGTTTCGTGGTACTGGACTAGTAGCTAAAGCTGGTATGAATCGAATAGTAGGAGACCATATTGGAATGTTAGCAACTATAATGAATGGATTAGCAATGAGGAGCGCGCTACATCGTGCTTATGTCCATTCCCACTTAATGTCAGCAATTCCATTAAGTGGGGTATGTGATCATTACAATTGGGTAAAAGCTATTAATTTGCTATCTAATAATTGGGTAGTAATTTTTGCTGCTGGCACTGGCAATCCTTTATTTACTACTGATTCTGCAGCTTGTCTACGCGGTATTGAAGTTAAAGCGGATGTAGTACTTAAAGCAACTAAAGTCGACGGAGTTTTTTCCACGGATCCAATCCAACATCCTGATGCTACACTATACGAACAATTAAGTTATCGAGATGTATTAGAGCGTGAACTGAAAGTGATGGATTTAACCGCATTTACATTGGCACGAGAACATAACTTACCAATACATATATTTAATATCAACAAACTTGGAGCATTAAAAAGAATAATAATGGGATATAAAGAAGGAACTTTAATAACCAAATAATTTAAAAAATTTACTAAAATTAAATATAAAATTTACATCAATTAACTTATTAATATAACAATATAAATCAGAGATATATGATGTGATGAATAAAATTAACAACATTCAAAAAAATTTAGAAACAGATATGAAAAAATGCATTAAAAACTTTAAAATGAATATAAATAATATTCATGTAGGTCGTGTTTCTCCAAATATTTTAAATAATATTCGAATAGATTACTATGGCGCACCAACCCCATTATCTCAATTAGCAAATGCTATAGCAAAAGATTCGCGCACATTAGCTATTACTGTTTTCGATCAAAAAATAATTAAATCAATAGAAAAGGCTATTTTTATGTCTAGTTTAGGATTAGTGCCTATTTCTCATGGTAATATTATTCAGGTTACATTGCCTCCATTAACTGAAGAACGCCGTCATACTTTAATAAAAATGGTAAGAACTGCATCAGAAAAAAGTAAAATATCCATAAGAAATGTACGGCGTATTGCTAATGATAAGATAAAAATTTTGACTAAAAATAAAGAAATTAATGAAGACGAAGAGCATGATTTTCAAAAAAAAATTCAAAAATTAACCAATACTTGGATTAAAGAAATTGATGCTATCTCAATAGCAAAAGAATCAGAATTAATGAAATTTTAAATATTAAATTATAAACTATATACAGCCCTGTATATATGAACGGCAAACAGAAACTTTTTAATTTATATATTCTAATACTTATGACTTACACATACATATGCAATCTCTAACAATTTTAGGTAGTACTGGATCTATTGGAAAGGCCACCCTTTCTGTAATACAACAACACACCGATAAGTTTTTTGTATACGCATTAATAGCTAAAAACAATGTCTCTGTAATGACAGAACAATGTATAGTGACGCATCCTAAATTTGCATGCATGATATGTGCAGATGCTGCAAAAACATTAAAAAAAAATTTAATCACAGCTGGAAAATATGATATTAAAGTACTATCTGGATTAAAAAATGCTTGTGAATTAACAGCGATTGATGATGTTGATATGGTTATGTCAGCTATAGTTGGAATTGCTGGGTTAAAACCCACTTTTTCTGCAATACGTGCTGGTAAAAAAATATTGTTAGCAAATAAAGAAATTTTAGTTACTTGTGGAAAATTGTTTATGCAAGAATCTAGACGATGCCATTCATGTATACTACCCATAGACAGTGAACATAATGCAATTTTTCAAAATTTACCAGTGACATGTCAAAAAAATTTAGGACATTTATCTTTATCTGAATATGGAATCTCTCGTATCGTATTGACTGCATCTGGAGGAATTTTTTTCAAACTACCACAAAAACAATTAGCCACAGTAACGCCAGAACAAGCTTGTATTCATCCCAATTGGTCTATGGGACGTAAAATATCAGTAGATTCTGCTACTATGATGAATAAGGGATTAGAATATATAGAAGCCCGACATTTATTCAACGCTAAATCTCATGAAATAGAAATCTTGTTACATCCTCAATCTATTTTCCACGCTATGGTATACTATACAGATGGAAATATCTTGGCACATTTAGCGCCTCCAGACATGACAATTCCTATAGCATATGCAATGGCTTATCCTAATAGAATTAAATTGCAAACTTTATCTAATATCAACGTAGATTATCTTAACAAATTAAGTTTTGATCGATTAGATAGTCAAATGTACCCTTGTTTGCAATTAGCAATAGATGCTGATAATTGTAGTCAAGCAGCGACTATTATTTTAAACGCAGCAAACGAAGTTGCCGTAGAAGCATTTTTAAATAGAATGATTTCCTTCACTGCAATTCCTGATATTATTCGTCGTGTACTTGATGAAATAAATTTAGATGACCCTAATGATATAGAAGATGTTTTATACATTGATCAAAAAGCTCGTGAAAAAGCAATATCAATATGTGCTGTATAATAATCAATACTGTCTCAAATAAACTATTACACTTTTAAAAATATAAAATTATGTAGAAATTTAATTCATCTATAATTATCAGTATTTATTTTTATAAGTAATATTTTAATTAATATGTAGGCATTTAGTTTGGAAAATAAATAAGTGTGACATTATCTCAACATAACCAAGACCTTAGCGCTTTTTCATCTGATGTGCTGCCACGCCATGTTGCCATTATCATGGATGGTAATGGCCGTTGGGCAAGAACACGAGGGAAATTACGTATTATTGGGCATCAAGCTGGATTTAGTGCAGTTCGGCGCGCTGTTCATTTCGCTGTTAATTATAGATTTGATGCGTTAACTCTATATGCATTTAGTAGCGAAAATTGGAAACGTCCCAATAAAGAAATTGATTCCTTGATGCAACTGTTCGACCAAGCACTAAATAGTGAAATCGATGCCCTACATAAGAATAATATTAAACTGCAAATCATCGGAGACACTAATCGATTTACTATTGAATTACAAAAAAATATACGCCGTTCTGAAAAACTCACCTCTAAAAATAGTGGGCTAAAACTTAATATCGCTGCAAATTATGGAGGACGATGGGATATCATTCAAGGAGTAAAACAACTTGCAACACAAGTACAAAAAGGAATATTAAGCCCTAACCAAATTGACGAAGATACTTTATGCAGATATGTATGTATGCATGAATTAGCTCCAGTAGATTTAGTGATCCGAACAGGCGGGGAGCATCGTATTAGTAATTTTCTGCTTTGGCAAATAGCATATGCTGAATTATTTTTTACAGATGTATTATGGCCTGATTTTAATGATTTTACATTTAAAAGAGCATTAAATACTTTTATGAAACGAGAGCGTCGATTTGGAAACAGCGTATCTATTTAATTTATATAAAACATAAAAATAAGGAAAATATGTGTTAAGAAATCGTTTAATTAGTATGTTTATCTTGATTCCTATTACTATTTTTATAGTATTTTTGTTACCTATTATACAATTCTCAATTATTACATTTATTATCTGTTTAATCAGTGCATGGGAATGGGGTAAAATAATGCATTTCCCTATTTATATACACCGAACATGGATATATATTATCTTCGGATTATTGTGCGCTATAACAATTATTATGATATTTAAGAATCATTTATATTTTAGTAACTGGCGTATTTTTTGGTGGATTCTCAGCAGCATTATTATAATGTGGTGGATATTGGCATTGATGTTAATATTGTCTTATCCTAATTCTGCTATTTTTTGGAGAAAATCTAGTATATTGCAGTTTTTTTTCGGAATACTAACAATTTTACCATTTTTTTGGGGAGTATTAACATTATATCAATTTCATTACATCAACAATAACATTATTGGGAAATGGTATTTACTATATATTATAATACTAGTCTGGATTAATGATTCAAGTGCATATGTCATTGGAAAAACATTAGGAAAACATAAATTATTAAAAGCTATATCTCCTAAAAAAACCTGGGAAGGATTTATCGGAGGTATGTTAACATCAACAGGTATTGCATGGTTATTTATAAGATATATACCAATAAATATTATAAATCCATCTATCATATTTATTTATTCTACAATCGCAATTATAGCTTCTGTAGTAGGAGATTTAACTGAAAGTATGTTTAAACGGGAATCTGGCATAAAAGACAGCGGCAATCTAATCCCTGGACACGGAGGAATGTTAGATCGTATAGATAGCTTAATTGCTGCAGTCCCAATTTTTACTTGTCTAATATTATTAAGTCAATATTAATAATAATTAAAAATAAAAAACAACACATAAAATCATGTTATCACACTTTTTTTGGAACTTAATTGCATTTATCCTAGCATTAGGAATACTTATCACAGTTCATGAATATGGACATTTTATAGCAGCACGAGTTTTAAAAGTAAAAGTAGAAAGATTTTCTATAGGATTTGGTCCTATTTTATGGAGTCGACGTGATTCAAAAAATACTGAATATGCGATTTCTGCTGTTCTGTTAGGCGGATATGTAAAATTGTATAACACACAAGAAGAACAATCCATCTCTTGCAATAAAGAAAATAATAATGCTTTTAATTGCCAACACATTTGGAAAAAAAGTATTATCGTAGCTTCAGGACCTATTTTTAATCTCATTTTCTCGATTCTATCCTATGTAATAATTTTTATAATAGGAATACCTGCATACAAACCAATAATACATTCTGTCATACCCAATTCTATTATTGCTCAATCAGGGATCCAGTCTGGAGTAGAAATTACATCAATTAACAATATTCAAACACATGATTGGGACTCAGTCCGCTTAGAAATTTTCAATAGTATAGGTAAAGAAAAAATTATTATTTCTACAACGTCAATAAATGACACGTATATTAATAAAACTTATATCATTAACTTATCTCGTAACTGGTTTAATAATTCTACTAATACACCAGATCCTATAATAACATTAGGTATTCTTCCTTTTAATACAAAAGTAGTCCCAATCTTATCTGAAGTAAAACCTAATTCTTCTGCAGAACAGGCTGGTTTAAAAATTGGAGATAAAATTATATCAATCGACGGTCAATTAATACGCCACTGGGAATCAGTGATCACAGTTTTTAAAAACAATCCAGAAAAAAATTTTAAAATTTCTGTGGAACGAGCAAATAAAACACTAAATTTAAATTTAATACCAAATAAAAAAAATCTGATTCATTCTGATAAAATAGAAGATATTATAGGTGTTTTTCCAAAGATCATTAATGACAACACCCCGGCTGAATATTATACAATTCACCAATATAGCTTGTATACTGCTATATTGCAAGCTTTCAAAAAAACTTGGACACTCATGTGCCTCACAACCAACACATTATTCAAATTGATTGCTGGAGACATTAGAATCACTCACCTTGGGGGACCGATCGCGATAGCAAAAGGAGCAGGCGAATCGGCTCAATCCGGACTAATCTATTATCTCATTTTTTTATCATTAATCAGTATCAATTTAGGAATTGTCAATTTATTACCCTTTCCAACTTTAGATGGTGGACACTTGTTTTTTTTTATAATAGAAAAAATAAAAGGAAAAGCAATATCAAAAAAAATACAAAACTTTGGTTATATCATCGGATCTATTATGCTCATAATAACAATGTGTTTAGCATTGTTCAATGATATATCCAGATTATGGTAATAACAAATATAATTCAATTAAAATATTAAAATAAATAATAATGTGATGAAAAAAATATTTATAGTATTATTAATAATTAGTGATGTAGCATACAACGCTGATTCTATCATAAACAAAATTTACTTTGACGGATTAAAAAGAATTTCTTCAGATACAGTATTGTTTAATTTACCTTTAAAAATTGGGGCCATTATTAATGATGAAGATATTGCAAATAGTATTAAAACGTTATTTTCTACAAAATATTTTGAAGAAATTAGTATATCTAACGATAAAAACGGAATAATTATAATTCAGGTACAAGAACGTCCAATTATTAATAACATTAGTTTTTATGGAAATAAAATAATTAAAGAAGATATAATAAAAAAGATATTAAATGAAAAAAAAATACAATTAGGGCAACCATTTAATGAATTTTATATTTTTGAAATAAAAAAAGAATTGGAAAAATTATATTATAATTTTGGTAAATTTACAGCCACAATCAAAACTGTAACTATACCTCTATCAAGAAACCGAGTTGATATACAAATAATATTTGCCGAAGGTAAAACCGCTCAAGTACGACAAATCAACATTTTCGGCAATCATATATTCCATACAAAACAATTATTGTCACAATTTAAGTTATACAGAAAAATTAAATGGTGGAACATATTATCTCGTCAGAAATATCACAAACAAAAATTATTTCACGATTTAGATGTGTTGTATAATTTTTATGTAAACCATGGTTATGCCAAGTTCCGTATTGATGAAACACAAATTGATTTGACACCAGATAAAAAAAATATTTATATATCTTTATATATTACTGAAGGCATGCAATATGCATTTGATTCTTTAGAATTGTATGGAAATGTATTAGATTATTTCCATGATATTAAGGAATACATTAAAATTTCTTCTGGAAGATTATATAATAGTAATCAAATTCAAGAAATAGAATATAAAATACGATATTTTTTGAGTAAACACGGTTATATTCAACCTATCATATCAATAGATCCCAAAATCGATGATAATAATAAAACAATAAAATTGTACATATATGTTGATGTAGGACATCGCTTTTATGTACATGAAATACGCTGTGAAGGTAATAATATTACTAAAGATGCAGTAATTCGAAGAGAAATACATCAAACAGAACAAATGCAATTAGATTATACTTGTATCATGCAGGATCAAAACCGACTTAAACGCCTTGGCTATTTTAAAACTGTAGATACTCATATTGAGCATGTTCCAAATACGTTAAATCAAATTGATATTATTTACACAGTTGAGGAACATAATACTGGCAATTTAAACTTAAGCGTCGGATTTGGAACAGAGAGCGGCATGAATTTACAGTTTGGAATGTATCAAGAAAATATATTAGGTTCAGGAAATGCTATATCTATTATCAGTACCAGAAATCACTATCAAACTTATTCTGAAATATCGGTTTTAAAACCTTACTGTAACATTAACAATACTAGCATAGGTGGAAAAATATTTCATAATAATTTAAATACTAACAATACAGGTTTATCAGATTATAATTTAAAAAATTGTGGATTTAATATCAATTATTTATATCCAATTACTGCATACAATACATTTAATTTGGGATTAAACTATGCATCCAATCATCTAAGTAAAATAGCCCCTCAAGTAGCAATATGTCGTTATCTAACATCTACAAAAATTTATCCAAAAAAAACAACTAATAATAAAATTTTTGATAATACTATTAATTTTAATACAAACGATTTTTTATTAGCTTCAGGATGGACTTTTAACAACACGAATCATGCTTATTTTCCTACAAATGGCATGCACGCTAATGTAGCCGGTACAATAGCATTACCTGGTTCTGATAATCAATATTACAAAATTATAATTAATAGCAAAAAATATATATCTTTAGATCAAAATTGTAATTGGATATTAATGAGTTCCATACATACTGGTTATGCAGGAAGCATACATAAAAAAGAAAATCCTTTTTATGATAATTTTTATGCTGGAGGTATTGGAACAATACGTGGATTTAAACTAAATAGTATAGGACCAAAAGCTGCCTATTATCATTGTAACTACTCTGAAAACAATTATGCTATTTGTTCAATACAAAACTCTCAGGATTCTGTTGGAGGAAATGCGATGACTCTATTTAAAACTGAGTTAATTATCCCCATTACATTTTTTAATGTACAATACTCTGATACAGCACGTATTTCTCTTTTTCTAGATACAGGTACTGTGTGGGACACTTTTTGGAAAAATACAGAAGAAACACAAAGAGCTGGTATTATAGATTATAGTATTCCAAGTAATATCCGCATGTCTGGTGGTGTGACATTAAAATGGATATCCCCAGTTGGACCAATAATTTTTTCTTATTCAAAATTAATAAAAAAATACCTTGGAGATGTAGAAGAACCTTTTCAATTTAGTATTGGAAAAACATGGTAAATGTAGATATTGTACATACACAATAAATATTATATTAAAACAATAAATTTTGTATTTTATTAAAAACTAAGAGGTTTACAGTGAAAAAGTGGACATATATATTAAGTATGATTATTTGGGTTATACAAATTAATCCCGTTGGTGCTACAAATAAAATTGCGATAGTTAATATTTCCAATATCTTTCAACAATCTTCACAACGTGCAAAAATAATTAAACAACTTGAATATGAATTCAAAGATCGTGCTACCGAATTAGAAAAGATGGAACATGATTTACAAATGAAAATACAAACATTACAACAAAACAGCGCCACTATGAAAGCAATTGAACGTAGTGAATTAGAAAAATCATTAATAAATCAACGTGAAATTTTTTCCAATAAAGCTAAAGAATTTCAACAAGACAATCATTCTCGTCAAGCAGAAGAAAGAGATAAAATTCTTAATATAATTCACAATGTAGTATCTAATGTAGCTAAAAAAGAGAATTATGACATAGTAATAGATACTAATGCCGTAGTATATTATGGCGCTCATATTTCAGATATTACTAATTCCGTAATGAAACAAGTTGGATAAATTATGATTGCAATGAAACTATCTGATCTAGCGCTACAATTAGGAGCTAAATTATATGGCGATAAAAATATAATTATTACTGGTATTGCTTCTATAAACAATGCACAAATAGGACATATAACTTTTTTAAAAGATCAAAAATTTTTAAATCAATTAAGTTCTTGTCACGCTTCAGCAGTAATATTATCTCAAAATAATTTAGCTTTCTGTAAGGTTGCAGCATTAGTAGTACAAGATCCTTATCTTGCATATATCAAGATTGCACAATTAATGGATAATACTTCTAAACCAACTAAAAGTATCGCATCCGGAGCAATAATTGCCCCGGATGCGATACTAGGAGAAAGAGTAAGAATCGGTGCTAATACAGTTATAGAATCCAGAGTAATTTTAGGTAATGATGTAATAGTTGGTCCTGGTAGTTTTATAGGAAATAAAACTAAAATAGGAACAGGCACCCGATTATGGGCTAATGTTACTATATGCCACGAAGTAGAAATTGGTGAATGCTGTTCAATACAATCTGGAACTATAATTGGATCGGATGGATTTGGATACATTAATGACCATGGTGTTTGGATTAAAATTCCTCATTTAGGAAAAGTAAAAATTGGAAATAATGTAGAAATTGGAGCTGGTACTACCATTGATCGCGGGACATTAGATGATACTACAATTGAAAACGGAGTAATTATTGATAACCAATGTCAAATTGCACATAATGTTGTAATTGGAGCACACACAGCGATAGCAGGCGGTGTTATCATGGCAGGCAGTGTAACCATAGGACGATACTGCATGATAGGCGGAGCTAGTGTTATTAATGGTCACATTAACATTTGTGATAAAGTTACAATAACTGGAATGAGTATGGTAATGAAAACAATAACACAACCTGGTATTTATTCATCAGGTATTCCTGTTCAACCAAAGACAATATGGTGGAAAACTGCTGCATTAATCATGCGGATTAGTAGTATAAACAAACGTATGAAAACCATAGAACAAAAACTAAAAAAATTACTGTGCCTATAATTTTTTAAGATAATTAGGACAGTTTATTTTTTATCCTGTTAGGATTAACAGGATAAACGTTATAAATGCAACTTTTTATCTTAAACAGGAATAAAAATCTTGATAACTGACACTTGTATTTTGCATATTGAAGAAGTTTTAGAACTTTTACCGCATCGATTTCCATTTTTACTAGTTGATCGTGTACTAAATTTTGAAAAAGGTAAATTCTTAAGAGCAGTAAAAAATGTTTCTTTTAATGAACCATTTTTCCAAGGTCATTTTCCAGGAAAACCCATTTTTCCTGGAGTATTAATTTTAGAAGCCATGGCTCAAGCTACAGGTATTTTAGCCTTCAAAAGTACAGGTAAATTAGCTCCAGGAGAATTATACTATTTTGCTGCTATAGATTCAGCTCGATTTAAGCGCCCAGTACAACCTGGCGATCAAATGATACTTGATGTTGAATTTATTAAAGAAAGACGTGGTATTGCACGATTTAAAGGAATTGCTACAGTAAACAAAGAAATGGCTTGTGAAGCATCAATGATGTGCGCTCGTAGAAAGGAAATTTAAACTGATGATTAACCAATCTGCCATTATACATCCTAATTCTATAATAGAGAAAGGAGCTATCATTCACGATAATGTGTATATCGGGCCATTTTGTTTTATTGGTTCACAAGTTGAGATAGGAGCACGAACTATACTAAAATCTCATATTGTAATTAATGGAATTACTCACATTGGAGAAAATAATCAAATCTATCAATTTGCTTCTCTTGGAGAAGTAAATCAAGATTTAAAATATGCAAAAGAACCTACTCGCATAGAAATTGGTCATTATAACAAAATCAGAGAAAACGTTACTATTCACCGTGGTACTATACAAGGCAAACAAGTTACTAAAATAGGAAATAGTAATTTATTCATGAGCAATGTACACATTGCTCATGACTGTATAATAGGAGATCATTGTGTCATGGCCAATAATGTTACTTTAGGAGGTCATGTAAAAGTAGATGATTACGCTATTATCGGAGGAATGACTGCTATTCATCAATTTTGTCTCATTGGAACTCATGTTATGATTGGTGGCTGTTCCGGTGTAGCTCAAGACATTCCCCCATTTATAATAGCTCAAGGCAATCATGCGACACCTTTTGGACTAAACATTGAAGGATTAAAACGACGAGGTTTTAGCCGTTCTTCCGTACACGCTATTAGAGATGCTTATAAAATACTATATCGTAGCAACAAAACTATTGAATCAGCCAAAATAGCCTTAAAACTATTAGCTATTGAACATCCCATCATCAATAAATTTGTAGATTTTTTAATACATTCGCAAAGAGGAATTATTCGTTAACAATGTTTACGAGCAATAATCGTACTATTATTATAGGTATAGTAGCAGGAGAAGTTTCTGGAGATATATTAGGAGCAGGATTAATTCGATCATTAAGAAAACACTTAAAAAAAGTATGTTTTTTTGGAATTGGCGGTCCTTACATGCAATCTGAACATATGAAATCTTGGTATAATATAGAAGAATTATCAGTTATGGGCTTCGCTGAAATCATTATGAAACTACCACGATTATTACATATTCGTAGAAACTTAATTCGTAGATTTCTTAACTTACAACCTGATATTTTTATCGGTATCGATTCTCCAGACTTTAATATTGCATTAGAAATTAGTTTAAAAAAACATGGAATTCATATAATTCATTATGTTAGTCCATCAGTATGGGCATGGAGAAAAAATCGTATTTTTGCTCTTAAAAAAGCTACCGATAATATTTTAACTATTTTTCCGTTCGAAAAAAAAATATACGATCGTTTCAATATACCATGCCAATTCATTGGACATTCATTAGCAGATCAAATACCACTCCACCCGGATAAAATTTCTGCTCGTCAAAAATTAGGTATTCCGCTCGACGTATATTGCTTAGCATTATTACCAGGGAGTAGAATCAGAGAAATTAAAATGTTAACTCATGATTTTTTAGCATGCGCTGAACTATTAAAAGATCGTTTCCCTAATCTTGAGGTTTTAGTACCATTAGCCAATCAAACATCTATCAAACAATTCATTAAGTTTGCATCAACATCAGTTAAATATCGTATACTACATAATAAAATAACATGGGAAATAATGATGGCAGCAGATATTTCTTTGGTAACTGCTGGAACAGCAACTTTAGAATGCATGCTAGTAAAATGTCCAATGGTTGTAGCTTATCGTATGCATCCCTTAACATTTATGTTAGCTAAATATTTAATAAATACCCCTTGGATATCCTTACCTAATTTGTTAGCAGGGCATGAATTAGTAAAAGAATTTATTCAAAACGACTGTCTTCCTAAAAACTTAGCGCAAACATTAATTAATTTACTCAATTATAATGACAATCAGCGTATGATATTACAAAAAAAATTTAGACAATTACATTACAGTATTAAATATAACGCAGATGAACAAGCAGCGCGTGCTGTTTTAAAATTAATTCAGTCACAACCATATTGTTGAATAAATGAGTATAAAAATTAAATGAAATATCAAAAATTCTATTTATCAAAAAAATTAAAATTAATTGCAGGCGTAGATGAAGCAGGATGCGGATCATTAGTTGGATCAGTAGTAGCTGCAGCAGTAATATTAGACCCAACGCAAACAATTTTTGGATTAGCTGATTCTAAAAAACTAAGTAACAATAAGCGACTAAATTTATATAAAAATATTATACAAAAATCACTAGATTGGAGTATTGGACATGCTGACGTTACAGAAATTGATCGTTTTAATATTTTACAAGCTCGATTATTAGCAATGAAACGAGCTGTACAAAATTTATCTATTAAACCAGATTTAATTCTAATAGATGGAAATCATGCTCCAAGATTTGTAGGAACACCTTATCAATGTTTTAAAAAAGGAGATTCCAAAATCCCAACTATAAGTGCGGCTTCTATTATAGCTAAAGTTACTCGTGATCAGGATATGATTATGTTAGATATACAATATCCAAAATATGGATTTGCTCAAAACAAAGGATATCCTACTGCTTTTCATCTAAATCAATTAGAATTATATGGTCCTATATCGTATCATCGAAAAAGTTTTTCTCCTATAAAACATAGAATTTGTCATATCAAAAAATAACTTTTATTTAGATCAATCAATATACATTATTAATTATAACTTATGAACTATGATAGAACCACGTTTTATTCATTTGCATGTACATAGCGATTACTCCATGATTGATGGGTTAGCTACAGTAAATAAATTGATAAAAAAAGCAGCGGTCCTTAAGATGCCCGCATTAGCTCTTACTGATTTTAATAATCTGTTTGGATTTATCAAGTTCTATACTGCTGCTTATAAAGCAGGTATTAAACCAATTATCGGGGCTGATTTTTTAGTACAAGATGCTATCATCGGCAATGAACCTAGCGAACTTACATGTTTAGTAATTAATAAACAAGGTTATTATAATTTAATTATGCTCATTTCAAAGGCATATAAAAATAGAAGTAACAATAGTACTCTCACTATTAAACGCCATTGGTTCATAGAATATAATAATGGCTTAATTATACTTTCTGGAGGATATAAAGGAGATCTTGGTAGATACTTACTAAGAAACGAAAAATCTAAGATAGAACAATGTATACGTTTTTATACAAAATATTTCCCGAATAGATATTATTTAGAATTAATACGAACTGACCGACAGCATGAAGAATCCTACTTACAATTAGCAATTGAATTGTCAATGATCAAAGGATTGCCGATAGTAGCCACAAACGACGTACGTTTTCTTAATAAACAAGACTTTTTAGCACATGAAATTCGCGTGGCCATATACAATAATACTACATTAGAGAAAACTAAGCAACTATGCAAATATAACGCACAGCAATTTATGAAAAGTGAACAAGAGATGTGTAAATTATTTGCTGATATACCAGAATCGTTAACAAATAGTGTAGAAATTGCTTATAGGTGTAATTTTACTATTAATTTAGACAAATCTTTTTTACCACAATTTCCTACTGGATCTATGTCCGCTAAAGACTTTCTTATCATGTATGCAGAAAAAGGATTAGAAGAGCGCTTGATTTTTTTGTTTCCAAAAATCGAAGAACGTCTTGTTAAGCGAAAACCATATGATTTACGATTACAACATGAATTGCAAGTAATTAATAATATGGACTTCCCGAGTTATTTTCTAATCGTTATGGAATTTATTAAATGGGCTAAAAATAATGACATTCCAGTTGGACCCGGAAGAGGCTCTGGCGCTAGTTCATTAGTAGCCTATGCTTTAAAAATTACAGAACTTGATCCATTAAAATTTGATTTACTATTCGAACGTTTTCTTAATCCAGAACGTATATCTATGCCTGATTTAGATATTGATTTTTGTATGGAATGCCGTGATTCAGTCATCGATCATGTTTCAAAAACTTATGGATCAGATTCTGTATCTCAAATTATTACATTCGGAACCATGGCAGCTAAAGCGGTAGTACGTGATGTAGGACGTGTATTGGGTCATCCTTATACATTTATTAATCGTATTGCTAAATTAATTCCATTAGAACCTGGAATAACACTAAAAAAAGCTTTTTCTACCGAACCTCAACTTGAATTACTTTATAAGAATCATGAAGATATCAAAACACTAATAGATATGGCTTGTCAATTGGAAGGTATTGTTAGAAACGTTAGCAAACATGCAGGAGGAGTAGTAATTGCGCCAACAAAAATTACCGATTTTTCTCCTTTATATTATGACAATGAAAATATTCGCCCAATGACTCAATTTGATAAAGATGACATTGAACGCATTGGTTTAATAAAATTTGATTTTCTTGGTTTACGTACTTTAACTATTATTAATCGTGCATTAAAAATGATTAATAATACATATCTTAAACATGGTCTCGCTGCTGTTGATATATACTCAATATCGTTACATGATCAAAAAAGCTTTCACATGCTTCAATCTTCAGAAACTACTGGAATATTTCAGCTAGAATCACACGGTATAAAAGAACTAATTAAACGATTGAAACCAGACTGTTTTGAAGATTTAATAGCATTAATTGCATTATTCAGACCTGGTCCATTACAATCAGGTATGGTGGATAATTTTATTAACAGAAAGCACGGATACGAAACTATTTCTTATCCTGATTCTAAATGGCAACATGAATCTCTACGTCCAGTACTACAATCAACTTACGGAATTATTCTATATCAAGAACAAATAATGCAAATAGCTCAAGTATTATCAGGTTATACGCTAGGACAAGCAGATATATTAAGACGTGCTATTGGCAAAAAAAAACCGGAAGATATGGCTAAACAACGTTCTTTTTTCAATTTAGGCGCTATAAAAAATGGAGTGGATACTACATTGTCAACTAAAATTTTTGATCTTGTAGAAAAATTCGCTGGTTATGGATTTAATAAATCTCATTCTGCTGCATATGCTTTAATATCCTATCAAACTTTATGGTTAAAAACACACTATCCTTCTGAATTCATGGCTGCAGCATTAAGTTCCGATATGGATAATTTAAATAAAATAACACATCTAATAAGCGAATGTAAAAACATGACCCTTACGGTTCTACCACCAAACATTAATACTAGTCAATATTATTTTTACGTCAATGAAAATAAAGAAATTGTCTATGGATTCGGAGCTATAAAAGGCATAGGAAAAACTTCCATAGAAACAATAATAACATCCCGTAAGAAAGATGGCAAGTTTAAAGGATTATTTGATTTCTGTATTCGTGTCGATAATACAAAAATAAATAATCGTATAATTGAAAAATTAATTCTCTCTGGAGCTTTTGATTCTTTCGGAATTCATCGCGCAAAACTAATAGCATCTCTCAATGATATATTAAAACACGTTAATCAAAATATCAAAAATAAATATAGCGGACAAACAGATATATTCAAAATATGTTTAGATACAAATACTAAAATAGTATCTGTACCTAAACAAACTATATTACAGTGGTCTAATCAACTATTATTGGAAAAAGAAAAAGAAGTTCTCGGTTTATATTTAACTAATCATCCTACTATTCAATATATAAAAATAGTAAAACACTGTATGCCTAATACCATCAAGATAAAAGATGCTATACTGGAAAAAACCAATAAAATCATACATGTTTTTGGTTTGATTATATCAATACGAACTAAATTAAACAAACAAGGTAAATATTTTGTATTTTGTATTATAGAAGATTATTCAGGTCGACTAGAGATAGTGATATTTGAAAAACTAATTAATAAATACCAATATTGTTTAAAAGAAAATAATTTTTTATTTGTTACGGGAATAATCAGTATTGATAAGATACATAGTCATTGTAAAATGATCGCGCAAAAATTAAAAGACATAAATGATATTTATAAGAAAAACGCACGCAGTTTATCTATCATATTAAATGATAAACAAGTTGATGATCAGTTATTAACCAATATCCGTATTTTTTTAGAAAAAAATAAATTTGGAACCTTACCAATATATTTTTTTTATCAAAAAAATGGTATGCAAATAAGATTGCATTGTGGAGAAACATGGTATATTACTTTAACGAATCAGTTACTAAACGATCTACGTAATCTTGTTGGAAATAAACAAGTCAAATTAGAATTATATTAATTTAACAATAGGAATTTTATGGGTTTAAATTTTCTTGATTTTGAAAAACCTATCCTAGATTTAGAAGAAAAAATTAATTCTTTAGCATCGATGGCACATCCAAATAAGAAATTAGAAATAAATATCAATGAAGAGATTGATCGTCTTCGTTCAAAAAAAATTGATCTTACTAAAAAAATATTCTCTAACTTAAATTCTTGGCAAATTGCCCAATTAGCACGACATCCTAAACGTCCATATACTTTAGATTATATAGAACATATATTTAATGATTTTGACGAATTATCCGGTGACCGAGTGTATGCCGATGATAAAGCTATTATAGGAGGAATAGCAAGACTTGATTCTCGTCCAGTCATGATTATTGGACATCAAAAAGGTCGTGATACTAAAGAAAAAATTAAAAGAAATTTTGGTATGCCTGCTCCGGAAGGATATCGAAAAGCACTACGTATTATGAAAATGGCAGAACGATTTAAAATACCCCTTATTACTTTTATTGACACTCCAGGAGCTTATCCTGGAATAGGGGCAGAAAAACGTGGACAATCTGCAGCAATAGCTAAAAATTTACGTACAATGTCAATATTGAAAATACCAATTATTTGTACTGTAATTGGAGAAGGAGGTTCTGGAGGAGCTCTGGCTATAAGTATTGGAGATAAAGTCAATATGTTACAGTATAGTACATATTCTGTAATATCTCCAGAAGGGTGTGCATCGATTTTGTGGAAAAATGTTAAAAAAGCCCCGATTGCTGCTGAAGCAATGGGTATTACCGCTTTTCGACTAAAAAAACTTAAACTGATTGATAGCGTGATCCCTGAACCATTAGGCGGGGCACATAGAGATATGCTGGCTACATCTGTTGCATTAAAAACACAATTATTATTAGATTTAATTGAATTAGATTCTTTCAAAGAAAAAGATTTATTAAATCGACGATATAACAGATTGATGAATTACGGGTATTGTTAATTTTAATATATATATATATTAAAATTAACAATACCCGTAATTCAAATTATTCATTAAATATTAAGTACATCTACATTATTATAATTATTAAATCATCGCTACCTTGTATAATCCATTTTAATAAAAATTATGTTTGTAATAAATACATTTCCAGAAGATTATAAATTATATCATAAAGTAGCTAATTGCCTCATAGGACATAAGAAATTGCTATTATCTTACAGTGGAGGGCTAGATTCTACGGTACTTCTAGATATTTTAACAACATTAATACACAATACCAATCACTTAATATCGTCTCCGTTCATTTTGAGAGCAATATATGTACATCATGGTATTAGTAATCATGCTAATGATTGGGCTAATCATTGCTCTGAACAATGTGAAATACGAAACATACCTTTTTCTATAATTTATATTAATTGTTATAATTCAAAAAGTAAAAAACGAAATATAGAAGAATTAGCGCGAAATCTTCGTTATAAAAATCTGTATAATCATTTAAGTTCAGAAGAAACACTTTTAACTGCGCATCACATGAATGACCAAGTAGAAAGTTTATTCCTTGCATTAAAAAGAGGAAGTGGTCCAGCTGGATTAAGTGGAATAGCTCGGAATACTTTATACGCTAATAAACATAAATTATTAAGACCTTTATTAGATTGTTCTCGTGAACAATTAAAAATATATGCTCATAGAAAGAATCTTACTTGGATTGAAGACGATAGCAATACAGATATGCGTTTTGACCGTAATTTTTTACGTATAAAAATTTTACCATCACTATGTCAACGATGGCCTTGTTTTAATCAAGTTGTTGCTCGTACTGCACAGTTATGCAGAGATCAGGAAAATTTATTAAATGAATTTTTGTCAGAATTTTTACAGAAATTAATTGACATATCAGATCATTCTTTATTATTTAAACCATTATTTCAATGCAGTATACCAAAAAGACAAGCTTTACTACGCCGTTGGTTAGCGCTCTTTTCTATAAATATGCCTTCTTATCAACTTATAAATCGCATTTGGAAGGAAGTAGTATTAAGCCGAGAAGACGCTACTCCAATGTTACAATTAGATACATGCTTATGTCGTCGTTTTCGGGAAAAGTTATATATCTTACCAATAAGTATGAAATCTTCTTTAAATAAAACTAAATTATTTTGGAAAATAATACATAATACAATACTATTACCGCACAGCTTAGGTATGTTAACATATCAACCATTAGAAATTAATCAATCTTTATCTACAGATATATTAGATTCTACCTTAAACATAAATTTCCCATTAAATACTCCTAATATTCTTAAAAACTCCCAAAGAATATTAACACATTGTTTTGTGCAAGCTCCAAAATCTGATGAAGAAATATCAATTATTTTTGGACATATAGATGGATTATTATACATAATAGGTAGAAATCATGGTCGGTGTTTAAAAAAAATTTGGCAGGAATTGAAAATACCTCCGTGGTTAAGAAGTCGTATTCCTTTATTGTTTTATAATAAAACCTTGATTGCTGCCATAGGGATATTTATTACCAAAAATGGAAAGATCACAAATGAAAATAGCATATCATGGAAAATATCTTGGGTACAAGAAGACATTATCTCTTATAAAATTTTTAGAAATAGTATTAAACACTATCTTAAATAAGATAGATTATTATTATTCATTACAATAGAAATAATAAATCCTGATATAGGGAAGGGATACAAAGATTTGGTTATTTTTTAAAAATATAAATTACTTGATTTTACCTAAATTACCACTACGTACCATGACACGTAATCACATACATATGTATCCATGATATTACTAAAAAATTTAATTTTCATATAAATATTAATTTCTTATTAAGGTTTAGTGAGACATTCATAAATAAGCAATTTTTTTGACCAAATATTGCGTTAATGTTTCAAGTTTAATTTTCTTAATCTCATTTTTTTTACGATATCTATATTCTACTTCTTGATTAGCTAAACAACGATCACTAATAATGATAATATGTGGTATTCCAATTAAATCTATATCAGAAAACATTATTCCTGGATATTCTTTACGATCATCAACTAATATATCTATTCCTATGGCAAATAAAAGTTGTTTATAAATTTTTTCTGTAATATTTCTTACATTAGCAGAGCGATGCATATCAATTGGTATGATAGCTAATCTGAACGGAGCTATAACATCCGGCCATAAAATTCCATTTTTATCGTGATTTTGTTCAATAATCACAGCAATAATCCGAGTAATCCCTATTCCATAACAACCCATTTCTGCTATTAAATTATGTTTATTATTTTTTTTTATATAATTGATACCTAATTTTGAGTATTTTTGTCCTAATTGAAAAATATGTCCTATCTCAATACAATTATTAATTAATAACATATTATTATCATTAACATATAAATTATCGTGCAACACGGCATGTAAATCTGCTACTTTTGGAAGAGGTATATCACGATTCCAATTAACCCCAAAAAAATATTTACCGCTAATATTAGACCCGGCAACAAAATCACTCATTATAGCTACATTGTAATCTACAATATATGGTATAGATAAATTAATAGGTCCCAATAAATTGGGATGCGCCCCGGTAAGTACATGCATATCGTTTGGATCGATATAAGATAAAGGAACTGATATTTCTGGAATCATCGCAATTTTTTTATTACAAATCTGATGATCCGCTCTAATTACTAATCCTAATAAAGAACAAGAATTATTTGTATATTTATTCTTAACACGTACAATTATCGTTTTTACAACTTGATGTATAGACAAATTAAATTGATTAATTAATTCTTCTACAGAACTAATATGAGGGGCTTCTATTAATCGCATGGTTTCTATAGCTATTTTTGGTTGTATTTTAACAGGAGAAACGTTATGCCTTAGTTTAAGCTCACCTGAGTTATCAATTATTATAGGTACCGCTATGTTATCTTCACCATTTTCAGAATATGCCTGAAATTCATGAGATAACATCCCTCCGATCCTACCAGGTTCAGCTTGAACAACACAAAAATGTAATCCAATTCGATTAAAAATAGTATGATATGTTTGGTACATGTTGTTATATGTACTTTGAAGAGATTCTTGACTTACATGAAAAGAATATCCATCTTTCATAATAAATTCTCTAGCGCGTATTATTCCAGCTCTGGGACGCGCTTCATCTCGATATTTAGTATGAATTTGGTATATATTTAACGGAAACTGTTTATAAAACATTATTTCTTTACAAATAATTTCGGAAATCATTTCTTCATGAGTTGGACCTAATACAAATTCTCGATTATTACGATTTTTAAAACGTAATAATTCTGTGCCATATTCTATCCAACGACCACTCTTTTTCCATAATTTTGCAGGCTGAACTATCGGCATAGATATTTCAATAGCACCAATTTTATTCATTTCCTCTCGAATGATATTTTCTATTCTTCGTAATACACGTAAACCGGTTGGCAACCAAGTATAAAGACCAGATGATACTTGACGAATTAATCCAGCTCGTAACATTAATTGATGACTAATTGTTTTACAACTTTTAGGCGCTTCTTTAAGAGTAGCTAACAAATATTGACTGGTACGCATTATCATTTGCCTAATACAAAAGATTTCATCATTATTATAAATAACAACAAATAATAAAAAATTTAATATATTTATATATACTATGACGTTTGATTAAAAAATTTTACTATTTTATAGGATAAATATAGCAATACAGTTGCTAATATAATATATATACCATATCCCTATTAATCTAAAGTAGAATATATGATTATACGTTAAAATTAGAATAATATAAGTTTTTTAACGATACTATTTATTTAATACGTATTTATAACTATAAGATATATATAAAATACAAATATGAATAATGCTATATTTATGGACCGAGATGGTACAATTAATGTATATAAAGATTATGTACATAACATTAATAATTTTTTTTTCATTGAAAATGTTATCGATGCAATGATAATTTTAAAAAAAATGAATTTTTTTTTAATTATAGTTACTAATCAATCTGGAATAGCACGAGGTTTATTTACTAAAAACGACTTTTTGTTGTTAACAAAATGGATGGTTTTCTATTTAAAATTACGTCATGTGCATATAGATGCTATTTATTTTTGTCCACATTATAAAAAAGGAATAATAAAAAAATTTAAACAAACCTGTTTATGCCGTAAGCCTAACCCAGGGATGCTATTAGATGCAAAACAATATTTCAATATCAATATGACTAACTCTTATATGGTAGGAGATACTGAAAGTGATATGTTGGCAGGGCAATCAGCAGGTATCGGAACTAATGTATTAGTATGCAGTGGGAAAAAAATAACAAAAAAATCCAAAACCATAGCAACTTGGACTATAAAAAGCCTAGCATACCTTCCAAACATGATAAAAATACATAAAAATATAAACCTCGGTTTATAATAATATTCGTATTAATATCTTATTTGGTTTATTCAATGCTACTATTTCCTATAGTTAAAGATTTTATGTACTCTTCTCTTATTTATAATTAAAATTAATAATCAGCTATGTAAAACTTACTCTACATACCTTACATCTATATATTTAATTTATTTTCTAAGTAATGCACATTCATATTATTACCTCTTTGAAAAGCTTCATCAGTCACAATCTTCAATTGTAATTCAATATTAGTATTAATACCATCAATAATTAGTTCTGATAATGCATTTTTCATACGCGCAACAGCTATATCACGTGTTTCTCCAAAACAAATTAATTTTCCTATCATTGAATCATAATAAGATGGCACTGAGTATCCAGAATAAATATGAGATTCCCAACGCACACCTAACCCTCCAGGTGCATGAAACCTAGTAATACGTCCCGAGCTAGGCATAAAACTATAAGAATCCTCAGCATTTATGCGACATTCTATAGCATGTCCTACGGATTTAACAGTATGCTGCTTAATATCTAGCGTATACCCAGAAGCAATTTTTAATTGCTCTTTAATAATATCTATTCCGGTAACCATTTCCGTAATCGGATGTTCAACTTGGATTCGAGTATTCATTTCTATGAAAAAAAATTTATCATTTTCATATAAGAATTCAAATGTACCCACCCCCCGATATCCAATATTATAACAAACCTGCACACAACTCTCTCCTATATGTTGTCGCATTTCAGAACTAATACCTAATGCAGGAGTTTCTTCTACTATCTTCTGGCGCCTTCTTTGTATAGAACAATCACGTTCTGTCAAATAAATTATATTTCCTTTGCCATCAGATAAAATCTGTATTTCTATATGTCTTGGATTTTCCAAGTATTGCTCTATATAAATAACATCACTATTAAACATATTTTTTGATTCCAATCGCATCATACGTATAGCGTCTTGTAAATCTGATTCTTTTCTAACTACACGCATTCCACGACCTCCTCCTCCGTGAGCAGATTTTATAATAATTGGATAATTAATATGTAAATTCTGACATGAAACAGTTGAAACATTGTCATTTATATTCTTATTAAGTTCATAATTCCAACCCGGAACAGTCATTATCCCTGATTTTTTCATAATATTTATAGCAGATATTTTATTTCCCATTAAACGAATAGTTTCTGAACATGGCCCAATAAAAACGAAACCAGAACGCTCTACTTGTTCTGCAAAATTAGCATCTTCTGACAAAAACCCATAACCAGGATGAATACCTGATGATCCAGTAATTTCTGCAGCTGAAATAATAGCTGGAATATTTAAATAACTATACATGGCAGGTGGCGGACCTATACAAATAGTTTCGTCTGCTAAAAGCACATGTTTTAAATCACGGTCTATAGTTGAATATACAGCCACTGTCTTTATTCCTAACTCTTTACACGCACGCAAAATACGTAACGCTATTTCTCCTCGATTTGCAATAACAATTTTCTCTAACATTCCATTCTCATTATTCGATGATAAGTAACGGTTCATTAAATTCAACTGCTTGGCCATTATCAAGTAAAATTGCTTTTACTATACCTGATTTATCTGATTGAATTTGATTCATAACTTTCATAGCTTCAACAATACATAAAGTATCTCCAACTTCAACTGTCTGTCCTATTGATACAAATGGATCAGAATCTGGACTAGAAGTAATATAAAAAATACCTACCATTGGAGAACGTATGACATGTCCACCATCTATTAATTTAATATTTTTGTGCGTTTCTATATTTGGAGTATATACTAATTTTTCTGAATTCTTTGTGATAGGTGAACACGTTGACGAAGATGATCTGCTAGACACAGAGCGAGTAATGCGCACTATTTTATTTCCTTCACAAATCTCTAATTTAGAAACATTAGATGATTCAATTAATGCGATTAATTTTTTAATTTTACGAATGTCCATAGTAAACCTATGTTAATATATTATCTATTAATCTTTTTAGATAAATATTTGTATGCCATATGTAATGCACAATGATACCCATATGCTCCAAACCCGCAAATCACCCCAAGAGCAATACTGGATAAATACGAATAATATCGGAATTTTTCTCTTGTATGTATATTAGAAAGATGAATTTCTATAAAAGCAATGTTTACGGATAACAACGCATCTCGTAATGCTATGCTAGTATGAGTAAAAGCTGCAGGATTGATTATTATAAAATCTGTATTATTATAACTTTTATGTATACAATTAATTAATTCATGTTCTGCATTGGACTGAAAATGATCCATATGCATACCTAAAGAATCAGATGTTTTATATAAACTTACTATAATATCAGATAAGGTTTCATCTCCATATATATGTGGTTCACGTGTGCCTAACAAATTTAAGTTTGGTCCATTTATTAACAAAACACGAAATCTGCTGATCATTACGCTCACGTATCCTTACTAAATATAAATATACTATTATAACTGATGCAACTAATTATGTTATGCACAACTTGCAATTAACATTTATTCATATGATTTTAATAATTTTCAAGCTATTCGTAAAACATTACCATAAGAACAATTATTATTCATATAATCCAATAATACCAACAACCATATGATCGGAGCATCATTTTTTAACTTTTTGTTAAATCACAATAATATCTATTGTACAATTATACAATACAAAAACTTATTTTCTTAAACCCCATCGTTATAATCTTAAGTTATAATATTTTCAATGTATACATAAATCATCATTTTATCCTAATTACAGTTAATATATATTAAAATAATATTAATATACTATTGTAAATATTATACAGCATAATTTACAATGCATATATGATTATATTTATTATGTAGTACATTCACATCATATATTATATAGCGCATTTTGATATAATCAGTATTGTACCATAAATTCAAATAAATAAGAAATTGGATAATATGTAATACTCCTAGCATCAGAACCATAAAATATATTTATCAGTATCATATGGGCATTTTATTTTCATCATTCTTCAGGAGACTCTATACAAATGGATAATTTTAGAAAGCTTAATAACATTATTTGTATTCATTATGTTTAAAAAATTCCGTGGTATATTTTCTAGCGATCTATCTATTGATCTCGGAACTGCTAACACTCTTATCTATTTAAAAGGTCAAGGTATTGTTTTAAATGAACCTTCTGTTGTTGCTATTCGACAAGATCGCGGAGGAATGCCTAAAAGTGTAGCTGCTGTTGGATATGCAGCTAAACAAATGCTAGGACGCACCCCAGGAAACATTGCAGCTATTCGTCCTATGAAAGACGGAGTAATAGCTGATTTTTTTATTACTGAAAAAATGTTACAACATTTTATCAAAAAGGTACACAGCAATAGCTTTATGAGGCCTAGTCCTAGAGTATTGGTATGTGTCCCAGTAGGTGCTACACAAGTTGAACGTAGAGCTATACGTGAATCTGCGCAAGGAGCAGGGGCTCGTGAAGTTTTTTTAATAGAGGAACCTATGGCAGCAGCTATTGGAGCAGGATTACCGGTATCAGAAGCTACTGGATCGATGGTCGTAGATATTGGAGGAGGTACCACCGAAGTCGCAGTAATTTCACTTAATGGAGTAGTATATTCCTCGTCTGTTAGGATTGGAGGGGACCGATTTGATGAAGCAATTATTAGTTATGTACGGCGTCATTACGGTTCCTTAATTGGAGAAGTAACCTCAGAAAGAATAAAACATACTATAGGTTCTGCATATGTAGACGATGAGCTACGTGAAATAAAAGTACGTGGACGGAATTTAGCAGAAGGTATACCACGGAGTTTTGTGCTAAATAACAATGAAATCTTAGAAGCGTTACAAGAACCATTAACTGGTATTGTTAGCGCGGTTATGGCAGCGTTAGAACAATGTCCACCAGAATTAGCATCTGATATTTCTGAATATGGTATGGTATTGACTGGCGGAGGGGCATTATTAAAAAATATCGATCGTCTATTAATAAAAGAAACCAGTATTCCTGTAGTAATAGCAGAAGACCCACTTACTTGTGTTGCACGAGGAGGAGGTAAGGCTCTTGATATGATCGATGTACATGGTCGAGATTTATTTAGTGAAGAATAATTTTACACTATAAAAATATTATATATTTGCAGTTGATAAAATCATATAAGTAGAAATTATATTTCTTGTATAATATATTCAATACATATCATTAGAATCAAAGGTACTAAATCCTATGTATAGTGCTATAAATAATAAATTTCCTTATTTAGAGTTACGTTTATTTTTAGCAATTATTATGTCCATTATGATAATTATTGCTGACGGAAAATTAAATATGTTCCTCCAATGTAAAAAATACATAGAAAATTCTATTTGTTTATTTTATATCTTATGCGATAAACCACGCTATATATTTAATTATACTTTAAAAATATTAGAAGAATCCAACAAATTAATATTAGAAAATCATGCATTACGTCAGGAATTATTTTTAAAGAACAGTGAATTATTATTAATAGATCAATACAAACAAGAAAACAGAAAATTACATGAATTACTTCACTCTCCTTTATGTTATAATAAACGAAAAATAATTACCAAAATTCTCCCTTCTAACACAGATCCATATGATAATCAAGTTCTTATAGGTCAAGGCACAAATAATGATGTGTATATAGGGCAACCAGTTATTACCGATACAGGAATAATAGGACAAGTAGTCTCTACTAATGTATTTAGTAGTCGTGTTATGTTAATTTGTAATCCTGCACATGCTTTACCTGTACAAATAAAAAGAAACAACATACGCTTTATTTTAATGGGTTGCGGATATAATACAGATTTACGCGCAGAATACCCAGGAAATCTTGATATATGCATCGGAGATACATTGGTAACATCTGGACTAGATGGTCGTTTCCCAGAAGGCTATCCAGTAGCAATAGTATCCAACATAATAGTGAAGCCAGAGCAAGATTTTACTATCATTCGAGCATATCCAATAGTTAAATTACATTGCCTACGTTATGCAATATTAATTTGGGAGTAACGATAACATTGAATATAAAAATATTAAAATAAAAGTAATGCATAAAAATGCATACATTTTATAATTATAAACTATGGATGGTGTACTGTTCCTTTATAGTTGCAATTACATTACAAATTATTCCTTTTTCCCCACAAATATGGTGGATACAGCCATCTTGGATAATGATATTATTAATTCATTGGATTACAGTACTCCCAAATCAAGTTAGTATAGGCACTGGGTTTATTTTAGGATTAATAATAGATATTATTATGGGATCTACCTTAGGAATACACTCTTTATCTTTAAGCATACTTGCATATTTAGCAACACGAAATATTTATTCCTTTAGATATATATCTGTTTGGCAACAATCTTTTGTTATTATATTTCTCTCATTTGTTAATCAAGGTATTATATTTTTAATAAAATTCTTAATGATTAAAGTGTTTATTATTACACCAGAAATATTTTGGAATTGCTTATTAAATGGTATATCATGGCCATTTGTAGTTTTTTTAATGCGTAAAATTTGTCATAATTAATATATACCTGATAATTTATAAAAAACTAATAAAATTATCACATTAATTATATGCTATTTTAGTAAAAATAAATTTTAATTATTTAAACTTTATAAATTAATTATTAATAAATAATAATACTGTTTAAAATACTATCTTAATTACTATCAAGATTAACTAAATAAATAATCTTTGCTAGTACATAAATAATCTTGAAAATTAATCTATATAAACTTTTAATTAACTTATTAAATTATAAATATTAATAACTTAAATATTAATTAAAATTATTAAATGTACTTATGTACATATTTAATCATAACAAATAACAATATTTTTAAAAATATTATTTAATCCGTCAAAAATGAAGTATACTGAAAACAAAATTTATATGTTTAATGAAATGAGATATTTTAACTGATATAAAACTGACATATTCAACCGTTGCATTTCAATGCATAAACTAAATTAAAAATTATGAACTTCAAGTTCACACTCAACGGGGAATTTGTGCTAAAAATTGATTGAAAATGTAACAATATGCAGTTTTAATACATAAACAAATTATGGTTATACAAAAATATTAATCCAATAATTTCAGTGAGAGTTATATGAATTTAGATCTTGTTAGTGAACAGTTGCTCACGCCCAATAAATTGCAACATGCTGATCTATCATATTTGTTAAATATGACAGAAAAATTCAAAGTAGATTATGCGGATCTTTATTTTCAATCGTGTTTTCATGAGACATGGGCTCTTGAGGATAGTATTATAAAATCCGGATCTTATGCCATAAATCAAGGTGCCGGCATACGAGTAATTATAGGTGAACAAACAGGATTTGCTTATACCGATCAATTAACTTTAGATGCATTAATTTGTAGCATGAAAGCTGCTACTAGCATTACGCATAAACATCACCATAGTAATAATACTATTATTACTCCTAATCCTAAACATGAATTTATTCGTCCTGTTCATAAACGTTCTTACCCACCCATATATTCCTATATAAACCCATTGTCTAGTATATCTAAAGAAGAAAAAATTGAATTATTAATGAGGATAGATAAAATAGCACGAACTACTGATTCTAGAGTACAAAAGGTTAACGCCAATTTATCAGGTATCTATGAACAAATTTTAGTAACAGCCACAGATGGTACTTTAGCTGCAGATATTCGACCATTAGTGCGTTTATCTATATTAGTACAAGTAGAACAAAACGGAAAACGAGAACAAGGAATAAGTGGTGGTGGCGGAAGATTTGGATACGATTTTTTTAACTCTGTTATACAGGGAGAAACGCAAATAGACCATTGGACAAAAGATGCTGTTCAAATGGGACTAATTAATCTTGAGTCTATAGCAGCTCCAGCAGGAATTATGACAGTAGTTTTGGGATCAGGTTGGCCCGGCATTTTATTACATGAAGCAGTAGGCCATGGATTAGAAGGGGATTTTAATAGAAGAGGCAGTTCTGTATTTTCTAATAAAATTGGAAATATAGTAGCATCTGAATTATGTACAATAGTGGATGATGCAACATTAAAAGAATTACGTGGATCCTTAACTATTGATGATGAAGGAGTTCCTGGTCAATATAATATTTTAATCAAGAATGGTATTCTGGTAGGATATATGCAAGATAAGCTAAATGCTAGACTAACGGGATGCAATCCAACAGGAAATGGTAGACGTGAATCTTATGCTACTTTACCTATGCCTCGCATGACTAATACTTATATGTTAGCAGGTCAATCAACACCTGAAGAAATTATTGATAGTGTAGATTACGGAATATATGCTTCAAATTTTGATGGTGGCCAAGTAGATATCACGTCAGGTAAATTTGTATTTTCTGCATCCGAGGCTTTTTTAATTGAAAAAGGTCATATAACAAAATCTATCAAAGGAGCCACCTTAATAGGATCAGGAATAGAAATAATGAAAAATATTTCTATGGTTGGCAATGATCTATATTTAGATAAAGGAGTAGGAACATGCATAAAAAACGGACAAAGTATACCAGTTGGCGTAGGCCAACCAACAATAAAATTAGATAAAATTACCGTTGGAGGGACCAAATAGTTAAATTATATATGTATATAATTTAACTATTATTAGTAATTAATAAAGATGATTGTGTTATTACATAATGATTGCTTTATATTTATATTTATAATATAAAGTATATGTTTTATTTATTATCTATAATACTGAGCTGCATTTAAATTACTTTACATTAAACATATAAAATTATGTCAGTATTTAGATACTTAATACTAGTCGTATTGTCTATATTCCGTATAGTTTATCTTTAATAAAGGATTCTTACTACAGGAGAATAATATGGATGTGATATATAATATGATACAACAACGTAACTTTCTAGAAAATATAGTAGATCAAGCTTTAAATTTAGCACATGCATATTCAAATGAAGTAGAAGTATCAATCGTTAAAACTACGGGAATTACTGTTAGCACACGTTATGAAAAACTTGAGAACGTTGAATTTAATAGTCATAATGTCTTAGATATAACTATATTTCGTCAACAACGAAAAGGCACTGCTCTTTCAAATGACTTACATGAAAAAGCAATAATCCGTACTATTGAAGCAGCAGTGAATATAGCATGCTATACCTCTCCAGACCCATATTCTGGTATTGCTGATAAAGAATTATTAGCATTCAATTCTATGAATCTTGACCTATTTCACCCCATTGATTTAAATACTAAATTAGGTGTAGCTTTAGCGTCTACAGCAGAACAAACAGCATTACATCATGATAAACGTATTATTGCTACCGAAGGAGGTAGATTTAATAGCTATTTTATTACTAAAGTATTTGGAAATAGTCATGGTATGTTACAGAGTTATACCAGTAGTCGATATTCTTTATGTTGTAGTGTAATTGCTTCAAGTAATGGTATTATGGAACAAAATTACGCATATACATTAAGCCGTGTATTCAATGACCTACGTTCACCAGAATCAATTGGACAAGAATGCGCCCAACGAGCATTAGATCATTTAAATTCAAAAAAAATTAAAACGACAGAATCTCCAGTATTGTTTTCTGCTGAAATAGCCACAAGTCTATTCCATCATTTATCGGAAGCTATTTACGGAAATAATGTATACCGAAAATCTACTTTTTTACTAAATTGTTTGAAAAAGAAAATTTTCCCTTCTTGGGTATCAATCAAAGAACGTCCACATATTCCAAAAGGATTAGGATCTGCCCCGTTTGACGGTGAAGGAGTACAAACACTAAATCGCACTATCGTAGAAAATGGAATATTAAATAGTTGGATTTTAAATAGTTATTCTGCGCGAAAAATGGGACTGAAAACTACTGGGCATGCTGATGGTATTTATAATTGGTATATTAGTTACCAAGATTTAAGTTTTATAGAATTAATAAAACACATGCATCGTGGGCTGATTATCACTAGTATAATGGGACAAGGGATTAATATTATGACCGGGAATTATTCACGCGGGGTGTCTGGATTTTGGGTAGAAAATGGAAACATTCAATATCCAGTAAATGAAATTACTATTGCTGGAAATTTAAAAGAAATGTTTTGCAATATTGTTGCTATTGGACATGATACTGAAACAAGAAATCATATTCATTGTGGATCCGTTTTAATATCTTCCATGAAAATAGCGGGATTTTAAATAAATGATTAAATATATTATTTTATTATTAAAAATCATGTTGCTAAATTCTGCACATCTGCATTATGCACAAAACATCTGCATTCAAAAATAAATTATACTGTTTATACAATCTACAATATATGTAGACATATATTGACTATAACTTAAAGTCTTACATACAAATAATTAGTGATGAATATGAATAATTAATACATAAAGTAAAACAATAAATAAAGCCAGTATTCATTATATTATTTAATTTAAACACGGAACAAATATAAACCAAAATAAAATACTATGTTAATTTAATCAATAATTACTACATCTTATTTAAGATAAGATGTCTAAACAAAATTTTTGAAAAATTTAACACAATAGATTTTATCCTACACTATATAGTTTTACATTTTATTACAATTAAATATATGCATAATACTATGCAATGCTAACCACATTTGAGATACTCACAGTTAACTATAACATAAACACTTATATGTAATAAAATAACTTATTTATATAAATAGATTACCTAATAATTAAATAACACATGACTAAACTCATTAAAGATATTTATCCCCTAAAGTTATTAATCCTTTATACCGCAATATGTTTATTTATTTTATAGTAAAAACATTTCTAAAGGTAAAATATTAACCACTTTCAAAACAAAATCAGCATTTTACTCTAATATATAGAGCAGAAAAATTAAATTTAAAACTATACTATTAGTACTATTAATTTTTTAATAAATAATATTTATTATCTTATTTGTTTATTTTAAATTGAATAAAAAATTATTATTCAATAATAATTAATAATTTAAATCAAAAATATAATTAATATATTTTTAGATCACTTAATTAATGTAATATTAATCTAAAATACATATGTGACAATGACTTACTATTTATTTTATTGTAAATAAAATAAATAGTTGTATTTAAAACCTGAAATAATTAATCATTCCATTTAAATGTTAAAAATACTAAATATTTTTTAAATAAACAAAAAATGATTTAAATCAAAAATCTAATTTAAAAAATAGAATTTTAAAATCATTAAAATTTTGATAAATATTAAATGATAAAGCAATTTATCAATAAATGATTATTTATTCTTCTTTTCATAATGCTCAATATTGAATATAACTGATTTGCCCCCATATCCTTTAAATATCTAGTTAATAAAGATGATATAATTAAATATTTAAAATTGTTATAATCTAAAAAGATTTAACTAAGAGAGATAGCTCTATGAATAGTGAGCAACCTGAGAGCATTGAAATCCCTGTATTGCCTCTGCGCGATGTAGTAGTATATCCACACATGGTGATCCCGTTATTTGTTGGACGAGACAAATCAATTAGATGTCTTGAATCTGCTATGGATGGCGACAAAAAAATTATGTTGGTAGCTCAAAAAGAAGCATCAACTGATGAACCAAGCATTAATGATCTTTTTGCAGTTGGCACAATATCTATGATATTACAAATGCTAAAACTTCCAGATGGGACAGTGAAAGTATTAGTTGAAGGGTTGATACGAGCTCGTATTATTGAATTAACAGATACTGGAAATCACTTTAAAGCTAATATCATCTCTTTAGAACTTAAAACATTAAACGAACGTGAACAAGAAATACTAATGCGTGCTGTTATTAATCAATTTGAAGGATATCTTAAACTTAACAAAAAAATACCACCTGAAGTTTTAGTATCACTCAGTAATATTAAAAATGCGGATCGTCTTGCTGATACCATTGCTGCTCATATGCCACTAAGACTAAATGATAAACAATCAATATTAGAAATGTCAGATGTTACAGAACGATTAGAATATTTAATGGCAATGATGGAATCAGAAATTGAATTACTGCAAATTGAAAAACGTATTCGCAGTCGTGTAAAAAAACAAATGGAAAAAAGCCAACGTGAGTATTACTTAAATGAACAAATGAAGGCTATTCAAAAAGAACTAGGAGAACTAGATGAAATCATTGATGAAAATGAAGCTCTTAAACGTAAAATAGAAGCAGCTAAAATGCCTAAAGAAGCACGAGATAAAGTAGAATCAGAATGGCAAAAATTAAAATTGATGTCTCCTATGTCAGCTGAAGCTACTGTAGTGCGTGGATATATTGATTGGATATTATCAGTACCATGGCATGCAAGAAGTAAAATGAAAAAGGATATACTTAAAGCCCAAGAAAGTCTGGACAAAGATCATTATGGATTAGAGCGCGTTAAAGATCGTATTTTAGAATATTTAGCCGTACAAAACAGAATAAATAAAATAAAAGGACCGATTTTATGTTTAGTAGGACCACCTGGAGTAGGAAAAACATCGCTTGGGCAGTCTATTGCTAAAGCCACTGGGCGTAAATATGTACGTATGGCTTTAGGTGGTATGCGTGACGAAGCAGAAATTAGAGGTCATCGTCGCACTTATATTGGATCTATGCCTGGTAAACTTATACAAAAAATGTCTAAAGTTGGTGTAAGAAATCCATTATTTCTTTTAGATGAAATAGATAAAATGTCCTTAGATATGCGTGGAGATCCAGCTGCTGCTTTATTAGAGGTGTTAGATCCTGAACAAAATACTGCTTTTAATGATCATTATTTAGAAATAGATTACGATTTATCTGATGTTATGTTTGTTGCTACTTCTAATTCAATGAATATTCCAAGTCCTTTATTAGATCGCATGGAAGTAATACGCTTATCTGGTTATACCGAAGATGAAAAATTAAATATCGCACGACAACACTTATTAACTAAACAAATAGAACGAAATGCTTTAAAACCGGAAGAATTAACTATTCAAGACGATGCTTTGATAGGAATTATTCGATATTATACACGCGAAGCTGGGGTACGAAATTTAGAACGTGAAATTTCTAAATTATGTAGAAAAACAGTTAAAATGCTATTAATGAATAAAAAAATCAAATATATAACCATTGATAAAAACAATTTAAAAAATTTCCTTGGTGTACAACGTTATGATTGCACCCGTGCAGATCAAGAAAACCGTGTTGGACAAGTAACTGGGCTGGCCTGGACTGAAGTAGGGGGAGATCTTTTAACGATTGAAACTGCCTGTGTTCCAGGAAAAGGAAAGTTAACTTATACCGGTTCCTTAGGTGAAGTTATGCAAGAATCTATTCAAGCTGCATTAACTGTAGTACGAGCACGTGCAGATAAACTAGGCATTAATACTGATTTTTATGATAAAAAAGATATTCATGTACATGTTCCTGAAGGAGCTACGCCAAAAGATGGACCGAGCGCTGGAATTGCTATGTGTACCGCTTTAGTTTCTTGTCTAACAGGAAATTCTGTTAAATCTAGTGTAGCTATGACAGGAGAAATAACTTTAAGAGGACAAGTATTACCTATCGGAGGTTTAAAGGAAAAGTTACTAGCAGCACATCGAGGAGGTATTAAAACGGTATTAATACCATATGAAAATAAAAGAGACCTAGAAGATATGCCTGCCATTGTAGTAAATAACTTGAATATTCATCCAGTAAAGCAAATTGACGAAGTTTTAATTTTAGCACTACAAAATGCTCCATTTCATTATGAAACAATACCTCATACATCATCACTATCATGAAATTATAAAATATTTTCAAAAAATATATAAAATAAAGAGAAATATATACTTCCCGTTACATCATTGCTACAACATATCAATAAATTTAAAAATTGCAGCTACGAGTTTGAGTTATTCAGATAATAATATATCCTCTTTATAAGATTAAAAAATTACTGTAATCTTAAAAAGAAAACTATTAATTTTAATTACTAAATTTTAAAAACAGAAGAATTCTATATTAATAGAACCAATCTTACAATATTAAGAAATCATAAATAAACACAGCTAACTTAACCACATTGACATTGCCGTCTATTCTATCAAAAACATTCTACATAAAAATTATAGAGACCTACACAATCAATTACCCATCGATTAACAAATATAATTAATAAAGATTTATAAAACTAATTAAATACTTCGTTCTAACAAAAATATTAAACCATTTAAACACTATAAATGTATACAAATCACATCATCCATAATAACTGAAAATTTAATTTGTTTCACTAAATATTAATAAACTAATTTTAATATATAAGATATACTAAATTATAGTATATATAAACAAAATATCTTATATTTAAACGAGATTTATGCTTAAGTACGTAATTATTTCTTGAAAAATTTAAAATAATCACAGATAATCCTCCGAGGGGATGCTATTAAATGACACATAATAATTTTTGTAAAACCCGGTCAGGTCTGGAAAGAAGCAGCCGTAGCAAAAATTAAGATGATTCTTTATTAGCATCCCAGTATAAAATACTACTTAATATTAGTGTAATTGTATAAACAATATTCCAAAATAAAAATTAAACGAACTATTATAACAATAATTTAATTTGTTTTATTATACTGATAGTACCTATCATTAGGAGAAAATTATTTCTTATGTCACATAAACAAACAGGTGATTAAAATAAACGATTAAATATTGCTTAGTAAATAATAATATAATACAATTTCTAGCAACGCTACGTTGCTATAATTATTTTTAATCAAAATATTAAGTACACAATTTTTAATTATTAATTTAATAAAATATAATAAATTAAACATGTAAGAATTAGCAGTTTTCAATACTAGAATCTGTATCTTTAGAATATAAATTATAACTTACAAAAATACCTAAATAATTAAATAATCACTAAAACATTAAATATGTATCTTTACTAAGATAAATCATTAATTGTATTATTTCTAAAAAATTACACATTAATTTGCAATTAATTAAATTTATAGATTTTCATAAATATTAATAGATTGACTACTATATTTAAATATAGTGTAATAACGCTATTATACTTTAAAGTATTTTATTTGATAAATTTGGATATAATTCAGAATAAACACTTGAAATTTTATCTAAAAATGGATATATAGATCCACATGTACTATATAGATTTATTATATTAAATAACAGTGTAACTATTTATAGTATCCAGTCATTTGATCATGTAAAATACATATTTTTTAAATAAAATTACAGCTTATATAAAATATGGCATTTATGTTTATAATCATAATATTATGAAGTCTGATGCACAAAAAATTCTAATAAATAATATATGAATTAAATTTAAATTATTTTTATATTTTGGAATTAAATATGATCCATGTTATGGACCAACAATTAGAATTAATTAAAAAAAATATTAAATTTGTACCTAACTACCCAAAAAAAGGAATTTTATTTCGCGATATAACTGAACTATTAAAAAACCCACAAGCATATTCGACAAGCATTACTCTTTTAGCCCATCATTATAAAAACTATCAATTAACTAAAATAGTAGGAATAGAAGCAAGAGGATTTTTATTTAGCGCTCCGTTGGCGTTAATATTGAAACTAGGTTTTATCCCTGCTCGTAAATCAGGAAAATTACCACGTGAAACTATTAGTGAGCCATATATTTTAGAATATGATAGTGGATGCCTAGAAATACACGCTGATTCTATTATGCCAGGTGATAAAGTTTTGGTTATAGATGATTTATTAGCGACAGGCGGAACAATTGCAGCAGTAGTGAAATTAATTAGACGATTGGGAGGAGAGGTAAATAATGCTGGATTTATAATAGATTTAGAAAATTTAGGTGGTAGATCACTATTAAAAAAAATAGGAATAAATTCTTACAGTTTAGTAATATTTTCTGATTATTAACAATATGTTGCTCACTAAACCTAATTAGATTTAATTTTTCTGTTTATAACACTATTATATGAGTTGTATATTATGAATTATCAAGTACTTGCCCGTAAGTGGCGTCCAAAGAAATTTTCCGATATTATAGGACAACAACATATTATTAAAGCAATTACACATAGTTTTGAGTTGAATAAAATTCACCAAGCTTACATATTAACTGGTACAAGAGGGATAGGAAAAACTACTATTGCCCGATTGTTTGCAAAAGGATTAAATTGCGAACAAGGATTAACATCTAATGTGTGTGGGCAATGTAATAACTGCCAAGATATTGAATCAGGCTGTTTTATTGATCTTATCGAAATAGATGCCGCATCACGTACTAAAGTAGAAGATACCAGAGAATTTCTAAACAACGTACAATATTCTCCATCACGAGGCCGTTTTAAAGTATACCTTATAGATGAAGTGCATATGTTGTCTCGTCACAGTTTTAATGCTTTACTAAAAACACTGGAGGAGCCACCTACGCATGTCAAATTTATTTTAATTACCACTGAATATCAAAAATTGCCAGCAACCATATTATCCCGATGCCTACAATTTTGCTTAAAACCGCTAAGCGTTTCTCACATCATAGCTCAACTAACATATATCTTCAAGCAAGAAAATATCAAGATAGAATCTTCTGCTTTAGAAATATTAGCTCATGCGTCAAAGGGCAGCATGCGAGACGCACTTAGTTTAGCTGAACAAGCTATTGTATTAGGCAATAATGAAATAACCAATAATGTCATCGATGATATGTTTGGTATATTAAATATCGAATATCCGTTATCTTTACTTGAAAGCTTAATACATGGCAGTATACATGATATACTGCACCAAATTGAAAACTATGAAATTCTAGGAATTAATTGGGATAGTCTTTTAAGCGAAATACTTACCATTTTACAGAAAATAGCTATAAGTCAATTTCTATTAAATTCTATAAAAACGGAAGATGATAATACAATACAACATATAAACCAACGCATATATAAATTAAGTAATCATATTACCCCAGAAAATGTACAATTATATTACCAAATATTTCTATTAGGTCGTCAAGAATTGCCTTATTCTCCTAGCCATCGTATGGGAATAGAAATGACTATGCTGCGTGCATTTGCTTTTCGTCCAGATTCAAAGCAGACTACAAATAAAAAAAATAATAATGATGACAATAGTATATCTACACATTTTATTCATTCAAATAATAATCCTATACTTAATGCCAACAACAAACAACCTACTGTTACCGACGGTATTCAGCCAAAAAATGATAATAAAGATAAAAATCTATTAAATACAACTAATCAACAAAAGAAAATAAACGATATGTTATGTTTAAATTTGAAAAAATCTAACAGTAATACCAATAATACCAATAATACCAAACCAAAATTATCAAAACCTACATCTAACATTGATAATACAGATAATATTTCCAAAATATTAGAAGCTCGGTCAAAACTACTACAATATAAAGAAAGTAATAAATTAAAAAAAATAGAAAAAAAATCAAATTTAACTTCAAAATCTCAACAAACAATAAAAGACATATTAGAACGATTTTCCAATATTAATGTAAACGTTATAAAAAATAATTCTAATAACATTGAAAAAATTAATAAAGATTTATCAGATTCTTTAGAGTATAACAAGAATGATAATAATAACGAAAACTGTAGTAGTAAAAATCGTCAAAATAAAAGTATATCTAATTTCATAAAAGAAATCCTTCAAGAAGCAATGAAAACCGACTCATGGACGTCACAAATATATCGATTGACATTGCCAAAACCAGCAAAAAAATTAGTTATGAATTCTTGGAAAGAAAAAATTTCTTCAAATGAAATATGTCTACACGTTCGCTCTAATTATCAATATTTAAATTCTGTAAAATTGCATGATACAATACAGGAATCACTCAGCAATGATATCGGTATACCAATCACATTACATATTAAAAAAAATGATAATTACGATATAAGAACACCAATAGAACATATGTATATTTTGTACAAAGAAAAAATTTTAAAAATAAAACAAGAATTTTCAAGTGATCCATATATTAACATGATTAAAACTTTTTTTGATGCTGAAATTGACGAAAGTGAGATTAAAATGATTTAATATCAAACGATACCCACTAGATAAAACGTACTACTTATTTACTTAAAGTATATCAATCAGGTGATTATTAAATTAATATTGAATTATTCGTGGAAATATCGTTTGTAATTGCATAATTATGTAATATTTTAACTATTAAAATTTAGTTTAAATCTATCGCAAATATAATTTTTCTCATTAAAAATAAAAAAATCAGCTGTTAAATAATTGTACTAAATAAAAATTAATTTGAAATTATACATAAATAACTTAAATTTGTTAAATATATTCTTTCATTTTTAATTAATTATTTCCCACTATCTATAACAATAATATTACATACTATATGCTTTATTAAATACAAAAATGTAACAAAATACATTTTTATAATCTATAATAATCAATCAATAAAATATTAAATCAATATTTAAATTATGATATAATAACAGCTCTTTTCTGAAAATTAACATAACAATATTACATATTTCATGTGTACAAATATTAAGTAATATTTTTCTTACATCTAAAAATGCTGCCGTAAATATCAATATTATTTAATAATTGTTATACAATTTCGACCGAGAGTTAAATGTGATACGTATTATATTTCTTGGGCCTCCTGGATCTGGAAAAGGAACCCAAGCTCATCTTGTTGCAAATAGATATAACATCCCAAATATTTCCACAGGCAGGATGTTGCGTCAGTCATTTGTCAAAAGTCCGCACCAGGCTGATAAAATTCAAAAAAATATCATGAAGATAATGCATGCCGGGAATTTAGTAAGTGATGATTTTATGGTTCAATTAATTAACACACGTATCAATAAAAATGATTGCTGTAATGGATTTTTATTAGATGGATTTCCCAGAACAATTCTACAAGCGGAATTTATGAAAAAATATAAAATTTTTGTAAATTACATCATAGAATTTGTTATATCAGATTCTATAGTAATTAATCGTATTACAGGTAGACGAATACATATAAAATCTGGTAGAACATATCATACTCAATTCAATCCACCTAAAATTTGTGGACTAGACGACATTACTGGTGAATTTTTGAGTACTCGAAAAGATGACTGTGAACAAGCTATACGTAAAAGACTACATGATTACTATCAATATACTGAACCAGTATTAGATTATTATCGTAACGAATCTAAATCTAATAAAATACAATATTTTTCTATTGATGGAAATCGAAAAATTACTGAAATCTATGAAGAATTAATTAGTTTATTAAATAATAAATAATTGAGCAACAACTAATCATAACTTAACTAACATTAAATATAAAAAAAATAATATCAGGTTTATATATACGATACCTTTATCAACTAACTAAATAACAAATTACCTTACCACATTATTAAAAATTCACATTATTATTTAAAATACTAATGTAACAATCAGAACGGCTAATAAACGTTAATTTCAGTAAAACATAAAATACTATACTTATAAATCTCTATAAGTAAATATCTCTATTAATTAGAAAATTTGGTAATAGTTCAGTATAAACTCTCTAAGTGTTTCATACAAAAATATAATGAAAATATTTTCTTTAAGCATTAATAAGTATATTATCACAAAATTTATTTAAAACGTTTAAAAACCCCACTTACTACTTAATATTAATTTCCTAAATAAAATCTCTTGAGTAGTATACAAACACAACAATGTACAATTCATTTTCTAAATTTCAAATATAAATACCTATATCTATACATTGTTTCCTTAACGCCATAAATCGAAAAACTTTTTATCTGAAAACTCATTATATACAAAATTAAACATAATAATAATAACAAACCCATATTTTAGTAAAATTACTACTTATTAAAAATCTTAAAAAACTAAAAATAAATACATTAAAAAATTTTCAAAATAACCATAATTATCTTTACTAAGATAATAGTACGCCAAAAATACATTAAATAATCACAATAAACAATCGCTAAACCAAAACTATCATTCTAAATTTTCACATAAATAGAAATATAATAAACTAATATATCTCTCTTTAAACACAATAAACACTCTGGTAATTATATTACATATAACAAACAAATCAAAACAAAAATATAATTTAATTTTTTAACTATTTTATATCGGAAATTCCATAAATATAATATTATTATTTTCTTCATTTATTTCTATCATTGAACCATATTTATTCCAACCTCCTAATGCTATTATATTTAATATATCTCTTTTAGATTCCAAAATTTTATAAATCATTGGTTGATGAGTATGTCCATGAATCATAATATCTGCATGATTTTTAATTAATATATCTGTAGCCATTCTTAAATTAATATCCAATTTTTTTTTTGATTTACATTGTTTATGCTGCATGCAGCATAAACGTATCATACTAGAAATACGTAACCGTACAGATAACGGTAATAATAAAAAAAATCGCTGTACTATAATATGTCGAAAATATTTTCTAAATAATCGATATGATTTATCATCAGAACATAAAGTATCTCCATGTAAAATAACAATCTTTTTTCCTGATTCTAATTTTAGAACTTGTTTTGAGGATAATAATGTCATTCCGCAGGCTTTAGCATACTCTTTCCCCAACAAAAAATCGCGATTGCCATGAATAAAATAACACGAAATTTTTTTTTGATTTAATCTTTTTAAAGCTTTAGCAATATTACTATGCAATAGTTTACAGTCATCATCTCCTAACCAAATTTCAAACAAATCTCCTAAAATATAAAGGGCTCGAGCACGTATTGCACAATAATCTAAAAAATTCAAAAACCCATCAGTGATATCTGGAGATTCTGAACGCAAATGAACATCTGAAATAAATAAAATTGACATATCTACTATATAAAATGATGACTGTTATAAATTTTTAATATTCCATATTAAAATTATCCAATTAAAATATAATTAACTAAAGAAAATACATCATATCTATATATAATCAATCATATAATACAATATAACCATCGGTTTCAACCATTTTAATTATACAACAAACATTAATCACATATTTATTGTTAAAATAACATATGTTATATTTTATCATAAAAGTTATGACTATCAATATGATACTAATACAAATCACTTATAATGACTTTATTTAAAAGTATATAACTTTCAATAAGTATTTACATGCCATATAATACTATATCTAACACTATAGAATAAATTAAAATGCTCAGAATTTTTAATACTTTAACAAGAAAAAAAGAAAAACTTATATCTTTTATTGACGGAGAAATTAAAATATATGTTTGTGGTGTTACAGTATACGACTTGTGCCATCTTGGTCACGCTAGAACATTTTTAGTATTTGATACCATTATTCGCTATTTGCGTCATTGTGGATATCAAGTAAATTATGTTCGTAATATTACAGATATAGATGATAAAATTATAAAAAGAGCTTATGAAAATAACGAAACGACTAAACAATTAACTAATCGTATGATTCAGGAAATGCATTTAGATTTGGATTCTCTAAATATATTACGTCCAAATTACGAACCAAAAGTAACCGATCATATTGATATAATTATTAAATTTATTCGCCTACTAATCAAAAAAAACCACGCATATATATCTTCTAATGGAGATATAATGTTTTCTGTAAAAACCATGAATAATTACGGCATTTTATCTAAAAAAAAAATACCTGAAATTTACAATATATTAAACACACAACATACAAAAAAATCTCCTATAGATTTCGTTCTTTGGAAAACATCCAAACCGGGTGAACCCTGTTGGCCATCTCCATGGGGAGTAGGGCGTCCAGGATGGCATATTGAATGTTCTGCTATGAACCATTCTATTTTTGGTAATCAATTAGATATTCATGGTGGAGGATCTGATTTAATTTTCCCGCATCATGACAATGAAATTGCCCAATCTGTTTGTGCTTATGACATGCCTTATGCAAAGATATGGATACATTCCGGCATGCTATTATTAAACCATGAAAAAATGTCAAAATCATCAAACAATTTTTTTACTATACGTGATATTTTAAAACGTTATGATCCTGAAACAATAAGATATTTTTTAATGTCTGCGCATTATCGTAACCAATTAAAATATGATAATAATAGTCTTAAAAATGCACGAGCATCCCTTAAACGACTTTATCTCTCTTTAAGAGATACTAAACCTAATCCTGAGATCAAACTTAATAATAGGGACTACTTTATATCCAAATTTATCTCTAAAATGAATGATGATTTTAATACGCCAGAAGCATATTCAGTATTGTTTGATATAGCGCATAAATTAAATGACTTAAAAGTTAAACGTCATTCTCTCACTCCAAAAATAGCAGCCACTTTAAAATATTTAGCAAACATTATTGGATTATTATATGAAAATCCAGAAATATTCTTAAAAAAAATAGCGTCAAAAAATAATAAAAAATTTAATATTGAAACAATTCAAAAATTAATTAAACGTCGTGAAGATGCTCGAAAAAACAACCAATGGGAATTATCTGATAGAATACGAAATCAACTGACTATCATGGGAATAACATTAGAAGATAGTTCTACAGGAACAACAAAATGGCATTATAATGACACATAATAAATATAAATAATTAAAAATAGAATGAATTACAAATATTTTTTTCATTTCTACATCATCTCATCAGATGATGATTGTAGTAAGCTTGCAAGGTATTTTGAATAAGCGTAGCTACTGTCATAGGACCAACTCCACCTGGAACTGGTGTAATATACGCAGCACGTTCATAAGCGCTAGAGAAATGAACGTCGCCAACTATATCTCCATTATTTAAACGATTAATACCAACATCTATTACTATGGATCCTCGTTTTATCCAACTACCAGGAATAAAATTAGCTATTCCTACTGCCACAATTAATAAATCAGCATGTTCAATATACGCTTTTAAATTCTGAGTAAAACGATGTGTAGTCGACACGGTGCATCCTGCCAACAATAATTCCATCGTCATAGGACGGCCAACAATATTCGATGCCCCGACTACAACTGCATTCAATACAAACATATTTACATTATACCATTCTAACAATGTTATAATACCTCGAGAAGTACAAGGACGCAGTGTAGGGGATCGTTGGCATAAACACCCAATATTATATGGGTGAAAACCATCTACATCTTTATCAGGAGCTATATGCTCGAAAATACTTACTTTTCTTAATTTATTTGGTAATGGTAACTGAATTAAAATACCGTCTACACGATCATCATTATTTAAAGTTTCAATTAATTTGAAAATTTCATTTTCAGTTGTCGTAACAGGTAAAATATATAGAAACGAAATAAAACCAACTTGTTCACATGCTTTTTTTTTGTTAGCCACATATATCTTAGAAACTGGATCTTCCCCTACTAAGACCATAGCTAATCCTGGCGCACGCCTTCCAGAATCCACATGCTGGCATACTTGCTTAGCTATCTTTTGTTTTATTTCCTCAGACACATATTTACCATCAATTACCTTAGCAATCATTTTAACGATATACCCAATAATTTATGTTAATACAATGATGTTATTTTTCTAAATATATATTACTATTAACTTTAAATTATATACCTTCTTTTAAACAACTTTTTATTAAAAAGAAAATATTTAACTTAATTAGGTAAATATTAAAACACTATTGTTTTTATTAAAACATATATACGACACGTCTAATGCGCCCTTAACTCAATCGGATAGAGTAACAGCCTTCTAAGCTGTAAGTTATAGGTTCGAATCCTATAGGGCGTATTATCTATCATATTAGATACTTGTAGTATATTCATCTAATTAATATAAATAAATAACTCTTAATTAAATAATCATATAACATTGTTTAATCAAAATGTGTATACTCAACAACGTATGCTTTTAACTTAATAAAATAGATTGTTACCAAATAATAGTATCCAGTATGTTTAATTAGTACAACAAAGGTATTATGATACTAGGAATTGCTTTTGCTGTAATCTCAGGATTGTTATGGGGATTAATCTTTATCGGTCCCTTACTGATACCAGAATATCCCAGTATATTACAAGCATCTGGTCGTTATATTGCATTCGGATTAATTTCAATACCACTATCATGGTATGATAGAGCACGTTTACGTAAATTACTATTACAGGATTGGTTAGAAGCAACAAAACTAGTTTTAGCAGGTCATCTTATATATTACACATGTTTAACAAGTGCTATTCAACGCATTGGGGCTCCAATTTCAACAGCTATTATTGGAACCTTACCTGTAATGTTAACTATAACAACACATACTATTGCTAATAATGAACAGAAATTACCATATCACACTTTACTAGCATCATTATTTCTAATAGGAACAGGATTATTATGTGTAAATGTTTCTGAATTGAAATCTGAGTCATTTATGTTTAATATATGGCAATATATCAGTGGAATAATTTTAGCGATTATTTCTGTTTTATGCTGGGCATGGTACGCATTAAGAAATGCACATTGGTTAAAAACACATCCCCACAACAAACCTATGACTTGGGCTAATGCACAAGGAGTAGTTACATTGCCATTATCGTGTCTAGTTTATTGTGTTGCATGTATCTGTTGTTCAGATCTTATTCAAGACGAATTCATATTACCCTTTGGCCCCAGACCAGTTTTTTTCGTTTTATTAATGATCTTAATTGGATTCTGTTGTTCCTGGCTAGGAACATTTTTTTGGAATGAAGCTAGTCAAAGATTACCGACAACATTAATAGGTCCACTAATTGTAGTAGAAACTATTGCAGGTTTAACATACTCATTTATACATCGTAAATTATGGCCATCTCCTTTAATTTTAATTGGAATTTTTTTATTAATTTCTGGGGTTACATGTATTATTAAAATTCGAAAAACCATGCACTAAAATATTATTTTTCAATCATGCATCGTTTTGTTTTACCATATAAACTTAATTAAGTTATTAAATAAACACATATTTAACTGAGCTAAATAATATGCTCTTTCTAACATGAAAGAACTAGTTCTTTTTTTTATTCCCACCAAATCATGTGTTATACAATTTTTATTTTTATATTAAAAACACATATCTGCAATTTATACAATTAACTTATTTAATAAAATACTTTATATTATACGTAGTAATAAACGTTTTATGTCAAAAAACCATTATATTACATGAATAATATTAAAATTCACTACATATTTTATATATAACAAACACTTTTTACATATTTTAAGATTTGAAATTTTTAATCTAATACCATTAGATACAACAACAATATTAATTATCGATTTCATAATGCTACTGATTGATTAAACTTACTATAAAATTTTGGAGATCATTTTTCTATGCCCATTTATTGACATAACCATACCAAATCCAGCCATTAATACCAATAGAGATGAGCCTCCATAACTTATTAATGGCAAGGGAATACCTACTACTGGTAATAAACCACTGACCATACCAATATTCACAGAAATATACATAAATAGTACTAACATAAAACTACCAATAATTAGCCGTCCAAACATATGTTTAATTTTAACGGCAATAATAAATCCACGAAATATAATCCCTAAATATAACAATAACAATACTAATATCCCCAAAAATCCTAATTCTTCTCCTATTACCGCAAAAATAAAATCAGTATGACGTTCTGGCAAAAATTCCAATTGCGATTGTGTTCCATGCAACCATCCTTTTCCAGTTAAACCACCTGAACCGATAGCAATTTTTGATTGAATAATATGATATCCAGCACCTAATGGATCAAGTTCTGGGTGTAATAACATTGTTATTCTAGATCTCTGATATTCATGCATACAAAAAAACCAAAATATAGGAGTAAACAAAACCATAAGTAACAACGTAAATATAATTAATTTCCAACTAATTCCAGATAAAAACAATACAAACAAACCAGAACTAACCGTTAAAATCGCTGTACCTAAATCTGGTTGTGCTAACATAAATGCAGTAGGAATCATAATTAATAATAGCGCTATACCAACATCTTTCAAAGATGGTGGGCGTTGTCCTCTATCAACATAATATGCCACCATAAGCAAAACAGAAATTTTTACTATTTCCGATGGTTGAAACCTTATGATACCAAAATCCAACCAACGCTGAGCTCCTTTGCTAATTTGTCCGATCATATTAACTGATATTAATAATATAAGACATAAAAAATATACATAAGGCGCCCAACATTCATACACTCTAGGTGAAACTTGCGCTAAAAAAAACATAAGCAATAATCCTCCCATAATTTGCAATATTTTTAGTCGCATCATTTCAAAATTTTGACCGCACGCGCTCCACATTATGAAAATTCCATATAACAACAAAAAAATAATAAGTAAGAATAATATTAAGTCAATATGATATCTATCCCATAATGAATTTTGTCGAATAATTTGATTCATGCATATATCTTACTAATTAGTTAAATTGATAAAAAATAAAATAGCTTAATTAAATATTGATTCATTGTAACAAAACATAGTCAAATATTTTTCTTGTAATTGTACCTACTGATATACCAGCCTTAGCATTTTCTAAAATTACTACTACTGCTATCGTAGGGTTTTCGTATGGGGCAAATGCAGTCATTAATTTATGGTCTCTAAGAGATTCAGATATTCTATTTGGATCATAGTTTTGATTATTTTTTAAACTAAATAATTGTGCTGTACCAGATTTAGCTGCTGCTTTATATGCAGCGTCAGAAAAACTGCCACTCACTGTCCCATTTGGACGATTAGCCGCTCCAAACATCCCATCTTTAGCAATTTTCCACACATCCGATTTTGGATCACCTACTTGATCACATTCCGTTTGATGATACGGGATATAATCTTTTTCTAACAAAATACTATCAAGCAAATGGGGAATAAGCACATTACCATCATTAATTAAAGTAATTAATGCCTTAGACATTTGTACAGGAGTAGCAGTCCAATATCCTTGTCCTATGCCTACCGGTATAGTATCTCCTTGATACCATGGTTTGTTAAATCGTTGTATTTTCCATGCTTTAGTCGGCATGACACCAGTTAATTCTTCAAATAAATCAATCCCAGTGTATCTACCATATCCAAATTTATTCATCCATTCAGATAAACTATCTATTCCCATTTTATAAGCTATTTGATAAAAAAAAGTATCAGAAGATTCTTCAAGAGCTTTTGTAATATTTAATTCTCCATGTCCCCACCGTTTCCAATCGCGAAAACGTTTTTCTGAACCAGGTAATTGCCACCAACCAGGATCGAAAAATAAAAAATTTTGATTAACTACTCCTAAAATTAAAGCAGACACAGAAATATAAGGTTTTACTGTAGATGCAGGGGGATACATTCCCTGAGTGGCGCGATTCAGCAAAGGACAATTATTATCTTTTAACAAAATACTATATTCTGTATTAGATATACCATCAACAAATAAATTTGGATCATAACTAGGATTTGAAATCAAAGCTTTAATACCGCCATTTCTCGGATCAATAACTATTACAGAAGATCGACTGCCTAACAGCAATTTTATAATGTATTGTTGTAAATTCAAATCTAATGTTAAAACAATACTTCTTCCTGGGATCGGAGATCTTTTATATAATTCTCTAATAATTTTACCACGATTATTTATTTCTACAGCCCCGTAACCTGGAGTACCATGTAAAATATTTTCATAGTAACGTTCAATGCCTAATTTTCCTATATTAGGAGCAGAAATGTATTTACCTAAAATACCTTGTTTATTTAATCTTTTTATTTCCTCTTCATTAATTTTAGAAACATATCCAATAACATGACTTAAATCAGATCCATAAGGATAGTAACGACGTTGATAACTTTTTATTGCTACCCCTGAAAATTTAAATCTATTAACAGCAAACCGAGCCTGTTGTTCTTCTGTTAAACCAACCTTAATAGGTAAGGACATAAACTGAGAAGAACGTTTTCTAGCTTTTTCAAAACGCACTATATCGTAATCACTTAAATTTAACAATAACTGCAATTCACGAACCGTTTGATTTAAATTAGTTGTTTTTTCCGGTGTTACTTCTAATTGATAAATAGTGCGATTTAACGCTAAAGCTAGGCCATTACAGTCATAAATAATCCCTCTTTTAGGTGGAATAGGGATAATTTTAATACGGTTTTCGTTAGAACGAGTAGTATACATATTAAAATTAACTATTTGTATCTGATATAAACGAATAAATAGAATACTAGTGATTAATAAAACAAAAATACTTGCAATAGTCACACGACGTACAAATAACAATAACTCAGCCGAATAATTATAAAAAATTTGAGAATCATTTAACTTCATGCAATTAAAGTTAACTTATATCAATTATTAATATCAGATATAAATGATTGTATACTTATTGAACAGAAACTCTTTATTTACACTAACACCAAAGCTTTTCTAATTCATACAGAGTACGAATTTCCTTTTGCATTACATGTATCACCACATCTCCTAAATCTACTAAGACCCATTCGCCAAAATTAATACCTTCTATACCATAAGGTTTCACACCTATACCGCGAGATTTTTTCAATATCTCTTTAGATATTGAAATTACATGGTGACTAGACATACCAGTACAGATAATCATAATATCTGTCATATATGTTTTCCCATACATATCAAAACATATAATGTCCTGTCCCTGTATATCATTGATAACATTAACTACAAATTTCTTCAAAATATCAGATTGCACAGTTTAATGCCTAAATATATATTTATATGATATTATACCATCGCATAAATATCCTTAATATATAATACCTATTATGTAACACAATATTTATTTTTAAAAATTTATAATTTTTAAAAATAAATATAAATAGCCTCACACAGCGAACCCGCATTCATGAATCTATGTACTCAATAAATAATACTTTATTTCTCTTAATATATTTTATCTCACAAATCATATGATTATTTAAACAATTAATTCTGTTAATTCTAATAAAAAGTAATTACTTTGCCATCGCCTACTACTGTACATATATTTATTTATCATTGTAAAAACTAAAACAAAAAATACCGATTCAAAAAATACAAACATTAATTACATTATATTATATCAGACTTGCGTTATAAAAAATTTGTACGATAACAATTACAACTTTTCAGTCTTTTAAATTGCCATCAAAATTGTTACATACAACCACACACATATACTTTTACCTATTAATAATAAAAATCAAAGCCCACTTTTCATGTATATTAAAATGATCTAATCATAATTAGTGACAACGCTAGTTTTAATATATTTTATAATTGTAATATATATTATAAATAATCCACACGCTATATCATAACAACTATGATATAGTGATTACATAAAAACTTCAAAGTCTTCCTATAAACAAGACCAAAATGATATATAATATCACTTACACAATTACATATTTAAGCGCCGATTTTTAGATATAACATAATATACCCGATAATACCTCAAAACTAGACCATGAAAGAGAAACATAATCCTTTTTATGTCTTAATTCTATTTGTACTAACAATTCAACTGATTGATACAATTTAAATAAACTTAACCGCTTTACTGCACTAGACAGCAACATGCAGTGATACTTTTTATATACTTTATATTGTTTTAATAAACTAAATAATGATTTTCTTTGTACCATACCGTATTTTATATTAATTATCATTAATACTTCAGATTTAATTTTACACAACAATTTTTCTAAATCAACTTCCATATATTCTAACTGCCGTAAAATTCGATCAGCACGTTGTTTTTTACCTACCAAAATTGCTTCCACCCAATGATTGATATTAAAATATGCTGAATCAGTCACTACTTTTTTAACACGTGTAAAACTTAAATTTCCATCAGGATAAATTAAAGATAAATTTTGTAACATTTGATTTAATAAAATTAAATTACCTTCATAATAATAACATAATAGTTGACAAGCTAAATGCTCTATAACAAGTTTCATATGCCTTGCTTTGTTTTCTATCCATACTGTCATCCGTTCATATGTAAGTGTGCTACAATCAACAAATATTCCTTTTTTATTAAAAAATTGCAACCAAATGTTATTTTTGATAATTTGATTCAATTCTTGAATATATATAATCAATACTACTTCATCATGAAGTAATGAAAATAATAAAGGCACATTTTTCTTAAAATAAGAAACAGGGTAGTTTTGAGTAAATTTCAATGAAAATATTTTTCGTTTTTCAAATAAACCTGCCGTTTTAAATAAATTAAATACCTCCTTCCAATCAGAATGGATATCCAATTCTATATTAACAAATGTATTAAAATGTAATATCTTAGCTGCCTTTGTAATATTAAGATAACTTTCCTGCAACAGATAAGAATCATTTCCTATTAATAAATAGACCGACTTAAGCTCTTTTTTTAATTCTAAAAACAATTGTTCTGGATATATCCAAATCATGACATGCTCTAATAATAAAATATTAATATTAAATATAAAATAATTTTTTCACATAGCTCAATCAAACTCCTTCAAATCTTAAAAGTAATTGATGTATAAGTTGTTGAGCTGCATCTCGATACATATCTTTACGTATATCATTCTCGTATGTATCGTTAATTAAAGCACTATTAGGATTTCGTATAAAAGAACGATACACACGAACATTAATGGGGTAACAATTTTTATTTGGTACGAATAAATTAGTTTGTATATCCAATATTAATTGATACCCAGCTTCTATTCCATTCTGAAATAAAAAAGTAGTTATATACTTTTCTGAAGCACCAATAATATGCAACCAAGGAATATGTGCTTCTCGTACACATAAGTTATTATTTAATCCATCAACGACACCAATTTGGTTAATATGCAACTCGGTCATGATAGCACGAGTTATTGGTCCAAACGGATCATAACTATCTAATGATATAGAACTTATATTGTTAATTATTTGTAATTTTTTTTCCTCTATATCTGTAGACAATCGATAACCGCAACCTCCGAACATAATCATAGTAACAATACTTACGATTATTAAAAGATAATTTTTGATATGCAAAGAATGCTTAACGTTCACTATACAATAATATTGATTACTCTATTTGGAACATAGATTATATTATTTACTTTTTTTCCAATAAGATATTTATTTAAAACATTCTCTGATTCTAATAACTTATAAATTACATTCTTATCGCTATCTAATGGTACATATATTTTATGTCGCATTTTTCCATTAATTTGAACTATAATAAGCGTTTTCTCATTTCTTATTGCTTGTATATCTACAGTTGGCCATGTTGTATGATCAATATTTCCTAAACCTCCTAAAGCCTTCCATAAAACAAAACTAATATGTGGAGTAAATGGATATAACAATCGAACTATTACTAGCAAAGCTTCTTGCAATACTGCTCTGTCTTGCATACTTTTTTTTGGAACATTGTATAATTCATTAACTAATTTCATAATTGCAGCTAAAGCGGTATTAAATGACTGTCTACGATCAATATCATCAGTAACTTTTTCTATAGTTTTATGTACATTATACCGAATAAATTTTTGCGTATAATTAAGCATTACAACGTGCAATGCATTCACAGGCCCATCTTGGATATGTTGGTATACTAAACTCCAAACACGCTTAAGAAAACGCTGAGCACCCTCCAATCCAGATTCTTTCCATTCTAATGTTGCCCCAACTGGAGCGGCAAACATTATAAAAAAACGTACTGTATCTGCTCCATATTTCTTAATAATTATATTCGGATCAATACCATTATTTTTTGACTTTGACATTTTACACATTCCAGCGTAAACTAAATCATGTCCATTTTTATCTACCGCTTTTACAATACGTCCCATTTTATCACGTTTTATTTTAACATGAGTCGGATCTACCCATACACGCTGGTTGTTAGAAGATAAATAATAAAATGAATCTGCTAATACCATACCCTGACATAATAAACGTATTGCAGGTTCATCAGAATAAACCAATCCTTCATCGCGCATTAATTTATGATAAAAACGAAAATACAATAAATGCATGATGGCATGTTCAATCCCGCCTATATACTGATCAATTGGTAACCAATAATTAGCAGAACACACATTCACCATAGCCTTGTCATAATGAGGACATGTATAACGAGCATAATACCAAGAAGATTCCATAAAAGTATCAAAAGTATCAGTATCACGAATAGCTGTCTGTCCTTTATAAGTAGTTTTCATCCAATTCGCATACATCTGCAAAGAACTATCTACATAGGTAGTATTCCTATTATTATTTTGCACAAATTCTATTTTTTTTGGAAGAATTACCGGTAATTGATCAAAAAGCACTGGCTTAACAACCCCATTTTCTAATGTTATCATGGGAATAGGAACTCCCCAATAACGCTGACGTGAGATACACCAATCCTTTAGGCGATAACATATCTTATATTGAGCTATACCACGTGTAATTAATTCTGTAGAAATTGCTTTAGCCGCTATACGAGAGCTTAATCCATTAAACTCGCCAGAATTAAATAATATTCCGTCTCCAGTCATTGCTTTCATTATAACGTTTGGTCTAGTTCCATCCAGATTCTTTATAACAGTTTTAACTGGTAAATTATATTTGTGAGCAAACTCCCAATCTTGTTGATTATGGGCCGGAACTAATATAGCCGCTCCTATTCCATCAGATTCAATGGATATTACAAAATTAGCAACCCAGATTGGCAATCTACTATTAGTCATTGGATGTATCGCATACATATTAATAGGCATTCCCTTTTTTTCAAAAAAATAAATATTTTTTTTACTTGATTTAATATCAAAATAATTATTTTTTTGAATAAAATGAGCTAAATTTAGATCAATTTCTGCCATTTTTAATACTATCGGATGATCTATAGATACTAATAAACAAGTAATTCCCATAAAAATATCTAATCGAGTTATGTATACCATTAATTTATCATCACAATTTGCAATATTAAAGGTAACATTTATACCTTCCGAACGTCCTATCCAATTTCTTTGCATAATTTTTACTTGTTTAGGCCAATTTTTTAATCGATCTAACCCATATAACAATTGATCTGCGTAATTAGTAATTTTTATAAACCATTGCGGGATTTTTTTATATTTCACACGAGTATGACAACGCCAACAACAATTATCAATAACTTGCTCATTCGCTAAAACTGTTTTATGATACGGACACCAATTTACTAATGAAGTTTTTTTATATACCAAGCCTTTTTTATATAAAATAGTAAAAAACCATTGTTCCCATCGATAATATTGAGGTTGACAGGTTACAATTTCTCTACCCCAGTCATAAGCAAAACCTAACGATTGTAATTGACTTTTCATATAATAAATATTAGATCTTGTCCAAATTTCTGGATCGGTATTATTTAAGATTGCAGCATGTTCTGCAGGCAAACCAAAAGCATCCCAACCTATAGGTTGTAATACATTTTTTCCAAGCATGCGTTGATATCGAGAAATTACATCTCCAATTGTATAATTACGCACATGACCCATATGTAAGTTTCCGGATGGATACGGAAGCATAGATAAGCAATAATACTTTTCTTTACTATTATCTTCTATTACTGAAAAAGTCTTATTTTCATACCAATACTTCTGAATGATACTTTCAATTTGACTGGGAACATATAATTTCTGCATAACGATTTCACTATAAATAAAAATTATTAATTGATAATTAAAACTAAAAGTCATTAAAAATATCAATATTTTTTAGATTAAAACTATTTTTTTTGTTAAAGTGAAAAATTAATAATTAAAAACAAAAAATGCACATCATTAATACATTAACCAAATTTTTATAGATATATAATAAAAATTGGTTAATGTATTAATAAATAAAAATAAATCCTATATAAACTCAAAGTTTTCATAAAATTATACACTACACGCTTTATATATTTAATAAAAAATTTTCTGTTAAAACAACATATAATTTCTGTATTTAAAGATTAAAATAACGTATGTAATAATAATACCTAAAAAAAACCAAGATCCAAACTTTGCATACGGAGTCAAACCTGTAGTTGGAATAACTGTATCATTAAGTACTGTTGAGCTAAACTGAGGAAGTTGCGCTTGAATAGAACCATCTGCGTTTACAATAGCAGTAACTCCATTATTAGTGCTGCATAATAAAGGTCTACCTAATTCTAATGCACGCATGCGAGCCATTTGAAAATACTGCCATGGCCCAATAGAATCCCCAAACCACGCGTTATTTGCAACAGTTAACAAAAAATCAGTATCAGATTTAAAATTATCACGAATCTGCTTGCCAAAAATTATTTCATAACAAATGACCGCGGTCATTTTAATAAACGACACAGTCAATTGTGGTTGCAAATAGTAACCTTCTTGCATAAAAGGAACAGGAATATTAAATAAATGCAACAATGGACTAAAAAATCTTTGAAATGGAAACCTTTCAGAACATAATACTAGATGATGTTTATCGTACCGATTATAACTTGGATATTTGTAAGGTTTAGAGTTTCCAATAACTATAATACTATTATAGTAATAGTAATCGTTTTTAACATAACGTATTCCAATAATCCCGGTAATCAAATTTGTGTGATCTTGTCTTAATTGATGATCTAATAATGTTAAAGCTTGGTCATGATCAATTTCGTTCCCTGGAATAGCTGATTCTGGCCAAACAACTATTTTTGTTTTTCCGAGTAAGGGTAAAGTATGATCCAAATATATTTGCATTATTTTTTCCAAATACTTAGCATCCCACTTTACATGTTGGTCAATATTACCTTGTACTAAGGAAACATTTACAGCACGCTGTGGTTGTACATAATACCATTGTATCCATGTTAAAGGCCACAAAAACAATAATATCCCTAAAGGTATAATCGTTAATAATAACTGAGTTCTGTGAATAGACAGAGCTATTAATCCGCTTATTAAAACAAGAACAAACGTAATACCTTCCACCCCAAAAATAGGAGCAATTCCTTTGACAGGCCCATCAATTTGACTATAGCCCAACTGTAACCACGGAAATCCAGTAAATATATTCCCTCTAATATGTTCAACCATTAACCATAATACTGGAGCAATAGCTACCGCATACCACATAGTTGTACTTAAACGTATTACCGCAAGTACAACAGAAAATAATATAGGAAACAGTGTCAAATAAAAGACAAAAAAAACGATTAACGCAGTATTTATACAACTACACATATTACTAAATTGATCTATACTTATATAAATCCATCGTAACCCACTACCAAAAAAACCAATACCCCAAAAAAAAGCATACCATATAACTTGTTTCCATGTAGAATCTAAAACTATTTTCAGTAAAACAGTGAATGAAATAATGCTAGCTGGCCAAAAATTATACGGAGAAAATCCTAAAATCCCAAATGCTCCAAATAATAATGCTATGAACAACCAAAAAAACTGTTTGTATTTATAATATATAGTAACAACAAACATCATGCATAAAAACTATTTTATTTAGATACATATAATGAGTTTTTAGGAATTTGTACAAGTAATTGCATAATACGATGACTATCTGTAAGTGTAACTTTAAACTTATAACCTAAAATATTTATAGACTCTCCATTTGTAGGTAAATGTCCAAAAGATTGCATTACAAAACCTCCAACAGTATCTATTTCTTCATTATGAAAACAAGTATTAAACATTTTATTAAAATCTATAACAGGGGTTAATGCATTAACAATAAAAGTATATTGACTTATCTGACGAATGTCACAACTATCTTTATTATCATATTCATCCTCAATTTCACCAACAATCAACTCCAATATATCTTCAATAGTAATAAGTCCAGACATACCTCCAAATTCATCTATTACAATAGCCATATGGCAGTGTTGTATGCGAAATTCTTGTAACATTCTATCTACGCCTTTATGTTCTGGCACGACTAAAGCTGGGCGTAAAATTTTATCAATACTACATGATTGAGATTTTTTTAATATAAATGGTAGCAAATCCTTAGCAATTAAAACTCCTTTAATTCTATCCTGATTGCCATGCAATACTGGAAATCTGGAATGCGCAGACTCTATAATAATAGACAGTTGTTCATCCCAAGATTGAGTATTTTTTAAAAAAATAATTTGTGCCCTAGGTACCATAATATCTTTAACTTTTTGTTCGACAATATCCATAACTCCTTCCAGCATATCTCGAGTATCTGCATCTATCAAAGAATTTTGTTCAAAATCACGTATTAAATTTAGCAAATCATCACGACTTTTAGGGCTACTATGAAAGAGATGATGTAATATAAAAGCAAAAAAGCTCTTTTTACGAATAGAACTAACATTCTCCTCTAAATTATGGTTATTCATAATTTTTTACTTTACTATATCTTATAGAAATTTAAATTACCTACTTATAATAGAACAACACGTTTGATATCCGCATTGCTGCAGTATACTTATTTCTGCTTGTTGCATTAATATAGCTTCTTCATCAAGAAGATGATTATATCCCAATAAATGCAATGAGCCATGAATTATCATATGTGCCCAATGAGCGCTAGTAGATGGTACATTTCTTTTATTAGATTCATACTCAATCACTTGACGACATAGGACTATATCTCCAAGTAATGGAGATACAGTCCCTAACGGTGGTATAAAAGGAAACGATAAAACATTAGTAGGATAATTTTTTCCTAAATAATACCAATTTAAATAACGCATTTCTTTTGTGTCTACTATACGAATAGTCAATTCTATTTTTTTTTTATAGACAGAAAATATACCACGCATCCATGATTTAAATAATTTTCTATTAGGTAGTCCGTTTACATTTTTACATGCTAATTGCAAATCAAGAATTACTTGACTATTTGCCATCAGTTAATCCTCTTATTATAATAATTATTGTAATCATTGTTTATTTCTTTATAATTTTATTTACAATTATTTTTATATTTGTTACAACGTGCGGTCAAAGCGCTTTTATTACTATCCCATGCTTCATACGCATCTATTATTCGAGTTACTATAGAGTGACGTACCGAATCTTCTTTATTAAAAAAATTAAAACTAATATCTTTAATGATGGGTAATACTTTAATAGCATGTGTCAATCCAGATGATTGATTAGGTGGTAGATCGATTTGCGTAACATCTCCAGTAATAATTACCGTAGAGCGAAATCCAATACGTGTTAAAAACATCTTCATTTGAGTAATAGTTGTATTTTGACTCTCATCAAGAATGATGACAGAATCATTCAATGTACGCCCACGCATATAAGCTAGAGGAGCTACTTCTATTATTTTTTTTTGTATTAATTTCTCCACTCTTTCATATCCAATTATATTAAACAAAGCATCGTATAACGGTCGAACATAAGGGTCAGATTTTTGATGAAGATCTCCTGGCAAAAATCCTAATTTTTCCCCGGCTTCAATAGCAGGACGAGTTAAAATAATATGTTTGTTTTTTTGACGCTCTAACAAATCTACTGCAGCAGCTATTGCTAGATACGTTTTCCCGGTTCCTGCGGGCCCTATACCAAAAGTAACATCATGATTAAAAATATTAGAAATATATTGTGCTTGATTCTCTGTACGAGGCTTGATTATTCCATATTTTGTTTCAATCCTTATTGAAGTATTACTAATCGTTTTTGTATATTTTGATTTTTTATGCAATATTTGAATCTTTTTAATAGTCAAGCATATCTGTTCTGGATTGATATCATTAATCATTCCATGTTCAGACTCTGTCTTCGAATACAAAGACACTAAAACATCAGTAGCCATTTCGACTGATGTTGATGAACCTACTAATCTAAAAAAATTATTGTACCTATTGATAGTCATTCTCAATTGATATTCTAATTGTTTTAAGTTATCATCTAGGGGGCCGCACAGACTTATCAGACGTTTATTATCAACCGGATGCAATTTAATTTCTTTAATTACTAAATTCAAATATCACTCCTAAATCATCGGAACTAAAATAATTAATAATATCACTGCATTTAATACCTTTTTAAAATAAACAATATTAATAAATATATATCATAAATTATAAAACACCATAAACAGTATAATATACCAACATGTACGCAATATACAATTATTCATAAATAATTAATCAAATTATTGATTTAATAATATTAAAATGTAACATATTTAAGATTTAAATATACTTATTCATGTATTAAAAATATAAACTTATAATTAAATCCATAAAATTTTTAATATTTATTTAAGTATACATTTTTATATGTTATATATTTATGTATAAATAATTATTTACTCATATCTAATCAATCTTACAATATCATTCAGCATACACTATGTGTAAGTCAACCTTTACGTTGAATCATAATATTATGAAAAAGTTACTTTGCGATGTGTTAATATTTGGAGGTGGCATTATAGGCGCATCTTTAGCATTACGTCTTTCTCAATCTGGAATTAAAATAATTATAGTAGATCGTAAATATCCTATTCCAATTAAAGAAAAAACCACACCATATATTCGAGTTGCTGCTATTAATTATGCTTCGGTAAAATTCTTAAAAAAAATTAATATATGGGAAAAAATTCCTTCTAATTTTTGCACTCCATATCATTATTTAGAAGCGTGGGAATGGCCATCAGCAAAAATAACTTTTCATGCTATATCCGTAGGCGTATCTACAATGGGATGCATTATCGAAAATAATCGTTTACAATTGGCACTATGGGAAAACTTTTTAAACTTCAAAACAATAACATTATGTTGTCCATCTATACTAACCTCTATGTATTATGACGGTTCCTCTTGGCGATGCCTTCTTGATAACGGTATCACAATCATCAGTCGTCTATTAATAGGGGCTGATGGAATTTATTCTCAGATTCGAAAAAAATTAGGAATTGGAGTAATTGGTTGGAAATATCGTCAATGTTGTATGTTACTTACTATCAAAACAAAAAAATACCAATATGGTACAATTTGGCAAATATTTACTCCTAATGGTCCTATAGGGTTTTTACCTTTATATGATCATTGGGGATCATTGATGTGGTATAATACTCCTGAATATATACAAAAACTACAACAACTACCTACAGAAATATTGGAAAAAAAAATTAGAAATAATTTTCAAAACCAATTAGGTAACATTAAACTATACAACGCAATTGTAGTCCCTCTCATTCGTCAACATGCACATAGTTATGTAACTTCAGGAGGAGCATTAGTTGGCGATGCCGCACATTCTTTGCATCCTTTAGCAGGACAAGGAATAAATTTAGGGCTAAGAGATGTTGCAAGCTTATCACGCTTATTAACTAATTCACGTGTTTTTGATGAACGTTCCAGTATTTCAGAAGTTTTGACATCTTATCAAAATAACCGGAAATACGACTCCTTCCTAATGCAAACTAGCATAGACTGGCTGTACCTTATGTTTCATAACAACTTTTGGCCACTTAAAATAGCAAGAAATATGGCATTTATGACAATTGAACGCTCCATTTACCTAAAGAAAAAAATATTATTATACGCTTTAGGCATCATATAATGATATCTTTTTCTTAATTAACATCACTCTTTCATACCATCATATACATACAGCAGATCCCCAATCTTTTATTAATAAAAAACTATTTATAAATACACAAATACGTAATAGCATCTATTATTTGAGATATAATAGTGTGTAATTTTTTAACTAACTGGGGCACCAGGATTCGAACCTGGATATGACGGGATCAAAACCCGCTGCCTTACCATTTGGCTATGCCCCATAATTATTAAGACATTTTTATGACAGACATCATATATACTTTATATTTTTATATTTCTTCTTTTATTACACTAATCGACAAATAGCATACGGGAGACGAGATTTGAACTCGTATACTTATTAGTATCAGATCCTAATTCTGACGCGTCTGCCTATTTCGCCACTCCCGCGTGATATCTTACTTATACTAATAGCTACGACGGGACTTGAACCTGTGACCTCAGCATTATGAGTGCTGCGCTCTAACCTACTGAGCTACGTAGCCAAAGAAATTGCGATTAATTTAAACTATAACATTCAATTACTTACTTACATAAAAATAATGAATTATCATTCTTGTGGTAATCATAAAACACCTGCTAGTCTTTTTATGTTCATCTAAATAATAATATGAACAAATTCATCAGATAATCCCATAATATTTATTGTTAAAAAATAATAAAAATATAATTATCATTTAATCAAAAGTAAAAATCATTATCACATAAAATAATGCTGACACTCTATTTATATATAATAATTTAGTTTTACCGAAATATAACAAATTACTACTGATCTACAGTAATAGAAAACTACAATCTACCCAAATTGGATTTAATAATATTAATACTATAAATATATAAAAACCACAAAAATCACATATTAACTATTTTACCATTAACAATAGTTTTTTGTATTTTATAGTCTTTGTCAAAAACGGTTAAATTAGCAATTTTATTTATTTCTAAACTACCCAAATAATGATCCACTTTTATAGCTTTTGCTGGATACAAAGTAGCCATACGCAAAGCTTCGTCCAACGGTATTCCAATATATTGAACACTGTTTTTTATTGCTCGTATCATTGTTAAAGTTGATCCACTAAGTACCCCTCTATTATCCACACACATATGATTATGATGATATATAGTTTTATTAGAAAAAGTAAAATTAGATTTTACCTTATTAGTCCCTGCAGGACTAGTCGCATCAGTGACTAAAATTAAACGATCCCCTTTGATCTGTTTAGCATATCTAAGATTAGCCCAGTGGACGTGAAACCCGTCAGCTATAATACTACAGTATATTTCTGGTGTATCAAAAATAGCCCCAATAATACCAGGTTCACGAGCAATTAACGGAGGCATAGCATTAAATAAATGAGTTCCAAAACTAACACCATACAAAAAACTAAACCGTGTTTGTTGATACGTAGCATTAGAATGTCCAATTGCGACACAAATTCCAGATTCATGCAACTTCTGCATAAATGTCATCTTTAATTGTTCAGGAGCAAGAGTTATCTTTTTAATAACGTCACTGTTATTACATAAATAATTTACCATTTCTTCTGTTAATAAACGAATGAATATAGGATTATGTATACCTCTCTTTTTAACATTTATAAATGGACCTTCCAAATGCAATCCTAAAGCTTGGTTTTTATTTTGAGATAAAAACCCACGCATAACCCTGACAGCTCTTCTAATCAAAACATCGCTGCTAGTAATTAATGTCGGAAGAAAGCTGGTGCAACCTGATATTTGATTGGTTGTTTGCATTGCTTTCAGTGTGTATATTGATATTGCATTTATATGATCATTGAATTGTATCCCACCACATCCATTAACTTGCAAATCTATAAATCCAGGTGTCAATATAGATCCTGACAAATCGTGTATATCTATATTCTTGGGTAATTCACTAATAGAACAAATAGTTCTAATAATCCCTTCAGAAACCACAAGCGCATGATCATGAAGAATTTCTTTACCAGTATAAATTTTACTATTAATTAAAGCATACATATTCTAAATATCTACATTATGATCGTTGGATTACTGATTTCTAACTCTTGAAAATATTTAACCGTTTTTATTTTTAACTCCATAGTTGACAACTCATCGCATACCAATATTGATTTGGGATGTAACTGTAAACAACTAATCATCCACATATGATTAATACTACCTTCAATTGCTGCTTTAACTGCTTTAGCCTTGTTTAGTCCAGTTGCAATTATTATTATTTCTCGTGATTCTAATAATGTAGCAATCCCAATAGTTAATGCAAATTTAGGCACAGAATTCACATTATTGTTAAAAAAAATAGAATTTGATACCCGCGTCGCTTTACTTAAGTTTTTAATTCTGGTACGCGACGCTAAAGAAGAACCCGGTTCATTAAAAGCAAGATGCCCATTATTTCCAACTCCTCCTATAAATAACCGAATACCTCCGTACGATTTTATTTTCTCTTCATATTGTTGACATTCAGCCTTAATGTTATCGGCATTTCCATTTAAAACATACACATTCCCTTTAGGAATATCAACATGATTAATAAAATTTGTATATATAAAAGCATGATAACTTTCAGGGTTTACACAAGATAAGCCAAGATATTCGTCCATAGTAAATATTACTACATATTTAAAGCTAACCTGACTAGACTGATACATTGATATAATATTTTTATAAGTTTTTATTGGTGTTCTACCCGTAGGCAATCCTAATACAAATGGATTTTCAACAGTAGGATTGAAAGAATTAATACGATAAACAACATAATGTGCAACCCATTGAGCCACGTGATCGGCAGTATCAAGAAATATAACCCTCATTCTACATCTCTATTCCATTACATTAATAAAATTAAACTAATCTACAATAATTTTAAAAAATACTTAACAAAAAATTAAACACAAAAGTATTTATTTCACGTTTATCATTAATACTAATGAATCACTAATACATGCATTATCGTACATCCGTTTATTTTGAGAAAGTTGTTTTAATACGTCCTTAGATCAATAATTACAAAACAATATGCATATGTAAATAAGTATTATAAAATTATCTAACAATAACTTACTAATTGCAGCACACAATCTTATAGCTTATTATAAGCGAACTCCTGTTCACACATCATTCACGTTTATAATTATAATATAACCTACACGTCTATTTTCATTTGTTTTAAAGACTGCTACTCAACTTTAATATAAACTAAAATGAATAGACTATACCAAATATAGTATAATTTACAATAGTAACACCAAATTCCTGCATATTATTAGATATCTTTCATGCAAACAAATATCTGTAAATTATTATTTCACATTGTAAAATATAAATGGCATGTAATATCATCTTATGCAAAGAATAATTAGTATAATTACATATTAGTTTATAATAGAGATATATTTTAATTATCAAAAAATAAGATTTATACTAGCCAGTACTATTTTTATAAAAATTATACGCAAAGTGTTATCGTTACAATATAAAATACAATATATATTAATAAACAGATTATATCCGCATAAAAGAATAAACAAATGAAGATTCTTATTAACTATCGACCTAATTTTATTCACCGTATTATTAATAAAGATTTGAAATCAAAAAAATATACTAATATACGTACACGCTTTCCTCCGGAACCTAATGGATATTTACACATTGGACATGCCAAAGCCATTTGTCTCAATTTTGAGATTGCTCAATATTATCATGGTCAATGTAATTTACGATTTGATGATACCAATCCGGAAAAAGAACATAAAGAATATGTTGAAGCTATCAAATATGATATCCAATGGCTTGGATTTACATGGAATGGAGACATACATTATTCATCAGATTACATTAAAGAATTATATAACTACGCTATCAAATTAATCAAAAAAGGATTAGCATATGTGGACGAATTGTCCATAGACGAAATCAGAAAATATCGTGGCACATTAACACGTCCTGGACAAAATAGTCCATATCGATCTCGCAGTATTGAAGAAAATTTAATTTATTTCTATAAAATGAAAAATGGATATTTCCCAGAAGGCGGCGCTTGTTTACGGGCTAAAATTAATATGTCTTCTTCTTCCATAGTAATGCGAGATCCAGTATTATATCGTATTAAATATACTCCACATCATCGTATCGGAGAAAGTTGGTGTATATATCCAACATACGATTTTAGTCATTGCATTTCAGATGCAATAGAAGGCATTACTCATTCTTTATGTACTTTGGAATTTCAAGATAATCGTATTTTGTATAATTGGATATTAAATAATATTGATATTGATACCCGTCCTACTCAACATGAGTTTTCTCGTCTTAATTTAGAATATGTAATTACATCTAAACGCAAACTCAATATTTTAGTTACAAAAAAAATAGTTGACGGATGGGACGATCCTCGTATGCCTACCATCTCTGGGTTACGACGCAGAGGATATACAGCTAGATCCATTCGTGAATTTTGTCATCGTATCGGCATTAGTAAACAAGAAAGTCAAATAAAATTATCACTTTTAGAATCATGTATCCGATCAGATTTAGACAAACATGCCCCACGACTTATGGCAGTAATCAATCCAGTAAAAATTATTATTAATAACTTGCCTATAGGATATGAAGAAATAATTGAAATGCCAAATCATCCTAATAATCCTAAAATGGGAGTCCGTTATGTAGTTTTTAGCCAAGAAATTTTTATTGATCGTCTTGATTTTTGCGAAACATTAACTGATAGTACGTGCTATAAATTATCGTTAGGCCAAGAAATACGATTACGATACGCTTATGTCATAAAAGCAGAAAATATAGAAAGAGATCATAATGGAAATATCATGTGTATTTATTGTAGTTATGATCCATACACTTTACATAGAAACCCAATAGATGGTAGAAAAATAACTGGAGTGATTCACTGGGTATCAGCAGCAAAAAATATACCAGCAGAATTTCGCTTATATAACACGCTATTTACTAACCCTAACCCTTCTATAATGAGTCATTTTATAGATAATATTAATCCTAAATCTTTAATAATCTCTAAAGGAGTTGTTGAAAAAAACATAATTAAATTTAATAATCTTGGTCCCTATCAAATTGAACGTGAAGGATACTTCATTATAGATCATCAACTTTCTAAAAAATCTTATCTAGTATTCAATAGAACAGTAACTTTGAAAGAATCTAAACACTAAACAAATAAATTTAAAATGATACATCCACACCACATACGTTTATGATCATAATGTCAATCGAGTATCTATTAGATATAATACTTAAAATGAAACTTATAATAATTTTAATCAGATAAAAATATAACGATATGAATTAATTATTATTTGTAATTAATCTTCATCTCATCCCGAATTTGATTAACCCAATGTTGAACACGTATCTCTGTCATTTCAGGCTGACGATCTTCATCAATAGCTAATCCAACAAATTTATCTGTGTTAATTAAGCTTTTTGATGTGCTAAAATGATAACCAGATGTAGACCATGATCCAATAACGACAGCACCATTTTTTAAAATAATGTCATATAAAATACTCATCGCATCACAAAAATATTCCGAATAATCTTCCTGATCTCCACATCCAAAAATTGCCACTTTTTTACCGGAAAAATTAATATTTCTTAATACAGGCAAAAAATCATCCCAATCACATTGAGGTTCTCCATAATACCAGGTAGGAATACCAAATAATAATTTATCATAACTTTCTATATCTTCTTTAGAACTCACAGCTATATCAAAAACATCTGCAACATTTTTTCCTAATTTCGCTCGAATCATCCTAGCAAGTTTTTCAGTGTTGCCCGTATCGCTACTAAAAAAAATACCTACTGATGCTGCTCTCATAATGTTCTAACCTTATATTTATTTACACACAAACACACTTCCCTATTGTAAAATCAATCATGTATCTGATCTTGTAATATTAAGACGTTAATGATACTATGATTTTATATAATACCAGTAATGTACTATCTAATCAATTCAATAATTACTTATATCAGTATTTATAATTAAATTAAATTTTTGCAACGAGATGATGAAGTAATATATATATATATTTATAAATTAAAATATTTACTAAAATCAATAAACGATAAATTTATTAATTACCCTTAATACATGTAAGGGATTATCCCAATGCACCCAATGACTTGCATTAGATATCACACGAATACATGCTCTAGGAAACTGATGATATATATCATGTAAATAACGATTATTAATATATGAGGACAATGAACCTTTAATAAATAATATCGACCCCCACCAAGTTTGGTATGTATTCCAATCACTAATATGCTTATAATTGTCTTTAATAGACGAAAAATTAAATATCCAAGATCCTTGACGGAAAGATTTTAGTAAAAATAATATTAACCTTTGATCAATAGAATACTGTTGCATAAGGTATGCAGCTTCGTGTTTATTTTTTACTCCAGATATATTAACACACTCAATCGCACTAAAAACATCATCATGCTTATGAATATTATATTTTATTGGAGCTATATCGATAACCACAACTTTACTTACGCGTGTAGCTGCCAATGAACACAATTTCATTGCAACTTTTCCACCCATTGAGTAACCAATAACTATGCATTTCTTTATTAACAACTGATCAAGTAAGTCCAAAATATCTCTTGCCATTATAGAATAAGTCATAGATTCTTCGTGGGGAGAACGACCGTGATTGCGTAAATCAACCTGCACAACACAGCAATACCGGGCTAAGCTTTCAGCAATAACTCCAAGATTACTAAGATTACCAAAAAGTCCATGGATCATGACTATTGGTATTCTCTGACACGTAGTTTTAAACATTCGTAATCTATAATTAAGCTGCATAGTATATATTATAATATTTAAATATTTTATTAATAACAACTAAACAATACATGTTTAGTATATTTAAAATATTCATTTAATCAATATATACAGTAATTTATTAGATATTAGACTAATGATAATCTAAAGGATATTGTAATATTTATCTAATTACGTAAAATAACCAGTTAAGGATGTTTTTATATGAAGAATCACACACGTGCCGGAAAACTCGCATCACAGAATGAAATTCCTAACACATCTCAATTAATAACACAATATTATACGTTATCTCCAGATCCAAACAATGATGCTCATAATGTTATATTTGGTACATCTGGTCATCGTGGAAGTTCCCAAAAATGCAGCTTTAATGAAGCACATATATTAGCAATTAGTCAATCGATTGTGCAAGTACGTACACAACAAGGTATAACTGGGCCATGTTATGTCGGAAAAGATACTCATGCTCTTTCCGAGCCAGCATTTATATCCGTACTTGAAGTATTAGCAGCTAATAATATTGACATTATTATACAAAAAAAAAACGGGTATACTCCCACTCCTGTTATTTCTCATGCTATTGTTCAATATAATAAGAATTATCATAATAATCATACAAAAAAAGCTGATGGTATTATTATTACATCTTCTCATAATCCGCCTGAAGATGGCGGAATAAAATATAACTCAATATATGGAGGACCAGCTTCTATTGATATTACTCGTGCAATTGAACAAATCGCTAATAAGTTTTTAACAAATAATTTACAAAATGTACATCGCATAACATTAGATAACGCTTGGAAAAGCGGGTATATACATGCACAAGATTTTGTTCTAGATTATGTAAAAAAACTATCTACAATAATTAATATGAAAGCTATACAAACATCTGGTTTAAAGTTAGGAGTACACCCCTTAGGCGGATCAAGTATAGATTATTGGGAAAATATTGCTCAATATTATCGATTAAATTTAAATTTAATCAGTAAAAAAATTGATAAAACCTTTAGTTTTATGCATCTTGATTATGACGGTTGTATCCGAATAGACTGTTCTTCTGAACTTGCAATGACTGGAGTATCAAAATCATCTGAAAATTTTGATCTGATTTTAGTTAATGACCCCGACTGTGATAGACATGGCATTATTACTCCTTTCGGTTTAATTAAATCCAATCATTATCTTACTATTGCAATTGATTATCTTTTTAACAATCGTCCATTATGGTGTAATCATGTATTATCTATAGGAAAAACTTATATATCCAGTATTATGATTAATCGGATAACATATCATCTTAATCGTCAGCTATTAGAAGTACCGGTAGGTTTTAAATGGTTTGTGAAAGGATTATTTAATAGTTGTTTAGGTTTTGTAGGCGAAGACAGCGCAGGAGCATCTTTTTTAGATTTTCATTGTTCTCCATGGTCTACTGATAAGGATGGAATTATTATGTGTTTATTAGCAGCTGAAATCATTGCTGTTAGCGATAAATCTTTACAAAATTATTATAAGCAGCTAGTCAAAAATTTTGATATATCTAGTTACAATTGTATTCAATTGCCTATTAATTGTACACAAAAATCCCTGATTGCTAGCACTTTGTTCAATCCAGTTAACATGCTAGAATTAGCTGGCGCTCCTATCATTAGAATCTTAAATATAAAGCCAAAGCTATTAAAATATCAAACATTTACCATGGATGATATAAAAATAATAACTCGCGATGGTTGGGCAGCGTGTAGATTATCTGGCACTGAGCCAGTATATAAAATTTATTGTGAAAGTTTTTTACATGTCTCTCATAGAGAAAAAATTGAAAAAGAAATGATAAACATCGTCCATACTATAATAAATACATCGTGATACGATGCGTCATAATACGTAAATTAAAGTGAATTTTTATTCAACAACAATCGCATATTATAAATTGACATCATTGAATCATGACATTGACGGATGTCACATCCACTTTTTATACATATTACTCTTGAATAAAAACTCAGTTAGTATATAAACCTAATGTTATTTTCCATTAATTTTCCATCATCATTATATGATATAATGTTACATACATCAATGAAGAGGATATCTCTTACTATAATCTTTCATTTTATTCAATCTATTACTATTTATCTTATAAAATCTATTACGCAAAACCATAATAAATATGAATACTTAAAATGCTGTAGCTCTCTTATAACAATCTTTATATAAAATTAATACTGCAATGATTTTTTATTTAATATGATAAAAATCATACAAATAATTCATTTTAATATTAGGATCATGACTGTTCTCAATAAACATCTATTGTATGAAAATACACATACTTTATCAATAAAACTTTCAACATGTGAATACATTGGTTATTACTTTCATAAATGATCCTAATCTTATACATGCCTTTGAATTAAATTATTACACTAAATAATCACGATCTATATCTATTTAAATATACTTGTAAAAACATATATTAATCATCAAATTAATAGCATACATGAGTGAGTAAAATACGATTTATTTCTAACTTTACAATAAATACATAGATGGCCGTTGTATAAAAATACAACATTATGCACAATTAAAACCAATATAAAATTTTTTTTAAGAATAAATAAAACTTAACCTTACTTCATATATTAAACAGTAACACAAACATTAATACTGAATAAAAACTAAAAAACTCCAGAATAAACTTATTTATAACATATTTTTATACTTATTAAAATAATTACAAACTTTGTAAATATTTATATACCAGTGTTTCGTGATGTTATAATTTCAATGATTTTTAAAAAATTTAATGGAAACATACTAATACTATTTATTATACATCTACTATTAATATAATTGTTTTTTATTTACAAACAAAGACCTTCAGAATCTATAAAATCAATAGGTACAAAAGCAAAATTTCAAAATAAAATACCCAAAACTATTTATTAACTAATATCCTACTAAATTATACATATCTCCCTTTTAACAAGACTGATAAATACATCAATTTTTATAAAATAATGAGTATTATCCTTTAGCCTATATCTAGATATAGGCTAAAGGATAATAGGCTAAGAGCTAAAATTTTATAATTAATCTACTTCATTTTTGAAAAATATATTATTGCTTAAACACAACAATAACTGAATTCATTTCAAATTTTATAATATTATTAATATTGTTAATAATATACAAGATATAGTATTACATATAAGCTGATCATTTGTTATAATGTGATGGAAATTAACATAACTTAAAGATTTAGATTAAAAGATAACACGGTATTAGAAATAATTATATTCACAATATAAATCACAACAACAATCAATTGTTATATTATTGGTTGTCTTTTGTTGTATGATTTTTAGATAATAAAACATATTATTATGAGATATATTTGTTGTTATATAACTTAATAAGAGTATTTATATGATCAAAGAAAATCAAAAACCAATACATTTAAACGTCAGGACCATACGATTTCCTATCACTGCTGTTGCTTCCATTTTACATAGAATCTCAGGAATTTTATTGTTCATAATCATTGGACCAATCCTTTGGCTATTAAAATTATCTTTATCTTCCAATAACGAATTTTGTAAAATTTACGACTTTTTACTAAAAAATTATCATATTTTAAAATTTTTATTTTGGATAATTACAATAACGATAATTTATCATATAGTTGCTGGCATTCGTCACATGTTAATGGATTTTGGATATTTGCATCAAACACTACTAATAGGAAAAATAAGCGCAAAAATTATATTTATCTTAACTATTTTATTATCTGTCTTAAGTGGAATTTTAATATGGTACCCATTAAATCAACCTTGAAATATCATGGGGTACATGAGTGGTTGTGGGTTAGAGTTTCCGCCATTCTAATGTTATTATACATTATGTATATATCTATTTTTATCATTTTTATTAACACTTTGTCCTATGATGAATGGTATGATTTTTTCAGCAAAAATATCACTAAAATTTTTAGCATAATGGCCCTAATTTCCGCTTTAAGTCATACTTGGATTGGGATACATCATGTTTTAGAAGATTATATAAAATTAATTATATTAAGACAAATAAGCATATGGGTAACTAATTCTGTGCTATTCATGTACCTATTATTCGGAATAATTATTATTTGGAGTGTATAGATGCACTATCATATACCAGTTAAAGAATTTTTTTCTATTGTCATCGGAGCTGGAGGAGCAGGTATGCGCGTCGCTCTGCAAGTTTCTAAAATGGGATTTTCTTGCGCCCTAATATCTAAAGTTTTTCCTACACGTTCGCATACAGTATCAGCTCAAGGAGGGATTACAGTTGCTCTTGGTAACAATCACGAAGACGATTGGCAATGGCATATGTATGATACTATTAAAGGATCTGATTACATTGGGGACCAAAATGCTATCGAATACATGTGCAAAACAGGACCTAAGGCAGTTTTAGAATTAGAACATATGGGGTTACCATTTTCTAGATTGAAAAACGGTCGTATTTACCAACGTCCATTTGGGGGACAAACCTTATATTACGGAAAAAAACAAGCCGCACGTACTGCTGCGGCTGCTGATCGTACTGGACATGCATTATTACATACTTTATATCAACAAAATTTAAAAAATAAAACTACTATATTTGCAGAATGGTACGCATTAGATCTAGTAAAAAACCAAGATGGAAGAATACTTGGTTGCACTGCTTTTTCTATTGAAACAGGAGAATTAGTATACTTCAAAGCACGTGCCACAGTACTTGCAACTGGAGGAGGAGGACGTATTTATCAATCCACTACCAATGCTCATATAAACACCGGTGATGGAATTGGAATGATATTACGTGCAGGTATTCCTGCTCAAGATATGGAAATGTGGCAATTTCATCCTACTGGTATAGCTGGCGTTGGAATTTTGGTAAGTGAAGGATGTCGTGGCGAAGGAGGATATCTGCTAAATATTTTAGGAGAAAGATTTATGGAACGATATGCTCCTAAAGCAAAAGATTTAGCCAGTCGAGATGTAGTAGCTCGGGCAATTATGCTAGAAATTCAGGGAGGACGAGGTTATTCGGGCGCATACGGGCCCCACGTCAAATTAAAGATAGACCATTTGGGCAAAGAGTTGTTAGAATTACGACTACCTGGGATTTTAGAATTAGTACGTACTTTTTCTTGTATAGATCCTGTAAAAGAATTAATCCCCGTCTTTCCGACTTGTCATTACATGATGGGTGGTATCCCTACCACAATACATGGAGAGGTAATCACTGTCAACAATGCAGGAATAGATACAACAGTACCAGGTTTATTTGCAGTTGGAGAAACTGCCTGTGTATCAGTACATGGTGCAAATCGACTTGGTGGAAATTCTTTACTAGATTTGATCGTATTTGGACATGCTACCGGAACATATATACAATCATATTTATCAGAAGAAGAATGGCCAATTCGTAGTCCTACCAATTCTGATATAGAAATATCATTAGCCCGTTATATTCGTTGGAATAGTAATAAAAAATCAGGCACAAACGAAAATCCAGTAACAATACGTCATGATTTACAATCGTGCATGCAAAATAATTTTTCTGTTTTTAAAGAAAAAGAAAAAATGTTGAAAGGCTTATCAAAACTAAAAGAAATACGTAATCGATTAGATTATGCTACCTTAGATGACAAATCTCGCGCGTTCAATACACAACGTGTTGAATGTTTAGAATTAGATAATTTATTAGAAACTGCTTATGCAACTGCTATGGCTTCAATCTTTAGAACTGAAAGCAGAGGAGCTCATAGTCGTTATGATTTTCCCATGCGTGATGATACAAATTGGCTATGTCATACATTATATTTACCAAAGAATAATACTATGATTCGCCGCAATGTGAATATGCAACCAAAATTTCGTCCTCCTTTTCCTCCAAAAACCCGTGTATATTAAAAGTAGAGACTTAAAATATGCAAATTAAATTTTCTATCTACCGTTATCATCCTGAATTCAATAAAAGTCCCTATATGAAAAATTACACTCTTAACTTGTTAAGTGCAAAAAATATGACATTATTAGATGCTTTAATTAAATTAAAAGAACAGGACCCAACTCTAACATTTCGTCGTTCTTGCAGAGAAGGGGTATGTGGTTCTGATGGAATGAACATAAATGGTACAAACAACCTAGCATGCATCACCTCCTTAACAAAGTTATATGATGATAATCATCATAATATAATTACAGTACGCCCATTACCTGGTTTTCCAATAATTCGTGATTTAGTAGTAGATATGAGTCAATTCTATCTGCAATACGAAAGAGTACAACCGTTTCTAATTAATGATGATTCCAATAAACCATCTAAATTACTACACGAGCATTTACAATCTCCACAGGAACGTTCTAAATTAGATGGATCTTATGAATGTATACTATGCGCGTGTTGCTCCAGTTCTTGTCCATCTTTCTGGTGGAATCCAGATAAATTTATTGGACCTGCCGGATTATTAACATTATATCGTTTTTTAATGGACAGCCGTGATACTAATCATAAAGAAAGACTAAAAAATTTTAAAGATTCTTTTAGCGTTTTTCGTTGCCATAATATTATGAATTGCGTTAGTGTATGTCCCAAAAAATTAAACCCAGCTAAGGCTATAGGCCGCATTAAACGAATGTTAGCAAAAAATGTAATAAATATTAAATAACAACATAACATATAAATAGCAATAGTAATTATAAAAAATAATTTAAATAATATACAGATAATAATTTCATGAAATATTCATATATACATCTATGCATAACTGTCACAACTTTAATAGTTAAAAAATTAATTTATTCCAAACAAAATATAATACCTAATCATATTATTTAATTTAATATTAGATATTAAAAATATAAATACAACAGAATATAAGGATTTTTGTAATGTATAATAATACACTAAAAAATTGGTTAGATTCTTCTTATTTGTCAAAAAATAATCAATCTTACATAGAGGAAATTTATAAGGATTTTTTAAAAAATCCTAACTCTATAGATTCTAGTTGGATAAAAATTTTTAAAAAATTATTTATTGAAAAAAAATATGAACATAAATCATTTGATAATTTAACAAATAATACTTATATTCAACTAAAAAATAATGCCACACCTAATGAATCATATACAAAAACTGATACACACTGCAGCAATATTACTTATATACAAATAGCACAACTGATAAATGCTTTCAGAACATACGGACATCAACATTCTACATTAGACCCTTTAAAATTATGGAACCATAAACCTAAAAATAATCTTTTAAATTTAGAAAATTATAACTTTTCCTTACAAAATATTCACAAAAAACTCGATACGAAGCTTTTTGGGATAAACAAAGAATCAATGACTGTATCAGACATACATCAATTCCTTAAAAAAACTTATTGCGATTCTATAGGCGTAGAATATATGCACATTCTTGATATAAATACAATGCTGTGGATTCAAAATAATTTTGAATCCACAGCAGGAATGTTTGATTTCAATTCCGACGAAAAAAAACAATTTCTTAAAGAAATAATTGCAGCAGAAGGAATTGAACATTATTTAGGAGTAAAATTTCCAGGAGTTAAAAGATTTTCATTAGAAGGAGGTGATGCTTTAATTCCCATGTTAAAAGAAATTATACGTTATTCCGTTTGTCATCATAACATTAAAGAAATATTTTTGGGAATGGCTCATCGGGGACGCCTAAATGTCTTAATTAATATTTTAGGCAAAAACCCTCAAGATTTATTTAATGAGTTTTCTAATAAACACCAACCCACATTTGGCAGTGGTGACGTAAAATATCATCAAGGATTTTACTCAGATGTTACAGTTAATAAACAAATTATACGTTTATCTTTATTATGCAATCCTTCTCATCTCGAAATTATTAGCCCAGTAGTAATGGGATGCGCTAGAGCACGAATTGATCAACTACTAAAAAAATCGATTTATAACAATAATGAAAAAGAACATAACATAGTACTTCCAATCTCGATTCATGGAGATGCAGCAATTAGTGCTCAAGGAATAGTTCAAGAAACTTTTAATATGTCTCAAACCGATGCATACAACGTAGGAGGAACAATACATATTATTATCAATAATCAAATAGGATTTACAACATCTAATACCCATGATATGCGTTCTACACAGCATTGTACAGATATTGCAAAGATGATACAAGCCCCTATTTTCCATGTTAATGCAGATAATATAGATGCCGTTATTTACGTTACTCGCGTTGCATTAAATTTTCGCAATACTTTCAAACGTGATGTAATGATTGATCTAATTTGTTATCGTAGACATGGACACAATGAAGCTGACGAACCAAGTGTCACTCAACCTCTTATGTACAAAAAAATCCGTAATCATCCAACTGTAGTTAATATTTACTCCAACATTTTAAGTAAAAATGGAATACTAGATATAAATGAAACTTCTAATATAATTAATGCATATCGTAAAAAATTAGACAAAAAATGTTGTGTTCTACAAAATTGGCAGCCAATTCATGTTCACAATTCTCTAAACACAATCAATTTAAATAATAATAATAATAATAATAAAACTATGCTGCATGTTAATAAAATAAATAGCCAGTACTTAAAAAATTTAGCCTATCGCGTCAATGATATTCCATCAAGTATCACCATGCATTCTAGAGTAGAAAAAATATACCATGAAAGAATAGAAATGGCGTTAGGTAATAGATTATTTGATTGGGGAGCGACAGAAATTTTAGCATACGCAACTTTATTAGATCAAGGGATTTCTATCCGTTTGTCTGGAGAAGATGCTGGGAGAGGAACATTTTTTCATAGACATGCTGTAATATATGATCAAAATAATGGAAAAAAATACATTCCCTTAGCATATATTAATAATAAAAAATCAAATGAAAAAGGATCTTTTTGCGTCTGGGATTCAATCTTATCTGAAGAAGCAGCTTTAGCATTTGAATATGGTTATGCCAGTTTATCAAATGATATGTTAGTAATTTGGGAAGCACAATTTGGAGATTTCTCTAACGGAGCACAAATCGTCATCGATCAATTTATTAGTTCTAGCGAACAAAAATGGGGTCAAGTATGTGGATTAGTAATGCTTTTACCTCACGGATACGAAGGTCAAGGACCAGAACATTCTTCTTCTCGAATAGAACGATATTTACAATTATGCGCTGAACACAATATATACATCTGTGTGCCTTCTACTCCAGATCAGCTCTACCATATATTACGTCAACAAGCAACATATAGTATTAAAAAACCACTAATCATTATATCTCCAAAATCCCTATTAAGACATCCTATGGTAACGACTTCATTAGAAAATTTAGTACACGGATCATTTAAAACAGTGTTTGATGAAATAGATAATAGTATCATACCACAGAAAACCAATCATGTAATAATATGCACTGGGAAGATATATTATGATTTATTAAGTCAACGACGTAAAAATGAACAATATAATATCGCTATTATTCGTATTGAACAACTATATCCTTTCCCTTATGAAAATGCACAGACTATTCTAAATTCCTATTCGCATGTAAAAAATTTTACCTGGTGTCAAGAAGAACCTAAAAATCAAGGAGCGTGGCATTATATACAACGTTATCTTCACAGCGTAATTCCTTCACATATTACATTAAATTATATAGGACGACCTGATTCTGCTGCACCTGCAGTAGGATTTTTTTCGATACATCAACAACAACAAAAAAAGATAATTGACGATGCATTAAATCTCAATTAATTATTAAAAGGATATAAAATGAGTAGTATAGACATTTTGGTTCCGAATTTACCCGAATCAGTTTCAGACGCCACTGTTGCTGTTTGGCATAAAAAAGCAGGGGATGAAGTTAAACAAGATGATATCTTACTTGAAATTGAAACAGATAAAATAATGCTGGAAGTACCTGCGCCAAACACAGGAACATTAGAATCAATTTTAGAACAAGAAGGATCAATAGTAATATCTGGTCAAATTTTGGCCCGTCTAAATATTATTGATCAAATTGTTACTAAACAAGATATAAATCAAACCATTCAAAATCAAAAATCTGTTACATCAATAGCATCTCAAGAACATATCATCCGAAACAACGAAAAGGAAAGCCATAAAATTTTAACTCCATCTATTCGAAAATTAATAGCAGAACACAATTTACAACCAAAAAATATTAAAAGCAGCGGAACAAAAGGGCGTCTGACTCGTCAAGATATAGAAACACATATTCGTTCTACAGAAAAGACACGCTGTACTGATCAAAAAAATTATATAGACACAGAGCACCATCAAATAAAAAATATAGAAAATGATCGTAAAGAAACACGTATCTTGATGAATCGCTTACGCAAAAAAATTTCAGAACGTCTGCTGGCTGTCACTAACACTACAGCTATGTTGACTACTTTCAATGAAGTGAATATGCAACCCATTATGGTGTTACGGAAAAAATATGGAGAGCTATTTGAAAAACGTTATGGAATTAAATTAGGATTAATGTCTTTTTACGTAAAAGCAGTTTTAGAAGGTTTAAAAAACTTTCCTGTAATCAATGCATCTATTGATGGGGAGGAAATAGTATATTATAACTATTTTGATATAAGTATTGCAGTATCTACAATACGTGGACTAATTACGCCAGTATTAAGAAATATTGATACATTAAGTATATCTGACATCGAAAAAAGTATAAAAACTTTAGCTGAAAAAGGGAGAAATGGAAAACTAACGATTGAAGAATTAAATGGCGGTAATTTTACTATTACTAACGGTGGAATTTTTGGGTCATTGATCTCCACCCCTATTATTAATCCTCCTCAAAGCGCCATTCTAGGAATGCATGCAATAAAAGATCGACCTATAGCTTTAGATGGGAAAATAGTAATTTTACCTATGATGTACTTAGCCTTATCTTATGATCACAGATTAATAGACGGGAAAGATTCAGTTAGTTTTTTGATATGTATTAAAGAACTATTAGAAGATCCAATGCGTTTATTTTTAGAAATTTAATTATAATCATATCATATACACGTATAATCGTATAATATGCGTATATAACTAACAAATTAGTACTATTAGTTTTTGATTATTATACTAATCTTCAGAAACCACAGTAAAAATGGCTACATATTATGAATCTATATGAATATCAAGCAAAAAAACTATTAGGAAAGTATAATCTGCCTATTTTAAAAGGTTGCCTGTGCGCTCATTTAAATGATATAGAGCATTATATATCATCATGCAGTATCAAAGGTCCATGGGTAGTAAAATGTCAAATACAAGCAGGTGGTCGTGCAAAATCTGGAGGAGTACGTATTATACACGATATAGCAGATATATTATCTTTTGGTAATAAGTGGTTTGGAAATAGTTTAATAACATATCAAACAACTGATACCGGGGAATTAGTAAATTATATTTTAATAGAACCATCCGTTAAAATTATTCAAGAACTTTATTTAAGCATACTTATTGATAGAGATGAATCACAAATAATATGCATCGCCTCTACACAAGGTGGTATAAACATTGAAAAAATAATACAAAAAACACCTCATCTTATTCATAAGACCGCTATAAACCCTTTAGTTGGAATATATCCTTACGAAGGACGAATTTTAGCATGCAAGTTAGGTTTATCTGGGGTAAAAATAAATCAATTTGCCAAAATTATCGTTGATGCAACACATATGCTTCTTGAAAAAGATCTCATATTAATCGAAATAAATCCATTGGCTATTACTGATAAGGATCAATTTTTTTGTTTAGATGCCAAAATTATTACGGACGATAATGCTAAATTTAGACAATCAGAATTATTAAATATATGTGCTACAAATAATACCTATAATACATTGCCCAATAACCAATGGGATGATTCTATTAACTATGTTCCATTAGATGGTGGAAATATTGGTTGTATGGTCAACGGAGCCGGATTAGCAATGGCTACGATGGATATAATTAAATCATTAGGTGGAATGCCTGCTAATTTTTTAGACATAGGAGGAAATGCCAATAAAGAATGTATAGTATCGTCTTTTTATATGATTTTAAAAGATACTAAGGTAAAGGCGATACTCGTAAATATCTTTGGAGGTATTGTATGTTGTGATTTAGTTGCTGATAGTATAATAACTGTATTGTCTGCATATAATACAACACATATTCCTATCGTAGTTAGATTAGAAGGCAACAATTCTGTGTTAGGTGCTAATCGATTAATTAATAGTAAATACGATATTATTGTTACTGATAACTTAATTCATGCAATTCAACAAATTGTAACCATGGTAAAATTAAAAAATGCCAATTTTAATTAACAAAGATACAAAAATAATTTGTCAAGGATTTACTGGTAAACACGCTACCTTTCATTCTCAGCAGGCATTAAGATATGGCACAAAAATTGTAGGTGGAGTTACTCCAGGAAAAGGAGGAAACGTTCATCTCGGATTACCAATATTTAATACTGTTAATGAAGCAATAAATAATACTCATGCAACGACGTCTATTATTTATGTGCCTGCTCCTTTTTGCAAAGATGCAATTTTAGAATCAATACATGCAGGTATTAAATTAATTGTTTGTATTACTGAAGGAATTCCAATATTAGATATGTTACTAATAAAACAACAATTAAAAAAACATAATACATGTATGATTGGACCAAACTGCCCGGGAGTTATTACTCCAGACCAATGCAAACTTGGAATAATGCCAAGTAATATTTATAAACCAGGTTATGTGGGGATTGTATCTAGATCAGGTACTTTAACATACGAAGTAGTAAAACAAATAACTGATCTTGGACTTGGCCAATCTACATGTGTTGGTATTGGAGGAGATCCAATACTTGGTTCTAATTTTATCGATATACTATCATTATTCGAACAAGATCCCCAAACTTTATTAATGATCATGATTGGTGAAATTGGAGGAAGATCCGAAGAAAAAACAGCTATTTATATTAAAAAATATATTAAAAAACCAGTAATCGCATATATTGCTGGGGCTACAGCCCCTAAAGGGAAACGTATGGGACATGCAGGAGCTATTATTTCTGGAATTGGTAGTACTGCTTATGAAAAATGTGCAATTTTATCTAAATCTGGAGTACATGTTGTTAATGATTTTACTAAAATTGGTCAATATATCAAATCCATTAATATGAAATAATAAAAGATAACGTTTATATACAAAAAATCTATACTATTTTAGGTATAAAAATATTGTTTTATAATATACGCAGCTTTAAGAACGTAATAATTTTATTTTTACTTTTATCTAAACGTGTAAGTCATATTTTATTCTATATGCTTTCAAAATGTTTAGTTCTAACAGGTTTTTATACAAACTATGTTTTACAATTATTATATACTACAATTGTATCATGTTAATCCTAAATTACCTTTAATATGATTAAAAGTATTTGATGTAATAATCAATATTATCAACTATTATGCAACATAAAAATTAATAATCAATATGAATATCTTTGATTTTTTTTTAGAAGCTGATATTTTAGTACAAATTAGCATATGCGTTTTACTTGGGTTTTCTGTCTTATCTTGGAGTATTATTTTACATCGTGTTTTTACGCTTAATATAGCTCATAAAAAATTAAAATTATTTGAAAACGAATTTTGGTCTGGAATAAACTTAACTAATTTATATCAAAAATCCTTATCTCGTCGCAACAAACTAAACGGCGCTGAACGAATTTTTTATGTAGGTTTTAAAGAATTTTCTAGATTATACCAAATAAAACATTGTTCATCTGAAACAATAATATCTAGAACATTAGATACTATGCATACTGCAATAAATGTAGAATTAAAAACATTAGAAGATTATACCCCATTGATTGGTACAATAGGAGCCATTAGCCCATATCTTGGTCTATTTGGAACCGTACTGGGAATTATACATGTTTTTATCGAACTAGGTAAAACTACTAATAATACTGCTACTCAGATGATTCATATACATATCATTGCACCGGGTATTGCCGAATCATTAATCTCTACAGCAATTGGCTTATTCGTAGCTATTCCAGCAGTTATGGCATTTAATTATTTAACTACACAAATAAATAATTTAGATCAAAGTTATAACAACTTTATAGAAGAATTTATCACAATTCTATATCGTCAAATTTTTCTTAACATTGACACTATTGTGCTAAATAAGGAAAATAAACATGAAGAAACAAAGAATAAAACGCGCTATTAATTCAGATATTAACATCATACCATTTTTAGATATATTATTAGTTCTTTTGATAATCTTTATGATAATGCCATCTAAATTAATACAAAGCTTTGAAGTAAATCTTCCAAATAGTGAAGTAACATCAAATGTTGTCAATAATGAAAAACTTATAATGACTATTGAAATTTTAGGAATGGAGCTTTATAATCTTGCAATCAATAATAAACACATAAGAAAAGTATGTCTAGATCGAGTTTCATCAGAAATAAGTCATCAAATATATGTTACTCCTAATATAACATGTCTGATAGCTGCGTCTAAAGCCATAGCGTATGATGAAATCATAAAAGTGTTAAATTTGCTAAGTAACATTGGTGTACATTCTATTGGCATGATAACGAATCCTGCTATTTAGCCACTGCTCTATATTGCTCAATGAAATTAGTACATTTACTGAATAAATATAGTAAACAATTAAAATTTGCTATTATGGCATCAATCGTTATACATGCGATTATGTTTTTATTATTAAATAAACATATAATCGCAAAAAAACAGCAGTATACTACTAACACCACTGATAATAAAAGCTCAATCAACACTTTTATACAACCCCCTTATACGAAAACTGAAAAAAAGAAAAACCAAGATCAATCAAATCGATTCAACATATCAGAAACACAGCGTCCATTGGAAGGACGTACGATAAACAACATTCCTGAAAAAAAGAAAAACCAAGATCAATCAAATCGATTCAACATATCAGAAACACAGCGTCCATTGGAAGGACGTACGATAAACAACATTCCTGAAAAAAAGAAAAACCAAGATCAATCAAATCGATTCAAAATATCAGAAACACAGCGTCCATTGGAAGGACGTACGATAAACAACATTCCTGAAAAAAAGAAAAACCAAGATCAATCAAATCGATTCAACATATCAGAAACACAGCGTCCATTGGAAGGACGTACGATAAACAACATTCCTGAAAAAAAGAAAAACCAAGATCAATCAAATCGATTCAAAATATCAGAAACACAGCGTCCATTGGAAGGACGTACGATAAACAACATTCCTGAAAAAAAGAAAAACCAAGATCAATCAAATCGATTCAAAATATCAGAAACACAGCGTCCATTGGAAGGACGTACGATAAACAACATTCCTGAAAAAAAGAAAAACCAAGATCAATCAAATCGATTCAAAATATCAGAAACACAGCGTCCATTGGAAGGACGTACGATAAACAACATTCCTGAAAAAAAGAAAAACCAAGATCAATCAAATCGATTCAAAATATCAGAAACACAGCGTCCATTGGAAGGACGTACGATAAACAACATTCCTGAAAAAAAGAAAAACCAAGATCAATCAAATCGATTCAAAATATCAGAAACACAGCGTCCATTGGAAGGACGTACGATAACCAACATTCCTGAAAAAAAGAAAAACCAAGATCAATCAAATCGATTCAAAATATCAGAAACACAGCGTCCATTGGAAGGACGTACGATAAACAACATTCCTGAAAAAAAGAAAAACCAACACGCTATCTCCACAAAAAATACATCAATACGTAATGAATCAAATAATTCGCTGCACGACTCTAACATACTAAGCAACCTATTAAACACACTAATCAATAAACAAAGTTCCGCAAAAAATAATGAAAAAATTAAATTAAACTTTATAATAAAAAAAGATAATAATCATAATGATATCGCAAGTAACATAATTAAAAACAATGAAATTAATACGTACAAAAACATGATTAGTGAATCAATTCAACAAAAATTTTACAACGCCTCTAACTATATTGGCAAACAATGCGACCTACGTATCAAATTAGCACCTGATGGTACACTGTTATCAATAACCGCTATATCTGGAGATATTTCGTTATGTCAAGCAGCAATTATTGCCACTAAATCAGCAAAAATACCTAAACCACCAAATACAGATGTATATGAAGTCTTTAAAAACATAATTTTAAATTTTTCTCCTCAATAAACAAAACATTTACACATTCAAAAAATAAGAATATATTAATCTATTAAATAAATTTAATTTTCATGCAAAATTTTTCAATGCATTTAATAATTAAAAAAATTAATATATCATCAATATGGAAAAACTGGTCGATGCAGATCTCTCTATCGATGATACTGATACTATATTTATGCCAATTCTCATCGCTTGCAGATATGCATATTGAAATTACATGTGGAGTCAATACTGCGTATCCCATTGCTGTCATGCCTTTTGAATATATTAATAACCAATATAGTAATAAATTACCCGATCCAGATGAAGATATTGCATCAATAATAGCCTCTGACTTACGCAATAGTAGTAAATTTAATACTATACCCATAGAATATTTACCGCACAAACCCACCAAAATATCTGATGTAATCCCAACATTCTGGGAAAAATTAGGTATTAATACTATTGTATTAGGAACAACACATGCAAATTACAATGGAAATTATATTATTTCGTATCACTTAATTGATACCTCTAAAAATCCTGCATTGATAATTTTAGAAAATCAATATTCGATAGAAAAAAAATGGCTACGTCATGCAGCTCACACTATAAGTAATGAAATTTTTGAGAAATTAACTGGTATACAAGGTGTATTTTGTGCACGTATTGCTTATATATCACATATTAAAAACAATAAATATCCTTATGAATTATATATTGCTGATTACGATGGCCATAACCAAATTTCGGTTTGCCGATCAACTGAACCATTAATGTCTCCAGCTTGGTCTTCAGACGGAAAAAAAATTGCTTATGTCACTTTTGCTTCCGGACATTCAGAACTTGTTATTCAAACATTACGAACTGGATTAATTAATAATGTCGTTAATTTTCCAAATCATAATGGTGCTCCCGCTTTTTCTCCCGATTGTAAAAAAATAGCCTTCGCTTTATCAAAAACAGGTAGCTTAAATTTATATATTATGGATTTAGAATCCGGAGAAATAAAGCAATTAACTAAAAATAGAAATAATAATACTGAACCTAGTTGGTTTCCAGATAATAAAAATATAGCCTACACTTCTGATCAAGGAGGAAAACCGCAAATATACAAAATTAATATTAATACCACTGATACCCAAAGACTATCTTGGCTACACACTAGCAATCAAAATCCACAAGTCAGTTCAGATGGCACATTTATCATGATGGTTAATAGACATCAAGGGAAGCAAAATATTGCTAGATTGAATTTATCAACTGGTCAAGAAAAAATATTAACAAATGTATTATTAGCTGATACCCCTAGTATAGCACCTAACAATACCATGGTGGTGTACAGCAATATTAAAGATTACGCAACAAAATCTAGTTTAGAATTAATTTCTGTAGATGGACATTTTGAAGCTCATATAAAAGGAGGGCCAGGAGATATAAGATTTCCAACTTGGTCTCCATTACATGCAGAATAAATATGCAATTTTATTTCCGTTACAATCAATAATTTGATAAAATTACAGATAATGTGGTATATAATGAAACTAAATAATTCTTTTAGACAACTAACATTTGCAGTAAACATAAGCATAATTATAACTGCGTGCTCTGGATTCCCTAAACACGCTGCCATTCATAGTCAAAAAATTGAACTAAATCCTTTTGAACAAATCAACATAAGAGATAATAAAATAACCGATAAAAAATTAGCACTCACAACAAAAGAATTACAATCTAATAACATTATTTATTTCCCTTTAGATCAGTATGATATTTCTTCTCAGTTTTTTTGTACATTAAACATGCATGCTAATTTTTTATATAATAACCCATCATATCGTATTAAAATTGAAGGCCATGCAGATGAACGCGGTACTCCAGAATATAATATTGCATTAGGTGAACGTAGAGCTAACTCGATCAAACTATATCTACAAAGTAAAGGTATATTATCCGATCAAATATTTACTGTATCCTATGGTAAAGAAAAACCTGCTGTATCAGGACATAATGAGGAAGCTTACTCTAAAAATAGACGTGCTGTATTAATATACAAATAATATTTAATATAATGAAATTATCATCATTTTTATTTAAACCATATATAATCATCATTATAATCACTGGATATTCTAATATTACGAATTATAATATAACACATGCTAAAGACACAAATAGAAAAATATACAAGAATCAAAGCATTAATCAATTACAACAAATATCCGACGTTCACAGTCAATGTTTAATTCAAATACAACAACAATTAGCTGAAAATCAACAAGATATTGACACTTTGCGTGGATGTATTCAAGACATGCAACACCACATATCAGAAATTATAAATAATCAAAACGAATCATATCAAAAAATTAATACTATCTTAAAACAATATAACAATACACACGATTCTCATGATGATTCTAATAAATTATCCACTAATTCAAATACTGCAAAACGCAAAGAAACTAATAATACAATAATTATTGATGCAGATACCGCTTATAAAAACGCAGTATTATTGGTATTAGAAAAAAAACAATACAATCAAGCAATAGAATCTTTTCAAAATTTTATCAAAAATTATCCAAAATCAATTTATCAAGCCAATTCCCATTATTGGTTAGGACAACTTTATTACAATAAAGGAAATAAAGATGATGCCTCTTATTATTTTGCTTTAGTAGTAAAAAATTATCCTAAATCAATAAAAGCATCAGACGCATTATTAAAAATTGGTATTATCATGCAAGAAACAGAACAGAAAGATAAAGCTAAAACAATATACAAACAAGTAGGTAAATTATACCCTAATAGTGAGGCGGCTAAACAAGCACAAAAACGCCTAATACATTTATAACATAACAACACATATTATATTATATTAAAATCAAACATTATATAGAAATTATATAATCTTAACTATAACGATCATAAATAAACAATAATCGTATTAATTAGTATTAAATAATAAAAAATCTAAAATTATCTGCAACCTATCATTATTACTTATTTATAGTAACAACATAAAGAAAAATTTATTTCAAACAATAGCCACGCCCTATCTCATAAGTACATGACCATTAATCACTAAAACATTATCTATAATTAAATCTTATTATATATCCATTCTTATTATAAGGAACATATAAACTATAATCACCACAATAATTTTAGTGATTATTAATCACAATAATTTATTCGCTGATATATAATAAGATTACATAAGAAATATTTCATAACATAACTAATTTTCTATATTCATTCATAAAAAGGTACTACATTAATCCACATAGGACCTTTTCCTGATAAATAACGAGATAATACGGTTAATTTCCCATTATTTGTATCAATTTGATATAAAGTAATATAATTCGATTTTTGTCCTGCAACAACTAAAAATTCTCCTGTATAATCAATTGCAAATCCGCGCGGCTGTTCCTCAGTAAATTGATAATTAACAAATTTTAATTCTTTTGTGTCCTTTAATACTTCAAAACAACTGATGATATTAGCGGCTCTATCAGAACAATATAACCAACGACTATCAGGAGTGATATGTATATCAGCTGCCCAACATCGTTTAAGATTTATATCTTTAGGTATTAGACTTATTGTTTGCACGACACTTGGAATTTTTTGAAAAATATCATATTTTATAACATCAACAGTACCTGATAATTCATTGATTATATATGCAAAATAACTAAAATCATGAAAAACCATATGACGAGGACCAGAGCCAATACTAGTTTTGATAACACATGGATTATCTGATGTTAAAATACCAAACGAATTTATCTTAAATATTCTAATAGCATATTCTTGTAAACATGGAACCCAAAGTGAATCCGCGCATTTCTTATCTATATTAGCAGAATGACAACCTAATAAACCTTTTATAATTTGTATAGGACGATGCCCAAGAATACCTGACTCCCCTATAGGAATAATGCTTACTGTATTATCCCTATAGGATGTACAATACAAAAATTTACCTTTTTCATCACTAATCAAATGAGTAGGACTACTGAGTAATTTAATTGTTCCAACATCGGTTAACAATCCTTCCTGACTAACACAGTAAGTAGTAATTCCAAAATTAGGGCGCACTCCAACATATAAAAATTGCTTATTAGGATGCACAGCTATAGGTTGAGCGCCTCCAAAAGTAGATACTACCTGAACTAATTCTAATAATCCATGCTTGTCATCCAACTTCCAAATATAAATTTGTTGACTGTCCGGACTTGCTACATAAACAATTTGCATCGTACATTTATTCATTTTTATGATAATATGTCATGTATAAACTATGAAATTATATTTTTTGTTATGTTAATATCACATGTGTATACATAAAACTGATAAAATCTCGCTAATAGTTATATAATAACTTAATAAAGAAATTATTATTTCTAACTATTCTAAAGATGTTGCTAATATATGCACATCTTATTATGCATTAAGTAACTTAATTATTAAGCGCTGCCTCAATATTACATATACTAATAACATATCTAATATAAAACAAACAGTATATAATCTATTTACATATTTATGAACAAAAAATAAGAAAATAAAATTATGAATATAACTAAACTTGTTCTTATAAGACATGGAGAAAGTCAATGGAATAAAGAAAACCGATTTACTGGATGGGTTGATATAGATTTATCAGATAAAGGACGTATTGAGGCGCAATGTGCTGGTCAAACATTAAAAAAAAATGGATTTTTTTTTAATTACGGGTACACTTCGGTATTAAAACGAGCAATTCATACCCTGTGGATTATACTAGACCAACTAGATCAAGCGTGGTTACCAATTGAAAAATCTTGGAAACTAAATGAGAGACATTATGGAACACTGCAAGGATTAAATAAGGATGAAGCCATTAAAAAATACGGCTACGAAACGATTCAAAAATGGCGTCGTAGTTTTGATGTTGTTCCCCCAAATATCTGCAAAAATAACCAATTTCTTGCAACAAATGATAACCGTTATCATGGTATAAATACTGACGAGTTATCTAAAGGTGAAAGTTTAGCGCTAACTTTTAATAGAGTAATCCCATATTGGAATAATTCTATAGCCCCCCATATTAAAAATAACAAAAATCTTATTATTGTTGCTCATGGCAATTCTATACGCGCTATAATAAAATTTTTAAATAATTTAAACGAATCAGAAATATTTCACATTAACGTGTCAACTGGCGTGCCATTAATATATGAATTCGATAACAACGCAAATCTCATTCAATATTACTATTTGAATAACTATTAAATAATAATATTTAATTATACATTAATTTTAATGAAACAATATATACACTATATTCGGTATTTATTAAAAACAAACCAACCACAATAATATTCATACTTTTAGGATATAAGTGTTATTATCTGTACAGTTTAATTTTTAATTTGGTTTTAAAATAATGTTATGTAACATTTTGTTGCTCACATGCTTTGCTTACGATATAATTCACAAAAATGTTTTATATTTCAATTATTTCTGAAGGTGATGATTATGGATCGATTTACCCGTTTTCAAAATACAGTATCAGAACGAGCTAATAACGTAATCCAACCATATATAGCACAAGTATTTGGTTGGATGTCTTGTGGATTACTGTTAACTGCTTTTGTTGCTTGGTACGCTTCTAGGACCCCAGCAATACTTCAATTACTCTTTGCTAATCAAATAATATTTTTCAGTTTAATTATTGGTCAGTTAGCATTGGTATTTGTTCTATCAGGTATGGTAGAGCGATTAAATGGTTCTTTAGCAACTACATTGTTTATGCTATATTCCATGTTAACAGGATTAACTTTATCCAGCATATTTATACTATATACTACGTCTTCTATATCTAGCGCATTCGTAGTGACATCTGGTATGTTCGGAGCTATGACATTGTATGGATATACTACTAAGCAGGATCTAAGCAGCTTTGGTAATTTATCATTCATGGCATTAATTGGAATAATATTAGCTTCAATAGTTAATATATGGTTAAAAAATACAGCTTTAATGTGGTTAATTACATATGTTGGAGTTATAATTTTTGTTGGTTTAACTGCATACGATACTCAAAAGCTAAAATCTATAGGAGCTTCTTTATCTATAGACAATCAAGATCAGTTTCGTAAATATTCAATTATAGGCGCATTAACTTTATACTTAGATTTCATTAATTTATTTTTAATGATAGTTCGTATTTTTGGAAATCGACGTTAATTCTAGTACATATTGGCACATTTTATTTAAAGTTACTATTTTTTCAAATAGTAACTTTAAATAAAATGTGCCAATATGTATTCTTGTTATCACGTTATACTTTAAATAGAAACTTCAATATATCCCCATCCTCTACACGGTAATCCTTACCTTCATAATATATTTTACCAGCTCTCTTTACACCTAATTCTCCGTTATAAATAATAAAATCATTAAACTTAATAACTTGAACACGAATAAAACCCTTTTTAAAATCACTATGCACCTTTTTAGCTGCTTCCAACGCAGTAGTTCCAATAGCACATACCCAAGCCCGTGTCACGTTTAAATTAATTGTAAAAAAAGTACACAAATTCAACACAGAAAAAATGGTCTTATTTATATCATGTAATACACATTCTTTCTGTTCCGTAGTGATTTGAGTATAATTATTCTTATTTTCTAATAAAGACACCATTACGCAACACGAAACTAATGGCGCTTGTTCATTAAATGCTAATGTACGTAGCCTATTTAAATAGACATTGTTTGTAACAGGTTCTTTACCAATATTAGCAACATAAATAATTGGCTTAATAGTTAAAAGGTTAAACTTTTCAAGATTCACTTTTTCTATACTAGAAAACTGTATTTTTCTCAAAACAACACCATTATATAAACAATCCAAACATTTTTTTAATAAAAATAACTGTTGCTTATTACTAGCAGTAATAATCTTATACTTTTTTCGCAAAGCACAAACATTTTGTTCACACTGAAAAATATCAAATAATATCAACTCATTATTAACAACACTAACATCTCTGCAGGGATCTATATTATTAAAAACATGAATAATTTGATTATTATCAAAACAACGCACCACATGACATAATACTTTTGTTACACGAATACGATTTAAAACTTGAACACCCATCCCAATCCCTTGAGCAGCCCCTTTTATTAAACCAGCAACATCTATAAATCTTATTGTACCATGCACTATTTTACGTGATGGAAAAATATCTGTTAACTGATATATACGTAAATCAGGGATATAAACTATAGATATATTAGGTTGAACAGTACAAAAAGGGAAATTGTCCGCTCTAACAGATACATGAGTTAAGGAGCTAAATAATGTAGATTTACCTACGTTAGGTAATCCAATTATACTACAATCAATTTGCATAATACTTTAACAATTAAAATTAAATAAAATATCATCATCAATATTCTATAAAAATAATAAAATTTTCTAAATAAATATTTCCTTAAACATCAGACTTATAAGAATGCAATTGATTCATAACTTTAACAAATTTTTTAGTCACTATACTTTCAGTATGAGATATTGCTTCATTAATTGCGCTATCAATTCTAAATTTCTCATACATGGATGGTTTATTTAATACAAAATTAATCACTTTACTTTTTTTACCAGGATGACCTATACCAATACGTAGTCGATAAAAATTAAATTTATTATTCAATCTAGTAATAACATTTCTTAATCCATTATGACTATCATCAATTTTTTTACCTAATTTAATACGTATTACACCTGGTGGTAAATCAAAATCATCATGTGCTATCAATATTTCTTCTACGTATAATTGATAAAAATCAACACATTTAGATACTGCAAGCCCGTTATTATTCATATATAAATCTGGTATTAATAAATATACAACATTATCTGCTAATTTTAATTTCCCAATATACCCATATAATCTATCACTTTTATTCAACATGACTCTGTATTTTTTAGCTAATAACTCAACATATTTAGAACCAAAATTATGTCTTGTATTATGATAACTCACTCCAATATTACCCAAACCAGCAACAAGTTTAATAGTCATCTTTCACGCGCAAACCATTATATAGTTTTATAAATTAATATTTATTCAACATTATTATCAAATTACTAATACGATTATTAATTCAAATGTAAATATCTTCTCAAAAGATTTTACACATCCTTTTATTGAAAACTAACAATCCCTTATCCTTATAACTATATTGACATAGCAACAGAATACATTAAAATTAAAATATATGAATAATTTTCGTTTAATGCTCAAACATAGCAGAAATAGATTCCTCATTACTAATGCGACGAATTGTTTCAGCAAGCATACCAGACAAAGTCAACGCGCGTACATTAGGTAAAGATTTTATTTTTGGTTTTAATGGAATAGTATCACAAACAATAATTTCATCAATCATGGAATTTTGAATATTCTCATAAGCATTGCCAGAAAAAATTGGATGAGTAGTATACGCAAAAACCCGGCAGGCGCCTTTTTCTTTTAAAACATCTGCAGCCTTACATAAGGTTCCACCAGTATCAATCATATCATCTACCAATATGCAATCACGATTACATACATCTCCAATAATATGCATAATTTGAGCAATATTAGCGCGAGATCTCCGTTTATCTATAATTGCCATATCAGTATCATTAAGTAATTTTGCAATGGCACGAGCACGTATTACTCCTCCAATATCTGGAGACACTACGATAGGATTATTAAAATTTTGCTGCATCATATCCTCTAATAAGATTGGGCTCCCAAAAACATTATCTACTGGTACATCAAAAAATCCCTGTATTTGTTCAGCATGCAGATCTACTGTCAAGATACGATCCACCCCTACACTAGATAAAAAATTTGCCACAACTCTAGAAGTAATAGGTACTCTAGAAGAGCGTACCCTTCTATCTTGACGAGCATAACCAAAATAAGGGATTACGGCAGTAATCCTAGCAGCTGATGCACGTCTTAATGCGTCTACCATAACAATTAATTCCATTAAATTATCATTTGTTGGAGCACAAGTAGATTGAATAATAAATATATCGCCACCACGTACATTTTCATTAATTTGCACACTTACTTCTCCATCACTAAAACGACCGACGGAGGCCTTTCCAAGATTAGTGTATAATCTGTTAGCAATACATTGAGCTAATTCTGGGATAGCATTTCCAGTAAAAAGTTTCATATTAGAAACATCTCATAGTTTTACATTCGATAATCTTATCTCTATACCTCAGAATATATAATAATATAACAGTGTTTTTAATGAAATAAAATTTCATAATACTAATGTATCAGATTTTAATAATTTTTGATGCAACGGAGACAAGTTAATTCCTCGTGTTACAATACTTTTTATCCATGACGGCAAATAACTTTGAACCCGATAAGCAAGATGTTCAGTATTAAATTCAGAAAAAATACAAGAACCTGTTCCAGTAATTCGCGTAGATGCATACTGTGATAAATATGTAAAATATATTTTTATTTCAGGAAATATCTCTTTTACAATTTCTTCAAAATCATTACTAAAAGATACAGATAATAACTCTCTTACTGAACGATACGGGGAATAAAAACGATTTTTTGATTTATACATTTGAAAAACCCACGAAGTACTGATACTAATCGGTGGTATGACAAGAAGATACCACTTTTCAGGTATAAAAACTGGTGTAAGCACATCACCAATTCCTTCAGCAAACGCTGAGTACCCACATATAAACACTGGTACATCAGATCCTAACATTAAACCTAAACGCATTAAAATATTCTTATTCAAGTAACAACGCCATTTCTGATTAAGTATCATTAATACAGTTGCAGCGTTAGAAGAAGCACCACCTAAACCAGAACCAATAGGTAACACTTTATTAAGAAAAATATCTGCACCAAGTGATGATTTTTTATCAGGCCAACAATAATGTTGTAATAACTTTGCCGCTCGCACAATTAAATTATCACAGTGCATTAAACCATCCACCTTAGTAAATAATCTAATTTTACCACTGTCTGTTACAAATACTTCAATACTATCACCATAATCAATAAATTGAAACAAAGTCTGCAAACAATGGTAATCATTTGTATGATACCCAGTAATATACAGAAATAAATTAAGTTTTCCTGGAGATGGCCATTGATAATTCATCGTATATTCCAGTTATTTATTATTAACCTAATGTAATATTGATCACAATATATATCTAAAATTTTAGGTAACATTGGGATGTGATTAGTATGATAATGACGGTAATATATAGATATTTTCTTGTTCTGATAACAATAATTTATATGAGATAAATAACCAATAGAATTTAGATCATATTCTGAGTTACTATTAGGCAATCCGAGAAACCATTGTTGTAGTTGTCCTAAAAAATAATTAATATCCATCATAAACCATTTTTGAATTTCATTTTTTAAATCATTATTTTGATGGGGCGTATGATTTAAAATAGAAACTACTCCATTTTCCACAGATATAGAGATTACAGTTAATCCAAAAACATTAAATAACTTTATATGAAAGTTATCATTTTCTTTAGTCCAAATAAATGGAAGATACATCTTTCTATAATTATTAATCATATAAATAATAACGCCTTGTGCTTGATAATTAAGAATGTGGGATATTAATTCCTTGTGATTATTCCACATATGCACTACTAATTTATCTTCAAACAAGGTAAAGTTCTGATGATGAACGCAAGAAACACAAATAAACACAACTATTCCAAATAATTGAAAACATATATGTCGATACATCTAAAGGTTAACTTTTAAAAAGTTTTTATACAAAATGTAGATTTTATTATATTACATACAGATTCATACCATATTTTGCATATAATTATCTACCTACCCAATCACGAACAAAGCTTTCAGTCATATCAAATATTGATTTGATCTAGTATTTAAACAAACACTCAGTAATAACACACGATTATATGATTAGTTTATTTAATTTTTAAATTTCAATATTTTCTTTCTTATCTAAAAGATTTACTCGACCATATTATATAACATTAATTTCATCGTAAAATACTCATAATAATGAAATATTTAAATTAAACAACAAAATTTATACTGTTTTAATAACTTTAACTTATGTACATATACGTAAGTTAACCTTTAATAAAAATACTTCATAAACTATCTAAATAAATATAGATTTAGTTGCTATGTATCCAAAAATTTTCTAAACTATTTTATTTAAATAAATATATGATATCAATTATTATTGATACTAGTTATGTTAATATTACTCATAACAAGCATACGATATCTATTCAAATTTAGATCCAAATATAATTAAGATACAATTTATTTTATACAAACATGATTACAGAAATATTATCTAAATAAAAAACGGTAAGCTTCAGCTATACTGATAATAATTAATATCAATAATTTCATATAAAATAGAATATGTATCACTCTAACATAAACATATATGAATCCTATTATCACTAAAAAACTAATAATATTACAAGAACGTTTTAATGTATTAGAAAAATTGCTCAATAAACCTGATATTGTTTGCGATAAAAAACGTTTTTGTGTCTTAGCTAAGGAACATGCACGATTATCTGAAATAGTTATTTGTTTTAAACGTTGGTTAAATACGCAACAAGAAATAACTAATATAAAAAAAATGCTTTCAGATATAGATATGCGCGATATTGCTCAAGATGAATTGAAAGAATTTTATTTAAATCAATATAATCTTGAACAGAATTTAAAAATACTCTTATTACCCACAGACCCTAATGATAAATTAGGTTGTTTTATAGAATTACGAGCTGGCACTGGTGGGAAAGAAGCAGCAATTTTTGCAGGAGAATTATTCCGAATGTATGCTCGTTATTCAGAGGTGCGTCGATGGAAAATAGAGATTATCAATGCCACTTATGGCGAATACGGTGGTTATAAAGAAATAATTGCCAAGATTCCTAACAAAGGGACATATGGACAATTAAAATTCGAATCTGGAGGACATCGTGTACAAAGAGTACCTCACACCGAATCTCAAGGTCGAATTCATACTTCTACTTGCACGATCGCTGTAATTCCAATAATACCAAATATTGAACTACCCACTCTTAATCCTTATGACTTAAGAATTGATACTTTTAGATCATCAGGTGCAGGAGGACAACATGTAAATACTACTGATTCAGCGATTCGCATTACCCACATACCAAGTGGATTAGTTGTAGAATGCCAAGACGAGCGATCGCAGCATAAAAATAAATCCAAAGCATTATCAGTACTGGCTTCCAGATTGCATGCTATTGAAATAAAACGCCGACAAAAAGAAGTATCGTGTACCCGACGTAACCTACTAGGTACTGGAGATCGATCTGATCGAATCCGCACGTATAACTTCCAACAAGGTCGCATTACTGATCATCGTATTTCTTTTACATCATATAAACTAAATGATATAATGAACGGAGATTTGGATATTTTAATGCAACCAATCTTCGATAAGCATCAAGCTAATCAACTCGATAAACTATTAGAGTCAGAATAATGACATGGGATCAATGGCTATATTGGGCTAGCTTAAATTTAAAAAAGTCTACAAGTCCAAGAAGAGATGCTGAAATTATTTTAGAAAAAGTTACAAATAAACCTCGTGCCCAATTATTAGCATTTGGAGAAACATTATTAACATACGATACAGCCACTCAACTCAAATCATTAATTTATCGTAGAAAAAAAGGAGAACCTATAGCTTATATAATTGGTTCAAAAGAATTTTGGTCCTTAAATTTTAAAGTAACTCCAGGTGTATTTATTCCTAGACCAGACACTGAATGCTTAGTAGAACATGTGCTTGGCTTGCTATATACGCCTAAACTAAGTGTTTTAGACCTAGGCACTGGAATAGGAACAATAGCTTTAGCTCTTTCGTCAGAAAGACCAAACTGGAATATTACAGGAGTAGACTGCCAACAGCAAGCATTAGTTATTGCTAGAAAAAATAAAGTTCTTCTCAATTTAAAAAACGTAGGATTTATATATGGAAACTGGTTTAAATATTTAGTAAGAAAAAAATTTGATCTTATTGTCAGTAATCCGCCATATATCGCTAAACATGATTCATGTCTAAAAATTAAGGACATGAATTTTGAACCTAAAAACGCATTAATATCAGGACAATCAGGGCTAGCAGATTTAACAACAATTTGTAAACTTTCTACTCAACATTTGTATCAAAATGGATGGCTGTTTTTAGAACATGGTTGGAATCAAGGAAAATATATGCGCACATTATTTTATAAATTTGGATTTACTCATATTCATACAGTACGCGATTATCAGCATTATGAACGTGTAACATACGGAAAATGGATACCCCATTAAAAATCTTATAGTTTATTAACAATATGTATACATATCTGATTTATTGCAACAATACGATTTGTAATAACTAGATTTAAAAATAAGTAAAAATAAATTATAAAAATTAAAATTTAAAAAAATAAACTATATACATAGTATAATAGAATATATTTAATTTAAAATCTAATTAATACTGTGCATTTAACATGATAACACTTGGAAACGCGACACATGCAACAATTAACAGTTGATATTATTGATATAAAAGTATCAAATAATTTACCGTTAGTACTATTTGGAGGCATGAACGTTTTAGAGTCACGAGACATAGTTATGAAAGTTTGTGAACACTATGTTCACATAACTAAAAAATTAAACATACCTCATATATTTAAAGCATCTTTCGACAAAGCAAACCGCTCATCAATTAACTCATATCGTGGGCCAGGATTAGAAAAAGGTTTACGCTTACTCCAGGAATTAAAACAAATGTTCGACGTTAAGCTTATGACTGACGTACATGAAATTCATCACGCAAATATTGCATCAGAAGTAGTAGATATATTACAAATTCCAGCATTTCTAGCTCGTCAAACAGATTTAATTGAATCTGTAGCAAAAACTGGAATGCCAATTAATATAAAAAAACCACAATATATGAGTCCAACACAAGTCGTACATATTGTTAATAAATGTCGTTCGTTTAAAAATGACAAGATAATTTTATGTGAACGAGGTACTTTATTTGGTTATGATAACTTAATAGTAGATACATTAGGATTCAATATAATGAATCGCATTTCTCAAGGTTGCCCAATAATAGTAGACGTTACACATTCTTTACAAACGCGTGATCCTTTAAGTCCTACTTCTGGAGGAAGAAGATATACACAAATGTATGAGATAGCTAGAGCCAGTACAGCAGTAGGTATAGCAGGATTATTTCTTGAAGCACATCCAAATCCAGATTATGCTAAATGCGATGGGCCTTCTGCATTACCATTAAATAAACTAGAAGATTTTTTAAAACAAATGAAAGCTATCGATGAACTAATAAAATCTTTTTAGAAGTTACATGCCCGTATCATCAAATTAACTACGAACAGACAACATTATTTAAACTCATAACCAATTTGTACATCACCCTTATTTTAATTTTAATTTAATTAAAAACTCTCACAGATCAGGTCAAAACCGACAACACTATAATAATAATAATGCCTACAACACCAAAACACCCATAAACAGTACTATAAATTAAATACAATTAGAACGAACACTCAAAAATATCTTAAATTAAATTTTCATCCTATATCAAGATGATAATACATTTGAAGCATAACTATAAAAAATTTACCCTTACCATATATGTTTTTAAACTTTCATTAACCGCGACAAAAAAATTATAACAGACATATTGATGCAATAAAAAAATTTGTAATACTAAATGATATTATATCAATACAATAATTAAAACTACATAATATAACTCGAAAGAAAAAATTAAATAACATGAAAATATAATCAAATTTACATTATATATTAATTTATTAAAATAAAAAACAAACCCACACTCACTTTTTTTTCTTACACCAGAAAAATAAATTTCAATTTAAATATAGTAATACCAATTACTATAAATATTATTTTTATTTATAAATTCTAATACGTTGCATTGTCAAATTATTTATAATTTAAACATTTTTGATATCTCATGTAAATTTCAATCAAAAATTATAAACTTTAAAAAATTAAATTTAATTAACAATTCATTATTAAAAATTAATGATAATTTAGATAAAACAGTTTCTATATCCCTAAAATAATATAAATTATAAAAATTATTTTAAATAAATCTATTGAACAAACAATTACAATTATTACTTAATAAAAAATACCTTAGTATAACGCAAGAGTAATTCAGCCCAGATATTTATCCAAATATTTTTATTGTAAAAAAAATAATATTAATATCATCGTTATTAATCATTTTTAAAAACTATATCAATTAAATTAAATATAATTTTCATATTTATACTTCTTATATATAAGAATAATATGCTAGAATTATTTAGTTTTATATTAAAAATATATAATAAACTTATTATAATTATCAACGATAATCTACAATTTTATGTAAGAGATTTAATTATTATAATTTATAATAGATATTATTTACATATAAAATAAAATGAAGATATGATAAGGTGTGTAATACTCGATAAAGCTACATTATAAAATGATATACGATGAAAAACTAAAAAATAAACTTAAAAATTTAAGCTCTTATACGATAAAACACAAATAAGATGTGAACAATATAAGGGAATAATCAATGCTTGTAATCATTTTAAATAACAAAAATAAATATCAATATAATCACCCGGTATCTCCTTTACAAATTTCTAAAGATACGGATTCAGTATTATCTAAAAATTATATAGCTGCACGAGTAAACGGAAAGCTTATTGACATTACGGATTTAATAAATCACGATTCAACATTAGAATTTGTCAACGCAGAGGATGACATAGGATTAAATATAATTCGCCATTCTTGCATACATTTATTAGGACATGCCATAAAACAATTATGGCCTTCAACCAAAATGGCATTGGGTTCAGTAATAAATACAGAATTTTATTATGATATAGATCTTAATTATTGCCTTACGAACAACGACCTAATAATTCTAGAAAACCACATGATTCTTCTTGCTAGTAAAAATTACAATATCATAAAAAAAAGCGTTACCTGGGAAGAAGCCAAAGAAATTTTCTTATCCCTTGGAGAAAAATACAAAGTATCTATTCTTAATGAAAATATTAATCCAACTGAAGATATTACATTATATTATCATGAAGAATATATAGATATGTGTCGCGGGCCACAGATACCTAATATTAGTTTTTGTCGGAATTTTAAATTATATAAGATCTCTACATCTTATTGGCATAGAAGCAATAACAATAAAAAATTACAACGTATCCATGGCTTTATTTGGGTTAATAAACGGCAATTCAGAATATCAAAACATAATACATTACAAAATTCTAAAAAACATGATCATCGCAATCTTGCTAAACAATTACACTTATATCACATAGAAAAAGACGCTTCTGGTATGATATTTTGGCATGAAAATGGATGGATTTTATTACAAGAATTAAAGAAAATTATACGAACACAACTTAAAATATATAAATACCAGGAAATTAAAAGTCCCATTATGATTGATCATGCGTTATGGAAAAAAACAGGCCATTGGGATAATTATCATGAACACATATTTACTACTTCTTCAGAAAATCATGAATATTGTATTAAGCCAATGAATTGTCCAGGACATATTCAAATTTTTAATCAAAACATTAGATCTTATAAAGATTTACCTTATCGTATAGCTGAATTTGGAAATTGCCACAGAAATGAACCATCTGGATCTTTACATGGACTATTAAGAACACGAGAATTTACTCAAGACGACGGCCACATTTTTTGCACAAAAACACAAATATTCGATGAATTAAACCACTGTATTAAAATGATGTATGACGTATACAATACATTCGGATTTAAAACAATTGTAGTAAAATTATCTACTCGCCCAAAAAAACGGATTGGAACAGATTTAATATGGGATATAGCGGAACAACATTTATCGACTGCACTTCAGCATAATAATATCTCATTTCAATATCAACCTAATGATGGTGCATTTTATGGTCCTAAAATAGAATTTATCTTACTTGATTCTTTTAATAGAACTTGGCAATGTGGTACAATACAATTAGATTATTCTTTACCAAATTTACTAAATGCACGTTATATTGATCATAAAAATAATCGAGTAGCCCCTATAATGATTCATAGAGCCATCCTTGGTTCCATGGAACGATTTGTTGGTTTAATTACAGAAGAATACGCAGGATTTTTTCCAACATGGCTAGCCCCAACACAAGTTGTCCTGATGAATGTTACCAATCAACAATCTGAGTATGTTGCTGATATAGAAAAAAAACTACTAAACAAACAAATAAGAACAAAAGTAGACTTGAGAAATGAAAAGATAGGATTTAAAATTCGCTATTACACTTTACAACGTGTACCTTATATGCTTATTTGTGGTAATCAAGAAATGAATCAAAACACAGTAGCCATACGCACTTATCGTGGTAAAAAATTAAATAATTACAATATTGATGTATTTATAAAAAAATTATTATATGAAATTAACAATTACAGTTTTCATCAAATAGAGGAATAAAATATTATTAAATTAGGAAAAAAAATACAATCAATGCGATTAAATCGTATCAATAGAGAAATTAATGCTCACAAGGTTCGGTTGACTGGAGTAGACGGAAAACAAATCGGTGTGGTTAGTTTACATGAAGCGCTTAAGCAATCTGAAGATATTGGTCTTGATTTAGTAGAAGTTAGTCCTAATTCTGATCCACCTGTATGTAGAATTATGAACTATGGTAAGTTTTTGTACGAAAAAAATAAATCTACAAAAGAACAAAAGAAAAAACAAAAAGTGATTCATATTAAAGAAATAAAATTCAGACCAGCTACTGAGGAAGGTGATTATCAAATTAAATTACGTAAGTTAATTAAATTCCTCAACGAAGGAAACAAAGTAAAGATAACTTTGCGCTTTAGAGGAGGTGAATTAATTCACCATCAACTTGGTACAAAAATGTTATACCGTATACGTAATGAGTTACATGAATTAACAACAGTAGAATTTTTCTCCAATAAAATCGAAGGACGTCAAATGACCATGATTTTAAACCCAAAAAAAGAAATAGTAGGCACGAAAATCCAAAAAATTGAATAATAATTATATTATTTACATACACATATTAGCGCTCAAAACATATAATTTAAAAATAATTATCGAGATTGATTTATGCCTAAAATTAAAACACTTCAAGCAGCCAGTAAACGATTTAAAATAACAGCTTTAGGAAAATATAAATATAAACACGCCCATATGCGACATATTTTAACTAAAAAATCTACCAAACATAAACGACATTTACGTCAAAAATCTATACTCTCTAAAATCTATCTAACTACAATGATGAGATGTTTACCATATATATAAAACAATCTAATTTGATCTATTATTGAAATTATTTTAAATATCATGGCCACAATCGTTTGCATTATTAGAGGAAATAATACATATGACACGCGTAAAAAACAGTGTAGTGGCACGTGCTCGCCATAAAAAAATACTAAAACAAGCAGCTGGTTACTATGGCGCAAGATCTCGTACTTATCGCGTTGCCTACCAATCAGTAATAAAATCTGGACAATATTCTTATCGAGATCGTCGTCGAAAAAAGCGTTTATTTCGCAGACTATGGATTAATCGCATCAATGCCGCATCACGAATGTGTGGTATTTCTTATAATTATCTAATAAATGGATTGTACAAATCCAATGTTTGGATTAACAGAAAAATGCTGGCTGAAATCGCTGTTTGCGATAAAGAAACATTTTCTGTTTTAGTCGACAAGTCAAAAATTGATTTATAATCATCTATATTTCATTGCAATATACATGCAATTCTAATTAAACATTAAATTTTTGATATCCATTCAATAATATTTTTTTGAATAATCCGAACAAAAACTAGTGTTAATAAGTGATTATACACATGCAGCTTCCTTATATTACAATTTATACACAATTATATATCACGTAATTATTAATTAAATTTAATTATAAGTTCACACACATAGTTAATAATAACACGAGGATTTATATATGTCATTAGATCTTATACACAAAATAGTTACACAAGCACAATCAGATATAATGAAATCTAATAGTATAAGTACTTTAGAATTGATACGTATCAAATTTTTAGGAAAAAAAGGATACTTAAATCAACAAATTAAGACTCTTAATAGTTATTCTTTAGATGCACGACCTAAATTAGGCGCAGCTATTAATCAAGCGAAAAAAGATATATACACATCATTTATCGAACGACAAAATATTTTAAAATCAAAAAACATAAGAACAGCCTTAATTACTGATACAGTAGATGTCACTTTGCCAGGACGTTTATCAACTCTAGGTACACGTCACCCAATAACAAGTACTATAAACCGTATGAAGCTTTTTTTTAATACTTTAGGATTTTCCGTAACACACGGACCAGAAATCGATAATGATTACTTTAATTTTGATGCACTAAATATCCCCGTGTACCATCCTTCCCGAGATGAACATGACACCTTTTGGTTTGATGAAAAACGATTACTTCGCACACATACTTCTAGTATTCAAATACGCGCAATGACTCATAAAAACCCTCCGATTCGAATCATTTCTTTCGGACGAGTATATCGCAAAGATTATGATCAAAATCATACACCTATGTTTCATCAAATGGAAGGTCTACTAGTAGATTATAATATTAATTTATGCCACCTAAAAAAAATATTATATGACTTTTTATATAATTTTTTTGAAAAAAAAATTCCTTTACGTTTCAGACCATCTTATTTTCCATTTACAGAACCATCTGCAGAAATAGATGTAATCAATCAAAAAACAGGAAATTGGTTAGAACTATTAGGATGTGGTATGATACATCCTAACATATTGCGTCAAGCAAATATTAATACAAAAAAGTTTTCAGGATTTGCTTTCGGAATAGGAATAGAACGACTAACAATGCTGTTTTATAATATCAACGACATACGAAATTTTTTTAAAAATGATTTACAATTTCTTAATCAATTTCAATAATATAGAGATACTGGAATGAAATTTAGTGAAATGTGGATACGAGAATGGATAAACCCATCTATTAGTAGCATTGAATTAGTTAATCAATTAACTATGGCTGGATTTAAAGTTAATGAAGTAAAACCTATTTCTAATATTTTTCATGGAGTAGTTATTGGAGAAATTGTAGAATGTAAACCACATCCAAACTTCAATAATATATGGATAACAAAAATAAATAACGGTAGTAATAAATTATTGAATATTGTTTGTGATGCTACTAATTGTCGTAAAAATATCCGAACAGTTGTTGCTAATATAGGATCAGTATTACCAAATGGACATAGAGTTGAACTAACTATTATACGAGGACAACAATCAGAAGGTATACTATGTACTTTTTCAGAATTAGGAATAACTCATCACACAGTAGGTATAATAGAATTACCTATGGATGCGCCTATTGGGCAAGACTTTTATAATTATTTGCGCCTTAATGATAATATCTTTGAAATAAATATTACTCCCAATAGAGGAGATTGTCTGAATATAATCGGAATTGCTAGAGAGATAGCAGCTATCAATCGGCTAAAATTAAAAAGAATAAAAATAAATTCCACTACACCAACAATCAATGAAACCATTCCAGTTTCTATTGAAGTTCCTGATGTGTGTCCACAATTTCTAGGAAGAATTTTAAAAAATATTCATATTACTGTTCCTACACCCTTATGGATATCAGAAAAACTACGTCGTTGCGGGATCTGTGCAGTAAATGTAGTGATTGATATTGCTAATTATGTATTATTAGAACTAGGACATCCAGTTTATATCATTGATTATGAAAAAATTGAAGGTAATATAATACACATACGATTTTCACAAGCAGGAGAAATATTAAAACTATCTAATAACAATAATTTAAAATTATTTCCTAATACAATAATAATCTCTGATTCTAAAAAACCACTATCAATAGCTGGAATAACCATTCCTAATCAATATTGTATTTGTCCTAATACCCGTCACATCATGTTACAATCTATTTTTTTAAAACCATCTACTATCGCTAATCAATCTAAATTATATCATATGCATGATCTTTTTTCCTTTCGTTATGCAAGAGGCATTGATCCAAATATATCTAAATTAGCTTTAGATCAGATTACATCACTATTATTAAAGATCTGCGGTGGTTATCCCGGTCCAATAATACACATAATAAATAATGATATGTTACCGAAACCAGCCAATATTACATTAAATCGCACTAAATTAGACAGAATTCTTGGTTTTAATATCCTGGATGAAGAAATCACACATATTTTAACACGACTTGGTTTTAAAATTGAATTTTTAAATAATAACTGGACAGCACTGACGCCAACTTGGCGTTTTGACATTTCTATTGAAGAAAACTTAATAGCAGAAATAATACGTATTAATGGATACAACAATATCCCTCATGTTTTAATCCCTACAAAATTAATAACAAACTATCACCGTGCATCAACTATATCATTATCAAGAGTAAAAAATCTATTAATAGATCGTGGTTATCAAGAAATAATAACATATAGTTTTGTAGATCCTAACATTCAAAAATTATTGCACCCGCAACAAACTCCATTAATGTTAAAGAACCCAATTACATTAGACATGTCCACTATGAGACTATCTTTATGGCCAGGATTAATCAAATCAGTGATTTATAATCAAAATAGACAACAAAAACAAATTAAATTATTTGAAAGCGGTATATGTTTTATTCCAGAAAAAACTGCCGAAAACCAGGTGCATCAAAATTTTATGATAGCTGGGATACGCTCTGGTTTTAGATTTGATGCACATTGGGATTTAACAGAATATCCAGTAGATTTTTACGATATAAAAGGAGATGTAGAATCATTACTCAATATAACTAACAAATTAAATTATGTAAAATTTAAGAAACACACACATCCCGCACTACACTCTGGACAAAGCGCAGCAATTTATTTAAATAATACATGTATTGGATATATTGGAATGATTCATCCTGCTATACAAACTAAATTAAATTTACGGTTACACACACTAATATTTGAACTATCATGGAATATGATTTCTCAATCCACATTATCTAAAATTACTACCATTTCTAAATTTCCTAAAAATTACCGTGATATTTCTGTAATAGTACCGGACAATATTTCTGCAGAATCTGTTATTACTGAATGTAAAAAAATTACTCATAAAGATCAGTTAGTTGGAATCAAGTTATCTGATGTTTATAAAGGCCAAGGTATACCAAAAGGTCATAAAAGCTTTACTATTAAATTATTTTTACAAAGCAAAACCCATACTTTAAAAGAAGCAGACATATCTAATATTATTAGTGAATGTTCAACAATTTTAATAAAACGTTTTCATGGTACTTTAAGATAAAAACGTAAATATTGTTTTATGTAAATCTCATGCAAATATTATTAACAGAGCGATAAATACATAAATAAATTAAAAGATTATTTTAAATATATTATATAAAAATAAATATAAATGTTTTAATCTTTTGGTTACATAATTTTTTCATAAAACAAAAAGTTTTGTGTAAACTATTTAAATAAATATACTATATTTATAAAAAATTAAAAACATATATAAAAAGTTATTTGCAATACTAATGATTTAATAAAAATAATTTAAAAATTCACTATTATTAATAATAAAATAGTATACTGATCATATGTATATGCATGTGGATTTATATATAAGTTGTATATCAAATATTAAATATTGATAAGGGAAGATTTATGTCTTGTTTGAGATTATTACTATCCAACTCTTATGATCCATGGTTTAATTTATCACTTGAAGAATATATGTTTAAAAATATATCTAAAAATCAATCTATATTATTTTTATGGAGAAATCAAAATACAGTGGTAATAGGACGCGCTCAAAATGCATGGAAGGAATGCAACACTCGCCGTATGGAACGAGATGGAATTAAATTAGCTAGAAGGAGTAGTGGAGGTGGTGCTGTATTTCATGACTTAGGTAATACTTGTTTCACCTTTATATCTACTCAAGAAAATTATAACAAACACTTATCCACTAATATAGTTTTAAATGGATTAAATCGTATTGGAATTAAAGCTTTCTTCTCTGGAAGAAATGATCTTGTTATCAATACAACAGAAGGAGAACGTAAAATCAGTGGATCTGCATATCGTGAAACGCCTGGATGTCAATTTCATCACGGAACATTACTTCTACATGTCGATATTGCTAAGCTTAGTTATTATCTTAATCCAGATCCTAAAAAATTAGAAACTAAAGGAATTGCTTCTGTTCGGTCTCGTGTTGCTAATTTAAATAAATTAAAACCTGATATTAATCACGAAGAAGTATGTCAAGGATTAGCAGAAGAATTTTTCGATCATTACAAAATGAGAGTAACACCAGAAATATTATCTATAGATAATTTTTATCATATGCCAGGGTTTTCTGAGCAATTTAACAAACAACGTGACTGGAATTGGAATTTTGGCAATACTCCTATATTCACACATCAACTAGACACTCATTTTAGTTGGGGTAATGTAACATTATATTTTAATATAAAACGCGGAATAATTGATTGTTGTCGCATTTTTACCGATTGTTTAGAACCAGCCCCTTTAGAAATATTAGAACAAAACTTAATAGGTATACCATATAATGTCAAAAGTGTTGCATATTGTTGCAAAAAATGGATAAATAACTGGCCTCAACATAAAAAAGAATTATCAGAAACTTCCGATTGGTTAATTAAAAATATATCATAATTTTATTAACTTTATGTTAATCTTAATTACTAACTAATGTATTTATTATTTTTATATGACTACATATATTTGTTCATGCCTACTAATTAGCAATAAAATCATACATAATATAATTTCGTTGATCTTAAAAATAGATCATATATATAGTATATGATACTATAGTGTAGTATCTGAATCATTTCATATTTACTGTTCGAAAGTACAAACCATTAATTAAAAATGAAATCTATGCTGCTTATATAAATTGTGCTATATGATAACATAATACAGTATATAAATAAATCACGTAATATACGAAAATATTTTACAATTATAAATATCTAATACGATAAAAATATTTACTTTAATGAGAATATTACATAATAAATTTAAAGGTAATTTATAATGAAAAATAATATCCAACAAAATACAAATTATATGCCTAAAAACCATGCTTATTGGGATGGGCTAACCTTAACTGATGCAGCAGTGCGACAAATTCTTTATATAAAAAATAAAGATCCCAACGTTTTAGGATTAAAAGTAACCGTAAAAAAATCAGGGTGTGCGGGATTTACGTATATTATGTCTAAAGTTGTATCATTAAATGATAATAATCTAATTTTTGAACGTAATGGAGCTAAATTATTTATACCACTAGATATAATGCCATTTCTTGATGGAACTGAATTAGATTATGTAGAAGAAGGACTAAATCATATGTTTAAATTTAATAATCCTAAAGCTCAATATTCCTGTGGATGCGGTGAAAGTTTTGGAATTTAACAAAACAGGTATCATTATAATGATAAATAACTTTAACATATACAACAATATTAATGAAAGTTTAACTAAAAATAACGATTCATATTATAAAGAAGGATTTTTTACTAAACTAAATAATGAAGAACTTAAACAAGGTATTAACGAAAATGTAGTATGTGCTATTTCAAAAAAAAGATCAGAACCAAAATGGATGTTGGAATTTAGACTTGCAGGCTATCGTGCTTGGTCTAATATGGAAGAACCACATTGGTTAAAAGGACATTATCAAAAACTTGACTATAATTCTTATAGTTATTTTTCTGCTCCAGCATGTGTCGAAAACAAAAAAGAACACACAACACAAAAAAATGAAAATGCTCTTTTAAATAAATCAAAATACTTAACTAAAGAAGTAAAGAAAACTTTTGATAAACTAGGTATCCCAATACATGAAAAAGGAAATGTAGCAGTTGATGCTATCTTTGACTCAGTTTCTGTATCTACTACATTCCGTACTACTTTATTAAAAAAAGGCATTATTTTCTGCTCATTTCACGATGCAATTCGTGATTATCCAAATTTAGTACGTCAATATTTAGGAAGTGTAGTATCTTTTAAAGATAATTTTTTTGCTGCACTCAATGCCGCAGTTGTATCTGATGGGACATTCGTATATATTCCAAAAAATGTACGTTGCCCTATGGAATTATCAACTTATTTTCGTATGAACTCTAAAAAAACTGGACAATTTGAACGCACTATTCTGATTGCCGATACAGGTAGTTATGTTAGCTATATTGAAGGATGTTCGGCCCCGATACATAATAGTTATCAACTTCACGCAGCAGTTGTAGAAGTTATAGTATTGCAAGATGCCCAAGTAAAATATTCAACGGTACAAAACTGGTTTTCTGGTAATCAACGTTCTCAAGGCGGAATTTTAAACTTCGTTACTAAACGAGCACTATGTGCTGGAGAAAATTCTAAAATGTCTTGGACTCAATCTGAGTCTGGTTCTGCTATTACTTGGAAATATCCAAGTGTAATCTTAAAAGGAAATAATTCTATTGGAGAATTTTTCTCCGTTGCTATTACCAACGGTGCACAACAAGCAGATACCGGAACAAAAATGATTCATATTGGAAAAAATACACACTCAACTATTATTTCAAAAGGCATTGCTCTTGGTAATAGTCAAAATACTTATCGAGGATTAGTAAAAATTGAGAAAACTGCTTCAAATTCACGTAATTTTACACAATGCGATTCAATGCTAATAGGTAAACAATGTAGTTCTCATACATTTCCAATCATTGAATCACATAATAATAATACACAACTAGAACATGAAGCTACAACTTCACGAATCAGTGATAATCAACTGTTTTATTGCAGACAACGAGGTATTAATGAAGATGATGCCATCTCTATGATTGTAAATGGATTTTGCAAAGATATATTTTCTAAATTACCTCTAGAATTTTCTATAGAAGCACAAAAATTACTGGCAATTACTCTAGAACACAGTGTTGGATAAAATTGATATTTTAAATATCATAAAACATAGTCATTCAAACAGGAGAAACCACAATGTTGTCAATAAAAAATTTGAATGTCAGTGTAAAAAATATATCTATTCTGAAAAAACTAAATTTAGAAATTAAGCCAGGTGAAATACATATTATTATGGGCCCTAATGGATCCGGAAAAAGCACATTGTCTGCTACACTATCTGGCCAACAAGATTATATTATTACCGATGGGGAGATTTTATTTAAAAATAAAAATTTATTACTTCTAAAACCAGAAGAACGCGCCGGAGAAGGAATTTTTGTAGCATTTCAGTATCCAGTAGATATTCCAGGAATTAGCAATCAATTATTTTTACACAGCGCTGTTAATGCCATACGGAAATATCGGAATCAATCTCTTATTGATCGATTTGATTTTATCCAACTTGTTAAAAAAAATATGAGATTATTAAAAATGCCATCTGATCTTTTAACTAGATCAGTAAACGTTGGATTTTCTGGGGGGGAAAAAAAACGTAATGATATCCTTCAAATGATAATGCTAGAACCATTACTATGTATTCTTGATGAAACAGATTCTGGGCTAGATATAGACGCGGTAAAAATTGTTTATAACGGTCTTAATATGTTAAGTAATAAAAAACGTTCATTTATCATCATCACCCATTACCAAAGAATTTTAGAATACATTAAACCAGACTATGTGCATGTACTACACAAAGGTCATATTATAAAATCTGGCAACATCGATTTAGTCAAAAAGCTTGAGGAAAAAGGCTATGGCTGGTTATCCTGATAATAAGAATAAAGTACTAAATGAATGGTACCAATTATTTAAACAAAAAAATAATAACGGGTCACGAATACATAAGCATTGGAAAAACATTGAAACACTCGGATTACCAGATCTCAAAAGTAATAATTGGAAATACACTGCACTTGAAGAATTATTAACCTACAATTTTGAATTCTCCAAAAATGTCGAATTTAATGAATTTCAATATAAAAAACTAGGACTTTCTATAGATTCCTATCGTCTGATATTTATCAACGATAAATTCTCACCGGAATTAAGTGATAAAAACATTGATCCATGGATAATGAAAATCAATCGTAATCCTAATCGTTATGAATTATCTAATCCAATTCAACCAGAAATGTTCTTATATTTAACTGAGTGCCTCAGTGACGCAACAATACATATAACTTTACCTGAACAAAAAATAACAAAAAAACCACTATATTTATTGTATATTAATGCAGGATCTGATGCAGAAAATAAATTAATTACATCGCATTACTATCATTATCTTGAAATCGGATCCTATTCAAACGCCTGTATTATAGAACATTTCGTTAGTGTCAATAAAAACGCGCACTTTACCGGCGCACGTATGTCTATCAAAATAGGGAATAACGCCAAGTTACACCATATTAAATTAGTATGTGAAAATCATGAAAGTTACCATATAGCACATAATGATTTAAACATAGGACAATATGCACATGCAGACAGTAATATCTTTGCGATTCTTGGCCCTAAACTTACGCGTCATCAAACTAGCGCGCAGATTAATAACTCAGAAGCATCTTTGTCACTGAATAGCTTAATTTTACTGTCAAAAAAAAATATTGGAGATATACGAACTTATTTAGAACATAACAATCAAGAATACGCTATAAGCAGACAATTACATAAAATAATTGCATGTGATTGCAGTACTGGTATATTTAATGGATTAATAAAAGTAAACCCAAATTCTATGAAAACTGACGGAAAAATGACAAACAATAACTTACTATTACATCAAGATGCAAATATTAGTAGTACTCCTAAACTTGAAATTTACTCCGATGATGTAAAATGCAGTCATGGATCAACAATAGGACAAATTAATGCTGAACATCTATTTTACCTAAGTACACGAGGTATTCTAAAAAAAGATGCATTAAAAATGCTTATTTATGCTTTTTCTGTTGAAATTATAGAATCAATTAATAATCCTATAATACAAGATACCATTTTGACAAGAATTAACAAAGCCTTATCAGGGATTACAACATGACAATGTATCCTATAGAAAAAATTAGATCAGATTTTCCTATATTAAATCGTATTATAAATCAACATCCTCTTACTTATCTTGACAATGCTGCAGCCACTCAAAAGCCTAGTGTTGTTATAGACGCACAAACTCATTATTACCGCAATGAATATGCTGCTGTGCATCGAGGCATTCATACACTAAGTACTGAATCAACTAATCAAATGGAAATAGCACGCTTACATATAGCTAATTTTATTAATGCATCTAGAGAAGAAATCATTTTTACTAAAAATACTACTGAAGCTATTAACTTAATCGCCAATAGCTGGGGTCATAATTTTATAAATTACGGAGATAATATTATCTTAAGTGAAATGGAACACCACTCTAATATCGTTCCATGGCAAATATTAGCAAAAAACAAAAAAATAACATTGCGTTATATACCATTAACTCCTAATGGTACATTAGATATATCCAACCTATCAAAGCTTATAGATCATCGTACTCGACTCTTATCAATATCACATATATCTAATGTTTTAGGAACAATTAATCCATTAATAGAAATAATTAACATAATGAGGAAAAAAAGTGATGCTTTGATACTAGTGGATGGCGCGCAAGGAATTGCACATCATCCAGTAAATGTACAGAAATTAGATTGTGATTTTTATGTATTTTCTGGACATAAAATATATGGGCCTTCTGGTATTGGTATTATGTATGGAAAAAAAGAATTACTTCGCAAAATGCCTCCATGGATAGTAGGAGGAGGAATAGTCAAGAATGTAAGTTTAAGCCAAGATACGACGTTTATAGAGTCTCCTTGGAAGTTTGAATCAGGTTCTCCTAACATTGGTGGTATTATAGGATTGAATAATGCTATAGCATATGTAAAAACAATAGGAATTGACACAATTTACACCTACGAAGACCAATTAATACATTATGCTACAAATATATTACAAAAAATTCCAGATTTAATATTATACGGACCAAATGTACGAAGTAGCATTATCTCCTTTAATGTAGGCACACATCATTCATATGACATTGGAATGTTATTAAACCAATACGGTATTGCTATACGAACAGGACATCATTGCGCAATACCTACTATGAATTATTTTAAAGTACCAGGTATGTGTCGAGCATCGTTGGCTATGTATACAAATAAAGAAGATATCGATCACTTAGCATATGGATTAACTAAAGTACAAAATTTACTTAATCAATAATAATTATACTAAAACAAAACAATGATAAATTTCCCAACAAAAGCTCAATTACTACGAAATTTTTTAAGTTGTAACAATTGGGAAGAGAAATATATGTATATCATCGATCTTGGGAAATTATTACCTGAATTACCAAAAGACATGCAAATAGAAAAATATTTAATTTCTGGATGCCAAAGCCAAACATGGATTGTTTTAACTAATTCCACAATTTCCTACAACAATTTAATAACACTACACGGATATAGCGATTCTTCCATTGTCAAAGGAATTATCACTATAATATTCAGCTTATACCAAGGATTAAGTTTGCAAGAAGCTATTGACATCGATATTAAACCATTTTTAATAAATCAATTACAATTGAAACAAAACCTAACCATATCTCGATCACAAGGAATATATTTAATATTAAATGCCATATATTCTCAAGCTCATGCCTTATTATATAAACTATAATCCTTACATTCTACATAAATTAAAAATTAAAATTAATTTTTTAAAATTATTAGTAAAAACCACAACATCATTCATAGCAATGAATGATGTTGTGGTTTTTACTGCTTTTATTTTATCGTAATAAAGATACCTACAAATCACATCAAATTTTATGTATGATTTCATCGTCATAAATATATATTTTCTATATTCTTTTTTTATTAAATTACTTATGGTAAGAAGTAATTTGATTGTCAAGACGTTGATTAGCTCGTGCTGCCTCGCTTTTGTTTTTTTCCACTTCAGGACGTAAATTATCTATATCACTACTAATCTGATCAATTTTCCCACTTAAATCACGAACCTCAGAAGACAATTCTATTATTTTAGTCGTACTCGCACAACTAGCTAATATAAAAGAACTTAAAATAATTACAGAACATATTAATCTATCACGATTCATCTTTATATTCTCCTTTGTTTAATAAATTATATATAACCCATCTCGAAATATATATATCATAAATATGTTACTTTAATTCTTGTTTTTAATCAAACATCCTTACATTATAAATATAATTATACATTTATAACTTTTTACATTTTTTATAAAACCACGCTACGTATTTTATATAAATAAAAATCACAGTTTTACTTTAAAATTTAAGTACTTACTACAATACATCAATTCATATAATTTTCAACACCATACAAAACATAACTTACTACAATTTATTTAGCATGTTCGGTTGCTAAACCAATGCGTTCTAATGGACTTGAACCATCGACCTCTACCATGTCAAGGTAGTGCTCTAACCAATCTGAGCTAAGAACGCACATGCTAATAATATAACTTTCACTTTATTGATATTATATATTTTCATCGGTGTCATTACATTTTATTCACTTTAATTATTTTTTTAAAACTTAACTAACATACTTTAAAATAAAATTAAATAATCTACATAGTAAAAATACTAAACTGTATATAACTATATCACATATTAAATATTTTGAAAATATCTCATATCATGAAAACATATGTTTGTTACAGCTATTTAAATGTCTTCAAGATATATTTAACAAAAAAAAGGTATATGTTATACTAAGGATTAAATAAAATTTGACATTATACATGATAGTATTTGAAAAATATGTTTTCAGGTATTATACAAGCTATCGTTCCCGTTCATGCTATTAATGCAACAACTAATTTTAAAACATATACAATTATATTACCCATACATTTGCTTTCAAATTTAAAAGTTGGTTGTTCTATATCAAATAATGGGTGCTGTTTGACAGTTATTGCAATTAAACACAATTTAGTCAGTTTCAACCTAATACATGAAACATTAAAACTAACTAATATGAATATATTAAAAATAGGAGACTTAATTAATATAGAAAGACCACTGAGTTATCATTCTGAAGTTGGTGGACATTTAATGACTGGACATATTGATTGTATTGGAGAAATAAAAAAAATAATTACTTCAAAAAATAATAAAATAATATGGTTTAACATAAAAAATAAATATTTTCAAAAATATATCCTACGACAAGGATCAATTGGCGTAGAGGGAGTAAGTCTTACAGTAAGTAAAATTCTTAATAATTATATACGTGTTTGCTTAACTCCATATACTGCAATAAAAACAACACTTGGAGATAAACAAATAGGAAATATAATAAATATTGAAATTGACATTATCACAAAATCTGTTATAAACAGTGTTGAAAGAACATTATCAATTATTAATTTAAAAAATAATACTTATATTAATAATAAATAAAATATATAACTAAATTTTAAAGTTTGTTATAGACACTAGACTTGTTTTAAACATAAGAATATAAACAAAATTATACAATAAATTTATTAAATATAATTTAAACTTTTTAGAAACAAATACAAATGAATAATGTAATAGAAAAAATTAAAAATCAAATAGAAACAAATTCTGTTGTTTTATATATGAAAGGTACTCCAAACGATCCTAAGTGCGGATTTTCTTCAAAAGCTGCACAGGTGTTGTCTACTTACATACAATCCTTTCTCTATGTTGATGTATTGATTCATTTAGATATTAGATATGCTTTACCAAAATTTGCTAATTGGCCTACTTTTCCGCAACTATGGCTAGAGGGAAAATTAATAGGCGGTACAGATATAATAATTAATATGCATCGAACAGGAGAACTAAAAACTCTCATCGATCAAATTAAATTAAAACATAACTTATAACTATATTAATTTACTTGTTTAAAATAATCATGAATAGTACATAACACATGCTATATATTATCCTCAACATTTAATTTGAAAACATAAAATAAAAAGATTATAAAATAATAATAATAATAATTTGATTAAAAATCAGAGTTACAAGAATTCAAAGGCCAACCTCCAAGTCTTTTCCATCTATTTACCAATTCGCAAAATAACATCGCAGTCCGCTCAGTATCATATAACGCAGAATGCGCTTTTTTTTTATCAAAAAAAACTCCTGCACGAGCACATGCCTTAGCTAATACAGTTTGTCCAAATACTAAACCACTTAAAGTAGCAGTGTCGAATGTAACAAAAGGATGAAATGGATTATTTTTCATGAAACTTACACGTTCTACCGCTGCCATTAAAAAACTATGATCAAAAGATGCATTATGCGCTACAATAATAGCACGAGTACATTCTTGGGTCTCAATACCCTGATGTACCATTTCAAAGATTGCACGTAATGCTTCTTGCTCTGTTACTGCAGATCTTAAAGGACTATTTGGATCAATTCTATTAAACGCTAATGATTCTGGTTGAATAATAGCTCCTGGAAATGATTTAATATGAAAATTAATAGAATCATCGACGCATAACCAACCATATTCATCCATTTTAAGAGTAACAACAGCAATTTCTAATAAAGCGTCAGTATTAGCATTCAGACCTGCCGTCTCTACATCAATTACAACTGGATAAAAACCGCGAAACCGCGCTCGAAGAGTATTTTGATCATCTTTATACATCATATTTATTATAAGATTATATCTACATAAGATAAACGATTAATATTACCACAGATTCTAATATATCTTCACCATTTATTGTATAAATTAAAATGGTTTCATTACGAATATGTAACAAACAATCAGTTTATTAAAACAAAATATGTACCTACCTCAAACATAATGTAATAAATATAAACATCTTTACAAATTTAAAATATTAATTAAATTTTTAATACAACACTACTATCAAAATTTACTATTTAGTAACAAAATATTTTTGCTCAATTAAATCATTATAATATCTTATGTCAAAACATATTTAAATATAAAAACAAACTATAATAATTTCATTATATATATCTAAATATGTAAATATTTACATACATTATTTATATGAAACTATAAATTAAACTAATTAAGCTTAAATAATTATTAATAATTTATTTACCCTTACATTTTAGATAATATTTATTATTGTAGGTGAATTATTTTAATATAAATATTAAAATAATTCACCTACAATAATAAATATATGCTATACTTTAAAGAATTAAATTCCAATAATAACATATTGCAATTGTTAACCTATAATTGTAATCGTGTATTATATATCATATTTGTTATTATAAATAATATACTTATATAAGTGGTAATTAACATACTTATAACCTCAATAACATATCTAAATAGAATAAACTTAATTATAATTAAAAGGAAACAAAATTGGAATCACCATTAGGATCAGATTTAGCGCGTCTTGTAAGAATATGGCGCGCTTTAATTGATCATCGTTTAAAACCTTTAAAACTTACACAAACACATTGGATTACATTGCATAATATTTATCAATTACCTCCAGAACAATCTCAAATCCAATTAGCAAAAGCCATAGGGATCGAACAACCATCTTTAGTAAGAACACTAGACCAACTTGAAGAAAAATCATTAATTATCAGACATACTTGTGTGCATGATCGACGAGCTAAGCGAATTAAATTAACTGAAAAGGCCCAACCTGTCATTATAGAAGTAAATCGGGTTATTTCTACTACTAGAAACGAAATTTTCAATGGAATTAATAATGAAGAAATAATTTTTCTAAATAACATCATTTCTAAATTAGAAAAAAATATCATAAATTTACATAATAAAAATTAAGAATATCTATAAAATTTAAAATATATATTTATCATGTAGTACCAATGAACTTATACAGTAATGAGAAAACTTTATAATAACAAACCTCCTCAAATTCCATCTTATCATAAATACCTAATAACTACTATTTGTAATTCATAAATAGTGATTACTTCATAAGACAATATGACTATTTTATGAGCACTAAAATAGATTAATCATTATTCCTATTTTTTCTCATGCTATTATTTACTTTAAATAGTAACGCAAAATATGTTATTGTATCTTACAATAATTAATAAAAAATCAATATTTTATGTCAGTAAATAACACTAATATCTCTTGTATCAGACGAGAATATACATTTGGACAACTGCGCTATTCAGACTTGACTGACCAGCCTATTCAGTTATTTTCCACATGGTTAAATCAAGCTTATTTTGCACAAGTACCTGATCCTACTGCAATGTGCCTAGCTACAGTAGATCATGTTGGTCAACCTCACCAACGTATAGTACTATTAAAGGGATTTACCAACAAAGAAATGGTATTTTTTACTAATCTTAATAGTCATAAAGCTATACATTTAACTAATAACCCAAAAGTTAGTTTATGCTTTCCTTGGAATATAATGGATAGACAAGTAATAGTAACCGGAACCGCTTGCAAACTGTCAGAACGAGATGTTTTACAACAATTTTATACACGCCCAAAAAATAACCAAATCAGCACATGGACATCCAATCAGTCTCAAGTTATTTCTTCTAAAAATGTCCTGAACAATAAATTTTTAGAATTAAAAAAAAAATATTTAGATACAAAAATACCATTTCCTGAATTTTGGGGTGGATACAAAATCAATATAAATAGCATGGAGTTCTGGCAAGGAGGAATAAATAGATTACACGACCGATTTATATATCAACGATATAATCATACATGGTATATTTATCGTTTATCCCCTTAATTATAACTACTGTAATTCCAATGAATTTAATAATATATTAAAATAAAATCAGATTAACATAATAATATTTAATATATAAGTACATATAAAATCCTTAATTTAATTTGCTAAAACATATCTATATGAACAATAAAAATTGTGACATAATACAGTATTTATATGAACGTAATTTAATCGCACAAATTACAGATAAAAAATCATTGATTGAAATATTAAAATCAAAATCAATAACTTTATATTGCGGATTCGATCCAACATCTGATAGTCTACATATTGGACACTTAATTCTACTATTATGTTTAAGACAATTTCAGAGATCTGGACATCGCCCTTTAATTCTGATAGGAGGAGGTACTGGATTAATAGGCGATCCAAGTTTTAAAAAATCAAAGCGAAATACTAATTTAATTGATACAATACAAAAATGGTCAGAAAAAATAAAACATCAAATTTCTCTATTTGTAGATTGCTCTTATGGACCACATTCACAAGCTTGTATAGTTAATAATTATGATTGGTTGTCTTCCATCCCATTGTTAACATTTTTAAGAAATATTGGAAATTTTTTTTCTGTGAATAAAATGATTAATAAAGATTCTATAAAAAAAAGATTACAAAAAAACAATTATGGGATCTCTTATTCTGAATTTTCCTACAATTTGTTGCAAAGTTACGACTTTGCCTATTTATATAAAAAATACAATGCAATACTACAAATTGGAGGTTCTGATCAATGGGGAAATATTGTTTCAGGAATCGATTTAGTACGTCGCATGTATAAAAGCACTGCCTATGGACTTACTGTTCCGTTGCTTACTAAATCTGATAATACCAAATTCGGAAAAACAGAAAAAAATACAATATGGCTAGATAGAAAAAAAACCAGTCCTTATAAATTTTATCAACATTGGATTAATTCTTCTGATAAAGAAGTATATTATTTTCTTAAACTCTTTACCAATATAGACATAGATACAATTAATATATTAAAACAAGAAGATAATATAAGTAATACAAAACCACAAGCTCAAACCATACTAGCAGACAAAATTACCCGATTAGTTCATGGAAAAGAAGGATTGAAAACTGCTCAAAACATTACTAATAATCTTTTCACGGGACAAACACATAAATTAACTTTAAATGATTTCGAACAATTATTACAAGACGGCATACCGACTGTGCTGCTTAAATTAGGTATCACATTACAACAAGCATTAGTAGAATCTAATTTAGTATCTTCTCGAGCACAAGCCCGAAAATTAATTATGTCCAACAGTATTACTATAAACTCAAAAAAACAATTAAAAACAGAATATGTATTCCATGCATCTGATAGATTACATAATCGTTTTACTTTGTTAAAACGCGGAAAAAAACACTATTGCTTAATCCAATGGGAATAAACTCACTATCCATAAATTAATGATGATAATACATTGATTTGATTATTGCTATAATGCAATCAAATTTATATTTTTATTAAAAATATAAAAGTTTATACCCCATTCCATCTACAATATTTTAGTAATCCACTATATATTTCTACCCACACATATAATAAATCATAATTTTTTTTTAAATTCACACAAATCTTTAATTACACAAATCCAACAATTTGGACGCTTAGCACGACACACATTCCTACCATGCAACATTAACCACTGATGGCAATTATTTTTAAATTCTTTTGGCACCACCGACAGCAATTTTTTTTCTACAGACAAAACATTATTTCCCGGCGCAAAACAACTACGATTACAAAATCTAAAAACATGCGTATCTACCGCAATTGTAGGTCGGCCAAAAATTAAATTTAAAACAATATTAGCAGTTTTACGCCCAACTCCAGGTAAAGCTTCTAATCCAACGCGAGTTGATGGCAACGTACTGTTATAATTTTCTACTAATAAATAACAAGTTTTAATAATATTCTTGGCTTTAGTATTAAATAAACCAATAGATTTAATATAATTTTTAACCCCGTCCAAACCAAGTCGTAACATATCCTTTGGTGTATTAGCTATTTGAAACAACCTCTGTGTTACTTTATTAACTTGAATATCACTTGTTTTAGCTGAAAGTAATACTGCAATTAATAATTCAAACTCCGATCGATAAATTAATTCAATAACTGGATATTTATTATTATCTCGTAATTTACACAAAATTTGATAACGTTTAATTCGATTCATTGATGGAACTTCTTTATATTATTTTATAAAACAATATATAATATTTACTGTTAATTAACCCTTATATATTATCGTTATTCACAACGATAGTTTTTATAATTTTTTAGAAGAATTAATCATATTTTTAGGGCAAACCCACATATCAAATTGTTTTTCATTTACATATCCTAATTGCAATGCAGATTCTTTTAAACTTAACCCTTCTAAATGTGCTTTTTTAGCAATTTCTGCTGCTTTATCGTATCCAATGTAAGGATTTAATGCAGTAACCAACATAAGCGAACTATCAAGTAATTCTGAAATCCGTTGATGCTTCGGTTGAATACCTGCAGCACAGTATTTATGAAAGCTATCTATACCATCTGATAGCAAACGTACTGATTGTAAAAAATTATATATAATTAATGGCCTATATACATTCAACTCAAGATGCCCAGATGATCCACCAATGTTTATACTAACATCATTTCCCATAACTTGAGCGCATAACATAGTCATAGATTCACATTGAGTTGGATTCACTTTTCCAGGCATAATCGAACTGCCTGGCTCATTTATAGGAATACTTAATTCGCCTATACCACATCTAGGTCCAGAAGATAATAAACGTATATCATTAGCAATTTTCATCATAGAAACTGCCAAACCTTTCAAAGAACCATGACTGTGCACTAATGCGTCGCATGTTGATAGAGATTCAAATTTATTTGGTGCACTAACAAAATGATATTTAGTAATAAGTGATAAAACACCAGCGACACGTTTAGCATATTCCGGATGAGTATTAATACCTGTGCCCACTGCTGTGCCTCCTAATGCTAACTCACATAAATGAGGAACAGTAACTTCTATGTGATCTATACTATGCTTCAACATAGATACCCAGGCAGAAATTTCTTGCCCCAAAGTTAATGGAGTAGCATCTTGAAGATGAGTACGCCCTATTTTAATAATATCATTAAATTCCACAGACTTATCAATCAGAGTTTTTTGCAATATTTTTACTTTAGGCATCAATTGTTCGTTCAAATTCACTACTGCTGCGATATGCATAGCGCTAGGAAAAACATCATTCGAACTTTGACTCTTATTGACATGATCATTTGGATGCACAAATTTATTATCTACATTTTGTTCATTACTCAATAATTCATTAGCTCTATTAGCTAAAACCTCGTTCATATTCATATTGCTTTGAGTTCCAGATCCAGTTTGCCAAACAGATATTGGAAACTCATCTTTATGTATTCCAGATAATACTTCATCTGCAGCTTGAATAATTGCTTGAGCTCGTTTACAGTCTAATAATCCCAAATCATAGTTTACCTGTGCCGCTGCGCGTTTAATTTGTGCTAATGCATTTATTAATGAAAAAGGCATTTTTTCATCAGAAATATTAAAATATTTCAATGCACGTTGTGTTTGAGCTCCCCATAACCGATTGCTTGGTACTAATACTGTACCCAATGTATCTTTCTCTATACGTACCGTCATAATAATGATAATTTTAACTATTAAAATTCATTAATTTATCTGTCTTTATTAAATTTAAAATTATATATACTAATTTTCACACTATGTCAGTTATTAGTGATATTATTCTCAAGTTTAGATTTTAAAATCTAAATTTTATTCATTTAATAGATTCAAATACAATATTAACTTATTTGAAATAAAATAAGATTAAAATGTAAACGTAGGATACATTATTTATATATACACAAATATATCAATTAACATAAAAGTCGTATCATGTTGATATTCATTATACTAGGAATAATATTACAAGCATTTATATATGACGAAATCGCTTGGTGTAATACAGCTGCTCGCCCTAAATTTAACATTAATGATAATATATTTCAAGTTGATTCATATCAACAAAAAATGAAACTATATACATATGATGATCACAAGCATAACACTCTGAATATTTATCCCTACACAATTAATAAACCAAATGTTCGTAGCCATTATAATTATACATCTCCCTTATCTTCTACCTATAGATCTAAAATACAATTACAAAATGATTCAGTAAATGTATTTCATTCATTTCAAGCACGACACAATATACATCAAGAAAATCTATCCTTTATGCAATTAGGAATACATAATCTTTTATCAAAACAGATTTTAAATTTGGGGGGGGGTAAGAGATATCTATATAACAACAAATATGCTATTGGATGTAATACCTTATATCATTGCCCTATGTCTAATAAAAACAACCAACCATACTCAATTAATTTTGGTATAGAATATTGGCTACATAATACATTATTTATGCTAAGTAATTATTATAATTTAGATAATATTTTTACTTCTAAAAAATCATTACAACAGTATGATATACATACGCCAAACAGTGGTTATAAAATGCATATTCAATTTAAATTTCCATATTTTTTAGCATTTACTGGTAAAATAAAATTAGAACAATTTCTTTATAATAAAGAATATAGAAAAATTTTTAATACAAAAAATAATGATTACTATTTATCATTAGATCTAAACTATAAACCTATTCCCATATTAGGTTTAAATATAAATAATATTTTTATAAACAAGAAATATTGTAATACTGCTTGTCAAATATTAATTGACTACCAATTCGGCATTCCTATTTCAGAACAAATACGATATATAAACAAAAGCAATACATCCTTATTGCAATCCCTTAATAATACTATAATACAACCATTTATACCGACTATAATTCAATACAATGAATGCGTATTTTTGAATAATTATAGTAACAACAAATCGTTATCGTATACTCAACAAATAACAGGTTATCCTGGAGAAATTAAAATAATTGAAACTGACGATCATCAGGATAAATATGCGCAATGGAATTTAAATTTATTGAAAAATCAGGGAGGTAATATTGTTCCAATAACAAATAGTACTTACGCCCTTTGTTTACCTAATCATCCTATTACTAGAGAAGACGACATTTTCATTTCACATATTACTAATATAACCAAAAATAGTGGTCAAAAACAAAAAAAACAAAATATACACATTTTGGTAAAAAATTTTTCACAGAAAAACCTAGCTACTGCTAATTCACAACAAAATAATGTCTCTGCTATTACTGCTAATAATGACTCTGGAATCAATGTTACAGAAAATACAATCCAAAATGTACCAATATACAAAGAAGAATATTATAATGTTAAAGCTAATACATCAATGTCTCATCTTACCATACAAGATGATACTGCAACGAAAACTATACAAAATACCGATCAGATAGAAAATGATTTTGTATTCCCAGCACCGCCTCCTCCTCCAATTCCTGTTACATTTTCAGAACAACAACTAACGACGGAGATTGCATCTTCCACACCAAATAATACATTGTTATCATCTTCGTCTTACACAACAATTCCTTCGAATAATCAACATCAAACTTATTCCTCAATCAATAATGAAGAGGAGCATCAAATAACACACGACAATGACTTTACAGAATGTTCTAATCTTGAATTTAGTCTACATGACGATTTATCACAACGCTTATCAATACACAAAAAATCTAAATTTTCTTTAATAGGTACTGAAGAACATATAAATAAACTTGAAAGTGTCATATCAGAGCGCAAAAAAACTAAACCCCCTAGTAGTGATATGGCACAGATATTTTTCAAATTAAATCTTAATCAATCTTCCTCATCTGTTAGCGAAGATGGTGATACGGACAACAGCAATGATAGCTTTAATTCAAGAAATTAAAATTAATGCTTTTTATAAAAATTATAGATTACTACATTGATTTTATTTTTAAAGATTTTAAATCTAAATTAAGTATTATACAAAATTATCAACATCTATTATTCACATATTGATAATATTTAATTCAAAATATTATATAAAAAATGGTCATGATTTTTTTAATACTTTATCCCTAACCAAATAGAAGAAATATTGGATTTGATTCCAAATAAGTTTAGTGCTCTTGCCACAGTGTAACAAACAATATCATCTATAGTTTTTGGATGTACATAATATGCAGGAACAGGTGGCATAATTACTGCTCCAAATTCTGTTAATTTAACCATTGTACGCAAATGTCCCAAATGTAACGGAGTTTCCCTAATCATTAATACTAATCTACGCCTTTCTTTTAACGTTACATCTGCAACACGACTAATCAATGATGACGTCATTCCTGAGCTAATTTCTGACATAGTTTTTATAGAACATGGAGCAATTAACATACCTAAAGTTGGATATGATCCGCTAGCGACTGATGCTCCCATATCTTGCGGAAAATGAACAACATCTGCTAATTCATATACAGCTTGTTTATTCATCTTTAGTTCTTGCTGTAATGTAATCAATGCATTTCGAGTCACAATAAGATGAGATTCTATATTTAAATTACATTGTTTTAACATAGTTAACGCACGAATTCCATAAATACCTCCAGAAGCCCCTGATATTCCCACCACCAAACGTAATTGTTGCTGCATAATTATTTTTATGTCCTACACTAATATAAACAAAAACATTAATTATTCTCAATAATGAAGTATTATGTAACATTTAATATTTTGGCATTACAATTAACAAAAATTACCCATATATTTCCAAAATCTAATGCCCACATTAAAAGTGTATATTGGTTATATTTACTATTATTAATAGTACTACTTTCCAACTAAAATATTAGTAATAATATGAAAATAAAAATAATGAACAAAACACTTAACTTTTTTTGTTCGTAGTATTAATGATTTAAAACATACCGTATTATATAATAAATTGACAATAATATTATTACCAATAATGATTAAATTTATTTAATCATTTATTTTTAAATAATATGTTGACACGTCTCAATGATTCTGGAGTATCTACACTAATATTAAATACATTATCGATTACAGATACATATATTGATTCTCCATGCCACAGTACTCTAAGCTGTTCAAGTTGCTCAAGTTTCTCCAATGGGCTTCTAGTCCATCCAATATAATGACGCAAAAAATCAACTTGATATGAATAAATACCGATATGACGTAATAAAATACTAGATGACTTATCATCTGAATCAGTATCAAAGTATCCCCGATTCCATGGGATCATAGAACGAGAAAAATAAAGAGCATTGTTATGTATGTCTATAACAACTTTGACGACATTATCATCGCGTGCTTCTTCTAAAGAATTCAACGATGTTGCTAAGGTCACCATACCAGCTGTAAGTCTAACTGAATCTAAAGTATTAGCAACTTGACGAATCATAATAGGAGAAATTAAAGGTTCATCACCTTGAAGGTGTACAATAATTTGATTATCTGGAAATTTATAATTAATAGCTACTTCTGCAAGACGTTCGGTTCCTGATTGATGATCAGAACGCGTTAAATATACCTCTCCTTCAGATTGTTCCGATTCAACTGCTTCCGCTATACGAACACTGTCAGTAGCAACAATTACCTTATCAGCACCAGAATCTAAAGCTTGTTCCATAACACGAACAATCATAGGTTTTCCATGAATATCTGCTAAAGCTTTCCCTGGAAAACGTGTCGAAAAAAATCGGACAGGTATAATTACTACAAAATTCATTTTTGATCCTTTTGTGGCACAACATTACGAGCATTTCTTTTTAAAAGAACTGGAATTCCCTTTCGTATCGGAAAAGCTAAATTATCAACATTGCAAATCAATTCTTTTTGTTCTAAATCAAAATATAATTTTGAATAACATACAGGACATACAATGATACTTAGTAGTCGACATCTCATCATAACATAATTAATCTATCAAATATTAATTTTTTCACGCATTTTATATATCTTTGTTGTATACATGCATTCTGCATATACAAAATAACTCGTCCAAATTACAATATAAATTATCGTAATTAAATAACCGCATATATATTGATGATATATATGCGGTTATTTAATTCCAACTCATAGTGATCATGTCGTTGATAAATTTTCATGATCACTATGAGTTGGAATTAAAATTTTTATAACACTCAATCTTATCTTCTACCGTACACAATAAATTGTCTGTATCTATTTTAGATATCTTAACCTCCATGCGTACATACCACCAATTATTATGAGCAAAATCTAGACATTTAACTGCGTCTTTTTCAGTCATCAATAATGTTTCATTTTTTTTAGTCAAGGATGTTAGCATTTTTTCATAATATATCTGATGATCAGAAAACGAAACCGTTCTAACAGGAGTAATGCCATAATTTTGTAAAGTACCGAAAAACTGTGTAGGATATCCAATTCCTGCTATAGCTACAACATTACTCAAAAAATTAAGAGGCCTACTTTCTCCTGTTAACATATTTATTACAGCGCTAGGATATAATTGCATTAATATCTCTCCAGAAATTAAATCTTCTTTTGATCCATTTGCAATAATTGCTTGTACTGTATGCAGTCTGTTTGTTCGCTCACGCATAGGACCTGCTGGCAACCAACAACCATTGCCAAATCGAAACAAACTATTAACCACTACCCATTCTATATCCCTAAAGAGCGCATAATGTTGCAGCCCATCATCACTTATTATAATATCTAGTTTTTGCATTCGTAACAATGCAGCAACTGCATCAGCACGTTTCGGAGAAACTGCTACTAAAACCCCAGTGCGCTTCCAAATCAGCATAGGTTCATCCCCACATTCATTACTGTGAGTATTTATATTAATAACAATCGGATAATTCTTTGATTTACCTTTGTAACCTCGTGAAACAACTCCAACCTTCCAACCACGATGTTGCAACTGTTCTACTAACCATAATACCATTGGTGTTTTTCCATTTCCTCCAATTGTTACATTTCCTATAATTACTATTGGAACCGAAAATCTATATACTTTACGCCATCCATACTTATAACTAATACGATTCAGCGTACTTACTAACCCATATAACCAAGAAAATGGTAACAAAAATAAATAACACAATGACGATCTAAACCAAATACAAGCAAACATTAAGAAAATTGTAATCTATGTAATTGAGCATAAATCCCTTGATGACGTATTAAAACTGCATGAACCCCACGTTCTATAATATAGCCATTTTCAATCACCAATATTTCATCTGCATTTTCAATAGTAGATAAACGATGCGCTATGACCAATGATGTTCTATTCTTTTTTAACGCATCAAGTGATTTATGAATAACATACTCTGATGCAGAATCTAAAGCAGAGGTAGCTTCATCAAAAATTAAAATCGGACAATTTCTTAATAAAGCACGTGCAATAGCAATACGTTGACGTTGTCCACTAGATAACAAAATACCATTTTCACCTACAACAGTGTCCAATCCATTTTTCATTTTAGAAATAAAATCCATGGCACATGCCATACGAGCTGCAGTTTCAATAGATTCTCTAGAATAAATATTTTTACGTGCATACGCTATATTATTAGCGATAGTATCATTAAATAAATGAACATGCTGAGATACTATAGCTACCTGATTACGTAAAGAAGAGAGTTTATAATCGTTTAAGTTGAATCCATCGAGTAATATACGTCCTTTATTTATTTCATAAAAACGAGTTAACAAATTTACGATAGTAGATTTTCCAGAACCAGACCGTCCCACCAAAGCAACGGTTTTTCCTGCTTCAACAGTAAAATTAATTTTATAAAGCGATGGTGTACTTTTATCAGGATAAAAAAAAGTAACATTGTCAAAAACAATATGACCCTTTACTCGTTTAATATTCAGTGTGCCTTGATCTCTTTCTGTCTCTAAATCCAGAATTGAAAATAAAGTTTGACAAGCTGCCATTCCACGCTGGAATTGAGCACTAACATTAGTCAAAGATTTTAATGGCTTCATCAAAACTATCATAGATGAAAAAATAACAGTAATCGTTCCAGCAGTCAGCATTTCCATGATACTTGGAATACTAGCTGCATACAGTACGCACGCTAATGCTAATGATGCAAAAAATTGAATCAAAGGATCAAAAATGGATGAAGTTTGTACCATCTTCATACTTTGTTGTCTCATGCAATTACTTACATGATTAAATCTATCTTTCTCTGTATGTTGTCCTCCAAATACTAACACTTCTTTATGTCCTTTAAGCATTTGTTCAGCGCTACTAGTTAATTGACCCATAGCGCTCTGCATCTTTTTACTGATTGCTCTAAATCTATAAGAAACGCATTTAATAGTGATAGACACTATTGGAGCAATTAGTACCAAGATTAATGATAATTGCCAACTATAATAAAACATCATGATACATAAACCAATAATAGATGCCCCTTCTCTAATAACAGTGATTAAAGCTCCAGAAGAAGAAGAAGCAACTTGGTCAGAATCATAAGTAATTCTAGACACCAACGTACCGATAGATTGTTTTACAAAAAACGAAACTGGCATGTTCATAATATGCTTAAACAATGCACGTCTCATCTGCATAACTACTTTTCCAGATACCCAAGATATACAATAAGTAGACGCAAATCCACTAAACCCACGAATTCCCATTAATCCAACTAAAGCTAATGGCATCCATACAAATACATCTCTATTAGCTCTTCCAAATCCATCATCAAGTAGAGGTTTTAATAAAGCTAACATTAAAGCATCACTTGTTGCGTTTAAAATTAAAGTAATAGTTGCAACAACTAACCCTACTCTAAAAGGGAAAATTATTGGCCAGAGACGACGAAAAGTTTTCCAAGTAGAAGAATAATTTTTATTGTACCGCGACATTTATGTCCCTGACACCAGAGTTTATTTTTGTACTAAAACATATAGACAAATCTTATCTAAGATAACTATAGATATGGAACAGTTTAAAATTTATCAAATATCTCCCGCCGCACTCTTATGAAATAAACCATATTAAAATATAAACACTACCATATCTATACATAAAACGTATATACAAATTTTATATATATATATATATCATCAAAACTTTCCTTTATTTTATATTTATTATTTACTTATACATTCTTTTATATAAGAACCCAACAAATTAACATATATATATATATATAAAAACTTATAACATAGTAGTTAGTTATTCACTTTTAGTTGCCGCTTTAAATGCCTCTACCATAACATTAGAAAAATTTTTATCTTTCTCTTTTCTATGATTGTCGACAACATTTATTTCTGATTGTTTATTTACATCACGTATATTATATTCAGACAAAGTAATTATTCTATTTTTTCGATCTACGCCATCTAATATTGCTTGTATATCATTACCTACATGTAATGTAGTATATCTCTTGTCAATAGACTTATTATGTGATGTATTAGTTATACATAAATAGCCAGTTACAGTATCATCACTCAATGTTACAGTGATTCTATTATCATCTATAGAAATTATTCTTCCAGATACTATGCTCCCTTTTTTATGAGTAACCAAATAGGTATTTAAGGGATCTTCTGTTAATTGTTTAATACCCAAAGAAATACGTTCCCGTTCAGCATCTACTTGTAGCACCACAGCCATTATTTCATCGCCTTTTTTATACTTATTCACAGCTTCTTCATTTGATAAATGCCAAGAAATATCAGAAAGATGTACTAATCCATCAATACCTCCTTCTAATCCTATAAAAATACCAAAATCAGTAATCGATTTTATCCTTCCCATAACTCGATCGCCTCTGTTATATAGATCTGAAAATTTCTGCCATGGATTAATTTTACATTGTTTTAATCCTAAAGAAATTCTTCGGCGCTCCTCATCAATATTTAATACTATTACTTCAACAGATTCTCCTATCGTTACTACTTTAGAAGGATGAATATTTTTATTAGTCCAATCCATTTCAGAAACATGTACTAATCCTTCAATCCCGCCCTCAATTTCAATAAAACACCCATAATCAGTCAAATTAGTTACTTTTCCTATCAATTTATTTCCTTCTTGATAACGTTTAATAATTCTTGCCCATGGATCTTCGATTAATTGTTTTAGCCCTAAAGATACGCGAATACGTTCTCGATCAAATTTTAATACCTTGACAATAATTTCATCTCCAACGTTTACTATATCGCTAGGATGTTTAACACGTTTCCATGCCATATCAGTAATATGTAATAATCCATCCACTCCTCCTAAATCGATAAAAGCACCGTAATCAGTTAAATTTTTAACCATTCCTTTAATTTCTATTCCTTCATGTAATTTATTTAATAATTGATCACGTTCAACACTATTTTCAGATTCAATCACAGCACGACGAGATACTACAACATTATTACGTTTATGATCTAATTTAATTACTTTAAACTCAAACTCTTGTCCTTCTAAAAATGAAGTATCACGTATTGGTTTAACATCCACTAAAGAACCAGGTAAAAAGGCGCGAACTCCATTTATTTCAACAGTAAATCCTCCTTTCACTCTACCATTAATCATTCCTGTCACAGTGGTCATTTCTTGATATGCCTGTTCTAATAATAACCAAGATTCATAACGTTTAGCTTTTTCACGAGACAACACAGTCTCTCCAAATCCATCTTCTACCGCATCCAATGTAACATCAACATGATCACCAACTGAAACCTCTAATTCTCCTTGAGAATTATAAAATTGCTCAATAGGAATAGCAGATTCTGATTTTAATCCTGCATCGACTAACACAATATCTTTAGAAATCGAAACTACAACTCCATGAACAATAGATCCAGGACAGGTTTCTATTTTTTTTAAAGATTCTTCAAATAGCTGAGCAAATGATTCTGTCATCTTTATAATCTTCAATTTTTAATTAACGACCATCATATATCCATGTTTGATGACGTTATAACAAATATCTCATCACTATCCTTGATTATGAGTGGTTATTATATCGCACTGTTTCTGATAATACTAGACTCTCTCTAATATACATAAGAACTTTAGCTTTTACTTCTTCTGCAGATAAATGAGTTGAATCTAACATCAATGAACCAATCGCGGGAATCAACGGTGCTAATTTTCGGTTATAATCACGTTCGTCTCGTTCTCTTATTTGTGATAATACAGTTCTAAAATTAACATTAAAACTTTTTTTACGCAACTGATGTAACCTACGGCTCCTTCTTTCTTTAAAAGAAGCATAAAGAAAAATTTTTAATTCTGCATGAGGAAATACTATCGTTCCCATATCACGTCCATCAGCAACAAGTCCTGGACACTTACAAAATGTACGTTGATATATCAACAAATTTTTACGTACTTGGGAAAAAGTAGCAATTTTAGATGCACAATTGCCTACATTTTCTGTAAAAATATTTTTTTTAACTTCCTTGCCATTAAATAATATTATCACTCTATTTTTATTATTTATAAAAGCTATTTGCATGGTATCAATAAGTGCTGCTATTTTTTCTTCATGATTAATATTAATTTTATTTTCTAAAGCTACTAACGCTAAAATTCGATAAATAACTCCTGAATCTAATAAATTCCATCCAAGAATCTTTGCCAACTTTCTAGATAATGTTCCTTTACCTACTCCGCTTGGCCCATCAATAGTAATAACCGGAAACATGTTGTGCACACACGATCTCCTTATAGCAAACAATATGCATTATAAATTAAATTACATTTCACATATTTCAATAAAACTTAATAATCATCAACTTTTCCACATACAACATATATTTATGTATACACGTTTCGTATCATATAACACGTTACCGCAATATACTTACATTAGATAATTCTGTAAAAAAATTAGGAAAAGTTTTATATGTACATTGAGGATCATTAATTACTATAGAAACATCTGATAATGCTGCTAAAGAAAAACACATTGCTATGCGATGATCGTTATAAGTATTAATATAAGCCGATTTCATTTTAATTGGAGGCATTATTTTCAAATAATCATGACCTTCCACTACTTTTGCTCCTATTTTTCTCAACTCAGTAGCCATAGCAACTAGTCGATCACTTTCTTTAATTCTCCAATTGTAAATATTGCGTAATACTGTAGGACCATTACTAACAAATAATGCAGTAGTAGCAAGGGTCATTGCTGCATCAGGAATATCGTTAACATCTAAATCGACAGCGTTAAGATCAGATCTGCGACTACATTCTATATAATTATCATGCCACGAAATTTTTGCCCCCATCTTTTCTAAGATATTAGCAAAATAAATGTCTCCCTGTTTACTATGTTTTCCAACACCTATAACTCGAACAGTCCCTCCTTTGATAGCTGACGCTGCCAAAAAATAAGAAGCGCTAGAAGCATCCCCTTCCACTACATAATGTCCAGGTGATTGATATACTGCATTCCCTTTACAATAGAAAATACGGTAATTTTCATCATGCTCTATATTGATTCCAAAATTTCTCATAAGAGATAAAGTAATATCAATATATGGTCTGGATACTAATGCACCTTTTACCTTAAGATAAGTATCTCGAGGAGCTAATGGAGCCATCATAAGAATAGACGATAAAAATTGACTAGAAATATTTCCTTGAATAGAAATTTCACCTCCATCATACCCTCCACATAAACGAACCGGAGGATAATTATCACGTTCCATATAATTAATATTCGCTCCTCCTTGTCTTAAAGCATCTACTAAATGTAAAATAGGTCTATCTTTCATACGAGGATAGCCAGTAAGAATAACATTCTGTGGTTTTATAGACAATGCTGCAATAAGAGGCCGCATAGCGGTTCCAGCATTACCCACAGACAAAATTAATTGATTACTGCTTTTTGATTGCAACGGACCACCAATACCATTAATTTCACAATGTTTCCTATCACTTGAAAGATGATATACTACCCCTAAAGTACCTAATGCATCTAACATACAACGTACATCATCACTATCCAATAAATTAGTCAATTGAGTAGTACCTATAGATTGTGCTGCCAATAATAACGCTCGATTCGATATACTTTTAGAACCAGGAAGATAAACGTTTCCCTCTATTTTCTTGATAGGATCTAATTTAATAAAATTATTCACATTTCACCAACTTTTATACAAAATCAGATTTAATAAAAAATTAATAACTTATTTATCGCTTAATAGCAAACATATACCAACTATATTGAATGCATAATAGATTTGTATAAAACATCTCTATACTCCAATTTAACTATATTTTTCAGAAAATAATTTCATAAATTCAACTAATTTTTGTACACCTTCTAATGGCATGGCGTTGTACAGTGATGCTCTCATGCCTCCAACTATTCTGTGTCCTTTTAATCCATGTAATCCAAAACATATTGACTCTTTTAAAAAAAGATTATTTAACTTATTGTTTTTCAAAAAAAAGGGAACATTCATACAAGAACGATTAGATAAATCAACATTATTATAATAAAAACTACTAGAATCAATAGCATTATACAAAAGATTAGATTTTTCTTGATTACGTTTACTAATTGTTTTTAACCCTCCTTGTTTTTTTAACCATTTAAATATTAAACTAGCAATGTACCAAGACATAGTCACAGGTGTGTTAAACATTGAATAATTATCTGCTAAAACTTTATAATTTAAAATAGAAGGAACTTCTCGATGAGGGATTTTCAATAAATCTTTTCTAATAATAACTACTGTCAGCCCGGCTATACCAATATTCTTTTGAGCTGCAGCATAAATTATACCAAAATGACTTACATTAAGCGGACGAGATAATAAAGTTGAAGAACAATCTGCTATCACTATTTTATCAAAAAAATTTGGAGTTTCATATATAGCTATACCATCAATAGTTTCATTAGGACAATAATGTATATAAATACTATCTGTAGAAATATCCCATTTCGATAGAGGTTGAATATTATGCAATCCATTTTTTTTGTTAATCACGTTAATTATACGCGGATTACAGTATTTCTTTGATTCTATCGCTGCACTGTATGCCCAATACCCAGTATTTATATAATCAACATTTTCTGAAGATGTTTTTAATAAATTCATAGGAATTGCTGAAAATTGTGCTCGAGCTCCGCCATGGCAAAATAGCACTTCATAATTTTCTGGAATATCAAGAAGCTCACGAATATCTTGTTTTGCGTTTTGCATCAATTTCACGAATTCTTTACTACGATGACTTATCTCCATCACAGATATGCCCATATTATTCCAATTATATAATTCTTGTTTAACTTGTCCTAAGACTTGTTGTGGTAACATTGATGGACCTGCGCTGAAATTAAATATTTTATTCATATAATTAGTGATCAGAAATACTTAAATTAACAAAATAATATCTTTTATAATAAACTATCATAACAAACAATATCGGACATATTTCCATCATAAATAGTTAATTACACTTTATATATATAAAATAATATATAAATACAATACATATATTTATCTACTATTATAGATAAACCATCTATTACTAATAATAAATAATATACACAGATAACTTCTCAAGTTTTATAAAAACAGCGAACGTAAAATTTTTTGAAATGAAATAGTTTTTTATACACAAAACACAAGTCCATTTAATTAATATGTGTCATCCCATCCATATACGGATATAATACCGCAGGAATTTCTATACGCCCATCTTCTAATTGATAATTTTCAAGAACTGCCGCTAATGCCCTACCTACCGCTACTCCAGAAGCATTTAAAGTGTGTAAAAATTTTGCTTTTCTATGATTCTTTCCCCGATAGCGTGCTCTTATACGACGTGCTTGAAAATCTCCAATATTCGAACAAGAAGAAATCTCGCAATAAGTATTGCATGCTGGAAGCCATACTTCTAAATCATACGTTTTACAAGAAGAAAATCCAATATTTCCCGTACATAATAACATTTTTCGATATGGTAATTTAAGTAATCGTAAGACTTGTTCTGCATGACCAGTTATTTCTTCTAGTGTCTGCATAGATTTATCTGGATGAACTATCTGAACTAGTTCAACTTTATCAAATTGATGCATTCTAATCAACCCACGAGTATTATGGCCATATGATCCAGCTTCAGAACGAAAACATGGAGTATGAGCAATCATTTTAATTGGTAATTCCTTTTCATCAAAAATTACGTCACGAGCTAAATTTATTAATGGTACTTCAGCTGTTGGTATTAATGTATAAGGATTGGTTTCAGATCCTAAGTACTGAATATGAAATAAATCTTCATAAAATTTTGGTAATTGACCTGACCCATATAGAGATATTTTATTTACTAGATATGGCAAATAATACTCTTCATATCCATGGGTTTTAGTATGTAAATCTATCATAAATTGAGATAAAGCACGGTGCAAATGTGCTATTTGTCCTTTCATTACAACAAAACGCGACCCAGTTAACTTCGTTGCGTCAGAAAAGCTTAAACCATTAGTTGACACGCCCAGTTCCGTATGATCTTGTAATGGAAAATCATATTGACCCGGTTCTCCCCAACGCATTATTTCTAAATTATCTTGATCACTAAATCCATAAGGCACTTGATCATCTGGAATATTTGGTAAAGATAATTCATACTGTCTAGTTATTTTTTGTAATGTTTTACTTTCTAGTTTAAGTGAAGCTAATTTTTTTCCTAAAGCATATGCTTCTTGACATAAAAATTCTACATTCTCCCCACGCATCTTGGCTATTCCTATGATTTTAGCCTTAACTTTACGTTCAGTCTGTAAACTTTCAGTTTGTTTCTGCAAAATTTTACGCAAACTCTCTTGTTGATGAAATTTATCGGTATTAAATATAAATTTTCTACGAGCAAGTTTTTTAATAACTAAATCAAGATTACTACGTAATAAATTGGGATCTAACATATTTAACCTACATTATCTGTTTCATCAAATATAAAAATATACTAATAATTTATTTTTAGCGACTACAATAAAAATTTCCCACTTATTTATTATACTTATATAAAATAAGACTATTTTTAATAAAAGTAATTTATTTATTAATTTTATGCACGCTACACGCATGCTAACAATTAGCATTCTTTATTTAAAAAATTGTCTTTTCTTATAATGCAAACATAAGATTTATCAATTAGTATAAAACCAATACATTATATAGTTAATTTTCATTAAATTTTTAAACATATACGTAAACTAAACATAAAACGTATATATTTTTTGTTTATAAATAATACAAATGCTTTTGTTACATATGCATTAGAATAATAAATACATCAACATATAAAAATTTTATACCACCACGTGCAAGCATGCACATTTGTATCGTCCACCAGTTCCGTAATATATATATGACCACACGCAATTGATATTTCATTTAAAATATTGCATATATACATATTAATTAAACAAACTTTATTATTATAAATATGCTAGATCATAAGTTTTATATAATTTTTGTTATAAAACGTAATGTTCACTCATTACTAAAAATAAGCTACAAATTTCTTTAACGTAATCTTAATATATAAGACAAACCAAATTTTTGTTAACTTCACAATGAAATTTTACTTATACATTTTGTATATGCTTTCAGTCTTGACATGAAACAACAATACTAATAACTATTAAGTTAAAATATAAATTTATTAATTAATATATATTATTCTCTTTGCTCGTCTAATTGAATCTCTTCAGAGATAGTAAAATAAAATTTTCTTACATCAATTGTATTATTATTTTGATCTAATAAATAATAATCTACATATTGGTCCTTTTTTTCAAAAATACTAAACTGCCTGATTGTACCACAATCAGTTATTTCAACTCTACATTCCTGTAAATTACAATTGTCGTGCACTGGTATCAAATAAAAAAAATCCTCTTTCTGAGATACATTATAATCATCCCACTTATGTACGTTATTATCAGAAAATAACATAAAAAAAATATTATCAGAAAAATTGTGTAACCAATATGCAGTAACTTGTTTAATAAGAGGGATATAAAACCAAAGTGTTTTTCCATCAGAAACTAAAAAATTTTCTTCAGGAGATATCATATGCCAATTAAATAAGTTAGGGCGTTTTATCCACAGTTCTCCGTGGCTTTGCAATAATATACCATTGTTAGCGTTAATAACTTGTTGAGTAAATCGTGCATAAAAATCATTAATTTTTTTTAGGCGATTTCGTAACGTAACAACAGCTGTATCATCAGCTACTGCTGAAATAATTATAGAAATACTCAAACAAATAGTATATATTACTCGATTGATCATATTTAATTAAATATTTAGTTCATAATTTGATATACACTACACATACTAAAACTATACGACTACATGCATATATAAATTACGTTTATATAACGGTTCTATATATGTAAAACGACGTAGTCTTATGCCCAAATACCTAAAAATTAGGAATTAGCCGTCTGACTTTTCCAAAAATTAGCTACCGCGTATATTTCCTGATCTTCTATAAACGCACCATGAACTCGGGTAGATGTCGAAGCATTAGGCCCTAAATACAACATATCGCCTATACCCAACAACGATTCTGCTCCAGATTGACCAAGAATAGTATGAGAATCTATTTTGCTTGACACAGTAAAAGATATACGCGCTGGAATATTTGCTTTAATTAATCCAGTAATCACATTTACTGAAGGCCTTTGTGTTGCCAATATAACATGAATTCCAGCAGCACGAGCTTTTTGTGTTAAACGAATCACTAACTCTTCTACTTTTTTTGTTGTTGCTATCAAATCTGAAAATTCATCTACAATAATTACAATATAAGGCAATTTTTCCAAAATATCAGAAAAAATTACCGTCTTATCATTAATCAATTTGCTGGCAGTATTATTTTTTATATATTTTTTAGAATAAAACTGTTCTATGCGCCTGTTATAATTCTCCAAATTTCGTACACCAAGCATAGCCATCAACTTATAACGACGCTCCATTTCTTTTATGCACCATTCTAATGTTTCATAAACTTCTTTCATATCAGTGATAACCTGTTTTAACAAATGAGGAATACCTGAATATATTGATAATTCTAAAATTTTTGGATCAATCATAATAAAACATACTTCTTCTGGCATTGCCTTATACAAAATACTAACAATCATAGCATTAATGCCTACAGATTTACCTGATCCAGTAGTCCCAGCAACTAATAAATGAGGCATATCTTTCAAATCCACAATCACAGGATGTCCTGATATATCTTTACCCAAAACTAACGGCAACACAGTGTTAGTATTTCTAAATTGCTCTGAACCTATTATATCGCCTAAATATACTATACTGCGCTTTTTATTAGGGATTTCTAATCCAACATATGGGGTACCAGGAATTACTTCTATCACTCTAACAGAAGCTGTATATAAAACACGTGCTAAATCACGTGATAAGTTAACAATTTTTGAAGATTTTATACCTGGAGATAAATTTAATTCAAATCGAGTAATTACTGGACCAGGAATAATATTAGCTACATTTGCAGTAATCTGATATTCTGCTAATTTGGATTCCAATAACCGAGAAATTTTTTTTAATTCCAATGAGTTAGTATTTTTTTCTAATTTAGATGTAGTTAACAGATTTGTATTTGGCAACATAAAAACTTGCTTGTCATAACATATTTTTCCCTGTACCGTTTCAGATTCTACATGTTTTAATAAAGGTACATGTCTCATTGTATCTTTATTAAGAAATGTAGACATTTTTATATTCTGATTATTTTTTATATCAACACGTACCATACCTGAATCTTGCGCCAATACTACATTATCTTTTTGTTTTTTTTCCTCAATACAATACATTTTAACATTGTTTGGCATCTGATTATCATATTTATTAATTCTTACAGAACAACTTTTTTGAATAAAAAAAATACTATTCATATATTTTTTTATATAGTACTTATAACTTGTCTTATTTATATGTTCTTTAAAAAAAAAGAATTGATTCTTAATAAAATTAAAATTTTTAATAAATGTTTTTACTAGTACAATATATTGTTTTTTAAAAAAATTGTTTTTTAGAACAGGATTAAATTGTTCAATAGATCTATTAATATTTTCAGATGCATTAGGGATAATATGTATATCTGATAAATTGTTTACCAATTTTTTTTTCAAAAAATTAGATTCTTGTAGAGAAAAAACTGATGGAGATATACGTTGCTTAATACATGATTGTCGATAATTGAATTTATATCTATATTTTTTGTGATATAAAATTAATACTCTTAGAGAAACTGCAAAAAGAGATAATTGATTTTTAGTAGTGTTTACAATTATCTTAAAAAATCGATTAAAAAACACTATAACATCAATAATTATAATCAAAACAAGCAAAACAAGACCAATATGATAAGTTATTTTTTCGTAAGATAAAAGAAAATCACATAATATACCTCCTATTATACCTCCAGAAGAAAAATAAAAAAGATCATCAACCATTAAATGAGTTAATCCACAACATACAAATAATAATATTAATATTCCTACTAATTTAAAAGAAAACTCAAAAACAGTAATATGATGCTCTTGCGTATAAATCTTCCAAATATAAAATAATATAAACAATGGAATCATATAAGCTGGAAGACCAAAAACAAAAAATAAAAAATCAGAAAGTTTTGCTCCTAATATTCCTCCAAGATTATGTATTGATCCATGCCATTTAATCTGCAACCATCCAGGATCTGCAGGATCGAAACTAATTAATATAATAATTAAATATAATACAATTGTACTTATACTAATAAATATAAAATTAATCACCAAAATATCTCTTATATTACTAAAATATCCAACAATATACATTAATAGTTATTCGTATATATCTCTAATTATTATTAGATTTAAAAGTAATACTTTTAATTCGTATAAAAATTTAATGTTTAATGTTATATATATTATATATATATAATACATTTAATCATATTAACATACTAATTTACACAAATTATGAAAATAATTAGTTTACTACTTTATTTAAGCGCCATATCAATATATTTAACAAACATCAATATCTTGAGTAAAATTAAAAGGATTTTTAATTTTTTGTGAAAACTTGCTATATTATATACATTATCTTATAATGTGTTTCATAGATACAAGAGTTAAAAGTAGTCACGGAAGTTTTTACATGACGAAAATGTATTATTTTGTTATAGTCTTTATTTGCGCTTATTTAAAAAATTTAAATTGTCTGACTGCATATTGATATCATTGTTAGTATATTCTTGTGACAATAATTAAATTTAAAGATTAATATTTTTAATACAGTAACATAAGTAAAGCAGCAATCTAATACAATTAGAAAGCTATATAAGGTACGTCACATGACAATAATTAAAAAACATTGCAAATTACTTATATTGGGAGCAGGTCCCGCTGGATATACCGCAGCTATCTACGCAGCACGAGCTAATTTAAATCCTGTACTAATCACTGGATTGGAAATAGGAGGGCAACTAAACACTACTGCAGATATAGAAAATTGGCCTGGAGATCCTAAAAATCTTACTGGACCTATATTAATGGATCGTATGAATGCACATGCTGTTCATTTACACACCGAAATAATCCCTGATCATATCATTAAGGTGAATTTTAAGAAATATCCTTTTTATTTATGTGGAAACATGTATGAATATACATGCAATGCATTAATTATAAGCACGGGAGGATCTGCTCGAAGCCTTGGAATACCTTCTGAAGAAAAATACAAAGGTGCAGGAGTATCTTCATGCGCTACTTGTGATGGATTTTTCTTTAAAAAACAAATTGTTGCAGTTATTGGTGGTGGTAATACAGCGGTGGAGGAAAGTTTATATTTATCTAATATTGCTTCTGAAGTTCATCTTATTCACCGACGTAATCAGTTTAGAGCAGAAAAAATATTAATTAACAGACTGATGAACAAAGTTAGAAATGGTAATATTTTTTTACATCTCAATTGTATTGTTGAAGAAATATTAGGTGATGGGACAAATGTTACTGGATTATATTTAAAGGACGTTACTCAACAACATAAAAATCACACAATAACTGTTCAAGGTGTATTTATTGCCATTGGATATAATCCAAATACTGTTATGTTTAACGATCAACTCGTATTAAACAATGGGTACATACATGTACAATCTGGTACTAATGGCAATACAACAGCTACTTCTATCCCAGGAATATTTGCAGCAGGAGACGTAATGGACCACAATTATCGTCAGGCAATTACTGCAGCAGGATCTGGTTGTATGGCTGCAATAGATGCTGAACACTACTTATCCGCTATTAACAATTAACAATTAATATTATAATTTTAAAAATTAAAACATTATAATAAACAGGAGTTATGAAATAACTACCTATTAATTATAAAATAAAATAAATAATACCGCGTATATATACTTGTTTACACTAAATTTTCGTGCACAGTAGTATTAAATAAAAATACAGTTCATGCTAAACGTTACCATATTTATTCATTATTACAATGCTAACGTTTTCATAATACAATCACAGTAATAATGCATTTATTAGAACTAAAACATGAATCACCGATATATCTTATAATGAAATTTCAAATTATCATTTAATTTAGTAGAGAATCCAATGACAAAAGAAGATAATTTCGAAATGCATGGTGTCGTATTAGACACTTTACCTAATACGATGTTTCGTGTAGAACTAGAAAACGGACACATCATTGTAGCACATATTTCTGGAAAAATAAGAAAAAATTATATTCGAATACTAACAGGCGATAAAGTAACTGTTGCTCTTACACCATATGATTTGAGTAAAGGGAGAATTATTTTTCGCAGTAGATAATAACATTGCAAATTAATACCTTCATACACATATTTAAAATATTAATTAGCGTAATTTGCATATTTACACAAATTATATTATCCTGCTACACACATTAACTTAACTCCGTTAACGTAAATTAAATTTTTTTTATCTTTTTTAATAATTTACAGAGTTATTCCTAATTTCATCCACCAAATACGTCCTGGTTCATACATTAATGTTCCGGAAGGATACCCAAGCCGCTTATGTACATATAAATTAAAATATTCTCTATAATTATGGTTCAACAAATTTTCTATACCAATACTAAACTTATAAAATTGAGAATTAGTCCATGCTAAATGAGCAGATAATACCCCAAATCCTGAAGTATTACAATCTTCACGTGTGTGTTGTAATAATTTATTCTTATAAGTAATAGGAGCTGAAGAAATAAACAAATTATTGGATTGTGGAAACGCAAATCTCCATAAAGCGGTAACGCTGCAACATCCCTTTACCCATTGACATGTTACTTTACCTTCCAATGGAGGAATTTTAGGCAAAGAAACGTTATTATCTACATTTATACCCCAAGACCATGATAGATTACTTTCAGCATGCCAATGATCATTAAATTGATAATTTAATCCTACTTCAGTTCCACATATCTTAGCATGAATATTTTCTGTATAATCAATACCACCACCATCATATGGCGTATTATCATTATAATAGCCGCACAAGATAAAATCTCTAACATATCCAGCATAAGATGATATCCATCCGCTTGTTTGTAGATGTTGTACATTTGCTCCTATATCTATCTGTACAACCTTTTCAGGTTTTAGTTCCAAAATATTTTCTATATTACTATTAATATTTTGACGAAACCTACCAGAAAATAACTCCCAATAATCAGGCAAACGAAAACTTGTTCCTAAACCAACATAATATGATAACAATGGATTAACATTATCTTCATATCGTATAAATCCTGCAGGATACACAATACTATACCGTTTGTATTTAGAAAAATTATTAAAATTAATTACACTGTATTCCAGTCGAGTTCCTCCAATCAATTTTTTACTTGACAATGAATTTGCAATTAATTCAGCAAATATACCAAAATCTTGAGAAACAATATCTTTTCCCCAATTAAAACTAGATTTTACGTATTCTCTGTGTTTATCAATTTGCACATCTACTCCACTATAACATTTAATATTATCCCATTGAGTCGTTGTAATACCCCGAGCGCCCCATATTAATCGATCAACATTATTTTCAATATCATTATTAAAACCACAACATTTTTTGAAAACTAATCCTGTGTCGCAAGGAACAGTATTGGCCATAATATGGCTTACATAATTATGCCAAGCTTGCAACTCAATTTTATCTAAATTTTTAATCATGTCTGTAATTTCTACTTTCATTCCATAACTTTCTCTAGCAAAACATAGTCCATCCATAGATCGAGCAGCATAATTTGCATTACCATTACCTTGTCCTAAACTGACCTCCAAATGTGTATCCTCATTTAAATTTAATGATAAAATTGCATCAGCATTCCATTTATACCATGCAGAATGCACTCTATGTTTATTACCATCATAATAATCGTCTGACTGAGAAAGATTACCTATTAATCTAAGATAACCATATTTACTTCCTATAATACTATCTATATTTTTATTTACTTTATTATTTGCGCCAATCATTACATTACTGCGTAATTGAATTTTTGATTTATCAAAATGAGGATTATATCGTTCGAATTGCAGTGTAGCCCCAGATGTTACAGGACCCCATAGCACTGTCTGTGGTCCTTTAATAACATTTAAAATATCAAAAGTTTCTGGAGAAACGTAAGCGGTCGTAGGATCCATATGAGCAACACAAGCGCCAAGTATTTCACCATTATCCATCAGAACACGTATTCGAGATCCAAACATCCCACGAAAAACCAGTTCGTTGTTAACTCCGCCGTTACGAATAGTAGTAAACCCTGCGATATTTTTTAAATAATCAGCTGCATCAGTTACATATAATGCTTGCAACGACCTTGCAGGAGATGCGGTAAAAATTAATGGAGAATCTTTTAATGAAATAATAGTCATTATATCATCATGCATTTTTACTTGATGATATAATGTGGATGATCTTTGTATATCATCGGATACTGATATTAAAGTATCTTCAGATCTATCTCCAATAGAAATATCATTCAAATTAGCTTGAGAATTATTAAAAGTAATCATAATTAAATTAAAATATATCAAAAATAATATTCTATAAATTAATAGTTTAAAACTATAAAAAAATATGCTACACTTTGCATTCATATTCATGGCTATTGAATGATTTTTAAAAATACTAATACAGAAACTACAACATACATTTTAAAACTTAACATTATTCAGTAAAATATCAAATACCCAGTAATACAAAACAACCCCAACCTGAAACATAGATCCTCTAATCATATAAGTATATCATTTTGAATTACTTATAACTGTTATAACGTTTAAAATTATATATAACTATTCATATTAAAATATCATTTTAATATGAATAAAACTAAATATTTTTCGTGTTACAATCAGACAAAATCTTAACACATACATATTTATTTAATTTAATAGGCAACATTAACTAAATAACTTTTTATTGTCAAAATATATGATGCATAATAATATCATACATATATTATTGTTAAGCAATATATATTTATTAATATACTAGATTTTTATAGTGTATTATTATATTATCTGAAATAGATTATTAAAATTCCAAAAGATACAACCATATTATTAACATTATGTTGATCACAAATTTAATAATAAAATGCTATTTTACAGTCCTTATATAGGTTAATCAAAAACACTATTATTTTAGATTATATATAAACAATCGTCATAAACGTGCTTAATCCATATACAAGTTCATATGGAGTAACTAAATGAAATATGTGATCCAATCAACTATAATATTTAATACTGCAGAATACGTTTTGACATCACTAACTGACTCTAACACATCAGTGAGACTATCTAATTCTGCAGGACGAGTGCTAGAAGAACTTATTAAACAACGAAATATTGATTCCAGCACTCCAGTCACTCGAGATCATTTATTTTCAGTTATATGGAGAGCTTATGGACTCGAACCATCTAACGGCAACTTAAACCAACAAATTAGTTTAATACGAAAAACTTTAACCTATTTTGGGTTAGATCCCTCATCTATTATAACTATTCCTAAACGAGGCTTGAAACTAAATAGCCAATTGACTATAAAACAAATGAGCGACGAAACCCCTTATGTGTCTTCTACTCTACATAAATCTATAGATAAAAACAACAATTTGCCATCTACTTTACTAAATATAAAAACTCATATAAAATACATGATAACTCTTACAACGATGATCGTGATCTTATTAGGTGTTAGTTTTATTTACTTATACACTAAGAAAGACCATATTAAATTATATTGCTGCAAAGAAATAAACTCATGTAGTATTTGCACTTTCCATTCAGAACCAGGATTGGATTGCAGTAGCTGTGCTATACAATGTACTGAAATCACATAATGTAACCAGATTATAACCTAACTTATACAAACTTTATTCCATCAATGTCTCAAGTTCTAAGTTATCAATCAGTAAACTAATAAATATCTATAACCATAATACATCTGAACAACTACCTGTAACTATAAAGTATAATATCCAAGATTACTAGTTTTAATATAAAAAAATTAATAAATATACTTTCATATATTCCTTTAATAACAAGGACTATTTCATAAAAATTTCTATTCATATATATGATACAAACCAGTCAAATTAAAACTAATCCTACCTTTTTATCAAAACTTAAAATATCAACATATGATTGATAATCATTATTATCAATATTATTTTTATAAAAGATTATATTGAAAATATCTAATTCAAATAAACTAATCATTCAAAATATATTATAAAATTACAATCTTCAGAATTAATATAAATATGATATATTTATATTAATTCTGACCATTAACCAAATATAATCTTTATATGAATATAATTGGGCTATAAATATACTTACGTACAGATATAGATACAATATAAAGTTTTGATCAGAAAAAATAAATATATTTAATTTTATTTATTTAACTTAAATACAGTTTGTTTGTATTTATAAAAATTTTTAATTAAATAATATAGAATAAATCATTGCTATATTTGTAATACCATTATGTTCTATATGCTTTATCAATTGATATATTCCGAACAATAAAACATCACTTAAATCCTTTTATTACTTAATTTAATAAATAATTACAACAAAATATATCGACGATTTATATATATAAATTTAAAAAAATTAACTTACAATAACTAAACATACTAACGTATGATAATCGTTCCAGCGTTACTTATCATCATTGATATGTAAAAATTTTAATTATAATCAACATATATACATATCAATTATCTCGATAATTAATCCTGACCAACATAAATAGAGTTCACTTTAAACAAATAACGTTGCGCCTGCACAGATGGATGATGGGATTGTATATATTGGTAAAATTGATCTGGACTAAGCTTGTTTATTTTTTCAATAGCATAACTACGATCAATAGAAAATGTTTTTAACAAAGCACTTAAACCATTTACATAAGCAACAATAATAGCATAACGTCTAGTTTTTAGATTAATAATACCTTCTAATTGTTTTTGTAATATAGATAGATAAGCAGTACCAAGATCAATATTAATAACAGCATTTTTTAATTCATGAATACTAGGCTCTCCTTTCCATCCCTTCAAACGATAAGCATCTCTTCCTGCAGTATCCGCTTTAAGCTGCATTAATCCAACCGCATTAGATTTACTAATCACAACAGGATTATAATTAGATTCTACTTGAATAATAGCCTTCACTAAAGATGCATCGACTCCATAATTAATAGCACAACGATGAATGCAATCATTATATATTGATGATGTAATCATTTTAGGAGAAGTAATCGCTTTGCATCTTAAATCATTAGATAATGTACGCATCATATTATCTTTATTATTTTGTTGGATACAAGTTGTTAAAAATAAAATAATAATTACATGTATTACGCATATCTTCATAATTTTATTATTTTACGGTCAAAATATATATTTATACATATAATATTATGGAACGAGATAATTTCTTATATTTTAAAAATCTGTTTTCTATAATGCTAAAATATATAAAATAGCTATTGATAACATTCATATTAAAATATAAATACATATCTAAATAAACACCGATTTATTATCAATAGTAAAATACACAAAACCTCAACTGTACCATGTAGCAGAAAACATCTCATTTATTAAAAAATCAATACATCCGTAATCTGTATATATATCAAAATAAATAAACATACTACATTATGATCATATACATCGAAAAATTTAAATCGTGCATATATCGCACGATGCACAATATACAATATTCAATTATTTATTAACTCGCTTAGAAAATTGCCTAAATGCTAATAACGTTTCATTGCTAACATGATGCTCAATACCTTCTGCATCTCTCTGAGCAATTTTTTTATTAATTCCCAAATCTATTAGAAATGTTCTCACAGTTTTGTGTCGTATATGATTTTCATCAGCTAATCGTCTTCCTTGTTCCGTTAATAATACTCTACAGTAACGTTTATGTTCAATTAATGAATAAGCGATTAATTTCTTTAGCATTTTTGCTACTGTTGGTTGTGTTACTCCCAATCGTACAGCTAAATCTACCTGACGCGCTTCTCCATATTCTTGAATCAAATCTGAAATCAACTCAATATAATCATCGATCAGCTCACGACGATGTGCTGCTCTAACCTGAATAAATCCTTGTGAATTATCTACTTTTTTCATATAATTTTAAATTATTAGATAATGTCTTTATATAATCTTTAGTTGTAAAAACATATTATTTTCATTAATAAATAATATACTTTTCCAACACATACGGGTTATAATATATTGTTAAAAATAACATTTTTATCATTATACTATTTTATAGTCACATATAAATACAACTTACATTATAATATTCTATATTTATAAAATAAATATATTAAATGATTTATATATAATAAATATGAAATATAATAAACATATAAATAAAATTAACCAATATAACAACTTACCTAAATAAAAAATAAACTTAAATTCTTTACTATACTAGTAAACAAAAATTATTTATAATTATCTATAGTTATTACATATGTTTTTGACAGCTGATTGAATTTAAAAATGCACCAACTTTATCATATTTTATCTATATAATTAATAAAATAATAACACTTAACTTAGCCTAAAAATAAATCAATTACCTTATAATATATATCTACATAACACTATTATTATCTTTATAACATAAATATAATATTATGATATTCGTATTTCATACAAATAAAAATATCTTTTTTCTGAAAAATATCCCAAGTATTTAAATTACAAATAGTATAAATTATTTAATGTATTATTACTAATATATAACATTCACATCATTACATCTTTCTGAACATAAAAGTTGCTATATAATAAAATTTATAATACTATCCGTTCAGCTTTTATAATGAATATGACTAAAAAAATAATATGTTTTAATGTTGAGTTATAGATAACACAAATAATTTAGATTTTATCTCGTAGTAAATATTATGTTACATACCCATCGTAAAAAAAAAGTGATTGTTGGTATGTCTGGAGGAGTAGATTCGTCTGTATCCGCATGGATATTACAACAACAAGGATATAAAGTAGAAGGATTATTTATGAAAAATTGGGAAGATGATGATAGCAATGAAAATTGCACATCAGCATCTGATTTAGCGGATACTTATTCTGTCTGTAATCATTTGGGTATATACTTACATACTATAAATTTTTCTAAAGAATATTGGGAAAACGTATTTCAAGTATTTTTGAAAGAATATAAAATGGGTCGCACTCCCAATCCTGATATACTCTGTAACAAAGAAATTAAATTCAAATGTTTTTTAGAATTTGCGCTTAAAGATTTAAACGCAGATTTTATTGCAACTGGACATTATGTACGTCGTATTGATACGAATCAGGGAACTTGCCTCATGCGTGGTTTAGACAAAAATAAAGATCAAAGTTATTTTCTATATACACTTAGTCATATACAACTTAGGCAATGTTTATTTCCTGTCGGAACGTTAAATAAACCACAAGTAAGAAATATCGCTAAAAAATTAAACTTAATTACAGCAAATAAAAAAGACTCCACTGGTATTTGCTTCATTGGTAAACGAAAATTTAGAAATTTTATTAGTAATTACATACCAATACAACCAGGAATTATAATTAATATACATGGGGATAAAATCGGCACGCATCAGGGAGTACCATTTTATACCTTGGGACAAAGAAAGGGATTAAATATAGGTGGGATCAAACTAGGAAATGGTAAACCATGGTACGTAATAAACAAGGATATAAAAAATAATACGTTAACTGTAGCACAGGAACGTTATCATCCACTTCTCATGTCTGTTGAATTTATCACTAAGCAAACACAATGGATAAAAAGAAACACGCTTACATCACCATTATGGTGCACAGTAAAAACTAGATACAGACATCCAGATGTTCAATGTCATATATATCCTATTTTTAATAATAACCTGAAAGTTGTTTTAAAAGATCCAGTATCAGCAATTACTCCGGGGCAATCAGCAGTATTTTACTTACATGAAAATTGCTTAGGTGGCGGAATTATTGAAAAAACTACCTCTTTATAGTTATACTCAAGTTCTAAAACTTTTTATTCCTCAATAAAAATAGACAATATCTCTTAAAAAAATATTAGCGCAACAGTACATTACCAAATATATTAAATACTGCTATAATTAAAAATAACTCAATCATCATTATCATAAATCTACAATTTCACTGTAGATTTACAAGTTTTGTAAAAGTTTCTAATGTTTACTTAAAACTAAAATTATTTAAATACAAATATTGATAGCCTCACTCATATAAATTAATTAATAATCAACTTATAATTACAATCAATTACAATTTATTATAATTATTTCATACATTTTTAATATTAATGATAAAATGCGCATAATCATAAACATTAAATTTTTTATTATAAATAAATACAAAAGATCTGCAAAATATACATGTTATTTTTTGTAAAAAATAAATTTTCAAAAATCATATAAGTATAAATCTTACATTAGTTTAATTATAAAAGGATAAAAAGTGATCAAATTATCACCTTTAACCGTAGTATCACCTATTGATGGTCGTTACCATAAACAAACTGATTCCTTACGTAGTATTTTCAGTGAATTTAGTTTATTAAAATTTCGAATAAAAATTGAAGTTAATTGGTTACAAAAATTAGCTCACACAACAACTATTAAAGAAATACCTCCTTTTACACAAATCGAATATGACTTTTTAAATAAATTAGTAGTTAATTTTAATATTAAAGATGCAGAACGTATTAAAGAAATAGAACAAATTACTCAGCATGATATTAAAGCAATAGAATATTTTTTAAAAGAAAAAATAAGTATATTACCTAATTTAAAAAAAATAAGTGAATTTATCCATTTTGCTTGTACTTCGGATGATATTAACAATCTAGCATATGGATTAATGCTTACTCACGCAAAAAAAACTCTTATCTTGCCTATTTGGAAACAAATTATTAATGAAATTAAAAAAATGAGTATTAACTATAAAAACATTCCTTTATTATCTAGAACTCATGGACAACCCGCTACTCCTTCTACGATTGGAAAAGAAATGGCTAACATTGCGTATCGATTAATACGTCAATATAATCAATTAAAATCAATAAAAATTTTAGGTAAAATGAATGGAGCTGTAGGAAATTACAATGCTCATACAATAGCATACCCAGAAATAAATTGGCGTAAATTCAGCAAAGAATTTGTTACATCTTTAGGAATTGAATATAACCCATATACAACACAAATAGAACCACATGATTACATTGCTGAATTATCCGACTGTATTACGCGATTCAATACAATATTAATAAATTTTAATAGAGATATATGGGGTTATATTTCACTCAACTATTTCAAACAACACCATAATGAACCTTCAATTGGATCTTCTACGATGCCACACAAAATAAATCCTATAGATTTTGAAAATTCTGAAGGAAACTTAGGATTAGCGAATGCCATATTTAATCATTTTTCTGCCAAGTTACCAATATCACGTTGGCAACGAGATTTAAGCGATTCTACTGTACTAAGAAGCTTAGGAATGGCTATAGGATACGCTTTAATTGCCTACCATAGTGTACTAAAAGGAATTAAAAAATTAACAGTCAATAAACAATACGTATTAAGTGAATTAAACAAGCATTGGCTAATATTAAGTGAAGCTATTCAAACAGTTATGAGACGACATAATATTCATAAATCTTATGAATATACAAAAAAATTTATAGGCAGCACGGATATTAATCCTGAAAAAATAAAAATTTTTATTGAATCACTACCATTACCAAAAACTGAAAAAATACGTTTACAACAAATAACCCCATCTGATTACATAGGTTTAGCAGTAGAAATGGCCAATGAAATTGATGATATAACAATAACAACATAAGTGTACTTATGTTGTTATTGTTATATCATCAATTTCATTGAATTAACATTCCGTCACATAAACTTATGTTTTAATATATATACTGCTGAAAATAAAAAATTAATGTTTACGCTATTTAATATAATCTAATGCAGCTGTCACATCTATTCTAAAAATCGGAAGATACAATATAAAATAAAATCAAAAATAAATATTAACATTGTAACTCACGACACATATAATTAAATTTAATCTCCAAAAAAAATAATCTATAATACAAAATACTAATTCAATCATCCTACACATAATAAGATATATTATCTTATAATAATTCATCATATAATTATGAATATAAATATTTAATATTATTCAATACAACATATATAAATATCAAAATTATCAAATTATAAATATTAAGAATATATATACTATTCATCTACAGTTAATGCTCATATTCTATTTACAACTCAACTATATAATTAAATAAACCATTCTGAATATTGCCCTCTAAAAAAATCACAATTGTAATTTTCATTTTAATATTCTAGAGAAATCATCTTTTTTTGTTTTTAAAACTGTATACCAACTAGTAACTACTCCAAGTAATAATGTTATACCTAAAACCGACAATATATCCCACCCATTTAATTTAACAGGTAAAAAATTAATAAAATAGATTCCTTTTGATAAAATCTTATTTCCTAATAAATCGTTGCAAACTGCAATTAAACTTGTTAGATTTAAGGAGATAAAAATACCTAATCCTGTTCCTATAACACCAGAAATAATATAAATAATTAATCCATACCAAAAAAACACACGTCGAATTAAGATTTTTTGACCTCCTAAAGCACAAATCAGAGCAATATCATAATTTTTATCTTTTATTGATAAAATGAGCGTAGCGATCACATTAAAACAAGAGATAATCATTATTAATATCATTGATAAATATATAATTACACGAACCATTTGAATATCTCTATAAATATACCCATAAGTATCCATCCAGCTTCTTACATCAACCTGATAGTTGAGTATTTTTTCTATTTTACGTGCTATTCTATCAGCAGAAAAAATATCATCAATTTTAATAGCTATCCCTGTAATATTCGATGTTTTATGATATAAATGCTGTATAATATCTGATAAAGACATTACAGCAACACTGCAGTCTAATTGACTATTCAAATTTAATATACCAGCCACTTGTAAACGGATTTTTTTAGATAATAATAATTTATTATCCATACGAAAATTATGAGCAATTATAATAGTAATCCAATCGCCTACCTTAATGCCTAACGCATCCGATATTCCTCTACCTAAAATAATTTGTTCCTTTTTTTCATAAAAATTTTTCCAAGAAAAATTTTTCTCTACAAAATATAATAATGTGTTTTTATTTATTTTTTTCGTTACATCTATGCTCCTAACATAAACCACGTGCCACTTATTATTAAATTCAACAACTCCAGAAAAATTAACATAAGGATTTGCACAAATAATTTCTGGAATGCGGTGGATACACTTCAAAACCGTCAACCAATCAATGATGGATGTACCTACTGACTCAATCTCTACATGCGGAACAATTGCCAAAATACGATGACTTAATTCATATTTAAACCCATTAATAGCACTTAATGCAATTATAGATATCGCGATTCCTATAGTAATGCTAATAATAGCAATTAAAGATACTAAAGATATTAGAACATTATTGTTCGAGCCTCGATGAAATTTTAAAGCAATTTGTAAAGATAATATCATTTTCAAATGTTACCTAAACGATAAGTCCTATGTCAGTATTATTTTACCATCAGATATCGTTAATATTCTATGACATTGCTTAGCCAAAACTAAATCATGCGTTGCAATTAAAAAAGTTGTTCCATAATGAGTATTTAATGTTTTTAGTAATTGAACAATATTACTTGAATTTTTTTCATCTAAATTGCCAGTTGGTTCATCAGCCAATACTAAAGCTGGATTATTTATTATAGCTCGAGCTATAGCCACTCTTTGACTTTCTCCGCCAGATAATTCATGTGGAAAAAAATGAATACGATTTTCTAAACCAACTAATCTTAATATACACCGTGCTTTATTTTTTGCTCGATTAAATCCCATACCTCCAATCAACAATGGCATTGCTACATTTTCCAAAATATCAAAATCTAGTAATAAATGATGGAATTGATAAATAAAGCCTAAACGTTTATTGCGTATCATAGCACGTGCATTATCAGATAATTTATGTAATGCATACCCTTCAAAGAATATCTCGCCTGAAGTTGGTTTATCTAATCCTCCAAGTAAATGCAATAATGTACTTTTACCTGATCCAGATATCCCTACAACAGCAATAATCTCATTAGGTTGTATATTTAAAGTAATACGATTCAAGACTTTAATTAAAAAATTAGCACGACGATAATATTTCGTTAATTGAGCGCAATATAGCAATGGAATATCAGCCATGACGCAAAATTTTTGCAGGATGAATAGAAGCTGCGCGCCATGATGGATACAACGTAGCTAAGAAGACTATCAAAAGCGTTATGAATACGATACCCAAAATTTGATAATATTGTATTTCAACAGGTAATTGTACAGTATCTGGCAATATCTTAAAAAACAATAATATTTGATTTAATTTATTAGATAACAATAATCCTAATCCTGTACCAAATATAATACCTAAAATACCACTGCTAAATCCTTGACTCATAAAAAGCAGTATAACCTGTCGACGAGTAAAACCATATGTTTGCAGCACTGCAATTTCTGTCTGTTTGTCTAATATTAGTAGCGCTAAAAAAGAAATAATATTAAAACCTGCTGCTATTATAATTAAAACTAATAACAAAGACATTACATTTTTTTCTATTTTCATAGCTTGAAATAAAGATCCTTTATACTCTCTCCAGTCCCTCCATACCCAATCCTTATATAATTCTGAATAATGATTATAATAATTATTCAGTAAAAATGGTTTATGTAACCACAAACGCCACCCAGTAACACATTGCGATGGATAACGCATTAACGCAGAAGCGTCAGACTGATGTATTAATACTTGATAAGAATCAACTTCACTAGTAGTAATATAAATATCTAATATCGTAAATAATCGTTGACTAGGAATATAACCAATAGGGGTGATTTGCATAACAGAAGGAATAATTAAACGAATTTGATCATTTATACGTACTTCAAGTTGTTTTGCCAAAGTTGACCCAATAATGACATAATATTTTCCTGGAATTAACCAATCTATATGTTTATTGATTAAATACAGATATAATGGTTCAAAATGATTTGGATCAATTCCTAACATGACTCCAAATGATGCTTTCCTAGGACTCTGCAATATCACATTGGATGTGACCAGTGGCTGCATACATGCTATATTACGTTCCTGACGTAATACTAATTTGGGTTTATCCTCGATGTGTACATATCCTTTTTCAGTAGTAAGTAATACATGAGGTATAAAATTAAGAAGATTTTGTTTTATATCACGCTCGCAACCATTCATGATTGATAACACAGTTATCATTACCATCACTCCTAACATAATGGCAATGCTAGAAATCCAATAAACATTGCGACCAAACTGATCTATTGATCTTCCCAAAATATAACGCAGAGCAATGAATAACACAGTTGATCGATACGTCAAAATTTGCTGTATTACCCCCCCCCATTAATATATTTTTAAATTCTTATATATAATGCAACATTTACCATTAAACGCATATAACGACTACACAACAAATATAGTCATTCTTTAAATTTGATAATCTAATTATCTGCCATAAGATCATGTCTTTAAACCTTTTATAACTTGTAAGCGTCAAACCTTTAATACTATTTTAAAATCTATTCATATCTTATGCAGAATGACTGACAACTCTCAAAATCTCACCAGTCTTAACCGATATTAATTGTAATTCCAAATTTGGTTTATTTGAATTTCCAGAAGCAATACCATATAAAACATAATTCGCTTGCAAATAATTTGCAATTTTTATAGAAAAATTATAAGTGTTTCTATTATCTTCTGGAAACACGCCTAATTTTCTATATACAGAATATAATGTCTCTATATCAATAACATTATACTTTTTAGTATTCTCTACAATACATTTAATTAATATATTTGTGACATTATTAGTTTGAAAAATACCATCAGTGTTATTTTTTATAATATTTACTAACAATACACTACCGCGCTCAATGTTATCAAAAAAAAATACATTCTGCAGCATATTTAATAAAATTGGTTTCCAATGAATTAAGTTAATGTAAGATGGTACTGATAATGCAGGTTTTGTATTATGCATAGGTACGCAATCATGACTGCATAAACCAATAATACAATGTACAGAAATTATACTAATCACTAGACATATCATCTTTTCCCCATAAATGGGATATGTACTATTAATAATGAATTTAATACTATTTTTCATAATAATTATTATATAAAAATATAAATTTTTATTAAACGCATTATCATGTTACTCTCTACACATCAATAAACGTATATTTAAATTCTTATATAACATAAAAAATTTGCCTGTTATAAAAAAAATACTAATTTTAACAATTAATTTCTGATTAAACTATAATACACAATTACTCTATTACTTATTTCTGCAATAAAGGACCTAAAGGCATTCCTCCTAATAAATGCATATGAAGATGATAAACTTCTTGACCAGCATGATGGTTACAATTAACTATTAAACGATAACCTGAAGAATGTATATTTTTTTGCTTAGCAATTTTTGCTGCCACCACAAATAATCTTCCTAATGTTATCTCATCATTAGTTGAGACATGATTAACGGTAGGAATTAATACATTAGGGACAATTAATATATGAACAGGCGCCTTAGGGTTTAGATCATAAAATGCAGTCACTAGTTCATCTTGATATAAAAAATCAACTTTTACTTTTTTTTTAATAATATTTATAAAAATATTCTCTTCTTTCACGATGTATCCTATTACTTAAAAAATTATATAAATACTACAATAATTTTCGACCGCATTAGCCAACTTCCTATTCTTAATATAGTACAACACAAATACTATATCTATTTTTAGATTATTAAATATTATACTATATTATAATTATACAGTAAATTAATTACGATATTAATTAAATTATATTCAATATAGCATAATTACTACGTTCTACTGTTCGTAATAATATGACATTAATAATCTATCTGGAATATCTATTCAACATATTTATATTATTTTTTATATCACAAGTGAAACAAGGTTCGAAAATTAACTGTAGTAATCAACGCTAACTCATCTATATTAATATGCTTTACAAGTGCTATATGATTGGCAATTTCATATATATAAGCTGGCTGATTCTCTTTCCCTCTATAGGGAACAGGAGTTAGATAAGGAGAATCAGTTTCTAATAATATACGATCCAAGGGAACATATTTAATTACTTCTTGAATCATATAAGATTTGCTAAATGTTACCATTCCAGAAAAGGATATATAAAAATTAAGATTTAATAACAATCTCGCAGTATCTATATCTTCACTAAAGCAATGTAACACACCACCACACTCTTCTGCCGATTCTGCGCGCAAAATAGCGACAGTATCCTGACAAGCAGCACGACTGTGCACAATAACTGGCTTCTGTACTGCTCTAGCAATACGAATATGCTCCCGAAACGCTTCTTTTTGTTTTTTCTTATTATCTATATCTAATCTTAATTTATGATAATAATCCAATCCAGTTTCACCTATAGCTACTACATTTCTTCTAGAAGATAAAATATATAATTTCTCTTTATTAAAATTATTAGAACAATGTATATACGTAGGATGCACCCCACAAGAAAATACAACGTCATTTCTATCCCCAATTAACTCAACCATATGATTATAATCTGACATAGCGACACTAACTGATAAAACTAATTTGACTCCTCTTTTTTTAGCTTTATTCAGTACATCTGAAACATCTTTATGAATATTCTGATAATTTAATTGATTCAAATGACAATGAGAATCTACTAAAAACATAATGTCATATACTCCATGCATGAAAACAAGATTCAACAATATCTTGTTTCCAATTTAACAAGCGATAAGTCAGTAATAATTCACGGTCAATATTAGTAAATTTCTGAAAATAACACAGCAATGCTAACCATTGTCGTAATTGACGACTTAAGGACGAAACGCTCCAATAATCTGCAATAACAATAATCAATTCTATTTGATCTAAATTTGTGATAAATCTTTGATTTATTCCGTGTTTCCATTTTAACGCATCTGCAAGTACAGTAATAAACCAATATAAATGTGTATTATTTCGACAGATATTTAAAAATGGTACAAGTTTTAAAAAATCTTTGTTTATAATACTATAATATATAGATTTACATAATTCTAATCGTTTTTTCCACATCCCTAATTTAAACATAGCTTCCGCTTCTATAGGAGCTCCATTGCACAAACGTAATGCACATTGTGCCAATGCAATATCGTCTATTTCTTCCTGTTGCTGCATTAACCACTGTATTCCAAGTGATTCATTTGGAGGCATAATTGACCATTTCATGCATCGACTCAAAAATGTTAATGGTATTCTCATATAATCTCGAGTTTTAAAAAAAAAATAAGTATGCATTGGAGGTTCATCGAGTGTTTTAAGCAATACATTAATAGATTGATCAGTTAAATATTCTACATACTTTATAAATATAATTTTTACTCTACTTTGATAAGCGTGACGATATATAGAATTAATACAAGCACGCATAATATCAACACCTATAATTTGAGTATTATTTTCAGGATTTATTTGATAATAATCAGGATGATTACCTAAATTCATTAACTTGCAATTACGACAAACATTGCAGTATCGAGTTTCTCGAGGATTAGAACAACTTAACCATCGTACAATAGCATAAATCAAAGCATCTTCTCCATTATCCCATTTAGAATTTAAAAGTAATGCATGATGTCCTCTATTTTTTTGATAAGAATTCAATATTCTACTATAAATAATATCCAACCAGGGATACCATCTCATTATAACTCACTCCTGGAGTGTATTAACCACCAATCTAAATATTTGTAAATAATAGCAGAAACTTTTTCTACACTTTGAGAAGCATCAATCATAATAATATTTTTTTTTTCAGAAGCTAGTTTCTTATAACAAGCACGCACACGAGCAAAAAAACTTAAAGGCTCTTGTTCAAGACAATCTAACATGATTCTATTCTTTATTCGAGATACACTTAATTCTGGAGAAATATCAAGATAAAATGTTAAATCTGGATATAAGATACTTGTAACCTTATCAGATAAAACATGTAACAATAGCCAATCCACACCCCTACCACCTCCTTGATATGCCTGAGACGACAAATCATATCTATCCCCAATTACCCAATAACCTCTAGACAAAGCTGGTTTAATTACATTTCTTACTAATTGAAACCGCGCAGCATATATCATCAATAATTCTGATATATTATCGATTGGCTCACTTACAGGTCCACCATATTTAATAAACACACGTAATAAATCTGAAACTGGCGTACCCCCTGGTTCATGAGTGGTTACAACATTTACAATCCCACATTTATTTAAATACTTAATTATTTTATAAACAACAGTTGTTTTCCCGGCTCCATCTAATCCTTCGATTGTAATAAACTTATTACCCACGTCATACCTTATATCAAAATTATTAATATTATTAATAGCATACTTTTATTATTCATTAAAGTTATAAAATTTATGTATTTATATATGCATATACATTCAAAAATAATAAAATTTAATTTTTTATAAGAATATAATTAACAACAATAATAACAAATATTTATACAGTATATGATTTAAATATTATTTCTAATATCATTTATGTAGAATATCTTCAATAACAATTCTTATGAAGAAGGTTAATTATTATTTTTGAATTATCTTATTAGAGATAATTTTATTTTTAACAACAATCATAAAAAATTTTGCACATACAATTTCCTAAAAAATAATAAATACTACTAAACTTTATTATTTGTGACATAAGATTGCAACAAATGAAATAATGTCTTATCTGAATAAAAGTAATCATCAATTGAGTTAACCGATGCTAATGGCAATAAAGCATTTGTAATAAACACTTCATCTGCATTTTTTAAATGCTCAGGACCGACGACCACTGTCTGTGTACAGTATCCTAATTTTGGTAGTAATCTTAATACCATCTGACGCATAATACCATTAACACCAGCATAATGTATGGAAGGAGTAAATACTTGATAGTTATACCGCCAAAAAATATTAGAACTACAACATTCTATAACATTTCCATCAGTATCTAAAACTAATGCTTCATCAATCGCCTCGTTTTTACTTATCCAAATAGAAATCATAACTTGTTCTAATCTATTGAGATGCTTGATTCCTGCTAAAAAAGTGTTTCGCGCTAATCGTACAACACTTGTTTTCATACAAATTCCAACATCAACCCACCGCATGTAATATTTTGGCAATCGCCCAATATAAATGATACGTAACGGTTCAATATTATCTTTGCATTTATATCCATGTACCCTATAATTGGTCCCTCTGCTAATTATTACTTTAATGACATCATATGCATTACTAAAAGAAGCTGCTTGTAACATTTCTTTATATAAAAGGTTATAATTGAAATTATCAAACATTAACTTTTTTGCTGAAAAAATTAATCGATCCATATGAAAATCTAAAAGCTCTATTTTCCCATTTCGTAATCTAGCGGTCGTAAAAAATCCATCTCCAAAATGTAAGGCACGATTATATAATGATACTGTTTTTTTTGAAATGCCGTTCACCCAATACATTACTATCTCGATTTATCCACGGTAAATAATATTCGTCATATCTTCATACAATAGATACCGCAACAATTATTCCTTAACTCTATACAATAATAATAATGTAACATTATTTTTAACATAAATTGTATAATTTATAATATTCAATAAATATAATTATTTATTCTTGACATAATATTTACAATTACTAAATCTATACTTTATTACCCACCCTCTGCTTCTAAATAATAAGTTTCATTGTGATTTAATTATTTACAATGCTTATGATATATTACAGTATTGTAATTAAAAAATTAATATCAACGTTAACAAAAATATCAATGTACTAATTTTTCAAATTACTATTTTTAATTTTCATATATTATTAATATAATATGTTATATTTACCATTTCTTACTTGTAAAACAATTTATCAATTTACTAAAAAATACTTATACGCTAACATAAGTAAAATATCATACCTCCTTATAATTAATTGTTTTTATTTTGATGATTATTACTAATAAAGTCTATTGCTGCTTGGACAGTTGTAATTTTTTCAGCTTCTTCATCTGGAATTTCAGTATCAAATTCTTCCTCTAATGCCATCACCAACTCAACAGTATCAAGAGAATCAGCCCCAAGATCATCGACAAACGAAGCATGATTCACAACTTCTTCTTTTTTAACCCCCAATTGTTCAGAAATAATTGTTTTTACTTTTTCTTCTATAGTATTATTCATATTCTTCATTTTCCTATCAAAACACGCTCATACGATAGTTTTAAAAAATAAAAACTATCATACTATCCCGGCAATTTAAAAGTCATACCTTCTTTCTTCAATCTTTAATAAATACATCACATAATTATCCCATATACATTCCTCCATTAACATGTATTGTTTGTCCAGTAATATATTCTGAATAATCAGAAGCGAAAAACATCACAGCATAAGCAATATCTTTGGGATTTCCAAAACGATTAACTGGTATTTTCGACAAAATATCATTTTTATGTTGATCAGTGAATTTTTTAACCATATCCGTGCAAATAAATCCTGGTGATATCAGGTTAACTGTAACACCTCTAGAAGCAACTTCACGAGCTAAAGACTTTGTAAAACCAATTAATCCAGACTTAGCAGCTGAATAATTTACTTGTCCAGCATTACCCATAGTACCTACCACGGAACCAATGTTGATGATTCTACCATAATGTTTCTTTATCATTGATTTTATTACTAATTTAGACATACGATATACAGCAGTCAAATTGACATCAATAACAGATTGCCACTCATTATCTCTCATATGTAGCAAAATATTATCTTGAACGATACCAGCATTATTTACTAGAATATCAATGTTTCCAAATTCTTGATGCATCTTTTTCGCAAAAATATCAATAGAAGATTGATCAGTAACATCTAGTTCCATCCCTTTTCCTTGGCTCCCTAAATACGTATTAATATCTTTAACACCCAACTCACTAGTTGCAGTGCCTATTACAGTAGCTCCATATTTTGAAAACATTTCAATAATAGCGCGACCAATACCACGACGAGCACCAGTTACTAAGACAATTTTTTCATTAAAAGTCATCTTGCATGCACTCCTATACAAATATATTAATTCCAATTAATTTTCATTGCTTCTGATAACGAAACAGGATCATTTACTGACAAACTAAACACATTACTAACAGTACTACGTATCAATCTAGTTAATATTTTTCCCGGGCCCATTTCTAAAAATTTTTCAATTTTTTGCTGAATACAATATTGCACGATCTCACTCCAACGCACTGGAGTATATAGTTGCCGTATTAACGCGCTACGAATAGCTCCTGGTTCCTGCTCAATATATACATCAGTACTGTTTAACACTGATATATTAGGAGTCTTAATAGTTATTTTTTCTAATTCTTTCCTGAGCTTTTTAGCTACCGGTTTCATTAATGCACAATGCGCTGGAACACTAATTGGAAGTACACATATATATTTTGCTCCTGCATTTTTACAAAATAAATTAACACGATCTACTGCTTCTTTATGCCCAGAAATAACTACATGTCCAGGTGCATTAAAACCAGCAATAGAAACAATTTGATCTTGTTGCGCTACTTTACAAAACTCAAAAACAACATCATCATTTAGACCAATAATTACAGACATAGCTCCACGTCCATGCGGGACTGCTTCTTGCATCAACATACCACGTATCATTACTAATCTAACCCCAGAACATAGGTCCATACTCCCTGCGCATACTAAAGCAGAATACTCTCCCAAACTATGACCTGCCATTACTTTAGGCATACAACCTCCTTGTTGTCTCCATATTCTCCAAATTGCTACTGAAGCTGTTAAAATAGCTGGTTGCGCTCGATAAGTTTTATTTAGTTCTGTAACAGATCCATATTGCACTAATTTCCATATATCATAACCTAACACCTCTGATACTTCAGAAAAAGTCTCTTCTACTAACGAATAATGTACTGCCAGAGTTTTTAACATCCCTACTTTTTGACTCGCTTGTCCTGGAAATACTATAGCTAATGATGTATTCATAATAATACTTCTCTCTTATATTAAAATCGTAATAACGCTGAACCCCAAGTAAACCCGGCCCCAAACGCTTCTAATAATACTAATTGGCCTGATTTAATACGACCATCACGAACAGCTTCATCCAAAGCCAAGGGAACAGAAGCAGCAGATGTATTTCCATGTTTATCAAGCGTAACGACTACTTTTTTCATATCCATATCTAATCTTTTAGCAGTAGCAGAAATAATTCGCAAATTAGCCTGATGAGGTACTAGCCAATCTAATTCATCTTGATGCAAATTATTAATATTAAGAGTTTCATCAATAACACGCGCTAAAACAGCAACGGCTATTTTAAATACTTTATTTCCAGACATTGTTAAATAATTAGATATAGTCGGATTTTTTCTATTATAATTAGGAAGAGTTAGTAAATCTCCATGATGTCCATCTGCGTGTAAATGAGTAGAAATAATACCTGGTGTTTTTGAACGACCAAGTATTACCGCACCTGCTCCATCACCAAACAAAATTAATGTCGCACGATCGCTAGGATCTAAAGTATGACTTAAAGTATCTGATCCTATAACTAAAGCATAATCCACGCTTCCGCTTTTTATATATTGATCTGCTACGCCCAACGCATAAACGAATCCAGAACAAGCTGCTGACAAATCAAAAGCAATAGTATCTCGTATATGTAAATCGCGTTGAATTTGACATGCTGAACTAGGAAATGCATGACTAGAAGAAGTGGTTGCAACAATAATAATACCTACTTTATCAGCATGTATACAAGACATATCTAAAGCTCGTTTAGCAGCAAGATAACCCATTTTAGCCACAGTTTCGTCAGAACTAGAAATTCTACGTTCTTGAATACCAGTACGAGCAACAATCCATTCATGCGATGTATCTACCATTTTTTCTAAAACAACATTAGATCTAATGTGTTGAGGTAAGTAACTCCCTGTTCCAAGAATTCTAGTAAACATGTATATTTAATTATTATTTTTTAGATAATACTGTACTTAATCGAGCAGAGATCCTTTCTGGAATCTTTCGTTCTATAGCATGAATTGCCTGTGCAATAGCAGCAACAAATGCGCGTTGATTAGCCGCACCGTGACTTTTTATTACTGTATTACGTAAACCTATCAAATAAGCACCATTATACCAATCAGGATGAAATTGACTAAATTTATTAAATAGATACTTACTTATCCAAAAATTAATACTTTGCATAAACCAATTCAACTTATTTTCTTTGTTTGATGATTTCAATGTCGATAAAATCACTCTTATGACTCCCTCCATAGTCTTTAAAGTAATATTACCAACAAAACCATCACACACTAAAACATCTGTTCTTCCGATTAATAACTCATTTGCTTCAATGTAACCAATATAATGCATTGATGAAATGGTGCGTAATATCTCTGAAGCATGACGAATATTATCTAATCCTTTAGTTTCTTCTGATCCAATATTTAATAATGCCACTCTTGGATTACTTATTCCCAAAATTTGTTCTGATAATACCGAACCCATAATTGCAAATTGTACTAACATTGCACCATCACATGAAATATTAGCCCCTAAATCTAAAATAACAGTTTTTCCTTGTTTTTGGTGTGGCAGTAATGTTGTTAAAGCAGGACGTTCGATACCGTTTATAGACTTAAGAACTAATTTAGATAATCCCATGAGCGCACCTGTGTTACCTGCGCTAACGCAAGCTTGAGCGCGATCTGACTTAATCAGCTCTAAAGCCACACGCATCGAAGTATCTTTACTTACTCTAATTGCTTGCGCAGGCCTAATATCTCCACTTATTACCAATTTTGATGGAATAACAGTTAATCTATCAAGACATTCAGATCTTGATGCTGACAAAATAGGTAAAATCATATTAGGATTGCCAACAAGTAACAATTCAAGTTGCGGATACAAAGACAATGCTTGTAATGAAGCAGGCACTGTCACGACTGGACCGAAATCACCACCCATCGCATCTAATGCAAGAACCACATTTTGTGGCTGTATATCATTATTCAAAAATCACTTCTCAATCATTTTTTTTCCGCGATAAAATCCATTAAAAGTAATACAATGGCGTCGATGTATTTCTCCAGATATTCGATCTACTGATATAGCAGCTGAACGTATTGCATTATGAGAACGACGCATTCCTCTTGTAGAACGAGTAGACTTATTTTGCTGTACAGCCATATTGTACCCCTTTTGTTCTATTTTAATATTATTTGTTTACTAGATAACTAGTATCATATTAATTATTATCGACCAAACAATTAAAATGCATGCTTATTTAATTAAATATGATACATTTTTAAAATTTAATAATATTTTCTAATTTCATTCTATAAAACATATTTTACTATCAAACATACTTTATTCGATTATTCAATCAATCCGCATATATTAAACCTATCTATATTATTTTGGTTCAATTACAAAGAAATTCTATCACTTTTATTTGGATTAAATAAAAGTGATAGAATTGTCAAACCCATACATATATATACTAAACTATATATAAATCATAGTATATTATTTAATTATTAACATTACACATAATAATGTATGATTTCTTGTTCTAATTTTAAAAACTTACTGAACTTCTCATAGTCACATACGTATCTAAGCCAGTTAGCACCGACTCCAAGTCGTCAGCACTATCAATCATATTAATACATCACCTCAATAATAAAATTAAATAATATATCTAATAAAACTAAACTATTTAAATAAATTTCATCCTATATACAGGATTGCGTAACTATACCCTAAACATATAAATTTTATTTATAATCGTTTACAATTAAAATTATTAAACACATACATTATTCATAACCTATTAAAATAATCAGTTAACTTTTATTTTTAAGATAAAATCATCTAAATATTGTTCAATAATATTAACTTAAACATAATTGATTACACGATCGGTATAAAACCTATCATTTAGTAATATTAAAATTTGTCCTTTTACAAAAAATACGTAATTCAGTCAACATTTTTGTTAATTATATCTTTATGATACAAAGAAATAATGCTAAACTTATTAAGAGTTAATATAATATACGATATCTTCTAGTATGGGATTAATTACGTCAAGATATAAAACAACAAAAATTACGATATTTTTCTTTTAATTTTAAGATATATATATAATTTATTTGCATTACATTAATAAAAAATTTTTAACTATTATCTATATTTTTTACAATACTTTCTAATGAAGAATTAGAATTAGTCATAGTTAATTTTCTCAAAAAAGATAAGCAATTGTAAAATAGTGGATCTAATGGTGCATATACATGGAAATTTTTTCTTGTCTTTGGATGAATAAAACACAACATAGAAGCATGCAAAAATAATCGATTAAATCCAAATTGTTCAAATTGAATATTAGATTTATAGTCACCATACATACGATCTCCCACAATAGGATGATCCGAATATTTAGTATGTTTCCTAATTTGATGAGTACGTCCAGTAATGGGTTTGATTACCAGTAAAGTTGCTATTCTTTCAAATTGCTCTTTAATTTGAAAATGAGTCGTGGATAATTTCTTTTTTTCTGAATCTCTATCAATAATCTTATTGTTCAATACAACGGTTTTCTTTAACAACGGCTCAGATATTATCTTTACATTTATGTCCCATTTTCCATGTACTAAAGCCAAATATTCTTTCTTCATATTTTTTGAACGTAGCTGTTCATGTAAAAACACTAAAGCAGTCCGTTTTTTAGCCACTAATAATACGCCAGAAGTTTCCCGATCTAAACGATGTACTAACTCTAAAAATTGATCCTTAGGGCGCAACGCTCGTAATCCCTCAATAATACCAAACTTAAGACTACTTCCTCCATGCACAGCAATGCTAACTGGTTTGTTAAGTGCTAATAAATAATCATCTTCATAAATTATAATATTCTGCAAGAAAGCAATTTCCTTCATATATTTTATATTAAACCCATTTGAATATGTCCTTCTTACTGGGGGAATTCGTAATACATCTCCTATTTGCAGCTTATATTGAAATTTAATTCTTTTTTTATTAATACGTATTGCGCCAGTTCGTATAATTCTATAAATCATAGATTTAGGCACTACTTTAAAATAAGTATTCAAAAAATTATCAATCCTTTGACCAGAAAAATTTTCAGAAATTATAATAAAATGTACATGAATATCATGTTCTTTCATAAGAAACCATAGTAATTACGTAATTGTTTGAATATAATAACAAATTAAAAAATAATAATGTATATAAATATGTATCTGTACAAGTATAGTTAAATATTAAAAAAATTAATAATTTTAAAATAATTAATTATATTAATTTTATGTATTTATTCTTTAATTTAAGCTATTTTAGCCTGTTACAATTATTATTTTTTAATTTGTTATTAGGCATAGCTATTGATTCATATAATTACAATAAAATTACTTATAAAAAATATATTACAAAAAATACACATAACGCACATCATCATAAATAATGTTATGTGAATGTAATAATCTATCAGTAACTAATATTATAGTTTGCATAAATATATAGTTATTAATAATATCAAATACCTTATAAATAAAAATAATTATATATTTAAGTTATTACTGAAAATCTATTGAATATCAAATTTAGAATAATACTGAAAACTATTAGATATTTAAATTAAAGTATCTACATTTCAATATATCAACATTGAGTAAAAATTATAATGAAAAGAATGTTAATTAACGCTACTCAAAAAGAAGAGTTACGAGTAGCATTAGTAGATGGACAACGATTATATGACCTAGATATTGAAACGATAGGTCATGAGCAAAAAAAAGCAAATATTTATAAAGGTAAAATTATTCGAATAGAACCTAGTTTAGAAGCAGTATTTGTAGATTATGGAGCTGAACGACACGGATTTCTTCCAATAAGAGAAATTACTCATGAGTATTTTATTTCTTCATCATCTTCCCACAATAAATTTAATATTAAAGAAATTTTATACGAAGGACAAGAATTACTTGTACAAGTAGACAAAGAGGAAAGAGGAAATAAAGGCGCTGCACTAACCACGTTTATTAGTTTAGCAGGAAGTTATTTAGTACTTATGCCAAATAGCCCTAAATCTGGAGGAATCTCAAGACGTATTGAAGGTAATGACCGTGTAGAATTAAAAGAAACTCTATCTACTTTAAATTTACCCGAAGGAATGAGTTTAATTATTCGTACTGCTGGAGTAGGAAAATCTATTGAAGCATTAGAATGGGATTTAACTTCTCTCTTACAACATTGGGAAACTATTAAAAATACCGCGACTAATCAACTAGCTCCTTTTTTAATTCATCAAGACAGTAACGTTATCGTACGTGCATTTCGCGATTACTTACGTCCAGACATAGGAGAAATTTTAATTGATAATCCTCAAATTTTAAATCTAGCCAAAAAACATCTAATTTCTTTAGGTCGTTCAGATTTCGCTAAAAAGATAAAATCATATAACGGAGATATTCCTTTATTTAGTCACTATCAAATAGAGTCCCAAATAGAATCAGCATTTCAACGTGAAGTACGACTGTTATCTGGAGGATCCATTGTTATCGATACCACTGAAGCTTTAACAGCAATCGATATTAATTCTTCACGTTCTACCAAAGGATTAGATATTGAAGATACAGCTTTTAATACTAATCTAGAAGCAACCGATGAAATAGCACGTCAGCTACGTCTTCGTGACGTAGCTGGTTTAATTGTTATAGATTTTATAGATATGACCTCAATTCAACATCAACGTGAAATTGAAAATAACTTAAAAATAGCAGTACATCAAGATCGTGCTCGCATTCAGATAGGACGTATTTCTAAATTCGGTTTATTAGAATTATCTAGACAACGGCTAAGTACATCATTAGGAGAATCAAGTCATTATATTTGCCCACGCTGTAGCGGAACAGGCAGTATTCGCGACAATGAATCTTTATCCTTGTCTATTTTACGTTTAATTGAAGAAGAAGCGCTAAAAAATAATACCTATGAAGTACACGCTATCGTTCCAGTAGTCATCGCCTCATATTTGCTTAATGAAAAACGAAAAGCCATTAGCGATATAGAACAACGACAAAAAGGAGTACGCGCTATCATAGTTCCTTATGAACACATGAAAACTCCAAACTATGAAGTACGCCGTATACGCAAAGGAGAAATAAATAACAAACCAAGTTATTTGTTAGCAACAAATCAAAATCATGAATCAATTCAATCATCAGGAGAAACAACGCCTTCATTTTACACTGATAATTCAGAACAACTACGACTAAAAACAGATATCGTTCCAAATGTAACATTTACTTACAATAATATTTTTCATGATATAAATTATACGTTACAATCTAAATCAAAAAAAGAAATTTCATGGCTTAATAATATAAAACAAAAATTACTAGAAATAATAAAAAAATATATTAGTTGGATATATTTTAAATTTTTACATAAAACCAAAACATCCCAAAATTTAAATTATAATTATAAATTACATCAAAATTATTACTCTAAATATGTTAATTATAATAGTAAAAAAAAATATAATAACAATATACAACATAAAATTGACTTAAATAATAATGAAAAAATAAAAAATTATCTCGATAAAAACAATAATAACATTATATCTCTATCAAAATTTATTAAAAATACTAACAAAATTAAATTTGGTTATGGCTATCTTAATCAAAAATTATCCATCAAAAAAATAATAAAAAAAATATCCGAACAAAAATGTAAAAAAAGATATAACCAAGATATTGAACATAAAAACTTAAAGAAAATAGATAACTTAGAACCTTGGATACGGTTCAAAACAAATCAATTTAAATATCCAATAAATATAACAACAAACGAAGAATTAATGCCTATAAGTATAAGCCATTATAAAACAAATAATACATCACATTCCCATATTCTTGAAAAAAGAATCATAGCTACTAAGTTAAATACTACTTTTACTAAACATACTAAAACTACTAATAATACTGTTATCCACTATCCATATATCAATCATAATGATATTACACATTCTAATAAAATATATCACCAAGAAGGGAAAAATCACTGTAACTATCCACGGCTTATTCGTCGATTGCGCCGTTCTTCTCGGCATTTTCGTATAAATCTCAAACAGCGCTTACAACAACAACGTCAGTACAAAAATGATCATAAAAAATGCAATAATGCTATTAAATAGTAACTAAATAATTTCTAAAAATTAATTTTAATGCAATTATTTTACATATGTCTAGATAAACATTTAAATCTTAAAAGATTAATTTTAATTTTTTTTATAAAATAAACTTATTTAAAAGATAGACAAATCAGATAATATTATCACAACTTAATACAAACGATTAATTAACATAAACATAGCTTTTTACCTAAAAACATGTATATAAAGAATGTTTACAATTTTATTAACTAAAAATTATACAGATTTTATTAGATAATATAGTAATCGCAATTTATTGATAAATATATACTTATACGTTTATGTATTCATTTGATACAATTACTTAGACATGAAGAAACTTCCAGTTTTTAATTATTCTTTTTTACACCCACGATTCTGGTTTATTTGGTTAGGAATAGGAACACTATATATTTTAGTATTACTCCCCTATCCCATAATACACTATCTTGGTACTAGAGTTGGTCGTATTACAAAATATTTTATGCTAAATCGTATGCATATAATTCGACGAAATTTAGAGCTCTGTTTTCCTCATTTACCCAATCAAGAGCAAAAAGATTTATTCAATAAAAATTGTGAATCAATAGGTATGGGAATATTTGAAACTGGAATGGCTTGGTTTTGGTCAGAACATAGAATTAAACGTTGGTTTAAGATTAACGGACTAAAAAATATAATACAAGCACAACAAAAAAATAAAGGTATATTACTAATCGGAATGCATTTTCTTACCTTAGAATTAGGCGCTAGAATTTTAGGTATAATAAATCCAGGCATTGGCGTTTATCGTCCTAACAATAATCCATTATTAGATTGGTTACAAACTAAAGGAAGATTAAGATCTAATAAAATGATGTTAGATCGTGCTAATATTAAAGGCATGATTAAAGCTTTAAAAAATGGTGAAATTGTTTGGTATGCACCAGACCACGATTATGGATATAAAAATAGTGTATTTGTTCCCCTATTCGCGGTATCAAATGCTGCAAGTACAATCGGAACCTATATACTCACAAAAATAGCTAAACCTGCAATTGTTCCTTTTGTAGCACGCAGATTACCTAATGTTATCGGATATGAATTATTAATTTTACCAAACAAACAAGATGAAATACCTATAGAAACCAATATTGATATGATCAAACATATTAACAAAGTCATCGAACAAGTGATTCTATTAGCTCCTGATCAATACATGTGGCTACATCGTAGATTTAAAACTCGTCCACCTGGAGAATCTTCTTTATATTAATTCATAAAATAAAAAGTTATACCCCAAAATATAAAATTATTTAAATATCAACAAATAACCACAAAATTACATATATGATCAAAATAAAAACAACAAAAATAAATACTAGACACAGTTCTCATATTCATAAAACTTTGTAATATAATATAGTTTCTTAAGATACTTTCATTTAATTAAAAAATAATTTTACGAATCGACACACAAAATTATTATTTATATTATCAACATTGACTATAATTTTGTTGTATGGTATAAATTTTTTATTTGATTATAAATGAATACTAAATTTTTTAAAAACTATTAAAAATGAATGTACACAATATTTGTTGTTGCACATTAAATGTAATTTAAACATAAATTCAATAGCAGTAATACAAGTATTTATGAAGGTAAAAGTATATTTTTATAATGTGATATTTACCCTAATAGGATTATTAAGCCATTATCTTGCCTATTCTATTGTTTATACGTTACCTGAGGGTAGCAATAGATTAGTTGGAAAAAATTTAGAAATTGTCACACCTAAAAACAATATACACCCTCTCGAATTTTTTTCTGAACGGTTTCAAGTGGGAATTAGTAATATGTTAGAAGCTAATCCAAATGTTGACGTATATCTTCCGGATTCAGAAAAAAAACTAATCATTCCACACCAATTAATTTTACCCAACACGCCCCATTTAGGTATTGTCATTAACAGCGCTGAAATGCGATTATATTACTATCCTGAAAATAGTAATACTGTCATTATATTACCAATTGCTATCGGAACAATCGAAAACGCAACACCATATTACTGGACAACTTCAGTAAAACATAAAAAAAAACCCAGTTTGGATCCCTACCAAGAATATGCGTGATGAATATATCAAACGTGGAGAAGTTCTGCCTACAATATTTCCAGCAGGATCTGATAACCCAATGGGACTATATGCTTTATATTTAGGTCAAAACTATGCAATTCATGGAACTAATAGTAACTTTGGTATTGGACTCAGAGTAACTCGCGGTTGTATTAGATTACGTCCCAAAGATATTGAATTTCTTTTTAAAATTGTACCTGTAGGTACTAAAGTGCAATTCATTAATGAACCTATAAAAAGCACTATTGAAACAAACGGCATGCAATATCTTGAAGTCCATAATCCATTATCTCATGATAAAGAGGAAAATCATTTAAACACATCAGCAATAGCATATTTAAAAAAAAAGATACCATCCATTTTAATTGATGATACTAGCATAGATTACAAAATAGTTAATGAAGCACTAGAAAATCGTTCTGGTATACCGATAAATATTACGCACAAACTTAGCAAAAACTAAAAACAAATAACACTTGCAGTCATCATATCACATAAGTATATATAATATTTCGTATCAAAATAAATTAATAACAACCAATTATTATTAAATTGAATAAAGAGCTATTTTTAATGTTTAAACAATCTTTTAGTACACACGTTTTTTAAATCAACCCTACCCGGGACGAGACTCGAACTCGTACAGCTAAAGCCGAGGGATTTTAAGTCCCTTGTGTCTACCAATTCCACCACCCGGGCTATTATTAAACACAAAAAGCGCGTCTCGGAATTGAACCGAGCTACACGGATTTGCAATCCGCTGCATAACCACTCTGCCAACGCGCTACATAAATAACGTAAAACAAATGTGACACAATTAAAAATCATATTAAATTAATTAAACATTAATACACTTTACTTATGCATCGACAAAATCCATTATAAATTTATTATTGATTACACTGATCAACTAAATATTTAAATTTTAAAAATATAAATTTTAGATTTAAAAACTAGAAATATTAACCATTATCAAAGCCATTTTCAATATCACAATTACATTATGCAAAATCAGCAACTACTAAATAAGTGATGCCACGCATAATATAAATAAGCGCACATAGACCAAAACGTTAATAAAACCGAAACATATAATGCAATAACTCCTGCAATCACTATCCACTCATAAGGACTCCACAATAATGCAGTTAAAGCTAACATTTGTACACATGTTTTAATTTTACTAATCCAAGACACTTTAATTCTATTACTACTACCAATGCCCGCTACCCATTCGCGTAATGCTAATATAATAACTTCACGGATAATTATACTAGAGGCGGGTAATGTAACCCACCACACATGAAAATGCTCAGCTATTAAAACAAGCGCTGCAATTATCATCACTTTATCTGCGACTGGATCTAAAAATTTACCAAAATTAGTAGTTTGTTGCCAACGGCGAGCTAAAAATCCATCAAACCAATCTGTAATAGCTGCAATAAAAAATGTAACAGTGCACACCATCGGCGCCCAACTCATGGGTAAATAAAACAACATTGTAAACAATGGCGCTACAACAACTCTAAATAAAGTAAGATATGTTGGTATATTAATAAAATCCATAATACTTAAAATAACTAATTTAATATAATTACAATACTATTAATCTTTAAACCTGGCTACGTATTAGATACGTACAGCAACAACATACTTATATTGCAAAATATACGCTATATTAAATGCGGTAATTATTCACTGACACGTAGTTTCCATTATATTATGTATAAAACACAAATAAATCAAATTATCTTCAAAACACCTCAAAATTGTTGTTATACATAACAAGATTGCCATAATTTTAAAAATAATCGATACTCAGAGCTACAATTTCAATTCTAGTATGTTACTATTACCACAGAGGTGATTGGGTCGTTAGCTCAATATGGTAGAGCAGTTGACTCTTAATCAATTGGTTGTAGGTTCAAATCCTACACGACCCAGAGTAAATCCCGGATCCATCTTCCTGCTATAATAATACAATGAGATTTTATAATACTAAACCTTCTTAAATTCACTGTAGTTTTATACTAATTCCTACTACTATAAAATAATTAATATAAAAATTATATGTTTTGAATATGATCCTCATGCCAATAATATTAATTATTCTAATATGTTAATCAATTTATAAAATACTTGTTGAACATCATAATTAATGCAATCTCTCGGAGGAGTAGAGATTCGAACTCTAGAATGTTTTTCACTACCGATTTTCAAGACCGGCGCCTTAAGCCACTCGGCCACTCCTCCAAAAATTAAAATAATAAAATTAGTTCTGTTAATTCCTAGCAGTACAACATCCATATTTTTATATAAAATGAAAAGTATACAATCAAAACTATTGGTCTTATATTTAAGATAATACCAAATATTTAAAAAATAATTCCCATAAATAATGATCTAAAAATAATATTAAGTATATATTAAACTTAATATATAAGATATATTTAATAACAAAATTGTACAAAATATATAATTATTAAAATGCGCATACCAATAAAGAATATTTCTTCTATTTATATTTAAATTTAAATACTATTAAACTTTCTGAGTATTATTGTTCAATAATAACAACGATTAAAACAATTTGGGAGAAATTTATGAAATACAACCAAATAAACGCAAATATTAATGAGCAAGGCTATTTAATTCATATTGAAGACTGGAATGAAGATATTGCGATCAATATAGCTAAACTAGAAGGTATTACACTGAATACGATACATTGGGAAATTATATATTTCGTACGTAAATTCTACATGGAATTCAACGCATTACCAAAAATAAGAATATTAATTAATGCCATAGCACTTAAATATGGTCAAGAAAAAGGAAATAGTCAATTTCTTGCTCGATTATTCCCAAAAGGATCTGTAGCTCAAAAAATCGCAAAAATTTCAGGGCTTCCTAAACCTGTTAAATGTTTATAGTATAATAAATTCTGGTTAGGATTTAAGATAAATTGTTTTATTATAAAATCAACGTTTAAAATAGAATCCATTACACTTCTCCAAAACTAAATAATAAAAATAATTCTTTATTTATATTTAATTCACTTAATAATAATTTACCCTTGATTTTACTATATCGTCCCATATCTATTGTTCCCAATAGATAATATTTTACAGGAGATTATATGATAACTAGTAAATTTGGGATCGGGCAACAAGTACGACACAAACTGTTAGGGTATCTAGGAGTAGTAATAGATATAGATCCGGAATATTCTCTTGAAAAACCGACTTTAGATGAAATTACAAAAAACGATACTTTACGTAAATCTCCATGGTATCATGTCGTGATGGAAGATGAAAACGGAAAGCCTATACATACTTATTTAGCAGAAGTACAATTAGGATACGAGGATACCCATATACATCCGGATCAAAGCACTTTAGATGAACTTTCTGCATCCATTCGTTTACAACTTCAAACACCACGACTAAGAAATTAACTACTCATGTACCATAAAATCTGCTATATAGCGAATCTTATGAAATATATAATTGCACCCACTATATTTACTTTTTCTAGCAGATTATCTACTAACTAAGCTACTACCATAATATACTATAATCAACTCTAAATTTATTTTTGCTATCTACCCCTACTTATGACTCAGCATGAAATTCAATAAATAACACAATAATTAACTATAATTAAAATTATACGATTTAACTAATCATTCCTCTAATTTTATAAGGTATAGATTCCATACTTTATATATATTAATTACTACCTCAAATATTAAACCGCCAGCTATTATACTAAATTTTATTACATCACGATCGTGTTAAATATAATAGAATTAATTTATAATTATTTATAATAAAACCCAAATTTCATTAGATCGTAATAACTTAAAATTTTTTAATAAAAAATTTTTTATTATCTAATAAAACAACTATATATTATAAAATAACTGTTTTTCACCGTATGGTGTATTCACATTTAGTAATTATTATATTTTATTATCTTTAATACAAGAAGATACATACATAGAATGAGATATACTATGATTAATAGGCGTGAATCATATACAAAAGAAGATCTATTAGCTTCTAGCAGAGGCGAATTATTTGGCAAAAATGGACCTACACTTCCAGCTCCTAATATGCTTATGATGGATCGAGTAATAAAAATGACTAAAAATGGGGGAAATTACAATAAGGGATTTATAGAAGCAGAATTAGATATTCAATCAGACATGTGGTTCTTCAACTGTCATTTCATAAAAGACCCAGTTATGCCAGGATGTTTAGGATTAGATGCTATGTGGCAACTGGTAGGATTCTATCTTGGGTGGCTTGGAGGAGAAGGGAAAGGCCGTGCTTTAGGAGTAAAAGAAGTAAAATTTACTGGTCAAATTTTGCCTACATCTAAAAAAGTTACTTATCTTGTTCATTTCCGCAGAATTATTAACAGAAAACTAACTATGGGCATGGCTGATGGTGAAGTATTATGTGATGGGAAAATAATTTATACCGCAACTGACTTAAAAGTTGGATTATTCAAAAAAAATACAATATTCTGATATACTTACATATATTAATTAAATCAAATACTGTATTAAATTATAACAATTATTTATGACGCAGACACAAATATATCCCAAAAAGTTATATACACTATATCTCGTAATATCTTTATTCAATTAAAACATACAATATTGTATGTTTTAATTGAAATTATAAATAACACAGAAATATTGTCAGTTTAAAAAATTTGGAGGACCATAATATGAATGTAGTATCAGTAGCAGATATATTGCGCGGTTATATATCGAAAAATACTGAAATTACTATACAAGGTTGGGTTCGCACCCGACGTGATTCTAAAGCTAAAATTTCCTTTCTTGATATCTACGATGGTTCTTGTATAACCCCACTACAAATAATTGCGTACGATAATTTATACAATTATAAAAACGAAATATTACATTTGACTAGTGGTTGCTCAGTTACAATTGACGGCATCGTATCTGAATCCATTGGAATGAAACAACGTGTCGAAGTAATTGCAAAAAATGTTAAAATATTAGGATGGATAGAAGACCCCAGCACTTATCCAATAACAGCTAAAAACCACACCATGAAGTATCTACGTGAAGTTTCTCATTTAAGACCACGTACCAATATAATTGGAGCTGTTGCACGCATCAGACATACATTATCACAAGCTATTCATAACTTTATGCACAAACAAGGATTTATATGGGTTCCTACGCCTATAATTACTGCATATGATACTGAAGGAAATGGAAAAATGTTCTGTGTTTCTACTTCAAAAAACCAGAAATTTTTAAATAACTCAAAAGAAAAAACGAATACTTATAACACCCGTAATTTTTTTGGTAAAGAAGCTTTTTTAACAGTATCAGGTCAATTGAATGCTGAAGCCTATGCTTGTGCACTATCAAAAGTATACACTTTCGGCCCAACTTTTAGAGCAGAATTTTCCAATACCAATCGTCATTTATCTGAATTTTGGATGGTAGAACCAGAAGCAGCATTTATGACTTTAGATGATATTATTGTTTTAGCAGAATCTTTACTTAAAAATATAATCATAATACTCCTTAAAGAACGCTATGATGACATTAAATATTTCATTGATAAAATCGATAAAAATATCATCACTCGATTAGAAAACTTTACTCATATTAAATTTAATTGCATAGAATATACTGAAGCAATAAAATTATTAAAAATATGCAATAAACAATTTGATATTCCAATACATTGGGGAGCAGATTTATTTTCTGAACATGAAAAATATCTATCAGAAGAATATTTTAAATCTCCCGTAGTGGTAAAAAATTATCCAAAAAATATCAAAGCTTTTTACATGCGTTTAAATGATGATAATCAAACTGTAGCATCCATGGATGTTTTAGTCCCTGGAATTGGAGAAATAATTGGAGGTTCACAAAGAGAAGAAAGGTTATCAACCTTAGATCAAAGATTACAAGAAAATAATTTAACACGGGAAAATTATTGGTGGTATCGCGATTTAAGACGATACGGAACAGTGCCTCACTCAGGATTCGGTCTAGGCTTTGAAAGATTGATGATATATGTTACAGGAATAAAAAATATTAGAGATGTTATTCCTTTCCCTAGAGTGCCAAATAACATTAATTTTTAATAAAAATTACATTTATATAAATTTACATAAATAAAATATATGTTTTTACAATATTAAAAATAAATAATCTATAAGATATAATAAATATCCAAAAGTATAAAATTCATTATATTTCACATTTAAATTAAAAAATATAATATTAATAGTTGGAAAAAAATAATAGTTTTGATATAAATAGGAGATCCTGCACAATTACAATAAATTTGGACGTGCGTTATGTTTAAATCTATTAAAATGGCACCTGCCGATCCAATTCTTGGTTTATCAGAAATTTATGACGCTGATGAACGAAAACACAAAATAAATCTAGGTATAGGCGTATACATTGATAAAATTAAAAATACTCCTATTTTGACTAGTGTTAAACAAGCTGAGGAATGGTTATTAAAACATGAAACCACAAAAAATTATCTTAGCATAGAGGGTATGCATTCTTTTAATACAGCCACTCAGTGTTTATTATTTGAAGTAAATGATGATAGCTCAATTATTTCAAAAGAACGCATAAGAACCGTTCAAGCACCTGGAGGAACTGGGGCATTACGTATAGCAGCTGAGTTTATAGTAAAAAATACTAAATCCAAACGAATATGGATAAGCTCTCCCAGTTGGGTAAATCATATAAATATCTTTCTCTCCGCAGGATTTGAAATATGCACCTATCCTTATTATAATAACACAACTCATTCACTAAATTTTGACGAACTATATTCAAGTTTAAAAAATGTTAAATCTAATGATGTAGTTTTGTTTCATTGTTGTTGCCACAATCCTACAGGTATCGATCCTAATATTGAACAATGGAATATTCTGTCAGAATTATCGGAAAAAAATGGATGGTTACCTTTGTTCGATCTAGCTTATCAAGGATTTTCTCGTGGATTAAAAGAAGATATTGAAGGATTATATGTTTTTTGTAAAAAAAATGCAGAATTGATAGTATGCAATTCTTATTCAAAAAATTTTGGATTATATAATGAAAGAATAGGAGCATGCACTGTAATAACTAATAATAACGATGATTCAAATCGAGTGTTAAGTCAGTTGCGTGTTATTATTCGTGGTAATTACTCTAATCCACCAGCTCATGGAGCATCTATTGTTTCTTTAATATTAAACAACAAAAATTTGCGTTCTATATGGGAAGAAGAATTAAAAACCATGCGGGAACACATCAATAATATGCGAAAATCATTTTTTAACACTTTACAAAATAACAACGAAAATATAGATTTCAGTTTTATTAAAAACCAACGTGGAATGTTTTCTTTTATGGGATTAAATAAAAATCAAGTAATGAAACTACGAGACACCTTCGGTATCTATCTAGTAGGCGCTGGCAGAATTAACTTAGCTGGCTTATCAAGTGATAATATCGTCTATGTGTGTAGATCTATTATTAAAACTTTAAATGAAGCGTAGCCACATCTGAATAAACAGATCATTGTTTTCATCTTAGCAAATAAAATAATGATCTGTTCCATTTACGTATATACCCTGAAACTACGTTATGAAATTATGTTACACTGTAAAATAAACGAGCTTTATTTTACACGACAAAAGTGTTGTTTGTACGCTCGTGCCCAATCGTAGACCGGGCACCATGACCCGGTAAAAAAACAATTTCGTCTCCTAACGGAAACAACTTATTTTTAATAGAATTAATTAAAGATGTAATATTACCTCCTGGCAAATCTGTACGACCAATATTTTCTTTAAATAATACATCTCCCATAATTATAAATTTCTGTATTTTATTCCAGTACACTACATGCCCTGGAGAATGGCCAGGGCAATGCAATACATTAAAAACTTCATACCCTACCTGTACTATATCACCGTCTTTTAACCAAACATCCGGAACAACCGCAGCAGTATTATGAGGAACATCCACACCCAACATATTACATTGAGTAATCAAACTATCCAATAATATCTGATCAGCTTTATTTGGTCCTATTATTGGAACACCATAATATTTTTTTAATTCGACTGCGCTACCAACATGATCAATATGACCGTGAGTTAATAAAATTTTATCTATCTTCACATCCAACTTATTCACTTCTGTTTGTATTTTATTGCTTTCTCCTCCAGGATCTACTAAAGTTGCTTTATGCGTTATTTCGCACCAAATTATCGAACAATTTTGATTAAAAGAAGTAACTGGCACAATACGATATTGCATATTCATATATCCTATTATTAGGTATAGATCTGATATTAAAAATATTTAACAATTTTTAATTGCTATTTGTTAAAAATTTTGAATTTATACTATATTTTAATTAAAAACACCATAATTCAAACTCTTTAAAATAAAAAATAACTTTATATATAATGCTCTATACAAATGTAACCATACAGACTACATTTAAAATATAACACGATTATTTACATAAATCATTTTTCATCATTCATTGTGGAAACAATATTAAATCCACCATCAACATAAATTATTTCCCCAGTAATTCCAGACGATAAATTAGAACACAAAAATGCAGCAACATTTCCTATTTCTTCTATAGAAATAGAACGCCGCATAGGTGATTGTCTCTGAAAGTATGATAACATCTTTTTAAAATTCTTAATGCCAGAAGAAGCTAAAGTACGCACAGGTCCACAAGAAATTGCATTCACACGAATTCCCTCTGGTCCCATAGAATTAGCCATATAACGAGTATTGGCTTCTAATGAAGCTTTAACTAATCCCATTACATTATAATGGGGTACAGCGCGTATAGAACCCAAATAAGTTAATGTAACTAAAGATGCTTCTCTGTTTAGCATACTTCTACATGCTTTAGCTATTCCTACAAAACTATAAGAACCAATAGCATGAGACAACGCAAAACCTTCACGGGTAACAGTATCAATATAATCACCCTGTAACTGTTCAGTAGGAGCAAATGCTATCGCATGGACAAACCCGTCAAAAGTTAACCATTTTTTTTTTAATTCAATAAATAACTGATCTATACAACAATCCTCAGATACATCACATGGTAATATAATATCAGAATCAAAATTCTTAGATAAATTCTGTACTCTTGATTTTAATTTATTAGTATGGTAAGTGAAAGCCAACTCAGCTCCTTCTCTATATAAAGCCTGAGCAATCCCATAAGCTATCGACCGATGACTAGCCATCCCAGTAATTAAAATCCGCTTATTACTAAGCAATGCCATACTTGAATCTCCAAACTATGATAGTTTATCGTAATTACACTAAAATATGTTTAATATAAACAATACTTAAGATTAATCTAATAACTATTGCTATATTTTTATTAAAATATCTCTTACTCCCAAGTATACAAATTAACATTGAAATATTTCTAAAAACATCAAAAACGCCACCATTATAGCAATATAACCTAAAATAGGTATAAATATTTGTATCATTGAACATATAACTTTAAAAATATCAAAACAAATGGATAGATATATACAGTATTAAACAAATGTTAAAATGCCTCTATCATAAAAAGAAATAAACTATATTATTTAATAATAAATAACTTTAATTGATAAAAACATGTGATGATATTGATCAAATCAAAATTTACTTGCCATTATTTTAAAAATATACCACGCCATTTAATTCTGTTCAAATAACCATTAATCTACAAAATATCTTCTAAAAAATCCTATATTTACACAAATTATTAAATCATTATAACTAATAATTAAAATTCAAATACCTCATGTTATATTAATCAATTTATTTACAAAAAGTTAACCAGTCATAGTAGATTCATTTTTAAACTACTTCACATACTAACTGATATTGTCAGTATTAAAATGTTACATAAATAATCAACAATTTTTAATAATTTATAACAACTTTACCATCATGATTAAAAATTAATTTTTTTAAAATCATTATATTTAATATACAGGCACTACTCTGATTATATTTGTTCATATAGAACCTTATAATACATCGTCTGAAATTAAATATTATTTAATATTATTATCATTTTATTTGATTACTAAATATATATTTAGTAACTGTCAACTATATTCAATTAATCTTATAAAAGATATAAAAATTAATAATTTTATTTTATTATCTTTGACAATTTTTATATATTTAGATCTTAAAAATAACATTCAAAACACAAAAATAAAATATACAAAATTACAATCGTATAATATAATTGAAACATAAATGTTATTGATTTATATTGATTATTATATTAATTTATACGTTAAAATAAAATTAAAATACATATGATATTTTAGGTACCAATAATGCGTATTCTCATTATAAATATAATTAAACACTAACTGTTACGAATTGCTTATATAAAAAATTTATCCTAAATCAACAATCTATAATAAATACTTATAAATCCTATTCAGAATATTTCATTGTTATCATTCTATAATTTTAAGAGATATTCATATTTATAACTATATAATATAATTTTTATTATTTAATAAATACTATCTTTTACATATAGTTTTTAAAAAAAATAACTGATAATAAAACATTCACATATAATTTATAGATATTTTATACAAATAAAACATATAATAAACTTTAGTAATTACACGTATCATCATACCATAATCATATATACTAAATGATTCGTTATTAACTAAAATATATTGTGCTACAAATAACCATAATATAGATATCATATAATATGACATATTTTTTCCAATACAATGCAACTGTTAAGAAACCATCTATTCTTTAATAAAAACAAACAGTATTGATGACATCTTTAAAGAGGTAGCAAATATGCGACTTAGGCGTGTAACAGAAGCAAAATTACCAACAATTTGGGGCAATTTCTTAGTGGTAGGATTTGAAGAAAAATGTACCGGACATAATCATGTCGCGTTAATATACGGAAATATCACTGGATCTGATCCAGTATTAACACGAATACATTCCGAATGTTTAACAGGTGATGCCTTATTTAGTTCACGCTGTGATTGCGGATTTCAACTAAAAACAGCACTACATTGTATTACAGAAGAAAAACGCGGTATTTTAATCTATCATCGACAAGAAGGACGTAACATAGGATTGTTAAATAAAATCCGCGCTTATGCATTACAAGACAGCGGAGCCGACACAGTAGAAGCAAATCAATGTCTAGGATTTGCTCCAGATGAACGAGATTTTACTATTTGTGCAGATATTTTAAAATTATTATACGTAAAAAGAATACGTATTCTAACAAATAATCCAAAAAAAGTAGAAATTTTAAATACATCATGTATTAACATCACAGAACGAATTCCATTAATAGTAGGAAGGAATCCAGAAAATTCTAGATATTTAGATACTAAAGCATCTAAATTAGGACATTTATTTATAACTAATAAGAAATAATTAATACCTAATATAATTAGCTGTTAATTATTATATAGCGTTATTAACATAAACTAAAGTATTCTATTACAGAATACTATTTCTATAATTAATTTATGTATGGAACTACATCAATAGTATACATATAACATACATAGTTATATGTATATATACATTTAATTATATTAATACTATCTTTAAACACTATTAAATTATATTTAAATACTATCAAAATGCTGACTCATTATAACAAATATGAATAATCTGTTATTAATAGATAGCTCATGTATTCAATTATTTAATTTAATGCCTTATATAAAAATTATTTCCTTTCATCTACATAAAATTGATTAAAAATATTGGTTCTATAATTTTTACAATTTATTAAATAATAACATTATTTATTTAAATTTAATCAAATATCCAAATTTATAATATAATTACACTTTATTTTTATACAAAAAATCTATTATAAATTAATACTAATTTATAATAGATAATATCAGTTATCATCCAAACCATATGAAAAATTCTAATAATACTAAACTATTAATTAACTATGGATAAAATTATGTTAATAAATTATAAAAAGTTTTAAAATTTACTTTTTTAATTTTATACTTCTTAAAATATATACAACCACAATTTACAATAAATAATATTAAAAATATAAATTATTTAAATAATAAAATTAATCAGCATCTTTAAAACACCAATTTATATAATTAACAACCAATTTATCTAACAATAGACATTGTTATCATGTATCCTTAATATAAATACACCCTCTATTATTAATCATTTTTATTTTATACTAAATAAATACAATACATTTCTATATATCACTAAACTTTATTTCTATATCTAAACGCAATTACTATAGATTTATATTTCATTTAAATTATTTACTACATTGTATATACATACTTACACGACATAATTTCATCTGAAATATATTCAATACCATGAAAACAATCTATACTTTAATTAAAATATTCTATAAATCCAACACAATCCCGTTTCAAAAAATAAATACTATTCTATATATCTGTTTACATTACTGATTAAAAGAAAGATAATAAATATTTTTATCCATACTAAATTATATTAATCATTACATATCTCAAACATCATAACGACTGCTAATCCATAACTTATTATATATAATACACAAACATTTGATCCCATATTCTACGTACCATAAACTTTATGGATTTTAAGTCAAACGTATTTTCATATATTTCTATAAACAATCTATATTTGACAATCAATCGCACATACAACAATCCATAATAAATAGTAACAATTTTAAATAATTAAAATGTGTTTAAACAATTAATTTGCCAATTCTCAATAGATTTTAAGTGCATATAATCAAAGATAAAATATATCAATTTTATTTTCTTTAATACAAAACATGATTTTTATTAAATTAAAATTAATTATATACTCGATTCAAATTAAATGCATACATAAAAAACTATTTTATAGCAAGATTGAATTCTTCACTTAACATAAATATTTAACAATCTAAAATTTGTTAAATATTTATACATTAAATTTAATAAACACTCATTAAAAATTTTTATTAAATTTTAACGAACTATTACTATATCTTTCTATACTTAGATTAATATAATTTAATTAATACTAAATTTGTAAAAAATAAAATAAAACTATAACGTCTATTTGTTAATACTTTATTTTAATATTTGTTAATTTATCAGATACACCATTAACTAAAATAAAACTATATGGTAATTAGTTCAAAATTAAATAATAATTAATACTCAATCTATACAACACCAAAAATAATAACGATTCATATACCATGTATATAATACAAATTTAAATAATCTAAAATAGAAATAATACAAATATTTACTTTCATACATTTATAATTTATTATTTTGATATATTTATGTTTATCAAAACAATTATACTATCAAAAACCACAAAATATAATTGCTTGCCATAAGAACACATAAAAAATTATATTGAATAAACAGTTTTACTATCTTTACAATAATTGTAATTTGACATTTTAAAAAAAGATAGTAATACTAAGATAATGCACATTCATATCTTTTATAAAATAGATACGTAATCATATTAAGATAAAACTGAATATTCTGTCTACTTAATCATTTAATAGTATTTAAACAGTTATTGAGAATGTTTAATATACTTGAAAATATTTTCATCAAACCGTTAATATATAGTCTTAATAAATAACTGGAAAAATCAAATAATGGAATTTCAAAAAATTCATATAGAGTGTTTAAATATTCCGGTACGTTACCATGCTAATCCTGCAGAAGTTTTTAACCAATTATGCAATAACCGTAATTCGACATTATTATTAGAATCATCAGAAATTAATAAGAAACATAATATAGAAAGCATGATGATCATTGACAGCGCATTACGTATTACCGCTTATGGAGCAAATGTCACTATAGAAGCTCTCACTAAAAATGGTGCAAGTCTACTTCCATTACTAGGAAAAACTTTCCCAACACAAGTAAAGATTAATAAAACTGTTGACAAAATCAAATTAATATTTCCTTCAATACAAACAATGCTTGATGAAGATGCACGTTTGCAATCAATTTCAATATTTGATTGTTTACGATCATTATTAATGATAGCACAACCACTGGAACATATTCCTAAAGCCATATTTTTAGGCGGTCTATTTTCTTATGATTTAATATCTTGCTTTGAGTATTTTCCTAAACTAATTAATACTTATAAATGCCCAGACTACTGTTTCTACTTAGCTGAAACATTATTAATTTTTGATCATCAACAACACACTGCTTTATTACAAAGTACTTTATTTAGTTCAAACACTTTAGAAAAAAATAGATTAGAAACCAGAATGAACCAATTAAAAACCCAACTAAATCAAACACCTCAAACTATCCCATATCAAAAAATACATAATATGACACTACGTTGTAGTCCAAATGATGAAAAATATAAAAAAATTATACGTAAAATAAAGCGAGCTATACGTCAAGGAGAAATTTTACAAGCTGTCCCCTCACGACGTTTTTTCCTTCCATGTCCTTCACCATTAGCAGCATACCATATATTAAAAACTAACAACCCCAGCCCTTATATGTTTTTTATGCAAGACATAATATTTACACTTTTTGGAGCTTCTCCAGAAAGTTCTTTAAAATATAATGCAGATACTCGACAAATTGAAATCTATCCCATTGCCGGAACACGAGCTAGAACTTATCATATTGACGGATCATTAGATACAGATGCAGATAACCGCATAGAATTAGAAATGCGTTTAAACCATAAAGAACTATCCGAGCATTTAATGTTAGTAGATTTAGCAAGAAATGATCTAGCACGTGTCTGCAAAGCAGGTAGTCGGTATGTAGCTGATTTGTTAAGAGTAGATAGATATTCTTTTGTTATGCATTTAGTGTCTAGAGTAGTAGGAGAATTGCGCCATGATCTTGATGTATTACATGCCTATCGGGCATGCATGAATATGGGTACATTAACTGGAGCTCCTAAAATTCGAGCTATGCAACTTATCTACGAAATTGAAGGCGCACGGCGTAATACTTATGGTGGTGCTATTGGATATTTAACTGGTTCTGGAAGTTTAGATACATGCATTATTATACGATCAGCTTATGTTACAAATCAAATAGCTACAGTACAAGCAGGAGCTGGTGTAGTGATTGACTCCATACCTCAATCGGAAGCAGACGAAAGTCGTAACAAAGCACGGGCTGTTTTACGCGCAATTGCTACAGCACATGCTTCTGAGGAGTTATTTTAATAATGAGCAACATAGTATTATTAGATAACATTGACTCGTTCACATATAATTTAGTAGATCAGTTACGCACCGATGGACATAGGGTAATAGTGTATACTAATAAATTACCAATGTCAATAATCACAAATACTCTGTTGAATATGATAGACCCAATTTTGATATTATCACCAGGTCCTGGATCCCCCAGTCAAGCTGGGTGCATGACGCAGTTAATAAAAAAATTAATCAGACAAATTCCTATAATTGGAATTTGTCTGGGATATCAAGCTATCGTAGAACTTTATGGAGGACGTGTATCTCAATCAAAAAAGATTTTCCATGGCAAATCCTCTTTAATATACCATGACAATTTAGCTATGTTTTATAATATACCAAACCCTTTTTTAGTAGGACGATACCACTCACTAATAGGCAATTATATACCAAATAATTTAAAAATTAACGCCTATTACAATAAGCATATAGCAATGGCAGTACGTAATGATTCTGATCGAATTTGTGGATTTCAATTTCATCCTGAATCTATCTTAACCACTCATGGTACACAACTTATTAAACAAACTATTATATGGGCACAATGTTTATCGCAAGGAAAAAAATAATATGCAAGATATCCTAGAAACTTTATATCAAGGCAAAAAAATCAATCAAGAACAAAGTGAAAAACTATTTTATGACATAATAAAAGAAAAATTATCTTCTATACAAATAGCATCTGCACTTATTAGCATGAAAACACGTGGGGAAACATCCGAAGAAATTATGGGCGCTGTAAATATATTATTAACTCATGCTAAACCTTTTCCACGTCCAAATAACTTGTTTGCAGATATCACAGGCACTGGAGGAGATCATAGTAATACTATTAATATTTCTACAGCAAGCGCTATTGTTGCTTCAACTTGTGGCGCAAAAATTATTAAACACGGCAATTGCAGTATATCCAGTCTAACAGGATCAATAGATTTTTTAGAAAAATATAATTTATACATAAAAACCGACGTGCAACAAGCACGCAAAAATTTTGACACATTAGGTATATGTTTTTTATATGCTCCTCAATACTACGAAGTATTATCTCGTATAATGCCTATACGCAAACAATTAAAAACCCCCACTATATTCAATATAGTAGGACCATTAATTAATCCATCTAAGCCCTCATTGACATTGATTGGTGTATATAAAAAAGAATTATTATCACCTATGATTCAAGTATTACAACTACTTAAATATGATCACGCAATAGTAGTGCATTGCGGAGGAATAGATGAAGTAGGATTACATGCCCCTACTCATATAGCAGAACTACACAATAATATAGTAAACTATTATATTTTAACAGCGTCAGATTTTGGATTAAACCCCTACCCAATAGAAGCACTATGCTGTCACTCAAAAAACCAAGCTCACGAATACATGATTAATTTACTAAAAGGAAAAGGAAAACCTGCGCATTCAGCCGTAATAGCAGCTAATGTAGCTTTATTATTAAAATTATTTGGATATAGTAATTTACGTGATAACACACAGCTAGCTTTAGATAAAATACACCATGGTATTCCTTATACTTGTTTGTTATCTTTATCAAAAAATAGGATGTAAAACCATGCAACACACAATACTTGATGAAATTTTATTATATAAAACAATATGGATCACTGAACAAAAAAAACAACACCCGTTACATATTTTAAAAAATAAGATACAAGTAAGCAATCGTGATTTTTATAATGCTGTATCTAATAAAAAACAAACAGTATTTATATTAGAATGTAAAAAAGCATCACCTTCTAAAGGTATTATCTGTAATAATTTTAATCCTATCCAAATAGCCCAGACCTATAAAAAATATTCTTCAGTTATTTCAGTATTAACTGATGACAAATACTTTCACGGAAATTTTGAGACTTTACACCAAGTAAGTAACATCGTAAAACAACCAATATTATGTAAAGACTTTTTTATTTCAGAATGGCAAATCTATTTTGCCCGACTACATCAAGCTGATGCCATTTTATTAATGCTATCCATTTTGGATGATGAAACTTATAAAAAATTGGTTAAAATAATCCATACGTTACATATGGGGGTATTAACAGAAATAGTAAACGAAAATGAATTAAAACGTGCCAAATATTTAGGAGCTAAAGTTATTGGTATAAATAATCGCAATCTACATGATCTTTCCGTTGATCTAAATCGTACTATCACGCTCAGTAAATATATACCCAACACAATAACAGTAATTAGCGAATCCGGTATTAATAGTTATTGTCAAATCAGAAAACTTAGACAATATGTCAATGGATTTTTAATCGGAACAATATTGATGTCTCAACCACATATCGATACAGCGGTTAAAAAATTAATTTTAGGCGAAAACAAAATATGTGGACTCACGCGAGTTAGTGATGCTTATATTACTAATAAACTAGGAGCAATATATGGAGGATTAATTTTTGTTTCCACTTCACCTCGCTATATAAATATCATTACCGCTCAACATATTGTTTCTAGCGTAAAAAATTTAAGTTATGTTGGTGTATTTCGTAACGCTACTATTTCTTATATTATCAATACAGTAAACATATTAAATCTATCAGCAGTACAACTACATGGAACAGAGGATCAGGATTATATTAATACTTTAAGAAAACAACTACCAATTACATGTCATATATGGAAAAGCATTAATATGAATCGCAGACTTTTATTACCATGTAATATACTAAATGTAGATCGCTATTTAATGGATAATGGAGGAGGTAGTGGACAAACTTTTGATTGGTCACTTCTTTCTAATATGCAATTAGAAAAAGTAATTTTAGCAGGAGGATTAACAATAAATAATTGTACAGAAGCAGCACGTATAGGTTGTTTAGGTTTAGACTTCAATTCCGGAGTTGAAATTAGACCAGGCATCAAAAATCATAAGAAACTTATAAAAATATTTCAAATACTAAACTCGTATTAAACAATCAATACATTTAAAATAATTACAGGAACCAAATATAATTAATATGATAAAATTACAATCCTATTTTGGTGAATTTGGAGGTATGTATGTACCACAGATTCTAATGCCAGCTCTTACTCAATTAGAAGAAGCATTTATATCAGCTCAAAATGATCCTGATTTTCAAAAAGAAATTAAATATCTTTTAAATCATTATGCTGGTAGGCCCACTCCTTTAACATTATGTAGAAACTTAACAAAAGGAACTCGTGCTAAACTATATTTAAAACGTGAAGATTTATTACATGGAGGATCTCATAAAACTAATCAAGTACTAGGACAAGCTTTATTAGCTAAACGTATGTGCAAAAAAGAAATAATTGCTGAAACTGGTGCCGGACAACATGGAGTTGCTGTCTCTATTGCAGCATCTCTTTTAGGATTAAAGTGTCGTATTTATATGGGATCTAAAGATATAAAACGTCAAGAGCTCAATGTTTTAAGAATGCAATTCATGGGGACACAAGTAATCCCGGTACATCATGGATCCGGAACCTTAAAAGATGCTTGTAATGAAGCTATGCGGGAATGGTCTAAAACTTATGAATACACTCATTATATGCTTGGTACAGCTGCTGGCCCTCATCCTTTTCCCACAATTGTTAGAGAATTTCAACGTATTATTGGAACAGAAACACACAAACAAATACAAATATATGAACAACGTTTACCAGACGCAATTATTGCTTGCGTAGGAGGAGGGTCTAATGCTATCGGAATATTTTCTGATTTTATTGATATACCATCAGTACAATTATTAGGTGTAGAAGCCGGGGGCTTAGGAATAAGCACTGAATATCATGGTGCTGCTCTACAACACGGAAAAATAGGAATTTATTTCGGTATGAAAACCTCAATCCTACAGTCTTCAGATGGACAAGTAAAAAATTCCTATTCTGTTTCTGCTGGTCTCGATTTCCCATCTGTTGGACCAGAACACGTTTATCTAAAACACATTGGTCGAGTGCAATATGTATCTGTTAGTGATATAGAAGCCATAGAAGCTTTTCAACAATTATCTGCTCACGAAGGAATTATTCCAGCTTTGGAATCTGCTCACGCTTTAGCATATGCGCTAAAAATAATTAAAAAACAACCAAATAAAATACAAATTTTAGTAGTTAATTTATCTGGACGTGGAGATAAAGATATTCATACAGTTAACAATGTATTAGCAGAACAAAGAGAGACATAAAATGGATCGTTATCAAAAATTATTTACACGCTTACATCAAAATAAATCAGGAGCATTTGTCCCTTTTATTACTATAGGAGATCCTAATGCTGTTTCTTTTATGCATATTATAGATTCTTTAATTTCATCAGGTTCTGATGCATTAGAACTAGGCATACCATTTTCTGATCCTATATCAGATGGACCTATGATACAGAAAAGCATAGCACGAGCCTTCAAATCAGGTATAAATTTTTCACGTTGTTTTATCATATTACAAAATATTCGTAACAAATATCCAAATATACCTATCGGGTTATTAATCTATGCAAATTTAATTTTTAAAAATGGAATAAACAATTTCTATTCACATTGCTCAGAACTAGATATAGATTCTGTGCTAATTCCTGATCTGCCTATAGAAGAAAGCCTGCCATTTTATAAAGCTGCCATACAACATAATATAGCGCATATCTTCATTTGCCCGCCTAATGCTACTGAAGAATTAATATATAAAATTACAAGACAAGGATGCGGATATATCTATTTATTATCCCGTCCCGGAGTCACTGGGGTTGAAATTAACAACAACGTAATTAACACTACTGTTTTACATAATTTAATTCAATATATTCAAAAACAAGAAAAAAAAATACCTATTTTACAAGGTTTTGGTATACATCAACCACTACAAGCTCAAGAATCAGTATCATTAGGAACCTCTGGAATTATTTCTGGGTCTGAAATTGCAAGAATTATTGAAGAAAATATATCTAATCTAGAATTAACACTAGAACAATTAAAAAAACTAGTACATCTGATGAAAACGTCTATGCGCAAAATCAACGCTTAACATTAATCTAAACATGTTATTACATATTACATATAATTATTAATGTAATATAATAACAACAACGTAAAACCTGCATATACGAAACATGAAGTATTAAAATAAAAATATTCAATTTATTATAAACTATTAATGCTACTAAGAATTATAAAATAACTTAATCATATCTCATTAATTTCATTTTAAAAAATATGATTTTTTATTTTCAAAAAATGTTTTTGGAGAAAAATTATAGAAACTATGATAATTAAATTATCTCGAGATGTATTACATTTTATTCATAATTATTGCACTAATATCATAATATTAATATTGATTACAACATTAATTCAAATTTGTTTAGACTATGTTTTATTCCCAGAACAAGAAGCGCTGACATTCATGAATAATTTTATTGGAATAGGATTACGTAACGTAATCAGAGAATTATCAGTAGATCAGCAATACGTTTTATTTAGAGTGTCTGCTGCTAATAGTATTTCTAAAATATTAAGTAGTACCTTTTTATCTGGAAGTATCCTAACTATGCTCCATCTAATATCTACCGCTAATAAAAGTAATCAACATTTAAACATAGGAAACGTTATTACATCAGCAATGTTAATATTTCCAAAATTCTTATTATTAATTTTCTGCACTACATTACTTGTGCAATTAGGACTTATGATAGCAATTATTCCGGGTATTATATTGGCTATTATTATAAGTCTAACTCCGGTTATAGCCATTACTGACAATCTACCCATTATAAAATCTGTATGTCTTAGTATAAAAATCAGTTCTCGTAATTTTCATTTAATTACACCACCAATATTACTATGGTTTTTTATTAAAACAATGTTGATGCTAATTTTATTCCATCATTACAATTATTGGATATTTATTACTAAAATTTTAGTAAACAGCCTTAGTAATACATTATCTGTAATCATTTTAATATATCTATATCGTTTATATATGATCGTTCAGGACACATAAATTATCATGTGTATAAAATATTTAATATCATTAATTTTTAATTTAAAAACCCATCCCATATAGGGTGGTCTGTACATTAATTTAATTCAGATCATTATTTTATTCTATATAAAATATATTAGTAATTACTAACTATTTAACTATTAAAATGTTTAATTACTAAAATTTTTACTAGAATTTAAACAAAATTTAAAAGTAATAATTAAATCTTTTTTTGGTTTATTATCCTCATATACCCAGCGACGCATGGCCGATCTAATACTTTCTTCAAACATGCCAACAGGAGTAGCTGACAATATACGTATACCATCAACTTTACCTTTAATACTAACATTATATTGTACAATTACTACTCCTTCTATACCTAATATTTTTGCTTTATTAGGATATTCAGGATATATACGATTGACTACACAAGAAGATATATCACTTTGATTATGATTTATTTTAAAAGAAGACATAGATTTTTCTGTAACTTCTGAAATATTTATATTATTTTTCTTAACTACAGGAAAATTGTCATTAGAATTTAATATATTTTTAGAATTATTTGCGACCTGCTGCTGTTCGGGGTGAATTATAGTTTTTGAGTTTAGATGATTATGATTTTTTTTTAGTAATCTTAATGACTGATTTTCTTCCAATGAATCATGTAGCTCCGGATCAGGTTGCAGAAGCGACAGTGTAAATATGTTAGATTTTTCTATACAAACAGACTTATTGACAACATGAGAAAACTGATACAATAGTATATTCATTATAAACATATGTATTGTACACGATAAAAAAACACAAAAACAAATTGATGCATGTAATTTATACCAAATACGTCGATAATTATTTATAATTAAATTTTTTAAAAACCTATATTGCATTATGTAAGTTAAATAATGTATTATTTTATACAAGAAATTAATCTTCTATCATGCTCCTTAATACTTTTAAAAAATTTTTTGTTACTCCATGTATACAACACATTTATATTTTGTATGTTTCTTTTGCTATATACGTTAAAATAATAATACATGTATGTCAGTATTCAGTTCAAATTCACTTAAATATGTATCACTTATTTATACGATTATCCTCATTATACTCATATATATATTAAGCATGTTTTAAATTTACATATTTTATATATATAAAATATTTTTTAACAACACTCTTTCACATGCATTGAATAATAAATATATTTTTCTACTAAAAATATTAATAAAATTAACCACAACTAATTAAAATCAAAATATTTTAATTCAACACATATATTAAGTTTTATATTTTAACTATATACTAATTTAACATCAAATAATAAATAAATTTTAGTTAAAGATGAGCAATAATTGCTAATTTTGCAATGACGGATACCTATTTATTTAATAGACAAAAATTTTATGTAATTATTGTATGTTTATGATTTATAAAAACGTAACATAATCAATATTATTGATATAAATTTATTAATATTTAACCAGTATGGTTTACTAATTAAAATTTTGATTATTATAAATATGTAGACCTCTTATATAATTGTAAAATTTGTCACAAAATAAATATCCAATAATAATCAAACAACCTTTTGTTAAAAATATTCCACAATATTCTAAATAGGATTTATTATAATCATGATCGCGATATATACTATTTTTAATTGTATTTTTTTATGCAGTTATTGGTTATTAATCGCGTTAGTTACATTTCGAGTTTTAATAAAACGTCGAGCAGTTCCATCATCTATGGCATGGTTACTGGTAATTTACATTTTACCTGTAATAGGCATAATTACATATCTGCTATTTGGAGAATCTAATCTTGGTAAACAACGATCTACTAGAAGTAAAATAGCATGGTTATCTACTGTACGTCGCATACAAATATTAAAAACCTACAAACATATTTTTTCAACTGAACACAGCACGATTGCCTCATCATTATTTAAGCTTTGCGAACATCGTCAAGGAATAGGTGCTCTAAAAGGTAATCGAATACAATTATTTAAAAAAACTAACGATGCTATTACTTCCTTAATTAAAGACATTGAATTAGCCCAACACAGTATTGATATGATATTTTACATTTGGGAATCCGGAGGATTAGTAGATCATGTTATTAAAAATTTAATTATAGCAGCTCACAGAGGCATCCAATGTCGTATTATATTAGATTCTGCTGGATGTGCTAATTTTTTTAATAGTTCGTATCCTAATATAATGCGACAAGCTGGAATTAATGTAGTAGAAGCGTTACATGTCAATTTACTACGTATCTTTTTGCGACGCATGGACTTACGACAACATCGAAAAATGATATTAATTGATGAACGTATTGCCTATGCTGGCAGTATGAATATGGTAGATCCACAGTTATTTAAAAAAAATATAGGAATTGGACAATGGATTGATATTATGGTTAGAATTGACGGGCCTGCAACTTCAATGATGAGTATAATATTTTCTTCCGATTGGGAAATTGAAACAGGACAACATATATTATTACCAGTATTATTAAACACTCGCATAGTAGCAGCTAACGAATTAATGCCAACAGGACACACCATTCAAATTATTCCTTCTGGACCGGGATGTCCAGAAGGAATAATTCATCAAATATTACTAATATCATTATATGAAGCTCGTAAAAAGCTTGTAATTACTACTCCATATTTAGTACCTAGCGATGACTTATTGCATGCGATTTGTACAGCAGCACAGCGAGGAGTAGAAGTACATATCATTATTCCGAAACACAACGATTCTTTACTAGTAAGTTGGGCTAGTAGAGCATTTTTTAGTGAATTATTGAATGCTGGTGTTTTAATACATCAATTCCACAGTGGATTATTGCATGTAAAAAGCGTACTAGTTGATCAACAATTAAGTCTAATAGGTACCGTAAATTTAGACGCACGAAGCCTGTGGCTAAATTTTGAAATTACTTTAATCATTGATAGCCAAGAATTTAGTGATGAACTCGAAAAAACACAACAAAACTATATTTCTCATTCTAAAGTAATTGATCCTCAAAAATGGGCTAATCGTCCTTACTGGGAACGAGTCATTGAGCGTTTATTTTATTTCCTAAGTCCTTTATTATAGAAAATTTTAATTTGCAATATAAATAATAATATCATTCAACTTAATTTAAATCCACCGATATAAATACTGATAATAACATTTAATATAATGTATATTACTTTACCAAACATCCCTCAATAATTATAACTAATTTACACAGATAAAAAATATTTATACACTATACATAAAAATTTGTCCCCTTCAATACCATTAATTTAACATTTGTGCTTAACTTCATAATTAAATTACAAAAAATTTAACCATTAAATACACATACCACAACCAAACAAAACGTATAATATATATTATTATCGCTATAAATAATCACAGCACAAATCATAATAAAAAATATATATTAAATATAAAATAAAAAATTAATGAAATCAAAAAAATCTAGCATCCACATTATATCCATTTTCAATTTAATATTATAATATCTTTAATATAACAAAGATATATATTTTTAAAACAAGATATAACATATATAAATATATATATAAATATATGCATAAAACTAAATAACTTTTTATCCATTTTAATAAACATATTTTATTGGATGAAGATGGTAATTAAAATTTTTCCAAAAAATGCTTACGACATACTGAAGTATAACGATTATTACCGCCAATTAATTTTTGATCACCATCTCGTATTACTAAACCTTGATCATCAATTCTAAGAACTCTATTAGCTTTACGTCCACAATAGCAAATAGTTTTTAGTTCAATTAATTTATCCGCCCATGCTAATAACCACAAACTCCCTGGAAATAAATCAGCTTTAAAATCAGTACGTAAACCATAGCACAATACCGGAATATTTAATATATCTACTATTTTTCCTAAATCAGTCACCTGATCACGATTAAGAAAATGACACTCATCTACTAATACACAATGTATTGTGTCATCTTGATACATAGCTGCTATTTGACCAAAAAAATTAGTTTTGACATTAAATATTCTAGCAGAAGCAATTAATCCAACACGTGATTTAATTTTTGCATACCTACGATTTTTACAATTCATTTCAGCAGTATATAGAACAGTACGCATGCCTCGTTCCCGATAATTATAAGAAGACTGCAATAATGCGGTAGTTTTCCCAGCATTCATTGCAGAATAATAAAAATATAATTGCGCCATAAATTAAAATCCTATCTAGTCACAGTATTAAATACTATCCACATAACATAATTCTACTGTGTCAAAATTAAATTTATTAAATTAATTTACCTATAAAATTTATAAATAAAAATATTATATATATTAATTTTAATTTTCTATCTAATACAAATACTCTATATCCTAAAAAGATTTTATGCCTCTAATAAAAATAATTTCAAAATTAATAGACAACTTTTATTTATATTTAAAATTTTTATAAAAAAAATAATCATTTAAATTAAATAATTAGATAATATTAAAATAATTTTACAAAAAATATATCAATTTATTTAATGTAATTAATAAAATAATTTTAGTAAAATATTACATGTCACAATACCTTACTTCTATTTATGACTCTATATATAATTATCTATTGATACAAAATTTAATAGAATTATTTATAAATTAAGACACCCTAGGTATTGCAGAAAATAAATTAGCGCTCTATCCTTATCAATAGATTTGTTATTTATAATATTTGAGATTAAATCAATGAATGACACATTAAAAATTCTTAATAATATACGCACGTTACGAGCGCAAGCTAGAGAATATACTCTTGAAACATTAGAAGAAATGCTAGAAAAATTAGAAATAGTTGTTAATGAGCGACGAGAAGAAAATAATCAAGCCCAAGCTGAAATAGAAAAACATGCTCAAAAATTACAACAATACCGCGATATGCTTATAGCTGATGGAATAGATCCCAACGAACTATTGCAAAATTTAAGTACTACTAAATTATTCCATAAAAATAAACGTGCCACTCGTCCAGCAAAATATCAGTATACCAATAAAGAGGGTGAAATTAAAACCTGGACTGGACAAGGGCGCACACCTTCAATTATTAAGCAAGCTATCGATGAAAAACAGAAAAAGTTAGAAGATTTTTTACTATAATTAATAGTACTGTTACATTTTATATTTAATATAAAATCAAAGGGCTTGCTATGGTACTACTAAGCTCTTTGTTTTATATAAATGCGAATACACACAATATACATAATTATTTTACAGAAAATAATATCTAATAATTAGATTAGTAAATAACATTATACATTATTTTATATATACATATTTAAAATATTATTAAACACATCCTAAAAAATTGTTATTATTTTCAACTCAATAATTGAAATATTAATCTAATAAACTTTTAAATTATTAATAATATTATTCTAATAATGATGAATATTTATTATTTCTTAACAGATTTATCCTTATATTAAGCTATTATAATATTCTAACTGAATACATATATAAATACATCTACATTTTAATATTATCAGTAAACGTCATGATATATTTACGCCTACACTATCAGTTATAACTTTATAATTTTTATTATTAAATAGATTTATATTGTGTAAAAATATAAATCCTGAATAAATTAAATATCAATCATATCAACATCAATTGTAGCTTTGGTAATAATAATAATAATTTTTAAACAATAAAAATACTACTACAAATATAGTTATTAAAATAAATTATAATTATTATTCCTTTTATTACTTTGTTTTAGACATGTAATAAAATAAAAACAATGCATGGAATTTTATTAAAGAGTGATACTATTCATGATGCAACAACTATTTTTATCAGTCACATTAGTATGTACGCTATATAATGCATGAAATTACATAGAAATCTAAATAACTAACTATTATACAAACATTCGCCATATTAATTTACAGTAAAATCATAAATTAATAATACATAATTTATGGTTACTAAAATAATCATTATGTCTATCTACAGTTATCAAATTAATTAAAAATCACCTACATATAATTAATACGTAAACAAAAAATTAAAAACACAATCATTCGTTAAAGTAATAATACAACAATTTCATCACAATATATAAATATTATTTATAAACTAAATACATTTGCTAAATACAACAATTCTTTTTTAATTAGTTTCGATTATTGCATTATACAGAAACATTTATATATAATGTCCAAGTATCTTTTAGATACAAACTGTTACTTTAAAAATAAAATACTATATACTAAAATCAATTTAAAATTAATCAATATAATCAATAATTATCTGTTATGTATTCTATATAAGCTCATGAAATTTATTTATTGATTATAATGAAGTGCCCACAATAATGAATAAATCAACCATACATTATGCTTATAATACGTATAAACAATTTACAGGTTAATATTATATGAAATTTGTTTCGTTTAATATAAACGGATTACGCGCTCGTATGCATCAGTTAACTGAAATCATCTTGCAGTTGCAACCTGACGTCATCGGTCTACAAGAAACTAGAGTACATGATGATTTTTTCCCCATAAAAGAGATTTTAAAATATGGTTATCACGTATACTATTACGGACAAAAAAAATATTATGGTGTCGCATTACTTCTTCGTCAGATACCACTAACCGTGACCCGAGGTCTTATTAACGATGATCATTCATCTCAAAAACGAATAATCATGGCTGATATTATGACATCAATAGGCATATTAACTATTATCAATGGTTATTTCCCTCAAGGAGAAAATAAAAATCATACTGAAAAATTTATGTATAAAAAATTTTTTTACAAAAATTTTCAAGACTATATAGAACACACGTACCATAATGATTCATTATTACTAATTATGGGTGATATGAATATCAGCCCTACAGATTTTGATATTGGTATTGGTGAAAAAAACAAAAAAAATTGGATTTCGTCAGGACGATGTTCTTTCTTACCAGAAGAAAGGACATGGATAAACAATTTAATAAATTGGGGATTAATAGATATTTATAGAAATATGCATCCTCATAAAAACGAGCGTTACTCTTGGTTTAGCTATAAATCTAATGGATTTAATAGAAATAGTGGTTTACGTATCGATTTAATATTAGTAACTTGTTCTTTAGAAAATCGTTGTAAACATAGTGATATAAGTTATAGTATTCGCGGTATGAGTAAACCTTCTGATCATGCTCCAGTATGGGCAGATTTTAATATTTAATTCATATTTTTAATAAGATAAAAGCTATATATTTAATCTTCATGATTTATCGAAAAATAATATGCCGTTGGTTTTTATAAACTACAAGTATATGTATCTATAAAATACCTGATATAATTTCATGGTGATTAATAAATTGTTCATTGGATCATCATATAATGTCTTTAATAATTAGAGAGTTCATGCAACACACATGGCAAACAATTCGTAAAATAATTAAATATAGTGTACGTACACTATATTTAATACGAACGATAATAATAAATATATTTTTTATAGTTTTAATAATCATCGCTATAGGAACATATTTAAACTTAAGGAATAATTCTACTAAATCGCCATCAAAAAACACTGCTTTAATTTTAGACATTTCTGGTACCGTTGTTGATAAACCGGTAACATCAAATAATAAACTTCACAAACTCAGCCAACATTTATTAAATACAAATCAATCAAATGCTAAAGAAAACTCATTGTTTGATATTATTAATATAATACGTCAGGCTAAAAATGATCCTAACATAACCGGATTAATATTATCATTAAAGAACTTTTATGGAAGTAATCAAACATCGTTAGAATATATTGGAAAGGCTTTAAATGAATTCAAGAATTCTGGTAAATCGATTTATTCCATTTCTGATTATTATAACCAATCGCAGTATTTTCTAGCTAGCTACGCAAATAAAATTTATCTTACACCCCATGGTTTCATAGATTTACGAGGCATCTCTACCAACAGATTATATTATAAATCACTATTAGATAATTTAAAAATTAATACTCATGTTTTTAGAGTAGGCGCATATAAATCTGCTGTTGAACCATTTATTCAAGACCAAATGTCTGATCATGTACGACACGAAGAAAAAAAGTTAATCAATCATTTGTGGAATCAATATTTAAAAACAATATCCATTAATCGTAAGATGACAATTCAAGAAATTTTTCCAGAAACTAATAAAATGTTAAATGAATTACATCAAATACAAGGCGATACTGCAGCTTATGCTCTTAGAAATAAATGGATAGATAAAATTGCTTCTCACTGTGTTATAGAAGACACAATGCAAAAAATATTTGGATCTAATAAGCAAGGCACTTCATTCAATGCAATTAGCATGTATGATTATAATCTTATAGAGCCGATAAAACAAAATAATCAAATAGCAATAATTTGTGTTAATGGACCAATTGTAGATGGGTCCGATATACCAGGTTCAATTGGCGGTGATACTATAGCTCATAAAATTAGAAGCGCCCGATTTAATCCTAAAGTAAAAGCAGTAATACTTCGTGTAAATAGTCCTGGAGGAAGCGTAAGTGCTTCTGAATTAATTAGATCAGAATTGACATCTGTCAGAGACTCCGGTAAACCAGTAGTTGTTTCTATGGGAGGAATAGCAGCATCTGGTGGGTATTGGATATCAACTCCAGCCAATGCTATTATTGCAAGCAATAATACTATTACAGGCTCTATAGGAATATTTGGTATCATTAATACATTTGAAAAATCTCTAGATGCTATCGGTATTCACAATGATGGAGTGAGTACATCTCCTATTTCGAACATTTCGATAACTACATCTCTACCTGCTGAATATATAAATATGATGCAACTTTATGTAAATAATAGCTATCATTATTTTGTTAACACAGTAGCTGCATCCCGTTATAAAACTATAGAAGATATTCATAAAATCGCTCAAGGGCACGTATGGCTTGGATATGATGCAGTAAAAAATGGACTAATTGATAATATAGGAGATTTAGATGACGCAATAAATAAAGCTGTTAAATTAGCTTGTTTAACAGAATATCAACTCAATTGGTATGAAGATAAAACAAATTGGATAGATATTCTATTACAACAAACTAATAAAATTATTCATAATATAACTATACATTGTTTAAATCATTATCTTTTATTAACTAATATCAACGAAAAATTAAAAATTCATAATTCTAATGTCTTAAATTTTATATGGAATGACCCCAAAAATTGTTATGCTCTTTATTTAGATCATTTAACACAATTATAATAATATATTAAAGCTTCATTTAACTATATAAAAGTATTAAATTATATTTGTGCGTATAGCCACATCAGATAATAAATATGCTTGATATTAATTTCCATAAAAAGTAGAATGTGCGATATTTTCGTTTCTATATTTTATTATCACATAGTGATTCACTATTATCACTAATTAAACACATATACTCTGTTTAATGTTACGATAGCATGTAATTAATTAACATTAACATACGAAATATCAAAATATCAAAACATACTTTATATTTTAAATTATTAATTTATATATCACAGATTATATATATATTATAACTGAATTTTATTAATAAAAATAACTACAATTACTTACACAGGAGTATATAATACATGGCTATTAAAATAGGCATTAATGGATTTGGAAGAATTGGTCGTGTTATCTTCAGAGTTGCACAAGAACGAAAAGACGCAGATATTGTTGCTATTAACGATTTATTAGATATTGAGCATATCGCATATATGCTGAAGTATGATTCAACTCATGGACGGTTTAAAGGTACAATCAATATACATAACGATCATTTAATTATTAACAATAAAGTTATACACTATACTTCACAAAAAGATCCAAGAAATTTATATTGGAAAGATTTTGATGTCGATGTTGTCACCGAGTCTACAGGAATTTTCTTAACTCAAGAACAAGCTCATGGACACATATCTTCTGGAGCTCATAAAGTAGTACTAACAGCTCCAGCAAAAGATGATACCCCAATGTTTGTTATGGGCGTAAATAATCACCTCTATAACGGAGAAAAAATTGTATCTAATGCATCTTGTACTACTAATTGTTTAGCTCCATTAGCCAAAGTTATTAATGATAACTTTGGAATTATTGAAGGCATAATGACTACTGTTCATGCTACCACTGCTACCCAAAAAACTGTCGATTCTCCAATATATAATGATTGGAGAACTGGACGCGGTGCTTATCAAAACATCATTCCATCTTCTACTGGGGCAGCACAAGCATTAGGAAAAGTTATTAAAGAATTAGATGGTAAGTTAACTGGAATGTCATTCCGTGTTCCCATCCCAAATGTTTCTGTTGTCGACTTTACTGTTCGATTGGAAAAACCAACCTCTTATGAAAATATTTGTACAGTTATTAAGCATGCTTCTTATGAAAATTTAAAAGGAATTATGGGGTATACCGATGAAAAAGTAGTATCCAGCGACTTTAATGGAGAAAAATTAACTTCTATATTCGATGCGCAATCCAGCATGTTGTTAAATAAGAACTTCGCTAAATTAATATCTTGGTACGATAACGAAACAGGTTATTCTGATAAAGTGATTGATTTAAGCATATATATCACAAAGCATAAATAATAATACAAATCAAATAAAAATATTAATATATTGGATAAATACTTAAAGCCATGTAAAATAATTCCGCTATAATTTATATAGGGAAGTTGTTTAATTAAATTCATAAAAACAGCCTCCCTATATACAAATATTAAAATTTAATTTGAGAATTAAATTTTAATATTTGTACCATCATGTATAATTTGACAATTTTAGAAGATTTTAATATATATATATGTAATTTGCACACACAAGTAGAACAATAGTTAATACACAACAAATTAATTATATAATAAATATTTTTATTCTATTTTAAACAATTACACATTGAACCAAAAATATTTTAAATTTAGGTAATTATTTATGTTGTATTTTATACATATTTGTTCCAAAAGTAGAAAATTCTGGGGTTTTCTAATTTTTACCATTATTAGTTTAGAATTAATAGCCCTATATTTGCAGCATATTATTTTGATTAAACCTTGCGTATTATGTATCTATCAAAGATGTGCTCTATGTGGCATAGGAATTGCTGGATTCATTGCAATAGCCGCTCCTTCATATACTCCTTTACGATTATTTGCTATATCAATTTGGACATACAGCGCTTATAAAGGATTATTACTAGCTAAAAAATATATTAATATTCAATTATACCCTTCCCCGTTTTTTACGTGTGATTTATTCGTCAAATTTCCCAATTGGTTACCTATCAATAAATGGTGGCCCGCTATATTTGACGCTAACGGTAATTGCTCTGAATATAAATGGTATTTTTTATCTCTAGAAATTTCTCAATGGATGCTTATAATTTTTTCTATCTATTTAATAATAGCATTACTTGTGAGTATATCACAAATCGTCAATTTTTTGAAACATAATGCTAAATAAAATTTATACATACAATCAAATTACTATATTGTAAATACATAGTTTTCATTTATTAAAATACGCACATTAATTACAATTGACTTTTATATATATAAATTCTATCTCGATTAATGTATGTATATAACTAATAAGTGACACAAAAGTTATTTTAAACACATATTTGTATCGCAGAATAATATTTACAACAGAAATAATCTCTTATATTAATTAACAACTAATAACACCACTGGAAAATAGTACTAATTATTCAGTATTTTATTATTTTAAAAATTAAAATTTTCATTACACTAAATAACAGCATAATAAACTCTATACTCTACTAACAAATAACATATTTATTGCAAGTATTTATAAAAACATACATTATTAATATGATAAAGTTATGTAGTATTATTTTTATTGTAACCTTACAGAAATTATAATATAGTGCTTTACCGAGGAGATATATAAATAATATTTATTGCATATAAGTGCATAATGTATGTTTAAATTGTGAACCGTTATAGCATGTCTATTAGAATAAAAGGAAGCAATTTCCCATTATTAGTAGTGCATGTGTATAGTACATGCTTGGAATCAATTCGTAAATCATTACTAGAAAAAATGGAACAATATCCTGATTTTTGGTCAAAAAATACCCCAGTTGTTGTAAATGTTGGCAATCTTAATTACCACAGTAATTGGGATGCTCTATATCAAACAATATCAGATTCTGGATTATTTATAATTGGAGCATGTTGTTGTCACGATAATAAATTAAAAGAAATAATCATTCGTAGCGGACTGCCAGTCTTATCACAAAATATAACTATATTACATAAATATTTTCCAGAATATCTTCTAAATAATACTTTAGTAACATTCAAAACACAATTAATTAAAACACCAATACGTTCTGGTCAAAAAATATATGCTCGTAATAGAGATTTAATTGTTATTGCAAATGTTAGCGCTGGCGCTGAAATTATTGCCGATGGAAATATCCATATTTATGGAACAATGAGAGGACGTATATTAGCTGGCGCATCTGGAAATAAAGAATCTCAAATTTTTTGTACTCATTTATCTTCTGAACTAGTATCTATTGGGGGGCGTTATTGGCTAAGCGATCAAATTCCAAAAGAATTTTCAGGCAAAGCAGTAAGACTTAGTTTAAAAAATGACGCTCTTATCATTCAAGATTTATAAATGTATACTGCAAATAAGGAATTTATTGATGGCACGCATAATTGTTATTACTTCAGGAAAAGGAGGAGTTGGTAAAACAACATCTAGCGCAGCGCTTGCTACCGGACTAGCGTGTAAAGGTAAAAAAACAGTTGTTATTGATTTCGATATCGGTTTACGTAACCTTGATTTAATTATGGGATGTGAACGTAGAGTGGTGTACGATTTTATTAATGTTATTCAAAACGAAGCCACATTAAATCAAGCATTAATTAAAGATAAGCGCACTAACGATCTATATATCCTGCCTGCTTCACAAACACGCGATAAAAATTCCTTAACTCTCATCGGAGTAGAAAAAATATTAAATGATCTTAATAAAATGAATTTTGAATTTATAATATGTGATTCTCCCGCAGGTATTGATAGTGGAGCATTAGCAGCTCTATATTTCGCAGACGAAGCTATCATCATTACCAATCCAGAAATCTCTTCAGTACACGACTCAGATCGTGTTTTAGGTATTTTATCTTCTAAATCCAAACATTCTGTAAATAATATATCAAGCATCAAAGAATACTTATTACTCACTCGATATAATCCTATTCGTGTAAAACATGGAGATATGCTTAGTTTAGAAGACGTAATGGAAATATTAAGAATCCCCCTCTTGGGTGTTATACCAGAAGATAAATCAGTACTAAAAGCATCTAATCAAGGTGAGCCAATTATTTTAGATATCAAATCTCATGCAGGTCAAGCTTACTCAGATACAGTAGATCGTTTATTGGGAGAACAACGTCCTTTTCGATTTACTGAAAACAAAAAATTCAACTTTCTAAAACGATTTTTTAAGAGATAATACTTATGGTATCAGTCAATTTCCTATTTTTAAGAAAAAAAACGCCAGCTAATATTGCCAAAAGAAGACTAAAAAACGTTATTTCAGAACATAAGATAAAAAATATAAACAACTATGCCCCATATTATCTATATCAATTTAAAAAAGATTTAACCCAAATACTACACAAATATATATCTGATCCATACATACTTTCAGTACGATTAGAAAAAGAAGACAGCACATTTGTTTTAAAATGTAAAGTAATTTTTTCTAATGAAAAAATATAATAAATCAAGCTTCATACGTATTATTTAAATTAAATATGCCAATATAAAATACTTACAAACATCACATCGTCATAAAAACATCTTATTAATTCATAAAATAAACTAATATTATAAACATATATTCACCCCTCATTATCATTCATTAACGTTCGAATAGATCACCTTGTGGTGATAACACAAACACTACAAGTTTAATATATGGATGTTATCCATATATTTTCTTATTTACAAATAAGACCAATTCTGCAACAGATCGTATTCTAACATGTCAGAACGTCTATAATACACAATAAATACTTTCAATTTACTATATTACCCGCAAATAACATTACGTATTCAATAAATACCCTTAAAAATGAATCCGTATTGTTTTTATGTAGAAACTATTTTATTACGTAAATAAATAGGCTGAACCTGACTTGGGGTCAAAAAAATTTTATTTCTCCAATTATGCATTCCTAATGGCAACATATCTTGTGCTTCAGGTGACATAACTATCTTTCTTAAAAAAATAGTATCACTTACTTTTATATTTTCTAACTCTGAATAATTATTCCAACCTGTACCTGCAAGTACCCAACTACCTTGCAGAATTGTATTACAATGTGTTAACTCTTCCGCAATAATTCCCGCTGTCATAATAGATTCATTACCGCAACATATCCAGCAATTATTGTCACTTATCCGGTAATAACGAGCGCAATATAATTCTCCCATACGTGCATCAATGGTAGATATAACTTGTTTAACAGAAAAGATGCGCCAAACCCCTTGAGCTAGTACCAGCAAAGAAGATACCTCAACTAATGGCAAATCAGCTCCCAATGCTAACCCTTGCGCAACACATATCCCAATTCGTATCCCCACAAAGCTACCCGGACCTCTATTGAATATAATACAATCAAGAGATTGAAGGGTAACACCTGTCTCTGCTAATAATTTATTAATCATAGGTAATATCTTTTCCGCATGATGTCTTGATGCTACAATTTTATGATCATATATATTATGATCAATCATTAAAGCAACAGAACATAATTCGGTGGTAGTGTCAAGAGCCAAAATTCGAGTAGACATAACATATACATATAATAAAGTTATATATACATTGACAATATCATCAACAAAATTATATTATTAATGTAGTATTCATAAAATTCAAACTAAGATTTCCAAATTTAATTCTCTTTAATAGTAGATATCATATCATCGTTAATAATCGTTATTTTACATTTTCTCCGAAATAAAACACAGTATGGAATCATTATATCTAACATATATAAAATAATACATTATTACGCATTCTTCAATACTTTTGAAAATGACAAAATATTACACAAATAATATCAATACTTTGTGTTCATTTATGTAATGAACATAAAAATTATGTACATATTTCTAAAACAAAATGGAACATCTATTTCTAATGAAAACACATATTATAGAATTACCTTATTATCCTGACGCTACACTAAATCTTTTCGAACCTTTATCTAAAATAGCCTGGTCTATGTTATTGTACTCTGGACATAACAATCAACACCCAGATGGTCGTTTTGATATATTAGTGACTGACCCAGTATTAACATTAGTAACTAAAAATAACATCACTACAATTTCTCACAACAACAACCATCAAAGTAGTAATACTGATCCATTTATGTTATTAAAAGAATATACTCATATTACTAATATGGAATCCTATAATGATCATAAACTTAAACTACCATTTCAAGGCGGATTTTTAGGTGTATTTGGATACGACCTCGCAAGATACATTGAATCATTACCAAAATTAACAGAACAAGATCTCCCATTTCCAGACATGGCAATAGGTTTATATCGCTGGGCGATCATTTCTGATCATAAACTTCATACAAACTACCTTGTTACTCATGATGAGCCAAACCAAATATTACCTTGGATATATCAACAGTATACAAACAACAATCGCTCTGATCATCAGACATCATTTCGCATTATGAAACCATGGAAAAGTAACATTAGTCGATCTGAATATTCGAAAAAATTTAATATTATAAAAAAACACATAACTATAGGCAATTGCTATCAAGTATGTCTTTCTCAACGTTTTATTAGCCCATATATAGGCAATGCTTGGATAGCATTCCGTTATTTATTAAATTATAATCATGCGCCTTTTTCAGGATTTATTAGGCTACCAAACAAATTAAGTATACTTAGCTTATCTCCAGAACGTTTTTTACAACTACGTGATTCAAAAATTAAAACTCAACCCATTAAAGGAACATTACCCAGACTAAAAAATACACAAGATGATTATCACCAAATTATTAAATTATCCAAATCTACAAAAAATCAATCAGAAAATTTAATGATCGTTGATTTATTAAGAAATGACATTGGAAAAGTAGCTATTCCAGGCAGTATTCATGTGCCTAAATTATTCGATATCCAATCATTTGCAGGAGTACATCATATGATCAGCACAATTACAGGAAAGCTTGCTAATAATTTTTCTGCTTGCGATTTATTACGCGCATGTTTTCCAGGCGGCTCTATAACTGGAGCTCCAAAGATTCAAGCAATGAAATTAATTGAACAACTGGAACCACATCGTCGAAACATTTGGTCTGGAAGTATTGGATACTTAAGTTGTTGTGGAAACATGGATACCAATATTGCTATTAGAACACTATTATCTGATAGACAACATCTCTTTTGTTCAGTAGGAAGTGGTATTGTTTACGATAGTGACGAAAACATAGAATTTCAAGAAATGAAAGACAAAATATACACTCTGTTACTACCGTTATTAAAAAAATTTTATTTGATATAATTATTACAACTTACCAACGGAAATATTTTTTTAGATATATCTGTACAATAATGCTATTATTGATGTGTGTTATTAAAAAAAGTACAGTTTTCTATTTCTACTAATTCAATACGATACTCTATCATTTTTCGGATTATAAAACGCCATCTATTAATTGTTAGTACATCACCCTCTTTGGGTATACGATCACAACGAGATAATAATAATCCAGCCAAAGAAGCAACATGATCACATTCATGCATTAAATCATGAGCTTGTAATGCTTGTTGCAATGCATGTAAGTCCATACTACCTTTTGCCAACCAACCTGTTCCATTATTAATTATTTCAATTTCTGGTGTTTCATCTTCATCAGGAAATTCACCAGCTATAGCTTCTAAGACGTCCAAAGGGGTTATTAGTCCTTGAATAATACCAAATTCATTAGATACAACAACCATACTCCCTTTTGCACGACGTAATTCTTTTAACAGATTTAAAACGTCTAAAGTTTCTGGAACTACAATCGGCAAATTTTCTGCAGCATGCGTTTCTACTTGTTCTCCATGGGCTATTGCTGCCATCAAATCTTTAGCACGAACAATTCCTATTAATTGATCCAATTCACCGTTACATACAGGAAACATATTATGAGGAGTATTCATTAAAATAGAATATAATTCCTGTACTGGTTTTTGAGAATCTAACCATGAAATTTCATTTCTAGGGGTCATTATACTTCGTAAGGTACGTGAAGCTAACGATAACACTCCAGTAATCATATGTCGCTCCTCTTCGGCAAAATGTGTTGTGGATGAAGAAATAGAATAATTTTTTTCTGTAGTAGAACTCCATTGATCTGTATTACCCATTAGTCTTATAATCACTTCTGCAGTACGTTCACGCATTGACTTAGTTGATTGGCCTTTCATAAAATTGCAATGAGCAATTTGATTAAATAACTCAATTAATACTGAAAATCCAATAGCAACATATAAATAACCTTTTGGTATATAAAATCCAATTCCCTCCGCAATTAAACTTAAACCGATAATTAATAAAAAACTCAAACATAAAACTACTACAGTTTGGTGATTATTAATAAAATTAATTAATAAACGAGATAATAATAACATCAACGTTACTGCTATTATAACCGCCATTATCATGATGATTAAATTTTCTACTGTACCAACAGCTGTTATTACTGCATCAAGAGAAAAAATAGCATCAAAAACTACAATTTGTATTACTACTATCCAAAAACTAGCATACCCACGAGTAGTGTTATTATGTGTTTTATGTTCTAATTGTTGGTGTAATTCAGTGGTTGCCTTAAATAAAAGAAAAATACCACCAAATAATAAAATTAAATCTCTGATAGAAAATGAAAAATCAGCGATTTTACATAATGGTTTTGTAAGGGTCGCAAACCATGAAATTAAAGATAATAATGCCACACGCATTATTAATGCTAACGTTAAACCAATAATACATGCACGTTCACGTTGTTTCTTTGGCAATTTGTCTGCCAAAATAGTAATAAACACTAAATTATCAATACCGAGTACAACCTCCAAAATCACTAAAGTTAATAATCCTACCCACATTGATATGTCTGTTAAAAATTCCATGATAATCTCCATTGAATATTAGATAACACATCATTTAATGGCATGTTTATATAAATATATTAAAATATCTGATTACAGAATGAAGTTTTAAACAATAAATTAAACATGATCACATATAAATTTACGTAGGAAAGGGTATTAATAAAAATGAATATACATTGCCATAAGGTTATATGCACTTTACTTAAGTAAAGAAATGCGCATATCATGATATGATGTAAAACATATCTTGCATATTACTGTAAAGGATACTTTTTAACATTAAAGATAATTAACTGTTATCATTATGATAAAAAGACAGTATAATGTAGTTGATTGTCTTTTAAAGCATCTTAATGCTTACTGATATATGTATTAATTGAAATAAAATCAGAAACTAAAATATTATAAACATATAATTTTTTATTTTGAAATATTAAAGAAATATTAACTACATATTGTACATAACATAAAATAAATCGTAAACAACATGACAAATAACTAAAATGTACACCATCGTATTATTTTAAAAATTAAAATAATATAAAATAAATTATTAATAATGTATTAAAGAGGACAAAGTAGTGACTATTGCTATTATATTAGGAGCTCATGGTTCTGTGTCTGAACAGTTACTTAAAACCACTGAAATGATTGTAGGAAAACAAAAAAATGTTGCGTGGATTGAATTACTTCCCGAAGAAAATACTGAAATGCTAATTAAAAAATATAATACATGTCTATCAAATCTTAACACTAATGCAGGTGTATTATTCTTAGTAGACACTTGGGGAGGCAGTCCTTTCAATGCTGCTCATAGCATCATCTTAAACAAAAAGCAATACGATATTGTCACAGGTATGAATATCCCTATGTTAATTGAAGTATTCATGGCGCGTGATGATACTCATACTTTTCAAGAATTAATACAAATTGCATTAAAGTCTGGTAATGAAAGTATAAAATCTGTAAAATATTGCTCTAACTCTAATCAATTAGAGGCTGATCAAAATGCTAATAAAAATAAAGTTATACATTCATTGTTAAATAAAAATAATAAAAACCACATGACCATTTGTGTGGCGCGTATTGATGATAGGCTAATTCATGGGCAAGTGGTAACTCGTTGGGTTAAAGAATATAACATTAAACGTATTATAGTAGTAAACGATGAAATATCTAAAGATATGATCCGAAAAACTTTACTGACTCAAGTAACACCTCCTGGAGTAACTGCTCATGTTCTAGATATCGATAAAACTATACGTGTATATAATAACCCTAAATATGCTGGAGATAAAGTAATCATGTTATTCACTAATCCCACAGATATCGTGCGCCTTATTGAAGGAGGTATCCCTATTAGTTCAGTAAATATTGGAGGGATGGCTTTTTATAAAGATAAAAAACAAATAAATAATGCTATATCAGTAAATAACATAGATATTGAAGCCTTTAAAAAACTTGATCAGTATGGTATTGAATTAGAAGCACGTAAAGTACCATCAGATCCATCATTAAAAATAATGAAATTAATACAAAAAATAAATCATTCCTAATTAATTTACATATGTATATTACTTAATAAATTCATATGAAAATTATATTAATAAAATATTTTATTTTCATATTTTCAGGAAAAATGAAATGGAAATTAACACACTTCAAATTGTTTTATTATTTATTATATCTTGCATTATCGGAATGGGCTCAATACTTGACGAATTTCAATGTCATAGACCATTAATAGCATGTACATTAATTGGTTTGATCTTAGGAGACATAAAAACTGGGATCATTATTGGAGGAACATTAGAAATGATAGCGCTGGGGTGGATGAACATAGGAGCTGCCGTAGCACCTGATACCGCCTTAGCGTCAATTATTTCCACCATTTTAGTAATTATGGGACAACAGCCTATTGGAGCAGGAATTGCTTTAGCAATTCCATTAGCTGCTGCCGGACAAGTATTAACCATTATTGTACGTACTATTACTGTAGCATTCCAACATGCTGCTGATACAGCAGCAGAACGCTGTAATTTAACAATTTTAAATTGGATTCATATCACAGCCCTTATGCTGCAGGCTATGCGTGTTGCAATTCCAGCTACTATTGTTGGAATTTCAGTTGGAACTGAAACTGTACATCATATGCTTCACGCAATCCCAGAAACAATAACTAATGGGTTAAATATTGCCGGAGGCATTATTGTTGTAGTTGGTTATGCAATGGTTATTAATATGATGCGTACTGGATATCTAATGCCATTTTTTTTTCTAGGATTTGTTATCACAGCATTCACTGAATTTAATTTAGTTGCATTAGGTATTATTGGTGTGATTATGGCGATCCTATATATTCAATTATCTCCACAATATAATCAAATTTCACAAAAAAATCTCCCTGATCCAAAAACTATTCAAATTAAAAACAACAAACTTGATGACGAATTAGACTAGACAGATAGGTAATTATAATGACTAATAATCCTAAAAAAATCCATACTAAAACAAAAATAATAAAATTAAGAAAAAGTGATATACGCGCAGCTTTCATTCGTTCTAATCTTTTTCAAGGATCTTGGAACTTTGAGCGTATGCAAGCATTAGGATTTTGTTTTACTATGATTCCAATAATTAAACGTTTATATCCTAAATACAGCGAAAATCAAAAAGAAGCAATTAAACGACATTTAGAATTCTTTAATACACATCCTTATGTCGCCGCTCCTATATTAGGTGTTACCATGGCTATGGAAGAAGAAAAAGCTAATGGTGCTGCTACTATAGATAATGCTTCCATTAATGGTTTAAAAATAGGATTAATGGGGCCTCTTGCTGGAGTAGGTGATCCAATATTTTGGGGAACCGCTAGGCCAGTGTTTGCTGCCTTAGGGGCAGGCATCGCTATGAGTGGAAATCTATTAGGTCCATGTCTGTTTTTTGTTCTATTTAACATAACTAGATTAGCCACTCGTTATTATGGAATTATATACGGTTATAAGAAAGGAGTAAGTATTGTTAATGATATGAAAGGAGGGGTTTTAAAAAAACTAACAGAAGGCTCTTCAATTTTAGGCTTATTTATTATGGGGGCATTAGTTAATAAATGGACACATGTAAATGTTCCATATGTACTTTCTAAACTTACTGATAATGATGGAAATACAGTGGTTACAACTGTACAAAATATTTTAGACCAACTCATGCCTGGATTTATTCCTTTATTACTAACATTTGCTTGTATGTGGCTTCTAAACAACAAAATAAATGCACTATGGATTATTATAGGATTTTTTGGAATTGGAATTTTTGGATACTGGATTGGACTATTAGGTCTTTAAAAAATTACACTAACACGGTGAGTGAGTAAGGTAAGGCTACAAAAAATAGAACCTGATTAAAATTTTAATCAGGTTCTATTTTTTGTAGCCTTACCTTACTCACATGGATACAGCAGTAAACCATTATACACTTTTTATATCTCCGCCAAAATTACTAAATTAACACATCAATACTACATATATAGAGCTCTATATATAATTTTTACACCTTAAAAATTAAGGTACTATGATTTCATATATCAACAGTAAATTTGGTATACCATGATACTCACCGCTGTTTATTTAGTATAATATCCTTTTTACACCACCTTATACCTTTAATACCCTTAATTATATTATAAAGTACTAAACAACATACATTTATAAAGTCGTCACGTTAACAGCAGATGGGCCTTTGTGTCCATCCTGAATTTCGAATTCTACGCTTTGCCCTTCAGATAAAGTCTTAAATCCGTTTCCTTGAATAGCAGAAAAATGCACAAAAACATCCTTACTACCATCTGACGGTGTAATAAAACCAAAACCTTTAGACTCATTAAACCACTTTACTTGACCTTTAATTTTTGCCATATTACGTATTTCCTTTAGAGTGTTTACATTTGCCGTAACAGCGATTAAAAGACAAACCAGAGTTATTATTCTCGTGAAACATTCAAATAAGAGGAAATTATATTATTCATACATAACAATACTTCTTCTGAATTTATCAACATACCACTTACATACGGAAGCATATCTCGGTTTACCTGATACCTTATCATATAATTATATGATCATATAATTATATGATATTAATCAATAATACACGTAAATTTCTTTATTCTTGCAAATCATTTTTATATGAAGAATAAATACATTTACAAAAAAGTTTAATTCAACTAAACTCTGTTTGCATAGTAACATTTATTTTTTATTTTGCAAATCATATGATAGTATGATGCGCAAAACCTCATAAATCAACCACTTTATAAAATAAATAAAACATATAATTCACTTAGAATAAATAAGACGACTTATTTAAATAAGTGCCACGTTGCAACGCTTCTATTCGTTTATCTAAAGAAGGATGAGATGCAAATAAATCGCTTATAAAAGTATTTTTTTTTACACTATTAATATACAACGTAGCAATGCTATTAGATGCAGATGTTTTAGGCTCATGACTACATTTTAACTCTTGTAAAGCAGAAATCATATTTTTACAGCCTACTAATTTAGCAGACCCAGCATCTGCATAAAATTCACGATGGCGAGAAAACCAAAACACAATTACGCTTGCAAACATGCCAAATAAAATCTCTAAAAGAGCAGATATGACAACATACGTTAAAGAACTATTAATATCTTCATAACGATAATTATTAGTATCAAATGGTTCATGATCTTGATCATTCATAAATGAAGTCCAATAAGAAACCAATTTAGCAAGACTACGTGATATAAAAATGACAAAAGTATTGACTACGCCTTGAATAAGAGTCATAGTAATCATATCACCAGAAGAAATATGATTCATTTCATGAGCAATAACAGCTTCAATTGATTCTTGCTTCATGTTTTTTAAAAGACCAGTGCTAACTGCTATTAATGCTGCATTTTTTCGTGCTCCTGTAGCAAAAGCATTCATATCCATAGAATCATAAACAGCTAATTGTGGCGCAACAATATCTAATTTATTGGCCTGTTTATGTATTATTTTTAATAACCAATTTTCCATATCGTTAGACGCTTTATTAATAATTACACCATTAACCATAGATAAAGCTACAGATTTTGACAACAATAAAGAAATAATAGCGCCCCCAAAACCAAATATTCCAGCCATTCTGATTAACCCAAATGTAGCAGAAGACCAAAACCCCAACAAACTTAATACACTACCAAATAATATCATTACCGACAAATTGGTAATTACAAATAATATGACACGTACCATAAAAAATAATTTTCCTCTTTAACAAAAGACCAAAATATTCAGACATCACTTTACTATAACATCATCCTTCTTAATTTTTAAATAATTCCTTACATAAAACACATATATTTGTACTTCAATATTGAACACAATCTAAAAGGTCCAATTGTAATATACATATTCTTATATAAAAAATACAAATTCAAAACTTTATTAATTAACAATATTAAAAAATTAATAATGACTACCATGTATGAAAAATTAATTACGTACATAATTTATATTCATTCCAAAAACGACCATCTTTAGCAATCATAGTCATCGAATCTACAGGCCCCCAAGTACCAGCTTGGTAAAGCTTTGGTACATTATTTTCTAATTCCCAAGATTGTATGATAGAATCGACCCATTTCCAAGCTCCTTCTATTTCATCATGACGAACAAATAATGCTTGAATCCCACGCATTGTTTCTAACAATAAACGCTCATATGCATCAACTATGTGATCTGGACAAAAAGTTTTATAAAAACTCAAATTTAATTTAGTAACTTGTAACTGATGCTCATGACCTAATCCAGGTATTTTATTCAAAATCTGAACATCTATACCTTCATCTGGTTGTAATCGAATAGTCAACTTATTATTAGGTAAATCTTGATATGAATCAGGAAATAAATTAATCACTGGCTTTTTAAAAAAAATTACAATTTCAGAACATTTCGTTGGTAATCTCTTTCCAGTACGCAAATAAAATGGAACACCGGCCCAACGCCAATCGTCTATATTAACACAAATAGATACAAATGTCTCAGTATTACTACTCTTATTGGCTCCCTTTTCTTCTAAATAACCTGGGACTGGCTTTCCATGAATAAAACCAGACGTATACTGTCCACGAACTGTAACATTATGTATATTATTACAATCAATTCTCCGCAATGATCGAAGTACTTTAACCTTCTCATCTCGAATACAATCAGCACTTAAATTAGATGGGGGAGACATAGCTATAATAGTCAAAATCTGTAACAAATGACTTTGTATCATATCACGCATTTGACCTATCGAATCAAAATAACCCCAACGACCTTCAATACCTACTTCCTCCGCTACAGTAATTTGCACGTGATCAATAGTACTATTATCCCAATTTGAAGAAAATAAATAATTTGCGAAACGCAACGCTAACAAATTTAAAACTGTTTCTTTTCCTAAATAATGATCGATACGATAAATTTGTCTCTCTTCAAAATATTTTGATATCTGTGCGTTAATAATACGAGCAGAATCCAAATTAGTACCCAAGGGTTTTTCTATAACTATACGATTTGATTTCTTATTTAACCCGATGGTACTTAATCCTTTACATATAACACCAAAAGTATCAGGTGGGGTAGCTAAATAATTTACTGTTACTATATCTATATTCCGTAATTTATCCAATAAATGAACAAATTGTTCAGTGTGATGTACATCTAAATTACAAAAATCAAGTCGTTCTCTAAAAATACACCACAAAGATTCGTCAATAGGATCTTTCATAAATTTTTTTAAAGAAGCATATACAACTTCTATATACATAACAAGGCTCCATTCTGCACGACCTACTCCTATAATACGTGTATCAGGATGAATGGCGCCTATTTTTTCTAATTGATATAATGATGGAAACAATTTTCTACGCGTTAAATCACCTTTAGTTCCAAAAATAATTAAATTACATGCTTGAGTAATAGATGTGGCTTGCATATTCCTTCTCTGATATGTTAGTTGATGATTGTTATATTTAATTACAATATAGACGTAAGTGACTTAAATAAACGTAGATACGTCAATTGAACATCGAATCAAAAGCCCACAATTAAATATAATATATAGCGTCTATTAGACATTATCCTTGTGTAACAAGTATCAACATAATTTTAAAATATGTAATTAAAACTACGTATTCTAAAAAACTTTATATATTTAAATATTATCGTAAATAGGCATAATATCTATCCATCATAACTAAATTACCGTATCACAAATTTATTTATAATTAAAGAATTTATCTATCTAAAGATAATGACATCTACTTGCAACTAGAACATTGCCATGTTTAGCTGACATAGTTAATTACGAAATTCTAACATTAAATTCAGTCATACCACTACACTACTAATATTTTCTATAAAAATTAACAAATTATCTTATAGATATTTAAAATAGATATTATATTATGTATCAAACTACCATATAACATATTAAGATTTCATATAAAATAATGAAGATTATTATACATAATAATATGATGATTATTTATCATTCTTTAATATTTGTTGTTTATATGTAAGTCCATAGGGAATTATTATATGCCTCGCCAATTGAGAAGAACTAAAATTATCGCCACTCTAGGACCTGCCACAGATAAGGATAACAACCTTGAGAAAATAATTGTTTCAGGGACAAATATAGTACGACTAAATTTTTCTCACGGAGAAACAAAAGAACATTTTATCCGTGCAAAAAAAGTACGTGAGATTGCTTCGAAACTAAGCAGATATGTCGCTATTCTTGGAGATTTACAAGGCCCTAAAATCCGTATCTCAACTTTTCAAGGTAATAAAATATACCTAAAATCTGGAGATAACTTTTTGATTGATGCTATGCTGACAAACAATATAGATGATTATAAATGCATAGGCGTTGACTATGAGGAACTAGCACAAGACGTACGTTCAGGAGATCTACTTTTATTAGATGATGGAAAAATTCAACTAAAAGTCATTACAATCCATAACACTAAAATTTATACTAAAGTAATTACTGGAGGTATTTTAACTAATAAAAAAGGACTAAACAAATTAGGAGGTGGACTTTCAGCAAAAGTATTAACAAATAAAGATAAAATCGATATTATGACTGCAGCCGAAATTGGAGTTGACTACCTAGCGATATCATTTCCACGTAGTAGTATAGATTTAAATTTTGCACGAAAATTAGTTGCAAATGCTGGTAGTCACGCAAAAATTATTTCTAAAATAGAACGCGCAGAAGTAGTTGCATCCGACGAAACAATAGATGATATTATTTATGCATCAGATGCAGTTATGGTAGCTAGGGGAGATTTAGGAGTAGAAATTGGGGAACCAGAGTTAGTAGGTATTCAAAAAAAAATAATAAAAAGAGCATGTGCTCTTAATCGAGCAGTAATTACTGCAACCCAAATGATGGAATCTATGGTTAATAATTCTATGCCTACTCGTGCAGAAGTAATGGATGTAGCTAATGCAGTATTAGATGGTACTGATGCAGTTATGTTATCCGCTGAAACTGCTACAGGTCAATATCCATCTGAAACTGTAGCAACAGTAGCAAATGTCTGCTTAGGCGCAGAAAAGATTTCAAACGTCAATTTTTTAACACATAATAATCAAAAAAAATTCAATAGCGTCGAAGAAATTATAGCTATGTCGGCGATGTATACTGCTAATCACTTAAAAGGAGTAAGTGCTGTTATCGCTCTTACTGAATTCGAACACACATCATTATTGATGTCTCGCATCAACTCAAAATTACCTATTTTTGCATTATCTCAACAAAAAAGTACCTTACATACAGTCACTCTTTATAAAGGAGTTATTCCTATTTATTTTAATCGAACAGGCGATAATGTGATGGATGCCAAATATGCCAAAAATTTATTACGTGACAAGGGATTTCTAATGTCTGGTGAATTAGTAGTTATGATACAAAACAACGTGTACAATAAATGCGATATGATGAATATAAGTCATATCTTACAAGTAGAATAATCATCCTCATTTTATACCTCTGTAAGCTAATTTAGAAATATATACATCCATCTCTACTATAACTATACAACATTTAAAATATTTACTGATGCATTAAATGCAGATCCTCGTTATTAATAATAACCATAGTAAACTATGTATCTAATTAAAACATAGTTTTGGAATAATATCTTTTACTTGATTTAAATATATTATACGTTCATTACCTAATAATTTATCAATATTTAAAATCTTAGTAGTTAATGGATTCACAGGACGATGATTAATCCATATTTCAAAATGCAAATGAGGGCCTGTTGATCGACCTGTATTACCAGATAATGCTATATTGTCGCCTCGTTTAATTTTTTGTCCAGGTATAACTAGTAACTTTTTCAAATGCATATATCGAGTTATACAATGACAGCTATGTCTAATTGTTATATAATTACCGGCAATTTTACTATATGTACTTACCATCACCTCTCCATCTCCTACCGAAAAAACTGGAGTACCAACAGGAACAGCAAAATCAACCCCGGCATGGGGAGACACTTGTCCAGTTACAGGATTTAATCTATTTAAATTAAAATTAGAAGATATGCGAAATGGTTGTAATGTAGGATATCGTATAAAATTTCCTTCTACTCTCACAGCCTCCCGGTCATAAAATTTACCATTATTTGCGCGAAATATATAATAATTTTTACCAGAAGTGTATAATCTTGCCCCGAGTAATTTACTTTTAATATTATGACTGCTATCCATCATTATTGATATTAATACTGCAAATCTATCCCCTTGGTGCAATTTACGAAAATCTAATTGATATTGTAATGCATTGCTTATATCTACAATATAGTTTTCTTCTATACCTAAAGAACGAGCGCTGTCGATAAATGTTCCATTTAATTCACCTATAAATAAAATTGCAGAATATAAACTATTATTTAATTGATTTACAATTCTAATAACGCCTTCTGTAAAACCAGCATGCCTCCGATTATATACACGAGTTTCCTGTGGAAAAATATCCCAAACCAAATACTGCAATTTTTTTTTTGTAATTGTCATCCAAGAAAGTATTTGTCCTGTTTCTAACTTCCTGAGTATTGGATATTGTTGCAATAACAGTGAAATCCCAGAAGTATCAACACCATTACTACTATATTTTAGTAAAATTTCACTTAAAACATCATCCTGACGTACTATATAACTATAAATATTTATTTCTTCTGATAATTTATTAAAACATAGGTGCTTCTTTAAAGTATTGAAATACATCATTGTGCTATTGCAAAATTTTCCATTTTTTACAATTTCAGATTTATGAGACTCATCTTTCTTTAAATAAAATTCCTTATTAATTTTTTTTTTGCTTTCATTTAATACACATGGAACAAAAAAGTTCCAAACAGTCATAACTATAATAATTAATAGTAATATAGATGACATTATAAAATAACACTTATAGAAATAACGATATAATAACTTAATGGAACGAACTATAATACTACACACTAATTAATAGCCTTATATTACGATTTCTAACAAATAAAATAATTCTTAATAAAACTTAAAAAATATAAAAAGAATAAACACTTTAATATTAATAATACTACCTTTTAAAAAATCATGTTGCTTATAAATCTACTTAAAATAACATGAACCTAAATATTCTACGTATTACTTTTATATTTTAAAATAACTAGAGATACTCCTCTTAAACACTTTTTAAAGTATAACTGACAGATACACTACATAAAATGCTATGGCACTAAACCAACTACTTAATTCAACATATTAATCAGGCGCATTAACCATTAAATCTACTGCTGCTGTAGTTTTAGGAAAAGCAATAACCTCTCGAATACTATTGACTCCAGTTAACAACATAGTTAAACGATCTAAACCAAATGCTAAACCAGCATGTGGAGGCGCTCCATATTTCAAAGCATTCATTAAATATCCAAATTTTTTTTGCTGTTCATTTTGAGCAATACCTAAAATGTTAAACACTGCTTGTTGTATATCACATGAATGAATGCGAACCGACCCACTACCAATTTCACACCCATTAACAACCATATCATAAGCTTCTGAAATCGCTAATAACGGATCTTTCTGTAAAGCATGAACATCACAATTTTTTGGAGAAGTAAAAATATGATGCATGGATACAAGTTGCCCATAGTTATCTTTTCTAAACATCGGAAAATCTGTTATCCATAATGGAGCCCAAGAATCTTTTTTAATTAAACAAAGATCATTGCCTAATTTTGATCTTAAAGGGCTTAATATTTTTGTAACAGATTTATTTTGATCTTCACTAAATCCAAAAAATAAAATATCACCACTTTTAGTATTAGTTTTTTCTAAAATAGTATCCAATACCGAATTATCTAAAAAGTCAATCACTGGTCCGTTAATTTCTTTTTTAGCATTACCATTATTATATTGCACCTTCATCCACATTAATTCCTGCAGACCACATTTTTTGGCGTAGTAAATATATTTATTAATCTGTCTTTGTGTCAATTTACTGCCATTAGGCGCTTTCATCACTGCTACCTGTATATCAATATTATTTGTTCTAATAAAAATCGGTCTATTTTGGCTTAACTTAAATAAATATGATATATCAACTATTTCTATTGGATTTCTTAAATCTGGAGTATCAGATCCAAAACGTTGAATTACTTCAGAATACGTCAACTGAGGGAATGTTCCTAATTCCACATCTAAAATTTCACGCCAGATAATACGAATAAAAACCTCCATAAGTTCTCGTATTTTTTGCGCAGACATAAAAGAAGTTTCAATATCTATTTGGGTAAACTCTGGTTGACGATCTGCACGTAAATCCTCATCTCTAAAACATTTAGTAATTTGATAATACCTATCAAATCCAGCAATCATTAATAATTGCTTAAATATCTGAGGTGACTGAGGCAAAGCATAATTTTTACCTATATGTAGCCTACTAGGCACAATATAATTACGCGAACCTTCTGGAGTAACTTTTGTTAACATTGGCGTTTCAATATTTAAAAATCCTTCTAATTCCATAAAACGATGAACAATTGATATGATACGCGATCGAATTTTCATACGATGTAACATAATTGGACGTCTTAAATCAAGATAACGATATTTTAATCTATTTTCTTCAATGTTATTATGATTAATATCTAATGGTAATGGATCAGAAGTATTAAGAATAATAAAATTTTTTGCAGCTATTTCAATAGCACCAGTACACATATTGCTATTAATTTGATTTTTAGGACGAGCACGAACCATGCCTGTTAACTGAATACAAAATTCTTGTTTCAATGCAGTTGCAAATATACACATTTTTTTGTTTTGATTCACATCAAAACATACTTGTATATATCCTTCTCTGTCACGTAAATCAATAAATATCAACCCGCCGAGATTACGATATTTACTTACCCAGCCACATAATGTAACTTCCAATCCAACATGGGACAAATTTAATTGCCCACAATATGCAGTACGCATATGAATCCCTCTAATCATGAATATTTAATTACATAAAGTATATTTAACACATTGAATATCAAAAACGTTGTATTATATATAATATAATAATTTTAATAATTTATAAAAATAAAATCATTGTCTGATGTTATATTAATCATGTCTTAAAATTACAAAACACCCATTCTAAACCACACGTAAATATATTAAAATCAATCCTAACTTATGTTAATCTTCCAATGAAGTAATATCTCGATATTTAACAAAAATTATGTATTATCGTAAAATAATAATGTAAATAAATTTAATTAAAATTGGAATAAATCTCCTACTCAAATTAAAGTTAACCTCCTCAATTCTTCACAAATAAAGTGTATTATATTCCTTACATATATAATTGTTATTTCATTAGTATTCAAAATAATTTTGATCTAACTTAGTGACCATCCAACATAACAAACATATTCAATGAATAAAACATAATCCAAAAATATATTTTGTAATTATAGAATCAATTTGTAATTTACATTACTAGAAATTAATATATTATCTAATATTATTAGATAATATATTTTTGAAATATCTATATGAATATTCAGACATTTTTATTAAAAAAAATAAACCAAGCTCTATTATTAATTACGAATAAACCCATTTCTAATCTAATACAAATACAACAATCAAAAAAGAAAAAATTTGGGGACTATCAAGTTAATGGATTGATAACTGTTTCCAAAGAATTAAATCTTCCTGTTGAAGAACTTGCTAATAAAATTATAAAACTTATAGATCTAGATGACATCGCTCAAACAACAAAAATTGAACAACCAGGATTTATTAATATATTTTTAAATCCAAAATGGGTATCCCATCAAATTAATAATATTTTTTCAGCGCCTCGTTTAGGTATTGCCCCGATTACACCAAAAACCATCGTTATTGATTACTCTAGTCCAAATATCGCAAAAGAAATGCATGTTGGACATTTACGTTCCACTGTTATAGGAGATAGTGTTGCTCGTGTATTATCCTTTCTAGGACATAATGTCATTAAAGTTAATCATATAGGAGATTGGGGTACTCAATTTGGTATGCTTATTGCTTACATAGAAAAAAATATTAAGCCTGAATTTTTATTAAAAAAATCTATACAATTATCTACGCTAGAGCATTTTTATCAAGAAGCTAAAAAAATATACGAAATTGATCCTGATTTTGCAGAACTATCTCGAAGTTATGTTTTAAAACTACAAAAGGGAGACAAATATTGCTGTCAGATATGGCGACATTTAGTAGATATCTCTATATCAAATAATCAAAATACATACATGCGATTAAATGTGACTTTAAAAAAAAGAGATATCATGGGAGAAAGTTTTTATAATAATATGCTTCCTAAGATTATATCAGATTTAAAAAATAAAGGCTTAGCGATCACAAGTAATGGGGCTATTGTAGTGCCTCTAAAACATTATACCAATAAAAAAGGTATTCCTTTCGGAGTAGTGATTCAAAAAAAAGATGGAGCTTACTTATATAGTACTACTGACATTGCATGCATAAAATATCGCTGCAAAATATTACATGCTGATAGAATTATTTACTATATTGACAGTCGTCAAAAACAACATATAATGCAAGCACAGGAAATTGCTCATAAAGCAGGTTATCTAGATAAATCAGTGCTATTAGAACATCACGTGTGTGGTATGCTGCTTGGAAGAGATAAAAAACCACTTAAAACACGATCTGGTAATGCGTTAAAATTAAACACATTACTAGATGAAGCTTTAAGACGCGCTCGTTTACTAATATTAAGTAAAAACTCTAATTTAAAATATGCTCAAATCAATAAACTTGCGCATATTATTAGTATTGGTGCTATCAAATATTCTGAACTCTCAAAAAACCGTATTATAAATTATATATTTGATTGGAATAATATGTTAAGGTTTGAGGGGAATACTGCACCTTATATACAATATGCATGTACTAGAATTTTTTCTATTTTTGAACGATCTAAAAAACTAGATTCTCAACTAAAACAAAATGATATTCAATTAGAAACTGAAGAAGAAAAAATGTTAGCAATTTGCTTGCTTCAATTTGAAGAAACAATCGCTATAGTAGCAAATCAAGGAACCCCTCACATATTATGTTCTTATTTATATAAATTATCTGTATTGTTTTCTTCTTTTTATGAAAACTGTTCAATTATTAAAGTAACGAATATGCACGTAAAATACAGTAGATTAAAATTAGCATCAATTACTGTTCGTATTTTAAAAAAAGGATTAAATTTACTAGGAATTAAAACAGTAAAACATATGTAACATTATATTATATACACACGTCTTTTATTTAATGGAACAAATTTTTACTATTCTCTGCTTAAAAAAATAAAATCTTTTAAACGAATACCTACACACCATAACGTTATGCAGTAACTACTACTAACTAATATTAAAACAACTATCATTCTAATTAATCTATAAAAAATATGCCCTTGTGTCCAATCAGATATATACATTAATAATCCCAAACATACTGCACACATTATAATAAGCGCAATAATCAATTGACTACAAAAAAGTAACCATCCAGATTGTAATTGAAATAAATACTTTTTTTTCAATTTCCAATATAATAACCCTGCATTTAACCATGCTCCCAAACTAATAGAAAAAGAAAAAACAACATGCTTTAATGAATTAATGCACATTAAATTTACAAATTGAGTAAACGTAAGTACAATGACGATTATATGGACTGGAGTTTTAACATCATGACGTGTGTAAAAAGCAGATGTTAATATTTTAGTTAACATTAATCCAGGTAGTCCTATTGCATACGCAATTACAGAATATTGTGTCATTAGTACATCAAATTCCAAAAATTTTCCGTACTTAAACAATGTTGTTATTAACGGTTCAGACAAAACTCCCAAAATAACAGCACTAGGTAAACTTAATATAAAACATAACTTAATACCCCAATTCATCAAACAAGAATAATCTTCATAATTTTTATTAGATATAAAACGAGACAAATATGGATATAAAATAGTAGTTAACGTTATACCAAAAACTCCAATAGGTAACTCCATTAATCTATCAGCGTAATACATCCAAGAAATAGAACCATCACTTAAAAAAGAAGCAAGAATAGTATTGATAATTAATGATATCTGACCGCTTGAAACAGCAATTATAGCAGGAATCATTGATCTATATACTCTACATACTCTAGGGTTATAAAATTGCATTTTTGGAATAACTAACATGTTAACTTTTTTTAAAAACAACACACAATAAACACACTGTAGTACTCCTCCTACAATAACTGACCAAGCTAACCCCATAATAGGAATATGAGAATATAAATGCTCTGCAAACAACATAAAACTGATCATACTTACATTCAAAAAAATTGGAGTAAACAATGGTATTGAAAAAAAATTAAAAGTATTTAAAACAATCCCCATTAATGATGTCAATGATGCTAATAAAATATAAGGACACATTACTCTAAACATTTTAATGGCCATAATAAATTTTTCTGTAGAACTATCAAAACCTGGAGCAGTAACCGCAATAACCCAAGGTGCTATTAATAATCCAATAACAACTACAATAGTTACAATAAATATTAACGTACCAGATACTTTAGAAATAAATACCCGCGTCTCTTCTTCACTATCGCTACATCGATATTCTGATAATATAGGCAGGAAAACTTGATAAAAAACTCCTTCAGCAAAAATACGTCTTAATAAATTAGGTAATTTAAAAGCAATAAAAAATGCATCTGTCATAACACCGGCGCCAAACATTCGAGCTATCATGGTATCTCTAATAAAACCCAAAATACGAGACAACATAGTTATAAAACTCATTGAAGTCAGCAACTTTAACAGATTCATTATATTTAAAAATTTTCAAAAATTCAGTATAAATATAGTATTATATAAACACAATTTTTATCACAAAATGTAAAATTACATTGAGTTAAATAAAATCATAACAATTAGTTCTATCAAAAATAGTGTTATTTTAGAAATATTTTCTATTTAAAAATCATCTATTTAAAATACTAATACAGTGTATATATACTACAATTATCATATATCTCTGTTACAATATCATGTATATATTGATGTACATAAAACATGATACTTATCAAAAATAACTAGTAACAACAACCATATTTCTTATGCTGTATATTTTACAAATAAAACGACCGCTTAAAATGCTTTCTTTAAAGAAATCATAAACTTGATTAACTATGTGTAACACAAATATTTGCACATATTAATAACCTGTAATAAAGATAATCACTTTTATTATTAAGTATTATATTTAAAATAAAATGTATAAGAAATAAACATATACAAATATTAATATTATTACATTCAAATGTTTCATTAAAATATAAGATACATGTCAATTTACACAGTGATTAAAAATAAAAACACACAACTATTAAAAATATTTTTAATACACACAGTAAATAAAAATATATACAAAATACACAAAAGAGGAGCCATGTATACAATATCGCAAGCTAGAAGACTAGGTAAATATTTTTTAATTATAGATAACATGTTTGTAGTTATAGGTTTTTATGTTGTTTTCCCACTTATTTCAATATATTTTGTCGAACAACTAGGATGGGGAGCTTTTTTAGTAGGATTTGCTTTAGGATTACGACAATTTATTCAACAAGGATTAGGAATTTTTAGCGGCGCCTTCGCTGATAAATTAGGCGCCAAACCCATGATCGTATCCGGATTATTTATGCGTACTTTAGGATTTATTATAATGAGTATTGCAAATACTCCTATATTATTATGTTTATCATGTATATTATCTGCATTAGGTGGAACGTTATTTGATCCACCACGTACTGCGCTAGTAATTAAATTAGTTCGCCCATGGGAGTTAGGGAGATTTTACTCTATATTAATGCTAGAAGATAGCATGTGTGCTATAATAGGTATTGTGTTAGGCACGTGGTTATTACAATATAACTTTAAGTTGGTATGCTTTACTGGAGCAACATTATTTTTTATCGCTGGAGTTTTTAACGCCTGGCGATTACCTGCATACAAAATTTCTAGTTCCCATGATTCATTATTGGAAGGTGTAAAAAAAGTACTTAATAATCAAAGATTTATAATTTATGTTTTTACCTTAACCGGATATTATATCTTGTCAGCTCAAGTAATGTTAATGTTGCCTATTCGTATACATGAAGTATCTGGACAACTATCATATATAAAATGGATGTATATTATAGAAGCAATTTTATCTTTACTATTAATTATTCCTATCACTTGGTGGAGTGAAAAATATTTCACATTGGAAACACGCTTGATGATAGGGCTAATAACTATTATTGTTAGTTTATTTCCTATTGGGTTAGTAAAAAACTTACATATGTTATTAATTCTAATTAGCTTGTTTTACATAGGTTCTATTATTGCTGAACCTGCGAGAGAAACTTTAGGAGCTTTATTAACAGACTATAAGGCACGTAGTAGTTATATAGGTTTTAGTAAACTAAGTTTAGCTTTGGGAGGTACTGTAGGTTATAGCGGTAGCGGATGGTTATATGATATTGGTAAAGCACAAAATTTTATGCAATTACCTTGGATCGTTCTGAGTATAATCGGTTTAATTACTTTACTTGGATTATATTTTCAATTTAAATATTATTCCTTTCAATCTTTACTTAATAATAAAAATGATAAGAAACGTAAAATATAACTAATAATACATAATTTTTATATAAAATATAATCTTATATACATCATTCATTCAAGATACCAAAGAATTTTTAATTTTTAGAATTTACAAGACTAATGAATTTAATTGATACTAACACACAAGCAGATTAATTTAATTCATCATATTCAACATAAAATAAACGAAATTCTATACTATTATTATATATACTTCCACACAACAGTGTTTCTTGTCTATTTTTGCATGGTGAGGTGTCCGAGTGGCTTAAGGAGCGTGCCTGGAAAGCATGTATACATACAACTTATGTATCAAGGGTTCGAATCCCTTCCTCACCGTCATCATCGTAATTATATAAATTTACGATCAATTATTACATTTTATAAAAATTAAAATTTATATATATCCTCAAACTACTAATACAACCAACTTTAATTACTTAAACAAGCAAAATAACATTCATTTTGTTCTATTTATAATATTTATAAACCACCTTCTTGCAATCTATGTAAAATAAAATCGTATATTTTATAAATATATACATTAAATCCATAACATTTATTTCATAAAGCATAAAATATACAATCATCCCTTAAATTAATCATAAATAAATTATATTATATAAATACATGAGACATCACTAAATAGAATAAATATCTATTTTTATTTTTTATCTACAATAAAACATTAAAAATAATCTTCAACATATTATAATAAATAGTAATAATAATATTATATACATTAACGTTATTAAAAACAAAACTCATACAAATCAATATAAATCTCATTATCAATCATTTAATTATTTTAAATCAATCATCATACTCCAATATAATATTCAAATATTACATAGTATTAATATTTATACTCTTAAAATAACGGAGAGAAAGGGATTCGAACCCTTGAAAGATATTATTTCTTTAAAACGGTTTTCGAAACCGCTCCGTTCAACCACTCCGGCATCTCTCCCTATTGTTGAAAATATAAAGAATTTTATTTTCTTTTATATATAGAAAAAACATACAAACACACCTATTTTAATTTAAATATAATAGATTTATTATATTTAAATTAAAATATCACAAAAGATGATAAAAACGATCAAACTGTTAAACTAATAAAATAGTATATACAATTCTTTCCACCATATTTAAATATCTTTTTCGCTCAACTAGTTGTCATTAAACACTTGTATTATCAAATATATTCATATAGTATTGTAGATCTCATTTGTTGATTCCTCTGTAGTTCAGTTGGTAGAACGGCGGACTGTTAATCCGTATGTCACTGGTTCGAATCCAGTCAGGGGAGTCAAAATAATTAAAGATACTTTTAGTTATTTCAAAAAATCATTAAAATTAAATTTAAACCGCTCACTCTATTATAGCTTGATGTAAATCATGTATATTAATTGAACCCACCAATATCCCAGATTTATTCACCACTGGAGCTGCAGCTATTTTTCGTCGATACAACGCCTTCAATGCTACGCTGGCACGCCACTCTTTTGGAATACAGTACCCAGGTTTAGTCATAGCAATTTCAATAGGATCATCAAGAGATTTACCTTTAACCATCCAACGTCTCAAATCTCCATCAGTAAACACCCCTATAACACGAATATGATTATCACATACTGCGGTCAAGCCAAGCCCAGTACGACTTAATTCAAACATCGCATCCATTACTGTCACCTCCCAAAAAACTTTTGAAATATGTTCCCCAGTACGCATTAAATGATGTACGCAATTGAGTAATTGAGCTCCTAATATACCTCCTGGGTGAGATCTAGCAAATTCTTCTAAACTAAATCCTCTATATCTCATAAGAGCCATTGTTAATGCGTCCCCCATCATTAAAGTATTAACCGTACTAGAAGTAGGAGCTAGTTCCATAGGGCACGCTTCTCTTTTTATTTTAATATTAAGCACACATGTAGCTCCTTTAGCTAAAGGAGAATTAACATCACCAGTAAATGCGATCACAGGAATTCCGCTCTCTACTAAAAATGGCATTAAAGTAATTATTTCACAGGCACGACCCGAATAAGAAATAAATATCACTACATCTTGCATTCCAATCATACCTAAATCACCATGCAAAGCTTCTGCAGGATGAACAAAAAAAGCAGGAGTACCCGTGCTTGCTAAAGAAGCGGCAATTTTTTTACCAATATGGCCTGACTTCCCTATACCAGAAACTACAACCTTTCCCGTACAATTCAATAATATATGACAAGCGAACACAATGCTTTCATCTAATCTACCCAACATACTTTGAGCTTCATTAATTTCGATTTCTAAAGTTTCTTTAGCAAATTCTAGTAGCACTGCATCATTAACTATTACCATAACTATTAAATAATCAATTTCAAACTATAACACTATTAAATAATTTATATTATTCAACATGAATTCAATTCTTCTATTCACATCAAAAAAAATATATTTTTATGAATATTATACAAAATATAAATACTTAAAATGTACTTATAGTTACCTGATTAAACCTAATTAAAACACATAATAATACTTTATTATTAAAACAAAAAATACATAAATATTTTGATCAAATATTGAAATATTACATAATAATAACATTTTGAGATTGATGACTTGCGCTATCATACTTCCGTTAAATTAATAATAATAACATAACAGACGCAGCATAACTTTATAATTTGTATCAACCCATTACCCTCTCTAATACTACATTATATATAAAGATAAAATCCTACTTCTATGTATTAATTTATTACAAATAAATCAAAATCAATATTTCAATATAAATCAATTTTCTATGAAATTTAATCAACTGTAGATTCTTTAAAACCATTTAATTTTTTTGATAATTCACGACGCTCTTTTGATAATTCAGCATTTTTTATTATATATTCATCAACTCGATCTTCATAATCATTACGCATATTAGAAATAATAACTTGTATTCCTTCTACAGATGTTTCAGTCTTAATATAATCACTTAAATTACCCAATAATAATACTCTTTTTTGGTTATCTCTAATTTTTTTTTCATTATCAATAATTTCTCGTTGCAGTTTATTTTTACGACGAAATATGCGGACAAATTCCAATACATCATAAAACGATTTATTAACATCATTGCTCATAAATCATCTCCTATCTATATTTATTTTAAAATATACACGTAATATAATAGTTTCTACAACTTGGCTAAATCAAAATTTAAATTTATATTTATAAATATTATAAGTAGTATAGAATACTTAATTTTAATCAGATTGAAAAATCACAATATTATTCGATTGTACCAATCAATATTACTCATATTGATATGATGATTTTATATTTATAAATATTTATACTAACACTACATTAGTCATGATAAATTAAATTAACTATATAATATGCGATTATATTTTGTTTATATTGTGTCAGAAAATGTAATATATTATACATAAGTCTAAACATATAATTTATTCATACCAATAAATAACTTAAATACTACTTATTTATATTGAAAGCATCGATGGAATTATGTTAATAAATAAAAATACTAAAAATGCTAGTTTTTTTTTTATGATTATGAAACTTTTGGAATGAATCCAGCGCTAGATAAACCAGCACAGTTTGCTGGAATCCGTACTAACGATTCTTTCTCTCCAATAGAAAAAGAAAAAGTTTTTTTTTGTCGCTTACCCAATGATTATCTTCCCGATCCAAAATCTGTACTGATTACAAACATTACCCCTCAAGATACTTTACACAACGGTTTGATAGAAGCCGAATTTGCCCGTCGTATCAACCAAATATTCTGTATTCCTAAAACTTGCATACTTGGATATAACAATGTTCATTTTGATGATGAATTTAGTAGAAATATTTTCTATAGAAATTTTTATGATCCTTATATGTGGGCTTATCAACAAGAAAATTCACGTTGGGACTTATTATATGTATTACGCGCTTATTATTCATTATGCCCAAATGGCATTAAATGGCCATTAAATACTCAGAACAAACCTAGCTTTCGTCTCAAAGACTTAACACACGCAAATTCTATAACACACCTTAGCGTTCACGATGCCATGTCAGATGTATATGCTACTTTAGAATTAGCAAAATTAATAAAAACAGCTCAACCAGAATTGTTTCAATTCTTATTTCATCATCGCACCAAACACCAACTGAAAAAAATAATTGATTTAGAAACCACGCAACCTCTAATACTTATAACCAAAAAAATTAACAGTAAATACCATAATTTTATAGCTTATATAGCTCCAATTATGTGGCATCCCACAAATGCTAATATTTTAATCGCATGTAATTTAAATGAAAATATTGATACTTTGTTAAATTTAAACATAAACACAATATATCAAAAATTATATTCCAACAATATAACGATAGACAACATATTAAAAAATATACCATTACAACTGATCCGATTAAACGCATGTCCCACTTTAATACCAATAAGTTTTTTAAATAAAAATAACATCAATTCCAATGAGTTCATGCAGTTGTCTATCAATTATCAACATTGTTCAAAAAATTTAAATTTTCTCAGAACTCATGAGAATGGTATGCACCTGCGTAAAAAAATAAATACCCTATATACTATCATCGAATCGTACATGCGCCAAAAAACTCTAAGCAAAACCCTCCATGTAGATTCCTTATTGTATCACGGATTCTTCAATAATGCTGATAAAAAAATAATCTTACATATCCAAAAAACTCATCCAAAAAATTTAAAAAATTTATATATCAACAATGTTGATAGTCGCTTAAAGCCATTATTATACTATTATAGAGCTCGCAACTTTCCCAACACTTTAAATCAGCAGGAACAAAAAGAATGGTCAAATTATATAAAAGATAAATTATTTACTGAAAATCAGTCAAAATCTTATAATGATAAATTAAATATACTTTTATCAATCTATAGCTATAATAAACAAAAAACTAAAATTTTACATTTATTACAACAGTATTATCAGTATCTTTATGCAAATTGCCTTAATTTTCATTAAAATAATAATTTTTTAGTATTTGTATCTGTGAATACAAATACTACACGATCTGGTATAAACTAAATTAAATAAAAGTTGCACATAAATATAAAATATTATAAACATATGACACATACCGCATTATGATTACTAATCATACATGGTCATAACTATGACGCTAAAACTTTTTGCATAATTATTTTAGGCTAAAACATATGACAAACGTCATAAAATATTTTTCAATTTAATTAAAATATTAATTATACACGTATAAAATAAAGTAACTGAATAACATTTAACCCTATACAAATTTAATTATATTAGTTAAAATATTAGAATATTAAAAATTTTTTAATGAAAAAAATTGTGCTTCATATGTTAATTTATCATCATAATCCTAGCCGATTCTCCAAATAAATTAACAATAGAAATAATTTGAATCCTTTATTCATTAAAACTCCAAAATTACTTCTATTGTACAAATTTTGTTAAAGTATTTAGTTACAACAAATTCTTTACATAAGGTAAAATACCATGTTGGATAGATCACGATTACGAATAGCAATGCAAAAATCAGGAAGATTAAGCAAAGAATCTCAACAGCTTCTTGAACAATGTGGCATCAAAATTAATTTACAACAACAACGCCTACTAGCATTTGCAGAAAATATGGCTATCGATATCATGAGAGTACGAGATGACGACATCCCTGGTTTAGTTATGGATGGTATTGTAGATTTAGGAATTATTGGAGAAAATGTATTAGAAGAAGCATTATTATCAAGACGGTCACAAGGAGATAATCCTTGTTATGTTATGTTGCGTCGATTAGATTTTGGAGATTGTAGACTATCCATGGCTTTACCAATAGATGAGCCATGGGACGGGCCAAAATGTTTACAAGGAAAACGAATTGCAACTTCATATCCACATCTATTAAAACAGTATTTAGATAAATTGGGTATTAATTTTAAATCCTGCTTGCTAAACGGTTCGGTGGAAGTAGCGCCACGAGTTGGTTTAGCGGATGCAATTTGCGATCTTGTTTCTACTGGAGCCACATTAGAAGCTAACGGATTACATGAAGTAGAAGTGATTTATCGCTCTAGAGCATGTCTTATTCAGAGATCTGGAAAATTATCAAATATAAAACAATCATTAATCAATAAATTAATGATTCGTATCCAAGGGGTTATACAAGCTAGAGGTTCCAAATATATCATGTTACATGCTCCTACTGAACAATTAGAAGAAATTATTAATTTACTACCTGGAGCAGAAAGTCCAACAGTATTACCATTAGCAGGAAATCAACATCGTGTAGCAATATATATGGTAAGCAATGAAACATTATTTTGGGAAACAATGGAAAATTTAAAAAATCTTGGAGCTAGTTCTATTTTAGTATTACCAATAGAAAAAATGATGGAATAATATTATGAGTTCTTATGAACATCCTATATCTATTTATTGGAACTGTTATTCTGAACCTGAACGAAAGAAATTACTTATCCGTCCAATAGACAATAACTCAAAAAAGGATATTAGTATAATTGTTGCAGACATCCTTCATCAAGTTTATAACGAAGGGGACCGTGCTTTATTTAAATTTAATCTACATTTTGATAACGTACAAACTAAACAATTGAAGATTCCACTTGAAACTATTATAAACTCAGGTAATGAGTTATCTAACACAATAAAAAAAGCAATACACATCGCGATAGAAAATATTACACGATTTCATCAAGCACAATATCCTTCAGAAATAAATTTAGAAACTTTCCCAGAAGTATATTGTCAGCAAGTTATTCGACCATTAAATATTGTTGGATTATATATTCCAGGAGGAACTGCGCCATTAGTATCAACAGTGATGATGTTGGGCGTTCCAGCTCGTATTGCTCAATGTACACGTGTTATATTATGTTCTCCCCCTCCAGTACCCGACACAATTATATATACTGCACAACTTTGTGGAATCAATGAGATCTATCAAATAGGAGGAAGTCAAGCTATAGCTGCTATGGGGTTCGGTACTGAATCTGTTCCAAAAGTAGATAAAATATTTGGACCGGGTAATGCCTGGGTTACCGAAGCAAAACGGCAAATTAATTTTGCACCAAATGGAACAGCTATTGACATGTTGGCTGGTCCCTCCGAAGTATTGATTATTGCAGATAATACAGCTAATCCTATTTTTATTGCAGCAGATCTTTTAGCACAAGCAGAACATGGACCTAATTCACATATGATACTAATCACTCCCGATATACACATTGCAGAACAAACAAAACAAGAACTACACAAACAATTACAAATACTACCACGTAAAAATATAATTAAAGATTCATTAATTAATGGTCGCATAATTATTACTGATAATTTAATAGAATGTTTTTCTATAAGTAATAACTATGCTCCAGAGCACTTAATTATGCACATTAAAAATGCTCAAGATTATTTGAATCACATCATTAATGCTGGATCAATATTTCTTGGTAATTGGTCTCCGGAAGTTGCTGGAGACTATGCAAGCGGACCTAATCATGTGTTACCTACATATGGGCGTGCAATCACTACATCTGGTTTGGGAGTTGCAGATTTTCAAAAAAGAATATCAGTACAACAACTAACGCAAAATGGATTCTTGAGATTATCATCAACAATCAAAACATTAACACAAGTTGAACAATTAAAAGCTCATGAATATGCTGTAATATATCGCATTAACCATATCAAGGAACAAAATGAACATTCGTGACTTGGCTAGAAATAATGTACTAACTCTACAACCTTACCAATCTGCTAGAAAATTAACACATTCAGGTAGTATATGGCTTAATGCTAATGAATTTCCAGTAGCTCCTGATTATCAATTACATTATAAAAAAATTCACAGATATCCTGCGTGCCAACCGCAAGAAATAATTAATAAATATGCTTACTATGCTGGAGTACGACCTGATCAAATTTTAGTATCCAGAGGAGCCGACGAAAGTATTGAGTTATTAATGAAAGTATTCTGTAACCCTGAAAAAGACGTTATTGTATTTTGTCCTCCAACATATGGTATGTACAAAACCACTGCGGAAATTTTAGGAATTAATTATCGGATCATACCAAAAAATAAAAACTGGCAACTTGATTTAGTATCTATTAAGTCACAACTAAATAACGTTAAATTAATTTACATTTGTAATCCAAATAATCCTACTGGTAATATTATTCATTTAAATAGTTTAAAAAAGTTATTAAATATTATCCAAAATCGAGCGCTATTAATAACTGATGAAGCATATATTGACTTTTGTCCCGATGCAAGCTTGGTGCGCTGGCTGTCTATGTATCCACATTTGGTTATTTTAAGAACTTTATCCAAGGCTTTCGCGCTAGCAGGAATACGTTGCGGCTTTACTTTAGCTAATCCAGAAATTATCAAATTATTAAACAAAGTTATAGCACCATATCCATTATCTATTCCAGTAATTGACATCGCAGAACAAGCTTTAACCCCAATAAATATACAATATACCAAAAACAGAATAGCTATGATCAATACAAACCGAGACATATTAGTTACGGGTTTAAAACAATGCTCTTGTGTCCAAAAAATATTTAATAGTAATGCTAATTATATATTAGTTAGATTTAATCCAAACTATCAAGTTTTTAATGAACTATTAAATCAAGGTATAGTTTTAAGAGATCAAAGCAATCAACTAGGATTAATTAATTGCTCACGCATTACTATCGGTACATTTAATGAATGTAAACGCGTAGTTTCTGTTTTAAAAAAGCTACGCGTTTCATCGTCATCTACGTAAATAAATATAGGAGCACTCATGGGTCATAAAATTTTATTTATAGATCGAGATGGAACTCTAATTAACGAACCAAAAGACAATTTTCAAGTAGATTCTTTAGATAAATTCTCATTAGAACCACATGTTATTCCTGCTCTTATAGCGCTGAAAAATATAGGTTTTGAATTTGTTATAGTTACTAATCAAAATGGATTAGGAAGCGTTTCATTTCCTAAAGCAAAATTTAATGAGCTACATTACCTAATGATCCAAATTTTTCAGTCTCAAGGTATTGAGTTTAACCAAATATTAATTTGTCCTCATTTTCCTGAAGAACAATGTAGTTGTCGCAAACCAAAAACTGCTTTAGTAGATTCTTGGTTAAGCGATAACAGATTAAATAAATTTAATAGTTATGTTATTGGAGATCGAGATACTGATATGATTTTAGCTACCAATATGGGTATTCAAGGAATACGGTATCATCGTGTTAATTTTGGTTGGAAAAAAATTAAAAACTATTTAATACAACATTATAGATCAGCACATATTCATCGCACCACTGCAGAAACTAATATAGATATAAAAATATGGTTAGATCAAAATGATAAAAGTTATATTAATACCGGAATTAATTTTTTTAATCATATGTTGCAACAAATAGCCATTCATGCTGGATTACGTATGAATATTATAGCAAAAGGAGATTTATATATAGACGACCATCATACTGTTGAAGATACTGCTTTAACATTAGGAGAATCCTTAAGCGCAGCGCTAAACAATAAATGCGGTATTAGAAGATTTGGATTCACCTTACCTATGGATGAAAGTATTGCACAATGTATATTAGATCTTTCTGGACGAACATACTTTCACTATCAAGCTAAATATAATTTTCAAAAAATAGGAGATCTCAGCACTGAAATGATAGAACATTTTTTTCGTTCATTATCTTCAAAAATGAATTGCACTTTACATTTACAAGCAATCGGAGATAACGACCACCACAAAGCAGAAAGTTTATTTAAATCTTTTGGTCGAGCATTACGCCAAGCTATTTATGTAGATAATAATAATATACCAAGCTCTAAGGGAACATTGTTATGAATATAGTTATTATAAACACCAATTGCGCTAACTTATTTTCTGTAAAAACCATGTTACATAAATTAGGGCACAATCCAATAATTAGCGATAGAGCTGATATTATATCTAAAGCAGATAAACTGTTTTTACCAGGAGTAGGCACCGCTGAAGCCGCAATGCAGCAATTAAAAAAAAAAATCTAATTGCGTTAATACAAAACTGTACTAAACCAATATTAGGTATTTGTTTGGGAATGCAGTTATTCGGTGCTTATAGCGATGAGAATAATGGCACCAAGACCTTAAAAATTGTTAATATACCTGTTAAACGTATGAAATATTATGGTTTTCCGCTACCACATATGGGATGGAATACTATTACTGTTCCTAAAAAAAATTCTTTATTTGATGGTATAAAAAAAAACAACTATTTTTATTTTGCGCATAGCTATTTCATAGAAATATGTCATATAACCATTGCCGCAACAAATTATGGCCAATCATTTAGTTCAGTTATAGAATATAATAATTTTTTTGGTGTACAGTTTCATCCAGAAAAATCAGGCACACCTGGACAACAATTAGTAAAAAATTTTTTGGAGATTTAATTTGTGATTATTCCCGCGCTAGATATTATTAACGGAAAAATAGTTAGACTATATCAAGGATCTTACCATATGGAAACTAGTTACGGAAACCCTGTATCATTATTACGACAATATGTATGTCAAAAAGCAAAAATGATACATTTAGTTGATTTAACTGGTGCGCAGAATCCAGAAAAAAAACAAAGTGTATTAATTAGCCAATTAATAAAAGAAGCTACTCCTTTATCAAATATACAAGTAGGAGGAGGTATACGTAACACTGCAGATATAGAATACCTTCTGAAAGCAGGAGCAACACGTATAGTGTTCGGTTCTGTAGCAGTGACAAATCCAAAAATGGTAAAGAAATGGTTTGAATATTTTGATCCAAATAATTTAGTTTTAGCAGTAGATATACGAATTTCTTCTACAAAAGATCAAAAAATAGCTATTTACGGTTGGAAAAAAGAAACTAATTTGACATTAAAACAAATAATAGAGGAATATTACACTATAGGATTAAAACATGTTCTTTGTACAGATATTTCCAAAGACGGAACTTTATTAGGCAGTAATATATCTTTATATCAATCTATATGTCGTTCTTGGCCAAAAATATTATTCCAATCGTCTGGAGGTATTTATAAATTAACAGAAATTCCTAAATTACGTTACGCTGGAGTCAAAGCGATCATTATCGGCCGTGCTTTTTTAGAACATAAATTTACTATTTCTGAGGCGATATCATGTTGGCAAAACGAATAATTCCTTGTCTTGATGTAGCTAATAATAAAGTAATCAAAGGAGTACAATTTAAAGACCATAAAATTGTAGGAGATATTTTAGATTTAGCAAATCGTTACGCAAGAGAAGGAGCAGATGAACTAGTATTCTACGACATTACTGCATCTCCTAACAATCAAGTAGTAGACAAAAAATGGATTTCTCGAATTGCTGAAATAATAAATATCCCATTCTGTGTTGCTGGAGGAATCAGTACAGTAAAGCAAGCTAAACAAATTCTTGCATATGGAGCTGATAAAATTTCAATTAATTCTCCTGCTTTAATCAATCCAACACTAATCCAAAAATTGGCTGATCATTTAGGTACACAATGTGTTGTCGTTAGTATAGACACCTGGCGTAATCCTAAAAAAAAAATATACCAAGTACGATGTTATACTGGGGATAGTTATCGTACAAAAACTACAACATGGCAAACATTAGATTGGGTTAAAAAAGTACAAGAATATGGGGCCGGAGAAATAGTATTAAATATGATGAATCAAGACGGAATGAAAAATGGTTATGATTTAGATCAATTAAAACACATTAAAAAACACTGCAAAGTGCCACTTATAGCTTCTGGTGGAGCTGGTACTTATCAACATTTTTTAGAAGCTTTTCGTGATGCTAATGTAGATGGCGCATTAGCAGCTTCAGTTTTTCATAAAAAAATTATTAATATTCATAAATTAAAACAATTCTTATCTAAAGAAGGAATACAAATTAGATTATGCTAATCAAAAATAAACATCAACAATTAAACTGGACTAAAAATAACGGTTTAATACCTGCTATTATACAACATGCTAGGTCAGGAGAAGTGTTAATGCTAGGACATATGAGTAAAGAATCGATGATAAAAACAGAACAAACTAAGTATGTTACTTTTTTTTCACGCAGTAAAAATAGATTATGGACTAAAGGAGAAACATCTGGAAACACATTAAAATTAATCAATTGGCATTCAGATTGTGATCATGACGCATTATTAATTTTTGCGTTACCTTGCGGGCCTACTTGTCACAAGAACACTAGTAGCTGTTTCCATCCTGGCATTGCAGATTTAAGCTTTCTTTACCAACTAGAAAACATTATATCTGCAAAAAAAAATATACCATCTCACTCGAACAATTCATCTTATACATCTTATTTATATACTAGTGGTATTAAACGTATTGCTCAAAAAGTTGGGGAGGAAGGTTTAGAAACCGCACTTGCAGCTCTCTCTGATGAACGCAACACAAAAGAAGAACTAATTAATGAAGCGTCAGATCTAATTTATCATCTGCTAGTCCTTCTACAATGTAAATCAACAACTTTTAATGAAATTATTCAAGAACTAAAAATACGCAACCATAACAATAAACATATAAAATATGACATATAAAATCAAGCAATATAATAAACCAAATATCATCAGTATTAGTGTTATGATTATTATTCATTTTTATGCACAAATACAAGTATAACAAGTATACAGAAGAACACTATTCAAATTATCAGGTTTATATTAACAAATATACCATTTCTAATAAAGCAGATAAAAACCATGTCGTCAAATATATATGTTAACAAACATATACCTATCCATTCTATCTATAGCACATAATACGTACTAACAGTGCTATTAAATTCACTTTTAATTCACACAGTAATATTTTATATATTTATTCTAGCCAATTAGTATGAAACGAACCTTTTTTATCAACGCATGTGTAAGTATGCGCTCCGAAACAATCTCTTTGAGCTTGAATAAGATTTGTAGGTAATAAATCACTACGATAACTATCATAATATGCTATAGCAGAAGATAATGCAGGCATTGGAATACCATATTGAATACCACAAACTACAATATCCCTCAACATCTTTTGATAATTATTTGCAACAGAAACACAATATGGAGACAACATTAAATTAGTTATTTCTGGATTTTGAGAATAAATATCAATAATTTTTTGCAAAAATCTTGCTCTAATAATACACCCTGCGCGAAAAATTTTAGCTATTCGTTTATAATTTAAATTCCAATGATACTTATCAGATGCTATTTTCAACTGATAGAAACCTTGTGCATATAAAATAATCTTACCAAGATACAATGCTTTTTGTGCTTTTTCTAAATACGAATATTTATTTTCAAAACAATCTTTTCTATTTGGTCCTAGAAACATTTTTGATGCTTTAATACGTTGAGTTTTAAGAACGGATACATACCGAGCAAACACTGATTCAGTTATCATATTTAATGGTATCTCTAGATCAATAGCATCCTGACTAATCCATGCTCCGGTACCTTTACTTTCCGCCACATCCAACACAGAATCAATAATATATTTATCATTGTCATCTCGTTTAACAAATATACGACTTGTTATTTCAATAAGATAACTATTTAATTCACCTTTGTTCCACTCATTAAAAATTTTTCCTAATTCTTCATGAGTAAAATGAAATATATTTTTTAGAAAAAAATATATTTCGGCAATTATCTGCATATCTCCATATTCTATACCATTATGTATCATTTTAACATAATGACCAGAACCGCTCGGTCCTATATATGCAACACAAGCTTCATCATTAACACGAGCTGCAATTTTTTTAAAAACTGATTCAACCATTTCGTATGCGTCTATTTGTCCTCCAGGCATAAGAGATGGCCCTTTCAAAGCTCCTTCCTCCCCTCCGGAGATTCCAGTTCCAATAAAATTTATTCCTCTTTTTGATAATTCAACATTTCTACGCATGGTATCTTTATAAAATGAATTACCGCCATCAATTAAAATATCTCCTGGATTTATATACATTAACAATATTTTTATAATATCATCAATATATATTCCTGATGTGATCATTAAAAATATGAAACGAGGCTGTTTTAAAGATAGCACAAATGTTTTTACTGAATAAAACGGGATAATATTTTTTTTTGGATTATTAGCAATAACCGCATTGGTTTTATCTTTAGAACGATTATAAATAGAAACGCAATAACCTCTACTTTCAATGTTTAGCGCTAAATTTCGCCCCATAACACCCATCCCGATAATACCAATTTTTTGTTCTGTAAACACATTCGCTCCTGCATAACATAAATATGTTCTACATTATAACAGAAATAGTTTTGTATTACTAACTATATCTAATTTATGGTACAAAATATTATACATAAATATATTAAATATAAAAATAAAAACATTTTAGATACAAATTACTCATAAATATAAATTATTAGTTTAAAACACTTATTATTCATATAAGCTGATATAATCAATCATATATTTTAAAAAGCACTCATATATGAAATATATGTTTCATATGTATGAACACAACAAAATTTACGTTTTACTTATACTACATTTAAATCTAAAATATATCATAAATTTATAGAAATATATTTTATTAGTCAAAACATTGACTCTGTCAACAACCATATAAATTATTTATATACGCTATTAAAAAATAAATTTGATCTAATTTTTATTATTTTAATATTGAATAATTTATTACATTATTATACTCAACAACGTTACTTATAAAATATAAGAATAATTTTTAACAACGTTAAATATATGTTATCGTATAGCATATTTAGGTATTTCAATTGATTTTTTGTGATATGACTACAAAAAAAATGCTAGTTACTTGCGCCCTACCTTACGCTAACGGGTCCCTTCATATTGGGCATATGTTGGAACATATACAAGCAGATATATGGGTGCGTTATCAACGTATGCAGGGAAATCATGTGTACTTTATTTGCGCAGATGATGCGCATGGAACTGCTATTATGTTAAAATCACAAAAACTTAATATAACACCAGAAAAAATGATTGCTCAAATACAACAAGAACATACACAAGATTGTTACGCATTTGGCATCAGTTATGATAACTATTATTCTACTCACAGTGAAGAAACTCATAAATTACTAAATAATATCTATTTTCGATTAAAAAAAAATGGATTTATTACATCTAAATTTATTCATCAATTATATGATCCTGAAAAAAATATATTTTTACCAGATCGTTTTATAAAAGGTGTATGCCCAAAATGTAAAGCATCAGAACAATACGGAGATAATTGTGAAATATGTGGCGCCATTTATACATCTTTAGATCTTATAAATCCAAAATCAGTTCTTTCTGGAAAATCTCCAATAATACGCAAATCTGAACATTTATTTTTTGATTTACCAGCTTTTACCGATACATTACATACATGGATAAAATCTGGAAGCATACAAAAGGAAGTAGCCAATAAAATAGAAGAATGGTTTAAATTAGGTTTAAAAAAATGGGATATTTCTAGAGATGCACCGTATTTTGGATTCAAAATCCCTAATACCTCAGAAAAATATTTTTATGTCTGGATGGATGCAACTATAGGATATATGGGAACTTTTAAAAACTTGTGCAAAAAAAATAAAAATATATCTTTCAAATATTTTTGGAACTTAAACTCCAAAGCAGAATTATATCATTTTATAGGTAAAGATATTATCTATTTTCACAGTCTATTTTGGCCAGCCATTTTGTTAGGTAGCCAATTTAGAAAACCAACTAATATATTTGTTCATGGACATGTTACTATCAATGGAGCTAAAATATCAAAATCAAGAGGTACATGTATTAACGTCAGTACCTATTTATCATATTTAAATCCGGATTATTTAAGATACTACTATGCTACCAAACTTTCATCTCATGTTAACGATATAGACTTAAATCTATCAGATTTTACCACTAAAGTAAATGCAGATCTCATTAATAAAGTATTAAATCTAGCATCTAGAAATTCTGGATTCATACACCAATATTATAATGGACAACTAGCAAACACATTAGCAAATCCAGTTCTATATGATATTTTTGTTAAATCTAAACACTCTATAGGAGAATTATTTCAAAAAAGAGAATTTAATTATGCAATGCGTAAAATAATGAAATTAGCAGATGAAGCAAATTTTTACATCGATCAAACTGCCCCATGGATTATTGCAAAAAATCTAAACCATAAACAGGAAGCTTTATCCATTTATTCTATGGGCATCCAGTTATTTCGCATTATAATGATCTACCTAAAACCCGTCTTGCCTAAATTAGCTAAATATAGTGAACATTTTCTTAATACTCATCTCACATGGGATAGTCTTTCTTCCCCATTATTAAATCATCGAATTAATAAATTTAAAATAATTTTTTTCCGTATTAGTGCCGATCAAATTTCATCTATAGAAAACAAATCACAATCACATAACTCTTAATTATAAATATAGAAATAAATTTACTACAGTAAAAATTATCTACAACATAACGATATTAAAATATAACGGTCAAATTATTCGACAATATATATTTACGAATCAAACCATACAAAAATTTAAATATTATTAATGAACATATATTTTGATTTAAAATCAATATATATATATATATATATATAAAGATTATTATAAAAATACATTATGACATAATGCAATGATTGTCATCTTTTTACACAACCCACATATAGATTTAATATGTAAAAACACGCAAATATAAAAACTTAAGTTAGTAAAAAGATTTAATTTATTGAAATAATTTCTAATATATACCATCCTATAATATGTATTTCCGTGACACTTAGATACTAAGTATAATTAGAATAATAACTAATTAAAACAATTAATAAAACAAGAATACACAATGAAAATTATACCATTGAAATTATCTCGCGCATTCACATACTATCATCATGCAATTTAATTTATTTTATGTATAAAAACTTTCAAATACGTAAAACTAATATGAATAACGAATGTTTAATTTATGATAATCATCCTATTTTTCTAATAATTAGATACATTATTCTAGAATAAATACTGAATTATTTCTCAACTTAAATAAATAAATTTAAATAATAAAAATCATATTTTTTTATAAACAAATATAACTTTCATTAAAAATTTATATCTATATATTATATGTATGTAAAAATAACTTACATATCATAAAATCTATTTATTTTAATCATTATTTGAAACAATTAAAATAAATAGATTTTTATATAAAAAACACAATATTATAGTATGATAAATGATTCTAAATGATTGCTATGTCTTGCAAATTTTATTTTTCTGCATATAAATACTATAAATTTTATAAAAAATAAAATTCAATGATTACAATACACAATTGTATGTAAAAACTCTTTTCGAATATTTTCGTTAGACTTAAATACTCCTTCTAATGCAATAGTAGTTGTGGTGCTATTAATATCATGTATACCCCTAGATTTTACACAATAATGTACTGCATCAATAAATATTGCTACATCATTAGTATTGAGCAATGTTTGTAATGCTAAAGAAATTTGTTTTGTCAGTCGTTCTTGTAATTGTGGTCTTTTGGAAAAAAACTGCACTACTCTATTTATTTTTGATAGACCAATCACTTTTTTTTTTGGAATATAAGAAACAGTAGCTGTACCATTAAAAACAATGAAATGATGTTCACAAGTACTAGTGATATTAATGCCTCGCACTGTGATCATTTCATGGATTTGCATTGTATTTTTAATAATTGTAATTTTAGGAAAATTTGAATAATCTAAACCAGAAAAAATTTCTTCTACATACATTTTAGCTATGCGTTTGGGAGTATGTGACAAACTATCATGTTTTAAATCAAGATTAAGAAGATGCACAATAGCTTTCATATGATCTTCAATACGACGTTTACGAATTTGATTATTGATATTCAATGCTATTAATGGATTTTCTAATCCTTGCACTAATAAAGCATCACGTACTAATAGTGCTTCTTGCGTCAAGATAGGCATACAGCTTGCTCTAAATAGATATTTTTCTAATTGTTTAGTATAATATAATGTTTATAATAATATTAAAACAACTAGCATAATTAAATTCATATTAATAAATATTAAAATCTTAAATTTAATGACTATAATAACTTATTATCAAATATATTAATTTTTAAATTCCTTAATCTTTATTTATATAATTAGATTCTCTTATAATATCATCTATATGAACCATATCTTTTATTATTTTTCATAACAAAACAATCTCATATAAAACTTGAATAACCAAATAATACATATTTTAACTATTACATAGTCCTATCTATGTAGAGAAGACTTAATTATTTAATAATATACACTTATATTACACTTATTCATTTCATTGTTTATGCTATATATTTATATTATCGTCTAATTTTCATAAATAAAAACAAGTCATTATTCATGTATGATATAAATGACATAACAAATACTACAACCACTTTCCAAAAACAAATGAAATAAAAATTTATATTTTAATTTTTTAAAGCATATACTGTTTGAAATTAAAAAATTTTAATTTTCAATAAAATAACGCACTGTTATACCTCATAAATTAAAAATAAAATTATGAATACACATTTGATTATCATAAATGTACTCAACTATCATTTTTATGATCAAATATATATTGACATATTTAATGCAAATAAATTACAATATAAGTGACATAACCACACTATACTTAATAGTATGTAGATTATAACTTATAATTTATTTGTAATAATAAAAATAATAATAAATAATTCACATAAAATATAAAAATTTTATCAAAAATAGATATTATAATTTAATCATAATATTATATTTGTAGGCATTAAATCAATGTTAACACTCAAAGCTAGCTTGCGTATGTATCAAAAAAAAAGCGCAACAAGGCGCTTACGTAAACAAAATAAATGTCCAGCTATTATCTATCAAAAAGGAAATAAAAAAAATTTATCCATTATACTTAATCAGAATGAAATTCTGCATCCTGATTCAGTAGCACAACTGTATAAACATAACCTAATTCTATTATTTATTGAAAATAAAGAATCTATTACAGTTAAAATACAAGAGATACAATACCACCCTTTTAAACCTAAACCAATTCATATTGATTTCGCATATATTTAATGTTAATTAAAAATAGTAAGTTTATTTGTAATACTAAGGCTATTAAGTTAGCAGATCTAAAATTTAAATATAAGTCTTCCGCTTTTTCTTGTTGTAATAAAGAAATACCATAAAAATAGTGTAAATTAAACTAAGTTAATATTATATATAAAATTAACAATCTATTTTATAGCTCACAAACATTCATCAGATCATTATTATTTATATTATGCATGCTTCTATTCTGATTTGTTATTAATCAAACAAGGTAGACTTACTAACTAATAAAGAGCACAACACGCTACATAATATATAAGATTTGACTATTATAAATAAAAACTTTGCAAGTATATTGTATATAATGTCAGCATCTATATTTTTGGAAAATTAATTTTCTGTTTTTGCAATTTTCATAATAAAACTCAGGAAACGGCATGTGGCGTAGTTTGGTAGCGCGCCGCCATGGGGTGGCGGAAGTCAGAGGTTCAAATCCTCTCATGCCGAAAATACTTTAATAAAACCCACTATCTGCACGATAAAAACAATTGTTTTTATCGTGCAGATCCAATGCTAGCTCTATCAATTTAGTAACTAATTTTTGAAAATTCAATCCACTTACCTCCCATAACTTAGGATACATACTATCATAAGTAAATCCAGGTAATGTATTCACTTCATTTATAAAAATCTGATTATCTGAAGTTAAAAAAAAATCTACACGAGCCATTCCAGAACAATTTAATATCTGAAATGCACGTAAAGCAATACTACGAATCTCATCACTTATTAAATCATTAATTAAAGCAGGTATCAAGATCTGAGCATCATGTGCGATATATTTATCATAATAAGTATAAAAATTATTATTTAACAACATAATTTCACCGCATACACTAATCTCTGGTTTGTCATTACCCAACACTGCGCATTCTAATTCTCTTCCAATAATAGCTGGTTCTATCAATATTTTATGGCTATAATAAAAAGCTTTCGCCAATGCTTGATTAAAATATTTATAATTAGTAACTTTTGACACTCCTATTGATGATCCTTGATTTACTGGCTTCACAAAAAAAGGTAAACTAAACGTAGAAACAAGATCATCAAAATCTATATTATGTTGATCATTTACTAAAAAAGTTTTAAATGGCACCACCGATAAACCTGCATCACGTAATAAACGTTTAGATACATCTTTATCCATACCTATAGATGAACCTAAAATATGGGACCCGACAAATGGTAAATTCATCATACATAATAAACCCTGTAAAGCCCCATCTTCTCCTAATGTCCCATGAATAATAGGGAAAATAACATCAAATTTTAATAAATCATTTATGTGTTTAGTATTCGATGAAAAACAATGAGGATAATTTTTCAATAATATCGAAATATGTGTATCATCTTTATAACAAAATAAAGTGTCAAAGTTTATATTTTTTACATGCCAATACCCCTTTTTATCTATCAACAGAATCGTTGCTTCAAATCGACGTTTATCAATAGATTGCGCAATACACATAGCTGATTTTAATGAAATTTCGTACTCTAAAGAACGCCCCCCACAAATGATACCAATACATAATTTAGACATATGCTATCCCTCAATAACATATTTTTCTGTTTTCTACTGTACTAAAAAGGCGAGTTATATAAATAACTCGCCTTTTTAGTACAGTAGAAAACACATAAGCGAAACAACTAAAATACGTAGGCTACTCCTAATGCAATAATATCATCAGGATTAATATTAGATGCATCAGTAAAGCTATTTTTATTTAGTAAATCAATTCTATAATCTATAGTAGTACAAATATTTTTATTAAACACATAACTAGTTCCAACTGTAATACATTTTTTTAAAAAATTACTGTAACCACTTTCAAAATCACTAGCTTTTGAATGTAAATAAGATATAGAAGGGCGTAATCCAAAATCAAATTGATACTGAGCTACCAATTCCAAATTTTTTGCTTTATTAACAAATCCGTAAATATTTTCTGTAGTAATGTTATCACAAAAACTTCCAAATGGTGTCATATTATAAGTCTCTCCATAAGTAGCCGCAACATACATCCCTTTTCCATCATATTTTATTCCAAAAGAAAATGCTTCAGCATTATCATTACTGCTACCGCTACCACCATTATTATCTAAAAAACATTGTTCAGCAATACGCTTACTATTAGCATAGGCAGCAGATGCAGCTAATCCATTATCCAGTGAATAAGACGCAGACACTCCATATCCCTCTCCGTTAGCTGTTTTCAAAGTACGACCCGTTTCTTTATTAACATCATTTTTACCTTGATATTGTAAAGCAAAATCTAAACCATTTACGAAACCAAAAAGATTTTTATTACGATATGTAACCACATTCGAACTACGATTAGACAAAAAATTATCTATAAACGATATATCTCCCCCAAATCCGGGTATTACATCCGTCCATGATCCTACGTCATACAGGATTCCATAATTCCGACCATAATCAACGCTTCCAAAATCTCCAAATTTTATTCCAGCATAACCAAGCAATACCTTATTACCACCACTATTACTTACATTAATTCCCTCAACATTTTTTAATGAAATTTCATGCTCCCACATACCAAAACCTACAATTTTATCATTAACATATGTCTTTCCAGAAAATCCATATCTTAAAAATGAATTATCCCCATCTTTCGTATTTTCTCTAGAAAAATAATGACCTCCAATAACACTACCAAACATATTTAATATATTTCCATCTTTATTATAAATTTCAGCAGCCCCAGCAGTGCTTGCCATAACCATAGTCGCAACCAGGCTAGTAAAACACCGTAATTTCATATTCATACCTCATTATATGTAATAAGTAATACTACTAACAATTCCACTCCTAAATCTGACATTAATTTTTTTAGTAACAATCAACACATATTAATACCTATTAATTGATATCGCATATTAAAATCATCTAATACCATTACAATATACTAACCATATTATAGTATTAAAAACAAGATGAAATTTTCAAATAACTCAACCATATTTAACAATATATATATTAAAATCTAAATCTTTTGTAAAATACAACCAACCCCCCCAAAGTAACCTAACCTCTATAAACATAATTTGTTATCCAATAAATAACCAGTTCCCCCAGTGATTGTAAACCACCCATCTAATCCATTTCTATTATTAAGTATGATATTACGTCTAATCATTATATTCAACATGAATAACAAATGATTTTCTCATAATTTAAATTTATATATTTATCATCCTTATCTCAATTTAAACCACCACACTATCAATTAATTATTTTATCGATTATAAAGTAGTTATCTAAATTTTAATTTTTATAAAGTATTCAATACATATCATTTCTTAATAAAAAATGCCAAACACCACGCAATTACGCAATGGATAATATAACATTAATTTCAAAGAAATAAAATCTTTCAAGACTATTTAATATACTTCCTAATTAAGAAAGTTAATAATTAATATCACAATCAAATTGTATATTGAAACTCTGAATCAACAAACAAACCCATTTTCACTTTCTACAGACTCCACAACACGCTGTAATCCAACTACACGCTCATCAGGAGCAATACGAATTAACATAACTCCTTGAGTATTACGTCTAATAATATTAACTTCAGAAACACGAGTACGAACCAATCTACCTAAATCAGTAATCATCACTATCTGATCAACTTGATTTACTTGTATAGCGCCAACTACATCACCATTTCGCTCCGTAACTTTAATAGAAATAACACCTTGAGTAGCACGTGACTTAATTGGATATTCTGATTGATTAGTACGTTTTCCAAAACCATTTTGAGTAACAGTAAGAATAGAACTCTTATCTTTTGGTATAATTAAAGATACTACACGATCACCTTGCAATAAATGAATACCTTTTACCCCAATTGCTGAACGTCCCACACTACGTACTTGTGTTTCTTTAAACCGTACCACTTTTCCATAAGCAGTAAATAACATTACTTCATTACTACCATCAGTTATATCAGCGCCAATCAATTCATCACCATCATTAAGATTCAACGCAATAATACCAACATTACGTGGTCGACTAAATTCAATAAGTGATGTTTTTTTAACCACTCCACTACTAGTTGCCATAAACACTTGATATCCTTTTGTATAATTCTGAATAGGCAAAATAGCAGTAATTCGCTCATTTGTATCCAATGGTAACAAATTAATAATTGGTTTACCTCGCGATCCACGACTAGCTTCTGGCAATCGATAAACCTTCATCCAGTATATACGCCCATGATTAGAAAATAACAAAATTGTATCATGAGTATTAGCTACTAATAATCGAGTAATAAAGTCTTCTTCTTTAATTCGTGTTGCTAACTTTCCTTTCCCTCCTCGTTTTTGTGCTTCATAATCTGTCAATGGTTGATATTTTACATAACCTTGATATGACAAAGTCACTACTACATCCTTTTGATTAATTAAATTTTCAATATTAATATTTTCAATATTACTACTAATTTCAGTACGACGAGGATCATTATATTCTTCTTTTATGGTCAGTAACTCTTGTCGAATTACTGCCATAAGACATTTCGGATCCCTCAAAATAGAAATCAAATTTTTTATCTTTTCTAACAAACTACTGTACTCTTTTAATAATTTTTCATGTTCTAAAGTAGTAAGTTTATGTAATTTTAAATCTAAAATAGCTTGAGCCTGATCTTTAGTAAGATAATATTGATTATTACGAATAACATTACTTACTTCTAATTGATTAAATTCAGCAGAATTAATAAAACCTGTTTGCCTCATATCAAGAATGTTACCCAGATCCCAGGATGACGACATTAAAACAGAACTAGCTTTTGTAGAACTATCAGATTTACGAACAAGCTCAATAATCGAATCAATATTAAATAATGCAATGGCTAAGCCCTCTATAATATGAATACGGTTACGAGCCTTTTTTAATTCAAACATAACGCGACGGGCTACTATTGAACGACGATGGCACACAAAAGCAGATAAAACATCTTTTAATGACATAATCTTTGGTTGGCCTTGATGTAAAGCTACCATATTAATGCAAAATGAAGTTTGTAATGGAGTTAAAGAATACAAATTATTTAAAATAATCTCACTAATCGCATCATGTTTGATTTCAATAACTATTCGCATACCATCTTTATCAGATTCATCACGTAAATTATATATTCCTTCAATGCGTTTTATTTTTGCTAGTTCAGAAATTTTTTCCAACAATCGAGCCTTATTAACTTGATAGGGAATTTCATATATTACAATAGATTCCCGACCGCTCTTCACATCAGTTTCAATTTCAGCTCTGGCACGAATACAAATTTTCCCTCGTCCAGTACTATATGCCTCTTGAAGACCACTGCAATCATTAATAATAGCAGCAGTAGGAAAATCTGGCCCAGGGATATATTGCATTAATCCCTCAGTAGTAATCTCCTCGTTGTCTATAAACGCTAGACATCCGTTAATTACTTCAGAAAGATTATGCGGAGGAATATTTGTCGCCATCCCCACGGCAATCCCAGCAGAACCATTAATTAAAAGATTAGGAATTCTAGCAGGTAGCACCCCCGGAATCTTTTCAGTACCATCATAATTAAATTCATAATCTACAGTTTCCTTTTCTAAATCTAATAACAATTCATTTGCTATTTTAGACATACGTACTTCAGTATAACGCATAGCTGCTGCTGGATCTCCATCTACCGATCCAAAATTACCCTGTCCATCTACCAAAGCGTAACGCATTAAAAAAGGTTGCGCCATACGTACAATAGTCTCATATACTGCAACATCTCCATGGGGATGATATTTTCCAATAACATCACCTACTACTCTAGCTGATTTTTTATAACCCTTATTCCAATAGTTACCTAGTACCTGCATAGCGAATAATACACGCCGATGTACAGGTTTTAATCCATCTCGCACATCCGGTAATGCACGTCCAACAATTACCGACATAGCATAATCTAAATAAGAACGCGTTAATTCTTCTTCTATATCAATCTGTGTAATTTCTTTGGCAAAATTATTCATGCATTTATATCCTCTATTTATTCTTTAATTATATGTATACTAGAAACTAACTTAAATTATCTATAATCTATAATATAGACTATTTAGCAATATAAAATTATTCAACAAAAAATAAATGCACTCATTATTGTATACATATCATATAATTTATAACTATATTTTAATAAACTAACAGTTTTGTAAATTGTTTATGTTCCTAAATTAAATATATAAAATTTCACATTTATTGTTTCAGGAAAATCTTAACATGAAAGACATAATTGTCGACAAACTTACAAAAAATCAAAAAAATATAAATAAAAAAGAAATTAATAAATTTAACGTATCCATATCTAAATGGTGGGGTCCTCGCAATATATTTAAACCACTACATCATATCAATTTGACACGTTTTAATTACATTATCGAACACAGTAATGGACTATTTGGAAAAAAAATATTAGATGTTGGATGTGGTGGAGGTATTTTGTCAGAAAGTATGGCAAAAGCAGGAGCAAAAGTTATTGGATTAGACATAAGTACTTCTGCTTTAGAAGCAGCAAAATTACATGCCTTAAACCAAGACCTAAATATTCACTACACACAAGAAACAATAGAAGATCATGCTCTCAATCATATTAATTACTATGATGTAATAACTTGTATGGAAGTTTTAGAACATGTACCAGATCCTGTATCAATTGTTTATGCCTGCTCCACCATGATTAAAATAAATGGATCAGTATTTTTTTCTACATTAAATCGTACTTTTAAATCATGGCTATTGATTATAATAGGAGCTGAATATTGCTTACGCCTTATTCCAAAGGGTACTCACAATTTTAACAAATTTATTACTCCGTCCGAGTTATTGGAATGGATCGACTCTACCATGCTAGAAGAACAAAACATTACTGGCTTATATTATAATCCCTTCACAAATAAATGCACCTTAATACACAACATTGATACAAATTATATTTTGCACACTCAACGAAAATAAATATTCCTATATCTATTAAACAAAAATATTAACGTAATTCCCTAATAAATATTTATATGATTAAAAGATAATTTAATATAACAAACATAATCTTCAAAAATATAACCCAAATCATATGGTCATATTCAAAATAAACAATATTTCTAATAATTCATTAAAACTCAATGCATTTGTTTCGATGCGTTTAAAATTAAAAAGTAATATAATATAATGCAATAATAGTTTTTTATTACACAATTAATTACAATTAATTTTTCAAATACTTATATCAAATTGAAATAATGCAACATTCTTCATTTATATTATTATGTAATTATTATTATTTTTTTACACATAAAAATTATAGTGTCATCATTAATTCATTATTGTATTACAAATCTAAGCTAGAATTTATTCATAACGAATTACTGTGACTAATACTATTAGTATTTTAAAATAGGCATGTACTTATATGAATCAAACTCTACTAGTTACTAAACGAAATGGTCATCACGAACCTATTAATCTTGACAAAATTCATCGAGTTATTAATTGGGCTGCCAAAGGCTTAAAAAAAGTTTCTGTCTCGCAAGTAGAATTACGCTCTCACATACAATTTTATGACGGCATAAAAACTTCTGACATTCAAGAAACAATCATAAAATCAGCAGCAGACTTGATTTCTGAAGAAGAACCAGATTACCAATATCTAGCAGCACGCTTAGCAGTATTTCATTTACGTAAAAAAGCATATGGGCAATTTGAACCGCCAAAACTTTACAATCATGTATTACGATTGGTACAAATTGGAAAATATGATAAACACTTGCTAAATGATTATAATATAGAAGAATTTGAACAAATGGATACATTTATTGATCATTGGCGGGACATGAATTTTTCATATGCTGCTATAAAACAGTTGGAAGGAAAATATTTAGTACAAAATCGAGTAACCGGAGAAATTTATGAAAGCGCTCAGTTTTTATATATATTAACTGCAGCTTGTTTATTTTCTAAATATCCTAAAAAAACCCGCATGAATTATATCAAACAATTTTATGATGCAATTTCAACTTTCAAGATTTCTTTAGCAACACCTATTATGTCTGGAGTACGTACTCCTACGCGCCAATTTAGCTCTTGTGTATTAATCGAATGTGGTGATAGTCTTGATTCTATCAATGCAACATCTAGCGCTATTGTAAAATACGTTGCGCAACGCGCTGGAATAGGTATCAATGCTGGACGCATTAGAGCATTAGGTAGTCCAATACGTAATGGAGAAGCATTTCACACTGGATGTATTCCATTTTATAAACATTTTCAAACAGCAGTAAAATCATGTTCTCAAGGAGGTGTACGTGGAGGAGCCGCTACATTATTTTATCCTATTTGGCATTTAGAAATAGAAAATTTACTCGTTTTAAAAAATAATCGTGGGATCGATTCCAATCGAATACGTCATTTAGACTATGCCGTACAAATCAATAAATTAATGTATCAACGTCTTATTCAAGGAAAATATATTACACTATTTAGTCCATCCGATGTCCCCGGATTATATGAAGCTTTTTTTACTAATCAAAATGAATTTGAGCGCTTATACAATACATATGAAAATAACCCCAATATTAGACACCAAAAAATCAAAGCAATAGAGCTGTTTTCTTTAATGATGCAAGAAAGAGCTTCTACTGGAAGAATCTATATTCAACATACAGATCACTGTAATACTCATAGTCCCTTCAACAGTACCACTACACCAATTCGTCAATCTAATTTATGTTTGGAAATAACATTGCCAACAAAACCTTTAAATAATATTAATGACTATAATGGTGAAATCGCTTTATGTACATTATCTGCTTTCAATCTTGGTAATATTGAAAATCTTGATGATTTATCTGAATTATCTACTCTGATAGTACGTGCTCTCGATGCTCTATTAGATTATCAAGATTACCCTATTCCTGCTGCACAACGTAGTGCTATAAGAAGACGTTCTTTAGGAATTGGAGTAATTAACTACGCTTATTATCTAGCTAAACATGGAGTACGTTATTCAGATGGGAGTGCTAATAAACTCACGCATCGTACTTTCGAAGCTATTCAATATTATTTATTAAAAGCCTCTAATAATTTAGCCAAAGAAAAAGGATCTTGCGAGTGGTTTAATGATACTTCATATGCAAAAGGCATACTGCCTATTGATACATATAAAAAAGACCTGAATTTTTTTATCAATGAACCATTACATTATAATTGGGAAGATTTACGCATTAAGATCAAACAATATGGATTACGAAATTCTACGTTATCTGCATTAATGCCATCAGAAACTTCGTCGCAAATTTCCAATGCTACTAATGGAATAGAACCTCCTAGAGGTTACATTAGCATAAAAACTTCAAAAGATGGAATTTTACGACAAGTAGTGCCTGAGTTTATTAGGCTAGAATCTGCTTATGAATTATTATGGCAAATACCAAATAATCGAGGATATCTTCAATTAGTAGGAATTATGCAAAAATTTATTGATCAATCCATTTCAACTAATACTAATTACGATCCATCTCGTTTCCCGGAATCCAAAATTCCCATGAAACAATTACTTTCAGATCTATTATATGCATATAGACTTGGTATTAAAACATTATACTATCATAATACTCGTGATGGCGCTCAAGATACGCACAAACTAATCTCACATAATCAGTCTAATATATGTGCCAGTGATGCTTGCGTAATTTAAAAATACAGTTACTATTATCTACAGTATCTCAATCATATATTCATGTTTTGATTTAAAATAGGAACAAAAATGACTTATACAATTTTCTCTCAAAATAAAAACAATCAACTACTTGAGCCAATGTTTTTAGGACAACCGGTGAATATTGCTCGATTTGACCAGCAAAAACATTCCATTTTTGAAAAACTAATCGAAAAACAACTTTCTTTCTTTTGGCGTCCAGAAGAAATAGATATTTCTAAAGATAGAATAGACTTTCAATCGTTACCAGAGCACGAAAAACACATTTTTATTAGCAATTTGAAATATCAAACATTATTAGATTCTATTCAAGGACGCAGTCCCAATATAGCTTTATTACCATTAATTTCAATACCAGAACTAGAAACTTGGGTAGAAACTTGGTCATTTTTTGAAACTATCCACTCCCGTTCTTATACTCATATTATTCGCAATATTGTCAATCGTCCATCTTTAATATTTGATGATATTATCAGTAACAAAGAAATTTTAAAACGTGCTAAGGATATTGCAGTGTACTATGATAATTTAATTGAATTAACCAGTTATTATCATATTTTAGGGGCTGGAATCCATCGTATTAATAATAAAACTATCACAATAAATTTACATGAACTCAAAAAAAAGTTATACTTGTGTTTGATTAGCGTTAACGTGTTAGAAGCCATTCGTTTTTATGTAAGTTTTGCTTGCTCTTTTGCATTTGCTGAACGAAAACTTATGGAAGGTAATGCAAAAATCATACGATTTATAGCCCGCGATGAAGCTTTACATTTAAACTCTACCCAACATATGCTCAATTTAATGCGCTCTAGACTAGATGACCCGGAGATGGCTGATATCAGCGCAGAATGTCAAGAAGAAAGTTATGCGCTATTCTTAATGGCTGCAGAACAAGAAAAAAATTGGGCTAAATATTTGTTCAAAGATGGTTCTATGATAGGATTGAACAAAGATATACTGTGTCAATATATTGAATACATTACCAATATGCGTATGCAAGCAATCGGACTGAAAATACCCTTTAACACTAAATCTAACGTAATACCCTGGATTAATTCTTGGTTGTCATCGGACAATGTCCAAGTAGCGCCCCAAGAAGTGGAAGCTAGTTCTTATCTAGTAGGCCAAATAGATTCTAATATTAAGGATGATGAATTTAATGATTTTCAACTGTAAAATATTCATTTTTTCAGAAAAATATCTAAACATACAATTTCATCATAATAATAAAAGATATCGTTCTCTATTAGAAGCGTTGGAAATACACCGTATACCACTGCTAAACTATCAATGCCGATCGGGTTATTGCGGAAGTTGCCGTGCCTTATTAATAAAAGGAAAAGTTAGATATCATAAAGAAACTTTAAGTTATGTTAGTTCCAACGAAATTCTAACTTGTTGTTGCGTTCCTATAGAAAATATTATATTAAAATTATCCTGACTCTGACGCATGCTTATTTAAAGCAATGTTCTTATTAAAGAGTGTATTTCTAAATTTTATTAATCGTATTTAATATTGGTTGTTTAAAACGATACAATTACACTATTTGCGTGTATTAAATGAATAAAGTAAATTATAGGTTGTGGATATAATCCTAAAAATAATATAAAAAAAGATACAACAATTACTAATACTCCATTTGGAGTGATCATCCAACTACTAGACCCAGAATTAGAATTAATACTGAAATAATTTCTACTAGGATTGAGATATAAATGTATTATAATTCTTAAATAATAGATTATACTAATAACACTGCTCATTGCTATAAAAATAGTGAGCCACCATAGTTGACTATCTATTCCTAACACAAATAAATAAAATTTACCAACAAAACCTAATGTCATCGGTATTCCTGCTAAAGATAATATTATAATTGTAAATAATACTGATAATATTGGTTGACGCCAAAAAAGACCACGATATGTAAACAATACATCTTCTGTATATGCACCAGTACAAAAAAATGACATTATAGCAATAACACCAAATGCTCCTATGTTAGCAAGTAAATAACTTATTAGATAAATACCAATAGCTTCTAGAGCAATTGGATTGGTTTTTAATGCCGAAATTATACCAATTAATGTATAACCTACATGTGCAATCGACGAATAAGCTAGAACACGCTTAATATTATTTTGCTTAATGGCCATTAAATTTCCAAATAGCGTTGAAAAACATGCAGTTCCTGATAAAAATATACAAAATATCTTATTATACTGATCAGGAATAATCATGAACAATCGTATCAAAACTGATATTATAGCTATTTTGCTACTAGTTGTTAAATATAATGACACTGCAGAAGGGGCTCCTTGATATACGTCAGGAGTCCATAAATGAAATGGAACCAATGATAATTTAAATCCAAGCCCGACCATCACCATACCTAATCCTGTAATTAACAACAGTATAGACTGATGCGATACGATGACATGTAATACACGACTAATACTAGTAAAAGACAAACAACCAGTTACAGCATATATCAGTGCTATACCAAGTAATATAAATGATGAAGATATCCCAGATAATATAATATATTTAATACTCGCTTCTAAAGAAAATTTTTCAAAGAAAGAATAACCTATTAATCCAAATAACGGTAATGAAATCAATTCTATTCCTAAAAATAATATACCTAAATGACTAGCACTCGCTAATAGAATCCCTCCAATACTAGAAATAAGCAATAACAAATAAAATTCATCACGATTACTTGAATAACTCAGTAACCAATTATAAGCCAATATAGCACTTGCTAAGCTAGCAACCAGCACTAACATTATATATAATATAGAAAAATTATCGATACATATTGATTGAAAAATATTTTGAATGCCTTGATTCCATACCATTCCAAGTGACATCATCGATACACTCAATCCAAATATTGTCAATACAGCATGTAAAAATAAGTTACGACGATATGCGATAGATAGCAGAATAACGACTGTTGTCACTCCAATAATTAGTACAGGAAGTAACGCGATGATTTGCATCCAAGTTATGATCATTAAGAATTATAGCCCTATTATATTACAATGTGATTATATTGAATAATTATATCCTTTTAACCAAACATAAATACTTTGCATAGTTATACATGAAGTATCTAAAATACATTGCGGAGACAAACCAAGTAAAAAAACACATGATAATAATATTATAATGATACACTTTTCTCGTAATGTCATATTAGTTAATAACTTATTACTTCTATCGACAGTAGAAATTACTATTGGACCATAATACATACGTTGTATCAAAATAAGAGAATAAAGTGATGAAAATATTATCCCAAAACAAGCTAGTATTGTAATTGCAGGAGCTACTTTAAAAGTACCAAATAAAATAGCTACTTCTCCAATAAAATTTCCAGTTCCTGGTAACCCTAATGTTGCCGCCGAAAAACATAAAGAAAATGCAGGAATTAAATGTACACGACTCCATAATCCTCCCATTAACCGCATATCTCTAGTATGTATTCGTTCATATAATTGACCACAAAGTATAAACATTCCAGCAACCGATAAACTATGAGAAATCATTTGTATAACAGCACCTTGATATGATAATTGAGCACCACTATAAATTGCAATCAATACAAACCCCATATGAGATATACTAGCGTATGCAATTAAACGTTTAACATCAGTTTGTACAAATGCCATACAAGCTCCATAAAAAATATTCAATAAACCTAAACACATAGCAATTGGCGCAAAAGATTTTGAAGCACAAGGAAATAACGGTAAAATAAACCGAAAAAATCCATAAGCTGCTGTTTTTAATAAAATACCCGCCAAATCTACTGACCCAGCAGTGGGCGCTTGACTATGGACATCCGGCAACCATGAATGAAATGGAACAATTGGCATTTTTACTGCAAAAGCAAAAAAAAACCCTAACATAATCAAATATTCCATATGCGATGATAATATCGTATTTAATAAATCTTGATAGCTAAAAGACCATACTCCGTTCGTACTATAATTTATAGAAACAAGAGTAATAATAGAAAGCAACATTAACAATCCACTACATTGAGTATAAACTAAAAACTTAGTAGCAGTATTAATACGCTCAATCCTGTTTATTTCTTTATGTCCCCATAAAGATATTAAAAAATACATCGGAACAAGCATTATTTCCCAGAAAAAAAAGAACAAAAACATATCAATTGCCAAAAAAACACCAATGACTCCACCTAAAATCCATAATAAATTAAGATAAAAAAGACCTTGAAAACGATTAATTTCACACCAAGAGCATAATACCGCCATGCATCCTAAAAATCCGGATAATGTCACCATTAATAAAGAAAATCCATCTAACGCTAAGTGAAAATTAATCCCGAATCTTGGAATCCAAGGATATATATATTCTAATTGCCATTGAGGAAATACATACCCTGTTGAATATACATCTAACACATGGTTACACTTATTTTTCCATAAAAACAAAGTGGTAAAAAATGTTACACCCATTCCAGATAAAGCAAACCAACGAGGCATCCAATACCCAATGCGTTCTGATTGCCAACATAATAATCCGAAAATAAAAGGAATAAATATTAAGATAAGTAATAACATACTATTTTATTTTTCCCGCCTAAATATATATGCTAATGTTTATATTTTCTTTACATCCATCTAGTAAGATTAAACTAACCTATATATGATCATGTGTTAAAATTATTATTAATATAATAATTGCCCCTATATTCATTGAAACTATATACCAATTTAACTTTCCATTAGCACTTAATGCCAAACCACTCTTAAGCCAACATAATAATGACATAAAAATATTTATAGTTATATTAACTGGATCAGAACAAGATAATTTTTTTGTTATAAACAAATATGGTTTTATAAATATTAATTTATACAACCAATCAAATCCCCATCCGTAGTAACATAATAATATTATGTATCGCTTCACTATTTCAGATAAATGAGGCCTGATAATCCGTCTTGTAATACTATTATCTAAAGAATCCAGCCAAAAAATTGAAGCAAACCAAATACCAAAAATCACTAAAAAACCAGATGCTATTTCAAAATATATTTGGCTATAATTACATACTGTATTGGTATTAGTACTCACAATATCTACTGATAAAGGTAATTTTATCCATCCACCAATAAACGTAGATAATAACAATAATACAACTAAAGGAAAATTTTGAGTAATTTTATTACATATGCGCGGCTCTATTTTATTAGAGCCATGAAACACAACAAAAATCATACGAAACGTATAAATAGGTGTTAAAAATATTCCTATTAATCCTGAAAACAGAAAAAAATAATCATGATTAACCAAAGTTTTTAACATAATCAGTTCTTTCGAATACACTCCAGCGGTAATTATAGGTACTCCAGATAAAGATGCGCCACCTATTAAGAAACATATATAAATGAAAGGTATGGATTTGTATAATCCTCCCATTTTAAAAATATTTTGTTCGTATCTGCAAGCATAAATTAATGAACCTGCCGCTAAAAATAATAATGCTTTAAAAAAAGCATGCGTTACTAAATGAAACATAGCAGCTCCCCAATGACGCCCTCCTAAAGCTAAAAACATGTACCCTATTTGACTAATAGTAGAATACGCTAAAATTTTTTTAATATTACTTTGTAATAATGCTGAACAACTAAAGAACACTATAGTCAATGAGCCGATAATACCAGTCAAATATAAAATATTTGGAGTCATCACAAAAAAATTGTTCATACGAATTATTAAATATACGCCAGAAGTCACCATAGTGGCTGCATGAATTAATGCTGATACCGGAGTTGGGCCAACCATAGCGCTTATGAGCCAAGTTTGCAAAGGTAACTGAGCCGATTTCCCTATTGCTCCAATAAGCAACATAAAAGATATCCATGTAATATTACTAAAAAAATAACACGATTCAGTATGTTTAAATTCTAATTCTAACAATTTACTAAAACTTAAGGTTTGATATTGATCAAAAATCATAAATAGTGCACATATCAGACATATATCTCCAAAACGAGTGATAACAAATGATTTTAATGCCGCCATTCCATTTCTAGAATTAAAATAATAAAATCCAATTAATAAATAACTACATAAACCTACACCTTCCCATCCAAAATACATCAACAATAAATTATCTGATAGTACTAAAAGTATCATATTAGCCATAAACAAATTAGTATAAGCAAAAAAACGAGCATAACCTTCATATCCCCTCATATACCAAGTAGCATATAAATGAATAATAAATCCCACTCCAGTTATTAATGATAACATGATCAAAGATAATCCATCTAACCTAAGCGCTACAGTAATACATAAAGCATTAATAGAAAACCATGTCCAAAGATTCTGAATAAACACAAAGGTCACGTCATTACCAATATTACAATAAAAATTAAATATCATACATACAGTAATGAATAGCGATATACTTACCGTGCCTACTCCTATTATAGCAGAAATACTTTCAGACCATTTTCCTTGAGAAATAGCTAATATAGTGAATCCTAAAAACGGAAACAGTATAGTTAAAAAAAGCAGATTCATCCACGCATCCCACTAATTTTATCAATTTGCAATGTATAACAACGACGATATAATTGAAGTAATAAAGCTAAAGAAATTGCAGATTCAGAGGCGGCTAAAGTGATGACTAGCACATACATAACTTGACCATCTGATTGATCCAAATAAGATCCAACGATTACAAAAGCTGAAGCAGCTGCGTTAATCATAATTTCTAGTCCTAATAACATAAATAACAGATTACGTCTTATTATTAGGCCTACTAATCCTAATACAAATAAAATTATAGATAAACTAAGACCATGCGATAAAGGAATCATATTTTCTATTCTTTCAACTGATCAGACACAATATAATTATCAGATAATTTATGATTTCGTGCTAAATGAAACACAGAAATTAATGCGGTTAATAATAATAATGATGCTAACTCTACCATTAATAGATATGGTCCAAATAATAAAATACCAATTTGTTTTAAATCTATCATTGATTTATTTATGTTAATAAAACAATCTTTTAATCCAAAAGAAACATACAATAAAATAATAAGTAAAATACTTGTTAATAATATAGCGCCACAACCTAATATGGGATTTAAAAATCTACCTTTCCGCGCTCTAAATGTAATAGCAGGTGCATTAAGCATCATTATTACAAATACAAATAAAATCATGATAGCTCCTGCATAGATAATAATCTCCACAGCACCGGCAAAAGAAGCTCCTAAAGAAAAAAAATTACACGATATAGATATAAATGAAACTATTAGATATAATAAAGCATGCACTGGATGATAATGCACGATCACACATATCGTAGATATTATTGCTACAATACCAGAAATATAAAATAAAGCCGTCATGATATATCCCTCACATTGACCTCTCTTAATTTTAAAGTTAAGGCAATATATTTTTAACGCTTATAGGCTGTTCTTCATTTTTTGCGTCTCCCTTTTTCTTATTCAATATTTCTTTACCAGAGAATCGATAAAAATCATATTCTGGATATTTACCAGGACCTGATATTAATAAATCAGATTTTTCATACACTAAATCATGCCTTTTAAAATCACTCATTTCAAAATCTGAAGTTAACTGAATAGCTGCAGTTGGACATGCCTCTTCACACATACCACAAAAAATACATCTAGAAAAATTTATCCTAAAAAATTCTGGATACCATCGTCCATTATCTACAGATTCTCCCTTTTTTAAAGAAATACATCCTACTGGACATGCCACAGCGCATAAATTACAAGCTACACACCGTTCTTGGCCTGAAGCATCTCGAGTCAATACAATACGACCACGATATCTATGTGATGGAATACACGGAACATCAGGATACATCTGAGTCTCACGTGTACTGAATGCCTGCATTCCTATCATCCAAATACTGCGCAATATAGAACCGATATCTATAAAAATCTTTCTCAACTTCATTATATTTAACCTATATCAATAATTTATAACAAAATAATAACAGCAGTACTTAATACATTAAATAAAGTAATAGGGAATAAAAACTTCCAACCTATCAACATAACTTGATCATAACGTGGACGTGGTAATGCCGCACGTATCAATACAAATAAAATCAAAAACAAAAAAGTTTTACCAACAAACCAGATGATAGGAGGGAACCAAGGTCCTTTCCAGCCTCCAAAAAATAACGTTACAATAAACGATGAAATTACAATCATACTGATGTATTCAGAAATGAAAAACAAACTAAATTTGATACCAGAGTATTCAATATGATAACCAGCAGCTAACTCTTGCTCTGATTCTGGTTGATCAAATGGATGTCTATGACACAAAGCTATGCCTGCTAAAAAAAAAGTAATAAATCCCAAAAATTGAGGAATTATGTTCCATAAATATAATTGATCTTCAACTATATTTTTTAAATTAAACGACCCAGATTTAGCAACTACACCCATTATAGATAATCCTAAAAATACCTCATAACTAAGAGTTTGAGCTGCAGCACGTATAGATCCAATTAAAGCATACTTATTATTACTTGCCCAACCTGCAAGTAACACCGAATAAACCATTAATCCTGACGTCATAAGAAAAAATAATACGCCAATATTACAATCCAATATCACCCATGTAGGAGTAAACGGGATAATTAACACACTCATTAATGATGAAATAAAAGCTATTATTGGAGCTAAAATAAATATAACACGATCAGAAAACGGAGGAATCCAATCCTCTTTAAACGTGATTTTAATTAAATCAGCCAATAACTGCAATAATCCATTCCAACCTACTCGATTCGGACCATAACGATTTTGAAATAATGCTAATAATCTACGTTCTAAGAAACTCATATATGCACCACAGGCAACTACCACTAACAAAATAATTATTGCATGAAGAACAACAGAACACCAATGTGATGTAACAATTTCTGATGAACGAAAAATCATTATAGCACTCCATGAACATCATGTGCGTACATACCAGACAAAAATACAGGAATATCCGGAAACCCTAAAGGCAATCCAATATGTCCTTTGGGCAAATTAGTACTAAATTTTATTGGTAAACATAAAATTTGTTCAGCACACGTAAATTTAAGCAACATATTTTTTTGTATTTTTAATTGTAACGCATCTGATTGATTCATCATGACATAGGGATTCGGCATACTTTCCTTAATACACTTAGATCGTTGAGAAGTTTCTTCGCTTCCAAACAAATGCCAATAAGGCACTATTAACCATCGATCAATATTTTTAATTATTTTAAAAGATTGAGGAATCATGTCAAACCAACTTAATATTGCACTATTATTAATGTGTAGTACACGTACTCCTGGATCTCCAGAATATAAATGCCCACCTACTTTATCTTGAAATTTATTCCAAGCTTGAGGAGAATTCCATCCTGGAGCCCATGCAAATGCTACTTGTTTATGCACAGATTGAATATTATGACTCCCTTCCATAGAAAAAGAAAACATCGTGTTATTATCTTTTGATATATAAGGTTCATGCACATCAATATTAGTATGCATAGCCGTACGTCCACTATAACGATGTGGAGCCCGAGCTAATTTTTGTCCATAAATACGAAAAGATGCGCCTGGAGATGTTTGTTTAATGCCAATTAACTCTGGAAAACGATAAACAATCATATCTATGATTTGATCAATATCCAAACTTTTTTTCCTAACATAGTTAGTATAACGATCATGTATTAAATATAACCACCTCCAACTTTCCAAAATAACCGCATTCCTCTCATACACCTGTGGCTTATATACACTAAAAAATCTTTGTGCTCGTCCTTCATAATTAATCACAGTTCCATCGCTTTCAGCGAAGCTAGAAACCGACAAAACTAAATTTGATTTTTCTTGAATCACATTATATTGATGATCCAATACAATTAAATAATTAATTTTCTTTAAAACAGCATTGACTTGAGCTGTCTTTGCATGGCGATATAAATCGTTTTCTAACACAATTAAACCAATAGATGAAGTCTGATTACTACAGATATCAATAAGAGCTGTATCCAAACTTTTGTTACCTAACATCACTAAACCCATACTATTTACTTCACTCACAATAAAAGTAATACCAACATCACTCCCGCGATTTTTTAAAGCACGAGCAATGTTTGCTGCAGAAGCAATTAATTCCTTACTACCTGCATTAGTACCTGAAATAATTAATGGTTTACGAGCTTCCATTAATTTTTGTACAGCTATATTTAATTTATTGTTCAATTTATTATAATCAAAATCTTTAACTGCAGGAGCAGTATTATCTAATGCATGAGCAATAGCAAAACCGAAACGTGCTTGATTTTGTGCTGAATCATAATATGTTAATGCAGCAATATCATCTAATTTTGTTTGATCGGTACCGGTAATTAATATAGGATTTCTAACGTTTTGAGAATTATTTATAACAGCTGCAGATTGCCAATCAAAAATTCCCTGAGCTTCCGCTTCCTTGCGAGCTTTCCCTTTAGAAGCTTGTCGTACTGATAACGCTAAGCGCGCTCCAGTTTGAGTTAAATCTTCTCCCAATATCAATATCGTATCGTAACTTTCTATTTCACGTAATGACGGAACATAAATTCCACTATTACGCAATATTTCAACTATGAATAATAATCGTTCTTGTTCACAACTATTAATACCAGTATAAAAATTATCTGGTCCTACTAGCTCCAACAAAGCAAAATTACTCTCCACACTAGCACGAGAAGATCCAATACCAATTATTTTATTACAATTATATTTCAGTGCATTAACAGATTCTTGTATCGCTTGTTCTTCATTAAGAACAACCCAATCATCGTCTTTTTTCTGCAATGGATTCTTAGGTCTATTATCAATATTGACATAATCGCAACCAAATCGACCACGATCACACAAAAAATAAGTGTTAATATTACCATTATACCGATTTTCAACACAAGATAACTTCCCGTAACGCTCACCTATAATAATATTACATCCAATACTGCATTGCTGACAAATACTAGGGGCAAAAAGCATATCCCACTTACGTGCATAATATTTTGATTGTGTTTTATTGGTAAACACCCCAGTAGGACATACTTCTACTAAATTACCAGAAAACTCACTTTGTAACATACCATCTGTAGCTCGTCCAAAATAAATGTTATCATGTGCCCCAAATACACCTAAATCATCCCCACCAGCATAATCACTATAATAACGTACACAACGATAACAATTAATACATCTATTCATTTCATGAGAAATAAATGGCCCTAAATATTGATTATAATGTGTACGCTTAGTAAATCTATAACGACGATATGTCTGCCTTGTCATCACTGTCATGTCTTGAAGATGGCAATGACCTCCTTCTTCACATATAGGACAATCATGAGGATGATTAATCATTAATAGCTCTAATATATTCTTTCTAAATTCTTCTACCTCATCATCAAAAACAGTGATCACACTACCGTCCGATACTGGCGTCATACAAGACATCACTAAATAACCTTCCATATCATTTATCTTATTATCACGATATTTTTTAACGGCACATTGTCGACAGGCTCCAATACTACCTAAAGCAGGGTGCCAACAAAAATAGGGAATGTCGAATCCAAGAGACAAACATACTTCTAGTATATTTTTCGAGTCTTCTACTGTATACTTCTTCCCTTCTATGTAAATAGAAACCATCATTTTAATATACCAATTTTATTTTTGTTTAACGTCTCAAAAATTAATCAATGAATACATCCCGTTCGTTTTAACCAAATTAAGTATACATAATTAATTTAGTTAACTATAAAAACTAATTAATTTGCTGCACACAACGAATATACTTTGCTTCTTGTTGATCGAATGTACAAACTCCCAATTCAAATTCATTCCGAAAATATATTAAAGCACTTTTCAAAGGTTCTATAGCGCCTGGAGCATGAGCGCAAAAAGTTCTTCCAGGTCCAAGTGTTTGACATAATTGCTCTAATAACTCTATATCTCCAGGTCTACCATCTTTATGTTCTAAAGAAATCAATAACTTTACTATCCATGGTAAGCCATCTCTACATGGAGTACACCAACCGCAAGACTCCCGTGAAAAAAATTCTTCTAAATTACGTACTAAAGAAACCATACTTACAGTATTATCTATTGCTATTGCCATACCAGTTCCAAATCTACTACCAGAAGCTGCAATATTTTCAAAATCCATAGGCACATCTAAATGATCTGGAGTTAAAAAATCTGTACTTGCTCCCCCAGGTTGCCATGCTTTTAAAGTCAATCCAGCGCACATACCTTGAGCATAATCTTCTAAAATTTCTCTAGCAGTTGTTCCAAAAGGTAACTCCCATACTCCTGGTTTTTTTACTTTTCCGGAAAATCCCATCAGTTTCGTACCTGCATCATTACTTTTTTTAGAAGAAATATTCTTATACCAAGTCACTCCGTGCTCAACAATTCCTGGAATATTGCATAATGTTTCAACATTATTAACACATGTAGGTTTACCCCACAAACCTACATGATTAGGGAATGGTGGTTTAAAACGCGGCACTGCTCGGCGACCTTCTAAAGCATTAATCAATGCCGTTTCTTCCCCACAAATATATCTTCCTGCTCCTGTGTGTAAAAACAATTCACAATCAAACTCACTATTAAAAATATTTTTACCAACCAATCCAATTGATTTGATCTCACTAATAGCACGATTTAAATACTCAGCTACGGTCATATATTCATATCTCAAAAAAATATACGCTCGTGACACTCCCAAAGCATAACTTGCAATCAACATACCTTCTAATAATAAATGAGGTAATCGTTCCATTAAAAATCGATCTTTATAAGTCCCTGGCTCCATTTCATCTGCATTACATATTAGATAACGAGAACAACTTGGCTTATTTTGCCACATCATAGACCATTTTATTCCAGTAAAAAACCCACCACCACCACGACCTCTTAAACCAGAATTACTAACTAATTCAATAATCTCCTTTGGAGACATACAGGTAATTGCTTTATGTGCAGCCCTATACCCATTTTTAGATTGATATTCACGTAGCCATACTGGTTTTTCATCACAACGCATTCTCCACATAAGTGGATTATTTTCTATATTGAAATTATAAGTACTACTCATAGATACTGTCCTAATAGTTTAGTAATCATTTCTGGAACCATATTAAAATAAATATCTTTGTTTATCATAATTACTGGTGCTTTATGACACATACCTAAACAACAAGTAGGCAATAATGTAAATCGATTATCTAAAGTGGTATCGCCTATCCTAATGTTTAACACACACGTTAATGTTTTTTTAATTTTTTCACATCCAATTAAATAACATACTATACTATCACAATACCTAATAATATGACGACCTACTGGTTGACGAAAAATTTGATTATAAAATGTAGCTACACCTTCTAAATCAGCAACAGAAATACTTAACATTTCAGAAATCAATACAATTGCTTCATCTGATACCCATCCACGATTTTTCTGGATAATTTTTAACGCTTCAATAGAAGCAGCCCGTATATCTTCATAGTGCGCGCACTCTTCTTGAATAGCGTTATTTTCTTCTTGACTTAATTGAAAACCACCACCATCACTATTATGTAAACTGACAAATACATGATTAATTTTATTTATAACCATATCGCCTCACTAATTAACGATCCACATCAGACATAACAAAATCAATACTACCTAAATATACAATTAAATCAGATACTAAACGTCCGCGAATCACATATGGAATTTGTTGTAAATGCGGAAAACTGGGAGTACGAATACGCGTACGGTAACTCATAGTATTTCCATCGCTAATTAAATAATAACTATTAATGCCTTTAGTAGCCTCAACCATTTGAAAAGATTCATTCGCTGGTATAACAGGACCCCAAGACATTTGAAGAAAATGAGTGATAAGTGTTTCTATATGTCGTAAAGTATATTCCTTCATAGGTGGAGTAGTTAAAGGGTGATCTGCTTTAAACGATCCTATTGGCATATTTTGTAGACATTGCTTCAAAATACGTACACTTTGATATATTTCTTCTACTTTTAACATCACTCTACTATAGGAATCACTAATGCCATTTCCTATTGGAATATCAAAATCAAAATTTTCATAACCAGAATAAGGACGCGATTTACGTATATCAAAATCAATACCAGTAGCACGCAATCCTGCGCCAGTTATTCCCCAATCCAATGCGTCCTTGGCATTATATGCTCCGATGCCGCAAGCACGTTTTTTCAATATACTATTTTCTAATGCTGATTTAACATAAAAAGAAACACGATTTGGTATCCAATCAAGACACTTTTTCAATAAAGAATCCCAACCTTTAGGCAAATCATGAGCAACGCCTCCAATGCGAAACCATGCTGGATGCATACGAGATCCAGTTATTAACTCAACAACATCATAAATTTTTTGCCTATCAGTAAATGCCAAAAAAACTGGAGTCATAACTCCTACATCTTGCAAATAAGTGCTGATATACAATAAATGACTATTAATTCTAAATAATTCAGACAACATAACCCGTATTACTTTTACTCTATCTGATACTGTAATTTTAGCAAGTTTTTCGATGGCTAAAATATAAGGCATTTCATTTATACATCCTCCTAAATACTCAATACGATCAGTATAAGGAATATAACTATGCCAAGTTTGTCGTTCTCCCATTTTTTCAGCGCCTCGATGATGGTAGCCAATATCTGGAACACAATCCACAATTTCTTCTCCATTTAATTGTAAAATAATACGAAATACTCCATGTACTGAAGGATGATTAGGCCCTAAATTAAGAAACATAAAACTTTCATGTTGCGCATGTTTCTGCATACCCCATTCTTCTGGCTTAAATAATAATTCTTCCATTGCTAAATTTTCTTTTCGTTTCGTAAAAGTAAAATAATCAAATTCTGTAGCTCGAGCTGGATATTCTTTTCGTAACGGATATCCGCTCCAATTCTTTGGCATAATTATATGAGTCAAATTAGGATGATTATTAAAATGTATTCCAAACATCTCCCAAGTTTCCCGTTCATACCAATTCGCATTTATAAACAAAGAAACTACTGTTGGTAAATACAGAGAATTTTCTAATAAAGGAACTTTTATAAGTATATCATCATTACGTAATATAGAAATTAAATGATAAAACACCGTAAAATCTGATTTTGGTAACCCTTCTCGATGTATACGTAACCTTTCATCTATACCATGCAAATCATATAACATAATATATGGTTGTGATGTCGTTTTCAAAAATGTCAATACTGGAATCAAGATCTCACGGTTTATCCAAATTATTAAAGTACCAGTATAAGAAGATTGCAATACAAAAGAATCAGAGCTAAATACAGAAAATAAATCGGCCAATATTGAATGAATATTTGTAGTAAATTTGCTTGTAAGGTTATTATACATAATATCATTAACTAATTATAACCATTAAACAACTCATTCCTAGTATTTACCATATTGCACTATTTTTATTTAAAATAAACATCAAATCTCATCATCCGGAGCAGAAAAAATAGTTTCCGCAATACGAGTATCACGCTTACGTTGCCGTTCCGATTGCATATTTTTTCTATATATTCCTTTATTTCCTAATATCCAAGAAAGAGGACGTCGTTCTTCATTGATCGATTTCTGCAACAATAATAATGCCTGAATATATGCTTCCGGTCTAGGTGGGCAACCAGGGATATAAATATCTACTGGAAGAAATTTATCCACTCCTTGTACTACAGAATAAATATCATACATGCCACCAGAATTAGCACAAGCTCCCATGGAAATTACCCACTTAGGTTCTAACATCTGATCATATAATCGTTGTATTACTGGAACCATTTTAATAAACGGTGTACCAGCTATAACCATAAAATCTGCTTGTCGAGGAGATGCACGTAATACTTCTGAACCAAACCGAGCAACATCATGTATTGCAGTAAACGCAGTAGTCATTTCAACATAACAACAAGATAATCCAAAATTATAAGGCCATAAAGAATTACTCCGCCCCCAATTAACAATTTTGTGCAATAACACACTCAATTTTCCAAAAAAAACATTCCGTTTAATGTTTTTTTCTAATGGATCTGACACAATCTTCTTTTCCTGAAGAGGATATCGATCATCTTTGTCATAGTCTGTTCTAGCTTTCGTTAAAGTATATTTCATACTCGTTTCCTTTTGCTATTTTTTAACCGTTTTGTGATACTAACATTACAATGATTTACACGATTTTCATGGCGCGTTGATTGTTCTGTCCAATCAAACATACCAATTCTTACTAAATATATTAAACTAGCTAGCAAAATAAAAATAAAAATAAAAATTTCACTAAATCCTATCCAACCTACATCTCGTATGGATACAGCCCAAATGTACACATATATTCCCTCTATATCAAAAATTACAAACATCATAGCCATCAAATAAAATTTAACAGAGAATCTTATTCTAGCATTCCCTACAGATTCAATACCTGATTCAAATGGCACATTTTTAATACGTAAATCAGAACGTCCTCCTAAAAAATATCCACACAACAACATAAAAAGACATAAGATCAAAATACCAACTATAAATGTTATAATTCCTAAATAATGAGTATTATACAAATTGTATACCTTTTTTATTTGATCATTAACTACTTTAATCAATACAATTACATCTTCTTATGAAGAAAAAACTAAAATATTTTTACTTTTAATATTTTATTCAAAATTAATTAATAACTATTTATTACATGGTCTATTTTATATATTTCAAAAAACTATTTTACATAATCCTATGCACCTTATACGGCTTAAACTGATAATTATATCCATTCCAATTACGCATTACTTATACTATATAAGTATAATTATTTTTATACTATACAAGATCAACATTATAATTTTAAATGAAATATTCTCATAAATATTTTCTATTTACGTTATAAAGATAATATCATCACAACTATTAAATTTATTTAAATCAACCAAAATATAAAAATTAAATTTACTATTACTCTATTCTTCTAGAAAAAACGTTTTTTAAAAATAAATACAAAATAATGTATAAAATTTATCTAAATTTATTTAATGACCAATATTGCAATAAGTGTACTAAAATATACACAATGTATAAAACTATAGCATCTTAATTACTAAAAAATTATTAATTATCAGTTTTTAATCATTATTAGATTTCATCATATAATATAATCACACTGATTTACTACTTATATTAAAACTATAAACAAGCTAATAGCCATCATTTATTATTTTTCTCATAATTGGGCTTACAGTATGAAATGATCCAAATACTATAACACAATCATCAAGCGTCGCATCAGACATAGCTTGCTTCCAAGCCTCCAATATATTACTAAATTGATGAACATTGGAATTAAATAAAAAAACAGATAATTCTTCAGAACTCGCAGACAATGGCGTATCCAAATTAGAACAATACCAAACATTGACTAAATGACTTAAACAACAAATAGTACCCCGAATATCTTTAGTTTTTAGCATTCCTATAACCATCCTTACATTACCTATCCTGTTTGTGAGAAAAGCAGCTAATCGTTTAACCAAATAATTAGCAGCATGAGGATTATGACCTACATCCAAAATCACAAGCGGGCTATAAGTGATTATTTGAAAACGTCCTGGTAAATTAGCAACTCGTAACCCATGACATATGGCTGATTTAGCAACTAAAAAAGGTAACCAATATAAAACACTCAACGCAGTAGCAGCATTTTCTAATGGAATTAGAGGTAACGGTAAATCATGTAACAAACAATTATAACTAGAATGCCCCCACCATATCCATTTATTTTCATAAATATTAAAATCCCAGTCACGTCCCCGTATAAAAAGTATTGCTCCATGATATTTAGCCATGTTACTTATAGTTATTGGAGGATAACTATCACCAATTACTACTGGTTTGTTAAAACGAAAAATACCAGATTTTTCTTGTGCAATCATATCACGAGTTGTACCCAAAAACTCAATATGATCTATTGCAATATTAGTGATTACAGAAACATCAGGGTCAACAATATTAGTAGCATCTAATCTACCACCTAATCCAACCTCAAGAATAATCAAATCTAACTTTTCCTGCTTAAACATATATAAAGCAGATAAAGTAATAAATTCAAAATAAGTCAATGCAATCTGATTACGAGCATTTTCTATAGCAGACATTGCTGTAATATGAATATAATCCGGAACCTCTTTCCCACAAATACGAACTCGCTCATTGTAAGAAAGTAAATGAGGTGAAGTATATAAACCAACCGTATTATTATTATGTAATAAAATAGTTTCCAATAGACTACATGTCGTTCCTTTACCGTTTGTACCTCCTACTAATATAACATATGCCGCGGGATGTATCAGATCAAGATCAATAGCTATTTTTCGTATCCTATCTAGATTTAAATCAATCGACGCACAATTTAAATGTTCAATATAATATAACCATTCTGTCAATGACGATTGAGCAGTGGGGATAGATAAAATTTTATTCATATCTCGCGCAATATTTCAACTTTATAATTATATAAATCTACAAACCTAAATGATAACAATGAGATACATGCTCATTTAAATAAACTGCAACAATCAACTTTGCGGTATTGGTTTATTCATTAACTTTGCCAATAATCCTGCTACCTTAAATCGTAAATCTGGTCTACGAACAATCAAATCAATTGATCCTTTCTCTAATAAAAATTCACTACGTTGAAATCCTAATGGTAACTTTTCCCGAACTGTTTGTTCAATAACTCTAGGGCCGGCGAACCCTATAAGAGCTTTTGGTTCAGCAATATTTAAATCTCCTAACATGCCTAAACTAGCAGATACCCCCCCCATAGTAGGATTAGTTAAAACAGAAATATATGGTAAACAGTGCGCGCGTAAATTAGCCAACGCAGCGCTAGTCCTAGCCATCTGCATCAAAGACATCAAAGCTTCCTGCATGCGAGCACCACCGCTTGCAGAAAAACAAACCAATGGACACCTAATTTTTAAAGCTTGATTTACCGCATACACAAAACGAGCTCCCACTACAGAAGACATTGATCCACCAATAAAAGAGAATTCAAAAGAAGCGGCGATAATCTCCATGCCATATAAAGTACCTTGCATAACTATCAATGCATCCTTTTCTTTCGTTATTTTTTGTGCTGCAATCAGACGATCTTTATATTTTTTCAAATCTCTAAATTTCAAAACATCTTTAGGTTTGAATTCACTTCCTAATTCAAATGTACTATCTTGATCTAAAAAAGAAAATAAACGCACTCTGGCCGAGATCAGCATATGATGGTCGCATTTAGGACATACTTCTAAATTACGCTCTAATTCCTTTTTATACAATAATTGCCCACAATTATTACACTTAGTCCATATACCTTCTGGGATATTTATTTTTCGTGTTGGAATAATGGTGCTTTTGTTAATAATCCGTTCAATCCAACTCATTTTTAACCCTTAATTTTCAAATTATTTTTAACAAAATCATATTTATTGCATAGTATTCATATACTGAATATGACATACATTATGTATACGCGTAAATTTTTGATAAGAAAAATATATTACTCTTAAAATACACCTCTTAATAAAAATACAATATTATTGGTAATAATATTATAAAATTAACATGATATTATAATATATAGATAACATATTTTTATGAAAATCTAACAGCAATACTCCGTTCGAATAAATACTGTTTATAAAAATAACTACAATTATTTTAAATTTATTTCTTGTTAAAATATAAATATATAAAACATCAAAACACGAATATCAATATATTTATACGCACCACAATTCCTCTCTAAAGGAAGAAGGAATAGAAAAATATGAAGGATATTTTACTTCTACTAAATATAAACCATTAGCTGGAGCAGTTACACCAGCTAACGATCTATTAGAATGATTTAACAAATCTAAAACCCATGTTGTTGGTTTTTCTCCACAACCAACTTTTACTAAACTCCCTACAATATTTCGTACCATATGATACATAAAAGAATTTGCTTTAATATCTATCACAATACATTTACCTGTACGTACAATACGTATATGATACAATTTCCTTCGCTTTGAAGGCGATTGACAGCCTGCCGCACAAAATGAAGTAAAATCATTCTCTCCTAATAAAAAGTGAGCAGCATCACGCATCTTATTAATATCTAAATATTTTTTATAGTGCCAAGTTTTACTAAATAACAAAGCAGATCTAATGTAACTATTATAGATTACATAACAATAACGACGAGAAATTGCACTAAAGCGAGCATGAAAATCCTGATTTACTAATTTAGCCCAACGTACACAAATTTTCGATGGTAAATAATGATTAATACCTAGTGTCCAAGCAGATTTTGAACGTCGAGAACCAGTTTCAAAATGAATAACTTGTCCCAAAGCATGTACTCCAGAATCGGTACGCCCCGCGCAAAATATAGTTACTCGCTCAGCTGTTATCTTTTTTATAGCATATTCTATATAACTTTGAATACTAGTCACATTTTTCTGTCTTTGCCAACCACAATATGCAGACCCATCGTATTCAACACCTAAAGCCAATTTTTGCATCACGTTACAGTTTTAATTATATATTTTTGTAGCAACACATCTATGTTAAATGTTAATAACGTTCTATTAGTCCTACATTGAACCAAATCATATCTAACTAATACTGTCCTTCCCAAACATAATAATATTATATAACAAATCAACTTGATCCTGATTAATATGTACATAAATCATAAATTCACTAAATTTAAGCATAACATCAATCTTATAATTACAAACAATTAATTATATATGAATTTATACCTAAACACTACAATAACTGCTATAAGACAAAATACATAAAAATACTCTATCAGAATATATAAAATAATCTTTTACGCAATATACTTTTATTATATAAATCTCTTATCACTTTAACGTGTAAACATAATAAATAATACATGATTATACAGTTAAAAATTAGTATTTAGATAACATATACATGTATGTATGCGTATATAAAATCAAATACAACATACTGTTATACCTAAATTAGTGAGTATTTCATTATTATAATCTACATAAGTTTCTACGCACAATGAAGACCACTCCCTACGATTTAAATAACGTCTACGTAGCTTATCAAAACCTCCTTGTACTGTAGCGAATCTCCTTAATAAAAGATCATCAGAATGTATGTTATACATAAATTTAATCAATTTATTTAATAACATTTCATCTATTTTTTTCTCTACTTTCAGATAAGAAATAACAGAAGGCTTTAATTCAAATAAATTAACTGTGTCAAAAATATTAAAAAATTTACAGTACTCATGATATATTTGAGTAACACTTCGTATTTTACTTTCAAGAGTGTATCCAGCAATATGCGCAGTACCTATATCTACGTAAGATAATAGGGGTAAAGATAACTCAGGCTCTGTTTCCCATACATCTAGTACTACATTTAATATTTTACCATTTTCTAACACTTTTAATAACGCGTTATTATCTATTACAGAACCTCGAGAAGTATTAATTAAAATACGATTGGAAGGTAATGCTTCTAAAACATCAATATCAACCATATGCCATGTAGGATAACTGCCATTATAAATTAAAGGAGTATGAAAAGTTAAAATGTCCGCCTCAGAAACTAATTTTTCAAAAGATGTCCAAGACTGGTTATGCTGACTCCTTATATTCCTTTTTGCTAATGGGGGATCACATAACAAAGTATGTATACCAAAACTATTTAATCTTTCATGCAACAAACCGCCAATATGTCCTACTCCAACAATTCCAATAATTTTATCACGTAAAAAAAATCCATTATGTTCTGCTAACCAAAATAATGCTGCAAAAACATATTCCACTACTGCCACAGCATTATTTCCTGGAGCATACACAAAATTAATACCATACTTTTTTAAATAATTTTGATCAATATGATCAATGCCAGAAGTTACGCTGCCTACAAACTTTACAGAATCACCATCTAATAATTTTTGGTTAACTTTTGTTACTGAACGTACTATCAAAATATCTGCGTTTCTTATATCTTTAGCAGAAATAACACGTCCTGCACATATAATTATTTTATTATGTAAACCAAATAATCTATGGATATGCGGTATATCTTTATCAACCAAAATTCTCAAATTCATTCTCCAGGAAAACTATCCCATATAGAAATAAATTAGTCACTTTTCATAATCTTATATAACTTAAAATTTAAAACAATATGAATATAAAATTATATAAATCTATTTTCATAAATTTATTATATTTTAATTTTGTACACCACACAGATCTATGCTCTAAAACAAACAACAATGTATATCCAAATCAATAAATCCATATTCAGCATCATCACTAATATTTGCTAAAATATGATCCCATAAAATATATACAATATTACAAATAATAAAATATTACCTATAATAAACTTGTTAATTTCCGCGATCAAAATAGTCACTATAAATATTAATTGCTAAAATATCCAAACCTCATTCATGAAGTACAAATATAATTAATGGAAACAAAAATATCGCTAACTAAACATTAATATTTTAACTATCAATAAAAATTGATATATGCAATGTACAAAAATCTATAGTACTGTACCGCTCAGATAACCAACACTGTTAAAATAATAATATACTTTAAGAATATTTACGCATAACTAATGTAGCATTTGTTCCTCCAAAACCAAAACTATTAGTCATAACTGTTGTTAATTTGCGGTAAATAGGTTTATTGATAACAACATTCATATTTTTTATATGTGGATCTAAATGATCAATATTAATACTAGGAGCAATGAAATTATATTTCAACATTAATAAAGTAAAAATAGTTTCATGAACTCCAGCAGCACCTAATGAATGTCCGGTCATTGATTTTGTAGAAGAAACAGCAGGATGTTTATCTCCAAAAATTTCATGAATTGCCCAAAGTTCTTTAATATCACCTATTTGAGTTGATGTACCGTGAGCGTTGATATAATCTATTGGACCAACAACATCTCTTAATGCCATTTTCATACATCGAATCGCTCCTTCTCCAGAAGGAGCGACCATATCACAACCATCAGATGTAGCCCCATACCCAATAACTTCTGCGTAAATATGCGCACCACGATTTAAAGCATGCATTAATTCTTCTACTACAATTATTCCTCCCCCTCCCGCAATTACAAATCCATCTCGATGAACATCATAAGGACGCGACGCTTTTTCCGGTGTCATGTTATACTTTGTAGATAAAGCTCCCATAGCATCAAATTCACAAGCCATTTCCCAACATAATTCTTCTCCTCCTCCAGCAAAAATAATAGATTGTTTTCCTGATTGAATTAATTCAACTGCATTGCCAATACAATGTGTAGATGTAGAACAAGCAGAACTTATAGAATAACTAACTCCACGAATTTTAAAAGAAGTAGCTAAGCATGCCGATACACCCGAAGCCATAGATTTAGTTACCATATAAGGACCTACTCCCCTTAACCCACGCGAAAGCATCCCATTAGATCCAGATACTTGATTACGTGGTGAACCTCCTCCGGATCCAACAATCAATCCCGTTTGATCATCAGTAATCATACTTGCAGATAATGCAGAATCTATTATGGCTTGCTCCATAGATAAATAAGTATAAATAGATGCATCACTCATAAATCTAGAAATTTTGCGATCAATTAATCCTGATGTATTAATTTTAATGTTACCCCAAATATGACTACGCATGCCTGACTCTTCTAGTTCTTGAGAAAAAGTAACTCCAGATCTACCATTTTTTAAAGAAATTAAAACTTCGTTCTGATTATTTCCAATGCTTGATATAATCCCTACACCAGTGATAACAGCACGTTTCATATTTAATATACCTCATGACAATAATGTTTTGTAATATCAAAATTACACTAAATCTTAAAAAGATCCACTTAAAATGTTAATCATATAAAAGTAATTGTTAACATAAAAAATAAATCAATCATTTGCAATTCATTATGTATTACACAAACAAATCAAAAATATTTTTACCTATATTTGGAATACCGTTTCCTCAATTAAAATACAAGATATAAAACGCATTACTTGTAAGTAACATTTATACTGTACCAATACCAACTGGCATTAATCACATTATTAACACAGCTAATTATATTTAATAAATATCAAAATATAGTATTTACCAAAATAATGGCACTATATCCTATCTATTCAAAAATCATAATACAGTCATAAAACACAATAATAATCATTGTAGTTTATTAACAAAAACATAAATATTTATCTGTAAACCTGATAACTAATTTTTTAAATTAAGAATACTGTACCGGTAAGGACTATATTGATCATCTTCACTATATTATATTTATTACTAATAAATTTATTTATATACCAACATTATTATGATATTATTGAAATTGGCATATAAATGTTTGTAAAATAATTTACATAATTAATAACTCATGCTATCATGTACGATATGACGTATAATAAAATTTATGTCTTAGACATTGACTATATAGTATCCACTGTTACACTAAGATTCCTGCCTAAATATATAATAGTGTTTTAAAATAAAAATATAATCATTTTATACTCTTCCTAAAAGACAACATTATATTCTCAAATACAATCACTTTAAGCGAACATTTATCTTATTGTAGGAGCTATAATCTATGAAAAACACAACTAAAAAAATATTGACAGAAATGCATACTATATTAGATATGTTACGCTGGAGCAGCAGTCAATTTAATGCCAATCCAATTGTTTATGGTCATGGTACTAATAATTTTTGGGATGAAACATTATATCTAATATTGCCTAGTTTAAACTTGCCTATAAATATTCCAACAGAAATATACCAAGCTCGTCTCACTAAGAAAGAACGAGCAAACATAATTAAACTGGTTCACCGTCGTATTAACAAACGCATACCAGTCCCTTACTTAACTCATAAGTCATGGTTTTGCGGTCTAGAATTCTATGTAGATAAACGAGTATTTATCCCTCGTTCTCCAATCGGAGAACTAATCACATCATATTTTCATAATCTATTACCTCAATATCCATATCGCATTCTTGATATAGGTACGGGTAGTGGATGTATTGCTATCGCAATCGCAATCGTCTATCCAAAATCTGAAGTAGATGCAATAGATATTTCTATAGATGCATTGCAAGTAGCAGAACATAATATTAGGTTACACAATTTAGAACATCGTGTTGTTCCTATATATTCAGATTTGTTTCAAAACTTACCAAAATTAAAATATGATCTAATAATAACTAACCCTCCTTATGTAAACAATTCATATATATATAAATTACCAAGAGAATTTCATTATGAACCTGTGATATCCTTGTCTGCTGGCAATAATGGATTAAAGATAATTCAAAAAATTTTGATAAACGTTGTACATTATTTAAATACAGATGGAATTTTTATATGCGAAGTAGGTAGAGCTAAAATGGCATTAATAAAATGCTTTCCAAATATACCTTTTCGTTGGTTACAACTTTATCACGGAGGCGAAAATGTGTTTATGTTAACTTATAAACAATTATTATCTTTTAACAAAACCTGTATAATTTAACAATTAAGGAAATGACAATGGCTGGTAATAGTATTGGGCAATTTTTTAAAGTTACAACATTTGGAGAATCCCATGGATCTGCAATAGGTGGCATTATTGATGGAGTACCTCCAGGTCTTCCTTTAACGACACAAGACCTACAAAATGATCTAAATCGTAGACGTCCAGGATCTTCTCGTTATACTAGTCAACGATCAGAATTGGATATAGTAGAGATTTTATCTGGTGTTTTTAACGGAAAAACAACAGGCACCAGTATAGGTTTATTTATAAAAAATACTGATCAACGATCTCCAGATTATGAAGAAATAAAAGATTTATATCGTCCTGGGCATGCTGATTATACTTATGAAAAAAAATATGGTTTTAGAGATTATCGCGGCGGAGGACGTTCTTCGGCGCGTGAAACAGCAGTACGAGTAGCAGCCGGAGCTGTCGCCAAAAAGTATCTATTTAATATGAAAAAAATAAAAATTCGTGGATTTTTAGCACAAATAGGTAATATTCGTTGCAATTTTAAAGATTGGCAGCAAGTAAATAACAACCCATTTTTTTGCTCTGATATTGAACAATTAAGCGCATTAGATACATTAATAAATGACTTAAGAGAATCTGGAGATTCTATTGGCGCAAAAATAACAGTAATAGCAGAAAATATACCGATTGGGTTAGGTGAACCTGTATTCGATAGACTTGATGCTGATTTAGCCCATGCACTAATGAGTATTAACGCAGTAAAGGGTATAGAAATCGGAGATGGATTTTCAGTTGTTACAAAACATGGAAGTGAACATCGAGACGAGATGACATCAAATGGATTTCAAAGTAATAATGCTGGAGGAATTTTAGGAGGAATTAGCAATGGACAACCAATAATTACACACATAGCCGTCAAACCAACTTCAAGTATAACAGTACCAGGGAACACCATTACATCTACAAATAAAGAAACACAAGTAATTACTACAGGACGTCACGATCCATGTATTGGATTAAGAATAGTACCCATAGCAGAAGCCATGATAGCTATCGTTTTGATGGATCACCTGCTCAGACAGCGCGCGCAATGTGGAAATTCATAATAAGAATTTTTAAATTACAATCAGAACTCAATCAATAAAATTGACATGTTTACATAATATCAGCTTATTTACAGTCAATTATAAATAGATTTTATACGTTAAATTATTACATTAACAAATTATTTTTTATAAAAACAGTATTCATTTTTTAAAAACATACGCTTTCGATCTTAACGCATAATATTTATCTATCATTTTTAAATTACCTAAAATAATACATAAATAATTACACATAAAATCAAATAAACAATTAAAATTTTTATAATAACAAGTCTTCGTAGTTAAACGGATATAACGAACCTCTCCTAAAGGTTAGTTGCAGGTTCAATTCCTGTCGAAGACACAATTATAATTTTAGTAACGCATATTACATATTATCTAAATTCTCTAGAGATACTAAATAATTATTAATAGTATATACTATAAATCATTGTATATTGTATATAAAATACATACCAACATATACGATTAATTGTCTGTATCTTTTAAGAAAAATTATCAAACTCTTAATAAAATACTAAATATTGACACACTGTGTATAAATATAGAAAATTTATATATTAAATTAAAATATATTTTTTACATTAATGATATTTATCTAATAAATTAACTTCTTTACAAACACACAAAATTTTTAAAGAAATAGCTCTCTATATCAATTTATTTGATATACTAAATAATAATACCAACCAACAAATATATATTTAATATTATTACTATTATTGTAATCAACCAACCAATCAACTTAATTGATAAAGAATTTACTAATTCATCCATTAATTTAGCATTTCCAGTAAACACTAACAATGGTACCAATGCAAGCGCAATACCAAAACTAAGTAATACTTGACTCATTATTAAAATACGCGTGGAATCAATCCCAAAAGAAATAACTATAAATGAAGGTAACATAGTAATAATACGACGTAATAACAATGGAATATGGAAATGTACAAAACCTTGCATCACTACTTGGCCTGCTAAAGTACCTACTACTGTTGATGATAATCCCGCTGCTGTCAAACTTAAACCAAAAACTGTGGCAGCGGTATGATTCAATAAAGGAGATAACGTTAAATAAGCCTCATTTAAATTAGAAACACCAGTATATCCACTGAAATGAAATACTGCTGCTGCAGTAGCCATCATAGACAAATTTACAAATCCAGCAATGGTCATTGCAATAGCAACATCTAATTTCGTAGAAGAATATCGATCAGCTTTACTTGCCATCAGATTATTATCTTGAGTAAGGGAAGAGTGTAAATAGATAACATGCGGCATAATTGTAGCACCTAAAACCCCTGCTGACAAAAATACTGCTTCTCTATTTGGAAGTATCGGCAATAATACACTCATACCTAATATAAGAAATTTAGGTTTCGAGTAAAATAACTCAATGACATAAGCAATCGCCACAAAACATAATAAACCTCCAACAACAAATTCCAATGGTTTTCTACCATATCTTTGTAAGGTTAAAATCAAAAAAGTTGCCACACCTGTCAAAACTGCGCCATATAACAAAGATATACCAAATAATATTTGAAATCCAATAGCAGCTCCAATAAATTCTGCTAAATCTGTAGCCATAGCAATAATTTCAGCTTGAATCCAATATATCCATACAACTGATCTTGGAAATTGATCTCGAATATGTTCTGCCAAATTTTTTCCAGTAGCAATTCCAAGTTTTGCAGAAAGCAATTGAATTAACATTGCCATCATATTTGCCCATACTACAACCCACAATAATTGATAACCAAAAGTAGCTCCAGCTTGTATATTAGTTGCAAAATTTCCAGGATCTATATATCCAATAGCAGCTATAAAAGCAGGACCAAGTAACGAAAATTTAATTTTTCTAATAGAACGATGCTCAACTATTATATCTTGCTTATTTAGCATACTAATAGCCCTCATAAAATCATCTTATTCGACTAACTTTATATACTTAAATAAAATAATTATATTATAATGGAGATAATAATTATTTAATGATTAAATTTAAGATTATAATCTCATCATACACGATAATTGCATTTTATATTGCTAATAAGTATAGCACAGGCTAACTTCTAAATTATATTTTTTAGATATATTAATAATCTTTTAATCATCATAGCATAGGTTTACATACAAAATTGAAATCTAATTGAATTGCTTACATATAACGTTATAACTAATTTTGTTCCTGTTTCTTTATATATATATAAAATAACGAAAAACTTTTTTATTACATTAATGGAGTAAATATTGTGTCTCGTATCTTGCATTTTATTCTAGGATTCACTGCAATAGTAATTCTATCACTACTCGTCAGTAGTAATCCAAAAAATATTCGTATACGTTTTATTTTTCAGATACTAATCATAGAAATTTTATTAGGATACTTTATTTTACATTCTCAATTAGGATCAGATTCCGTGCAAAGGTTATGTATTTTATTTAATGCGCTATCAATTTTTGCGTTAGAAGGTACTGATTTTGTTTTTGGAGGAATGCATTCACAAGGATTAGCTACCTTTTTTTTAAACATACTTTGTCCAATTATTTTTGTTTCCGCGCTAATTGGCATTCTACAGTATACCGGAATATTAAAATTCACTATTCGAATAATTGGAACTATTTTATCTAAAATTAACGGGATGGGAAAATTAGAATCTTTCAATGCTGTTAGTTCACTGATTTTAGGACAATCTGAAAATTTTATAGTTTATAAAGATATTATCAAAAATATATCTGAGCCCAGAATGTATACTATGGCAGCAACTGCTATGTCTACAGTATCTCTCTCTATCATGGGAACATACATGACTATGCTAACTCCAAAATACGTTATAGCCGCATTAATACTGAACGTATTTAGTACTTTTCTTATATTATCACTACTTAATCCTTATATAGTACAAAAAGAAAAGGACCTATATGCAGCCGATTTACATATTAGTAATCAGAATCTCTTTGAAATTATAAGCGAATATATTTTAATTGGATTTAAAATAGCTATTACTGTTGCTGCAATGTTAATAGGATTTATTGCGCTCATCTCTGCTCTTAATGCAATATTTAAAGTATTACTTAACGTATCTTTACAAGAAATTTTAAGTTATATTTTTTTTCCATTCGCTTGGATTATAGGCATACCTACAGACGAAATATTACAAGTCAGTAGTATAATGGCGATTAAATTAATCTCTAATGAATTTATTGCCATTATAAATTTACAAAAAATTTCTGACACTTTATCATCCCAAACTGTAGGAATAATATCAGTTTTTTTAGTTTCATTTTCTAATTTATCATCTATTGGTATTGTGATAGGAGCTATAAAAGGATTAAATAACACACAAGGAAATATAATATCAAATTATGGATTTAAACTAATATACAGCTCTACATTGATCAATATGTTATCAGCTACAATAACCAGTTTAGTAATATAATTTTTACTAATAAATAAAATATTTTATATATTTAACTATAAATCGTATATACTTAATAGTATTACATTAATATCATTTAAAAAATTAAATAATTTTTAAAACGGCAAAAACAAAAAATAATAAAACAAGATATATTATACAATGTATAATAAAATATTTTTAAAAATAAATAAAACTACACATACTCGAATCAAACTCCGACAACCTCTTTTTAAACGTCATACTTAGAAAAGTATTCTAAGTAATAAAAACAATTAAAATCCTAAAACTTATTATAAATAATCATAAGCTCTTTTACTTATTATAAAAATATGACCTTGATTTATATATTCAGGTTAAAAATTCAATTATAATTGATCATTTATTTACATGTCGAATGCAATTCGTTGCAATATAATGTAAAGCTTGATCAATACGCTCTAATACACGTGATTTTCCAATAACATATATAGTACCGCTCAGAGCTGGAGAATGATCCATTCCAGTCAATGCTACACGCAGAGGCATCCCTATTTTATCCATGCTGACATTCAATTCATTAACAGTTTCCGTAATAACAGATTTAATAACTTCTGGTGTCCAATAAACTATATTACTAAATTTTTTTTTTAAATACTTTAATGGCAGTATTGTAATAGGTTTCAAATAATCTTTAGCTACCCTATTTTCAAATATATTAAAATCCATATAAAAATAATGACAATTATTTGCAATTTCTTTTAATGTTCTCGAGCGTTTTGCAAATAATTTTATTATATCAGTTAATTTTGGGCCATTTTGTGTATTTATTCTTTGTTGACGCATGTGCCATGACAAATGTGAAGCTACATAATCTATTGGCAAATGATTAATATAATAATGATTTAACCAAAGCAATTTTTCAAGATCAAAAATACTAGGAGATTTACTAATTCCACTAAAATCAAAATATTTTTTCATCTGTTCAATACTAAAAATTTCTTGATTACCATAAGACCATCCTAATTTTATTAAATAATTCAGTATAGCTTCAGGAAGAAACCCATCATCACGATATTTCATAATTCCTAACGTTTCATGACGTTTTGATAATTTTTTACGTTCATGATCTAAAATCATTGACACATGAGCATATATTGGTATTGGAGCTTTTAATGCTTTTAAAATATTTATCTGACGCGGAGTATTATTAATATGTTCCTCTCCTCGTATAATATGAGTAATTTGCATATCCATATCATCTACTACAACACAAAAATTATACGTTGGAGAACCATCAGCACGACGAATAATTAAATCATCTAACTCTTTATTATTGAACGTAATTGTACCTCTAATCTGATCATGGAAAATCACTACACCTTGTTGAGGATTGCAAAAACGTACTACATAAGAGTTAACACAAGTATTATAATCTATAACTGTAGATTTTAAACGACAATAACCATCATATTTAGGTTTTTCTCCATTTTTTATCTGATTTAACCGCAATAATTCCAATCGTTCTGATGAACAATAGCATTTATAGGCCATATCATGTTGAATCATATAATTGATCACACTATTATAACGAGCAAACCTATCAGTTTGAAAATAAGGACCCTCGTCCCAATCTAAATTAAGCCAGCGCATCCCCGAAACGATAAATTTAACAGCATCATGTACAGAACGTTGTAAATCAGAATCCTCTATACGCAATACAAATTGACCACCTTTCTTACGAGCAAACAACCAAGAATATAAAGCGGTACGAATATTTCCAACATGTATAGAGCCTGTAGGACTAGGAGCGAATCTAGTTTTAATGTTCATAAAAATTAAATACCTAATTGTATGTAATATATACTACTCATTTAAGTTCACACAATATTAAATTTGATTTAACATGTAACAAATTACAACTAAAATCTCTATTTTTATAAAAATCCATTGACTCATGTCAATGAATCCATATAATTCAATCCAAGCAATAGAGAAGGTGATTAGCTCAGTTGGCAGAGCATCTCCCTTACAAGGAGAGGGTCGGCGGTTCGAGTCCGCCATCACCTATTTTATTTATCTTAACAAACTTAGGGTCGTTAGCTCAGAAGGTAGAGCAGTTGACTTTTAATCAATTGGTCGCAGGTTCGATTCCTGCACGACCCAAGGCACTAATTATTTTAAGCACACTCATCACAAGATGATAATCTTAAATAATTAATATAAAGTTAATCACATCTTTACATTATTACAATATTAATTTATTGTAAATCACTGCTCTTCACTGAAGTTTAAAAGTTAAAACATATAATACCAGCTTTAAGTTTAAATAATTAAATTCCATTAAATATAAATAAATATTCATTAAAACTTAAGTTTATAATATTTTATGTTTACCTGCATTGTTTTAACAATTAACTTTATTGTAACATTCCTATAATTTTTTAACCGTTTAAAATTTTTTGTTTTAAATAATAATATTTAATTGAATTCCAACAGAAGGATCAATTAAATCCTGAACATTTTTTAAATTATCAGGATCTCTAAAAAAATGATATATATTATTACCCACAATTAGTCCTATATATTTTAAACTGGACAATGATTGTAAATCAGCAGTCATTAAATTTTCAAGAGTTTGATATGCAACAGCTAAGTTATTAGCTACTGTTTCACCTACACCATGAATACCTAATGCATATATAAAACGAGCCAAAGTAATTTTTTTAGAATTCTCAATAGCCCATAATAAACGTTCAATATATTCCACACCAAATCCTTCTAAACAAAGTAACTTATTTTTATTTAAATTAAAAAAATCAACCGGAGCAGATACTAAATTTTTATTAACTAATTGGTCAATGATTCTCTTTCCCATGCCACAAATATTCATTGCTTTTCTGGAAACAAAATGTTCAAGCGCTGCCTTTCTTTGAGCAAGACATGCTAATCCAGCTGTACAACGCAATATTGACTGACGATACCACGTAGCAATCAAAGATCCACATATCGGGCAAAAACGTGGCAGTGCTATAGCTTTCACACAATCAGTACGTTGCGAAAAAACGACTTCTAAAATTTTAGGGATAACATCTCCAGATCTTTGTACACGAACCGTATCGCCAATCATTAATCCCAATCTCTTGATTTCATTAATATTATGAATACTAACTTTCCTAATTATAACATCAGAAATTACAATAGGCTCTAAATAAGCTATTGGGGTAATAATACCTGTTCTTCCAACCTGGAAAGTTACATTATTTACTCTAGCAGATCTTATCTCCGCCGGAAATTTATAAGCAACAGCCCAATTAGGAACTTTAGACCCACAACCTAATTTATTTTGATATTTACAACTATTTGTTTTAACAACTACTCCATCAATACTAAACTCTAAACTAGCTCGTATTTTCTCTATATATGAATAATATTCATATACTTTATCAATGCCTCTAACTAAACGAATATGATTACTAATTGGTAAACCCCACCCTTTACATAACTGCAATCGTTCCCAGTGACTATCTGGTAATTCTTTTTCTCCAAAATAATCACTAACACCATAACAATAAAAACTTAACGGCCGTTTAGCAGTAATTGCAGGATCTAACTGACGTAATGAACCAGAAGCAGCATTTCTAGAATTAGAAAAAGGTCTATTACCTTCCTGAGCTGTTATCTTATTCAATTGTAAAAAGCATAATTTAGATATAAATACTTCCCCTCTAATTTCTAACAAATGTGGTAGTTTATCATGATTATTGACATCAATATTTAAATGCATAGGAACCGAATAAATAGCACGCACATTTTTAGTAATATCTTCTCCAATTTTTCCATCACCTCGAGTTGCTGCACAAACCAATTCCCCATTTTTATATAATAAACTAACTGCTACTCCGTCTATCTTTAACTCACAGCAATATGAAATAACATGATTATCATTGAGTTTAATTTTTATTCGTCTATCGAATGATAACAATTGACACGATTTAACAATACTATTTAAAGATAGCATTGGTATTTTATGATTTATTTTTTTAAAATTATCCTGCAACATACCTCCTACACGTTGAGTAGGAGAATTTTCTGTAATCAAATGTGGATAAACTTTTTCTAATTGATGCAACTCTGCTAATATTGCATCATATTTTTCATCAGATACTTCAGATTCATGTTTTATGTAATATAAATATTCCCAGTGACGTAATTTTTTTCTTAAGTTCTGTATTTTTTTTTCAATACATTTCATAATATAAATATCCCGATACATAGGAGTAGGATCATTGATATACACTTAAAATAAGTATGTTCACCACATGTAATTAAATAAGAATAATACTAATGTCTCAAATCATTAACTTATTTGATATACACAATACTTGAATATAAACAATTATTGAATTTACTTTCATAAAATGATCTATAGTAATAGATATAACATTTTAATAATTATTATATAATAAGTGCACATCTACAACAATTAATGCATAATAACTGGTTTCATTCTGATATAAAATATTTAATATTAATTTATATTTCAATTTAATTCTGTCTGTCTTTTAAAGATATTAAATTTTAAAACAAATATAACATGTAATATTATATGGCGCTGAGGAACATTAAGTATGCACAAAATTTATCAAGACAATTCTTATACTATCGGCCATACTCCATTAGTCCGTCTTAATAAAATTGGAAACGGACACATTATAGTTAAGATAGAATCTAGAAATCCCAGCTTTAGTGTTAAATGTCGTATTGGTGCTAATATGATTTGGGATGCAGAAAAAAGAAACCTATTAACACCAGATACAAAACTGATAGAAGCAACAAGCGGCAATACTGGTATTGCTTTAGCCTACGTAGCAGCTGCACGTCACTATAAATTAACTTTAACCATGCCAGAAACAATGAGCATTGAACGCCGTAAATTAATTAAAGCCTTAGGGGCTGAAATTATATTAACAGAAGGAAAGAATGGGATGAAGGGAGCTATCTCTAAAGCAGAAGAAATCGTTTCTTCTGATCCTAAACGTTATCTGTTATTACAGCAATTTAGTAATCCTGCAAATCCAGAAATTCATGAAAAAACAACAGGACCTGAAATTTGGAACGACTCTAATGGGCAAATAGACATACTTGTAGCTGGAGTTGGTACAGGAGGAACTATCACTGGAATTGGCAGGTTTTTTAAAAAACATATAAAGACAAATAAAAAAATAACTATCGTAGCAGTAGAACCAGAAAACTCTCCAGTCATTACTCAAGCATTATCTGGTCAAAAAATAAGCCCAGCACCACATAAAATTCAAGGTATTGGTGCCGGATTTATTCCAAAAAATCTTGATTTAACTTTAATTGATCATGTGGAAACAGTAAGTATAGACGCAGCTGTTAGTTATGCTAAACATTTAATGGAAAAAGAAGGAATTTTGGCTGGAATTTCTTCAGGTGCTGCATTGGCAGCTGCTATACAATTACAAAAACACAAAATCTATGAGACTAAAAATATAGTAGTTATACTACCATCATCTGGTGAACGATATTTAAGTACTGTATTATTTTCAAACTTATAAAAATTATAATTTTTATATTAATAGTAAACAAAACAGAAAACACTCATTGTGGGTGTTTTCTGTTTATATTCTTTAATAAATAAAAACTATACGCTTTTATTTATTAAAGAATATATAAAAACATTGAATTAATTACATTATATAAATAGAATACTATATTTTCTACTATATTATAAATAATCTTAACAGCATTAACAAAAACATCTTTAGTTCATATTCTATTTTGAATGTGATATACATAAAAGATATAACAAAATCAACAAATTATTTATATAAAAAATTTGGTTCGTCTATATTCATAAAAATATTTAATTTAATAAACTTAAAAAACATTATTTTCATCATATTACTTAATCAAATGGAGATAAAAATGTATCAAAAAGAAATTATGATTACCGCTGCCAATGGTTTACATACTCGCCCAGCTACCCAATTTGTAAAAGAAGCAAAAAACTTTAATTCTGACATTACAGTGATCTCTAATGGAAGAAAAGCAAGCGCTAAAAGTTTATTTAAACTACAAACACTAGGATTAAGTAAAGGTTCTATAGTTATTATTTCTGCGAATGGCATAGATGCAGAACAAGCAGTTCAGCATTTAATTAAGTTCATTTCTAAACTTAAATAAAAAGATAATACAATTAATCAATATGTAGATAATAAACTCTCCATAACTCTAATGAAGGTAGAATTATGATTTCAGGAACTTCAGTATCACCTGGCATCGCCTTCGGAAAAGCGTTGCTATTACAAGAAAAAAAAATTCTCATTAATTCAAAAAAAATCGCTATTGGTTCTATTGAACAAGAAATTAATCGATTTATTTCTGGACGCGCTAAAACTTCTAAACAATTAAAAGAAATTAAAAATAAAATAAAAAAACAATTAGATTCAAAGAAAGAAGCTATTTTTGAAGGCCATATCATATTACTAGAAGATGAAGAACTGGAACAAGATATCATCAGTCTTATTAAAGAAGAATTATTTAGCGCAGATGCTGCTGTACATTCAGTAATTGAAACTCAAGCAAAAGCCTTAGAAAAACTAGAAGATGAATATTTGAAAGAACGTGCCACCGACGTACGAGATATAGGAAATCGTTTATTAAAAAATATTTTAGGCATCCCAATTATCGACTTAAACTCAATTACTGAAGAAGTAATCATTATTGCTGTAGATCTTAGTCCATCAGAAACGGCTCAATTAAACTTAAAAAAAGTGTTAGGATTTATCACTGATGCTGGAGGAAAAACCTCACACACCTCTATCATGGCTCGTTCTTTAGAATTACCAGCTATTATAGGTACTGGCGTTATTACAAAACAAGTTTCTAATGGAGACTTTATAATACTTGATGCTTTAAATAATAAAATTTACATTAATCCAACTCCAGACATCATTAAAAATATCAATATATTAAAAGAAAAATATATTTCTAAAAAATATGAGTTAACTAAATTTAAACATCTTCCAGCAATTACTCTTGACGAACATCAAGTACGAATATGCGCCAATATCGGCGGTACAATACACGATATAATTAAAGCTAAAGAAAACGGAGCTGAAGGTATAGGATTATATAGAACTGAATTTTTATTTATGAATCGTAATGCATTACCTACAGAAGAAGAGCAATTTCAAGCTTATAAAGAGGCAGCTGAATCAATGATTAATCAAGCTGTAATTATACGTATTATGGATATTGGAGGTGATAAAAATTTACCTTACATGCATCTTCCAAACGAAGAAAATCCATTTCTCGGATGGCGGGCAATTCGCATAATGTTAGATAGAAAAGATATACTACATACCCAACTACGTGCTATCTTGCGTGCTTCTTTTTTTGGTACACTACGTATAATGTATCCTATGATTATTTCTGTAGAAGAAATAAAAACCTTAAATACAGAACTAAATTTACTAAAAAAACAACTACGTAAAGAAGGAAAAAAATTTGATGAAAATATTAAAGTAGGGATTATGATCGAAACTCCTGCTTCTGCAATTATCGCTCATCATTTAATCAAAGAAGTAGATTTTTTCAGTATCGGCACCAATGATTTAACACAATACACTCTTGCAGTAGATCGTGGTAATAAATTAATATCTCATTTATACAACCCTGTATCTCCATCTATTTTAATATTAATCAAACGAGTCATTGAAGCTTCACACTCTGAAGGAAAATGGACAGCTATGTGTGGGGAAATGGCGGGAGATGAGTGCACTACTTTACTATTATTAGGAATGGGATTAGATGAATTTAGTATGAGTTCTGTATCCATCCCACGAATAAAACAAATAATCCGTAGTTCACACTATTGTGATGCAAAAGAAATGGCAAAACAAGTCTTAAATTATCCAACCACAGAATCAATAATGCATTTACTGATGCAATACAAACAATAACACACTTATACTTATATAAAACAAACATGAGTTATAACATTAATTTTTAATTACAATACAATCTGTCTCATGAAAATATAAACCTAAAGAAAATAATAACTTTATAAATTATCAAAATATACGATCTATTATGAAATTTAACTATACTAATATACGTACTTATAAATAAAAATAACAAAACAATATATATAAACTAAAAATTTATATTACCTAAAATATACTCCTATACGAAATACCTTATTGACTTAATCTATATAATTTTAATTAGTATTCTTTTCCAGTTGCTTATTCGACCATTTTAAAAATCTTACAATCTACGCACAAAATAAATCTTTTATATAGTACTTAAATCTAAACAGAATCATTAACTCTTTTATATGCATAACATACACAATACAACTCACATAAATAAAAATTGCATCAATTATCGCTTATATCTTGATCTTTAGAGATCATACGAATATCTCAAGAAACAAAATATTATTACTTACACTGGCTTACAACGCTGTTTCTCCTGAAAATAATCGCGCATTATGCCCACTTAAATAACAGCATGATCCACATTCTGGAATACCGAAAATATCCCTAATCCCTATAATTATAGTTAATAACTCTTGGTGCCAACCCAAAGGCTCTACACTTAGCTGCCAATAAAATCCATGTAAACTAACATTAACAATCTTAGCTGGTAATGGATGTAATACATTAGATTCTTTACTAATATCCATTTCCCACGGACGAAAAAATAATTCAACTTTTCCCTGCAAATCAGGCACATATGGTAAAGACCAATGATAAGACCCAACAGATAGTTGTGAACCACATACTATTCCTTGTAAACAATTAACCTCACTTAAAAATTCTAAAACAAAACGAGTAGCTGGAACACACCAAATATCTTTAGGTGTACCTATCTGTTCAATAATTCCTCGATTCATAACCACTATCCTATTAGCAACTTCCATTGCTTCTTCTTGGTCATGTGTAACAAAAACACTAGTGAATTTAAATTCACTATGCAACCTGCGCAGCCAACGACGCAATTCTTTTCTAACTTGAGTATCCAAAGCTCCAAAAGGCTCATCTAATAGCAAAATTTCTGGTTCAATTGCTAATGAACGAGCTAGAGCTACACGTTGTTTTTGCCCTCCAGAAAGTTGAGCAGGATATCTATCCCCTAAACCTTCTAATTGAACCATAGTTAACAACTGCATCACTTTTTTATTAATTGCATGAGAACTCGGGCGTTTATGACGCGGTAACATTCTTATCCCAAAAGAAATATTATCCGATACTGTCATATGACGAAATAAAGCATAATTTTGAAAAACAAAACCAACATGACGATCACGTGCATTCACTTGACTTACATCTTTACCTCTAAAACGTAAACAACCACTATTATGATGTTCTAATCCAGCAATAATACGTAATAATGTTGTCTTTCCAGAACCAGATGGACCCAATAAGGCTATAATTTCTCCAGATGCAACATGTAAAGAAATATTGGTTAATACTTTGTCATAACCAAAAAATTTATTGATTCCATCTATTTCAATGCTCATTTCTTATTCTCTACCGCAAATATTAATTCATATGTTTCAAATGACTTTGCAAATAATTTTTTATAAATAACATAATAATTGAAACAGACGCTAATAATGATGCAGCAATAAATGCACCAACAGTATTATAATCTTGGTATAATAATTCTACATATAATGATAAGGTGTATGTTTCGCCACGTATCAAACCTGATACTATGGATACCGCGCCAAATTCACCAATGGCACGAGCATTAGTCAAAATAGCACCATATAATAAAGCCCAGCGTATATTTGGAAAAGTAACATAACGAAACATCATCCAACCAGAAGCTCCAAGAAGTACTGCTGCCTCATCTTCTTGTCTTCCTCTATTTACCATCACCGGAACAAGCTCATGTACTACGAAAGGACAAGTTACAAAAATAGTAACTAATACTATTCCTAACCATGTAAATATTATTTGTATATTATTAGAATCTAACCAATTTCCTATTATATTATTATTTGTATAAAGTAATAAATATAACAATCCAGCAATTACTGGAGAAACAGCGATAGGTATATTTAAAAAAACTAATAAAAATTGCCTTCCATAAAATTTAAAACGAGTGACTAACCAAGATATCAACACTCCAAAAAATATATTGATAGGTACAGTAAATAACACTACAACAATCGTTAAAAAAATTGCATGCACCATATCCTTATCAATTAAATTTGTTCTGACTACTTTTAGTCCTTCTGAAAAAGCAGATACAAAAATCACAATTACAGGTACTAACAATAATACTGTTGATATAAACATAGTTAAACTAATTAAAAACCATTGGTTCAATGTAATACGATCGACACAATCATTATTTTTATTGAGATAATTATTAAATATGTGTATCACTAAGATCCTTTAAACCTCCGATTTATTCGTAATTGAAACATATTAGTAAAAAATAATAATAATAAAGAAACCATTAAGATTACAGAAGCAATAGCGCTAGCTGCTGGATAATCAAATTCTTGTAAACGAATAAAAATAATTAAGGATATCACCTCATTCTTCCATGCAATATTTCCAGCAATAAAAATAACTGCACCAAATTCACCTAAGCTTCGGATAAAAGATAACACTACTCCAGACAGCCAAGCTGGTGCTAATTCTGGAAAAATTATATTATAAAAAATCTGCCAATGATCAGCTCCAAGAGTCTCTGCTACTTCTTCATATTCTTCAGAACACTCTTCTAATACTGGCTGTACCGTACGTACTACAAATGGAATACTTGTAAAAATCATAGCAATAGATATTCCTATCCATGTATATGATACTGTAATACCTACTCGAGATAACCAACTGCCATACCAACCCGATGTCGAAAATAATGTTGCTAAAGTTAATCCTGCTACTGCAGTAGGTAAAGCAAAAGGCAAATCTATTAATGCATCCAAAAATTTTTTACCAGGAAATTGATATCTAGTTATTACCCATGATACTAACATGCCAAATATAGCATTAAATAATGTTGCTGATCCAGCAGATACCAGGGTAATTTTATAAGATACCAATAATGCTGGATCTGTAATTATATCCCAATATTGAGAAAAATTCATTTGAGATAACTGCATTATTAATGCACTTAAAGGTAATAATAAAATCAAGCAAACAAATAATAAACTACTGCCAAAAGCTATACCAAACCCAGGTAATACATATTTAACTGAAAAAAATAACATCAACGATATCCTGTTGCTAATAATTTATCTAATTCACCGCCACGCTTAAAATGCGTCTCCATAAGAATATTCCAATTATCATACTGATCCTCTATCCTAAATAATTGGCTCTCAAACGATTTATTCTGATTTATTTGAACAATACCCATATTTGTACGATACCCAAACTTAGCAATAATCTTTTGAGCTGGAGGAGTATACAAATAATTTAAATAAGCTTGTGCCACATGTTTGGTTTTATTTCGAATAACGTTCCTATCTATCCAAGTCACTGGAAATTCCACTAAAATATTAGGATTAGGTATCACAATATCATAGTTATTCGATCCATGTTTCTTCTGTATCAATTTTGCTTCAGATTCGAAATTAATTAATACATCTCCCTGATTGCGATCAACAAAAGTAGAAGTAGCAGCACGTCCTCCAGTATCAAATACTACTACATTTTGTAAAAATTTTCGCATCCAAAATCGAGTTTGTTCTATATCTTCATTACTGTTTTTAAAAAATACATTCCAAGCCGCTAAATAAGTATAACGTCCATTTCCAGAAGTTTTAGGATTAGGAAATACTATTTTCATCCCCTTATTAGTTAAATCATACCAATTATAAATTCCTTTTGGATTTCCTTGTCTTACTAAAAAAGCCATAGTTGAATAAAATGGTGAACTATGATTAGGGAATCGATTTTGCCAATCTTCAGGAATTAATTTTCCACGATCGTGTAAAATTTGTACATCTATTACCTGATTATAAGTGACTACATCTGCGCGTAATCCTTGTAATATAGCCATAGCTTGTCTGGTAGATCCTGCGTGAGACTGACGAATAATTAATGTTTCTTCAGGATTTTTATCTTTCCAATATTTGATAAAATTAGAATTAATCTCTAAAAACAATTCTCTAGATACATCATACGAACTATTTAATAAAACGGTTCCAAAAACTGCAGCATAAAAAATACAATATAAAAACACCATTATTCTGATTGTTTTAAAAAAAATACGTGTAATAATCATATATATCCAAATATAAACACGATTACTAAAATAGAGTTTCTTTATTCTAGAGAATATGATATATTATGCATATAATTGTGAAATGGATCGTATGTAAATATATATTTACATAAAAATTTATTAACCAATTACTAGTATACAAAGTAATATTTGTATGATATGAAATTAATTTATAATTAATAATTTATTAATTAATAAAAAATTAATATTTTACATATTTTAAAATAGAGTACTACAATAATTAAAATGATTCTACATAAAGATAAAAAATTATATTATTAAAAGAATCAAAAATATAAAACAATTATATATAAATTAAAATTCAAATAAAACATTTTATTCATTAGAATAAAGAATTTAAATACGCTTATCTATCTTTTATAAAGATTCATTCATAATGGATAATTTTACATACTTTATATAAATCGTTTTAAAATAAAACACCTGTTTTAAAATCTAATTAAAAATTATCTAAACATTAATAATATTTATTCATTAAATAATATATGTAATTATTATTCAAAAAAAATTACAATCAATTATTTAATATCAAACATAAATTACATCTTTTATTCTATTCATCTCACATTCACCATCTCATTTATTATGATAATTAATATACACAACCTAAATTTACTCTTCTATCCGATCTCAAGAATTGATCACTCTTTTAATTTAATATGACAACGTTATTCTAACTAGAACAATATATAATTATTATTAACGTAATAACTGTATCAATTCTTAATGATAATTAAGAATCATAATTTTTACTATTTACATAAGAACATCTTTGTATAACAAAGATGCATAAATATTGAGCTAATAAATAATATGCAAGACTTAATCTCTAAATATATAAGATATAATTGATATCATTTGAAATATCAATTCAATTCTAATAAAATACATTTATATTTTATAAATTAAATTAATGATAATGATCAAACAATTACTATTATCATTCCACTATGACTCCTCTATACTAAGTAGTAGTTGATTAATTAAATAATTCACAATAGCTATAACATAAATAAAATATACCAATATCATTAATTATGATGATCTATACAATGCAATTATCGTTAATTCATTCATTATTTAAAAATCAATATTACTACATTTAGTACATATTACTTTAAAATATTATGACCTATAATATTAAAACAAATAATATATACACTTACACAATCAAAAATTAATAGTGAATATAAACACTCAAGTGTTATATAACATATCTAAACGCGTATCTATTAACCGAATAATAACATCATTTATGCCAAATAAATAACAACAAAAATATTATAAATTAATTAAAATATATCACAAAAATAAAAAATTTACTTTACACTATTATTAATACTGTTAGTATTTTTAAAAGGATATTAAAACAACATAAAAATTACAAATAATAAAAATATCCAATTTAATTGGACATCATTATTCTCTTTTAATCAACCACATATACATATCAAAACCAAATATATATTTTAATTTATAAATTTTTAGACCTTATTTACAATAAATGCTATCAATATATTTATTAAATAAATATGATATTAGTAATTATGTTATTACATAAACAATAATTAAAAATTGTTCTTGCTATAAACAATATGACTATCATATGATTAATCTCAATATTAGTTAACTACCATGAAAATAAATAAATTTAAACTACAATTAAACATAATTACATGATTATTGTTCCAAAATTGTCAAGGTATTAGTGTTAAATATACAAATTCCTAAATATTTTATTTCCTATCATAGATAAAATATTTAATGAATCTATTTTTATATCATTCTTTTTAAGACATAATCAAAATAACATGATTGCAGCAAAATAATTCAAGACACTCAACAATGCTCTATAAAAAATAGTATTTTGATAATCTTTTAATTAAAATTTAATATTAGGAAAACACTTTATGTTAACAAATAAAATATTAGCTAATGCTATACGCATACTAAGCATAGATGCTATACAACAGGCTAATTCTGGGCACCCTGGTTGTCCTATGGGTATGGCCGATATTGCTGAAGTATTATGGAGAGATTACATAAATCATAATCCAAATAATCCAAATTGGATTAATAGAGATAGATTTGTTATGTCTAATGGACACGGATCAATGTTACTATATAGCGTATTACATTTAACTGGATATTCTATATCTATAGAAGATATAAAAAATTTCAGACAATTAAATTCTAAAACACCTGGACATCCAGAATACGGACATACTGATGGGATCGAAGTGACAACAGGACCATTAGGACAAGGCTTGGCTAATGCTGTAGGATTAGCGATTGCTGAACGAACGCTAGCAGCTCAATTTAATCGTATGAAATTTAATGTCATTGATCACTATACTTATGTATTTTTAGGAGACGGGTGCTTAATGGAAGGCATTTCCCATGAAGTTTGTTCATTAGCTGGAACTATGAAACTAAATAAATTAATTGTATTCTATGATAATAATGGTATTTCTATAGATGGCGATATAAAAGAATGGTTCACAGATGATACTGCTATGCGCTTTGAATCATACGGATGGAATGTAATACATAATATAGATGGGCATAATAGAAATTCTATTAAAATTGCAATTGATAAAGCTAAATCCATACCAAATAAACCATCATTGTTGATATGTAATACTATTATTGCTTTTGGATCACCAAATAAAAGTGGCACACACAGTGCACACGGAGCCCCGCTAGGACCAGAAGAAGTAGCTGCTACACGAAAAATGCTTCATTGGAATGAACCTCAATTTGTTATACCTAAAAAAATATATAAATTATGGAACGCTAAAATAGCAGGGCAAGAAAAAGAAGATTCTTGGAACCAATTATTTAGTCAGTACACATTTATTTATCCTGATTTATCAAAAGAATTAATAAGACGAATACAACGAAAATTACCTGATGATTGGTACAAAAAAACACAAAAATTTATTGAAAACTTACAAATGAATCCTAAAAATATTGCTACACGTCAGGCTTCTCAAATTACAATTGAATCTTTTTCTAAAAAACTGCCAGAACTTTTTGGCGGATCAGCAGATTTAACACCCAGTAATTTAACAACTTGGTCTAAATCTTCCTCTATTATGAAAAATGCTGCTGGAAATTATATTCATTACGGTGTACGCGAATTTGGAATGACTGCCATTGCTAACGGTATTGCTAATTATGGCGCTTTTTTACCCTATACTGCTACGTTTTTAACATTTGTTGAATATGCACGTAATGCAGTTCGTATGGCAGCGTTAATGAATAGTCATCATATTATGATTTATACTCATGATTCTATTGGATTAGGAGAAGACGGTCCGACTCATCAACCTATAGAACAATTATCAAATTTACGTATGACTCCGAATTTAATAGTATGGCGCCCCTGTGATCAAGTAGAAACAGCAGTTGCTTGGAAATCTGCAATTGAACATCACGGACCAACCGCATTAGTGTTATCTAGACAAAATCTTGTACAACAAGAACGTACATCTATACAAACTAACAATATTGCTCGAGGAGGATATATTCTTAAAGATTGTCAAGGCATACCTGAACTAATTATAATTGCTACTGGATCAGAAATAATACTAGCTGTACATTCATATTACCGATTAACTAATGAAGGATACAAAGTACGAATTGTTTCCTTACCTTCTACTCATATATTTGATCAACAAGATATATCATATCGTGAACATGTATTTCCTAGTACAGTAATTAATAGAATAGCTATTGAAGCTAGTAGTACTGATTATTGGTACAAATATGTTGGATTATATGGTGAAATAATAGGTATGAATACATTTGGAAAATCAGCTCCACCAAATCAACTATTTAAATTTTTTAACTTTACTGTCGATTATGTAATCGAGAAATCATATAAATTACTAAATAAATTTATAAATAAGTAATCATAACATATTTTATATATAATATATTTTACGACTTTAATTTATATAGTAAATATGATGTAAATATATTTATCCATGCTGATGTTTACGTATATTGAAAATATAACTTCAAATATGTGAAATTATTAAACTTCAAATATTTTTGATCCATACTATTATAAATAGGAGCATACAATATGAATTGTTCTAAGCTAGAAATATTAGCCCAAAAATTAATTCAACAGCCGTCAGTATGTCCGAGACATAATAGTTGCCATGAAATAATTATAGATTATTTACAACGATTAAATTTTAATATAGAAATCATGCGATTTGATGATACATTTAATATTTGGGCGTATCATGGCGACAAAGAACAACATACATTGTTATTTCTTGGACATACTGATGTAGTAGCTCCTGGCAACTTACAACGCTGGAATTACCCTCCATTCTCAGGATTAATACATAATAATGTGTTGCACGGACGAGGAGCGGTAGATATGAAAGGTGCATTGGCTGCTATGTTAATTGCCTCTGATAATTTTATAAATAAAAATCCTAAGTATCCAGGCCGACTTGCGTTTCTTATTACTTCTGATGAAGAAGGAACTGGAATCAATGGAACTACTAAAGTTGTAGAATCTTTAATGACACGCAATGAGCATATAGATTATTGCATAGTAGGTGAACCATCCAGTCAACATACAATAGGAGATATTATAAAAAATGGAAGACGTGGCTCACTGACGGGAACATTAACAGTATACGGATCACAAGGACACGTAGCGTATGCCCAATTCTTGAAAAACCCAATACATTTAGTTATTCCAATATTATCAGACCTCTTACACAACACTGCATGGGATCAAGAAAAAAATAGATTCTTCCCTCCTACTACTATACAAATTACAAATATTTATACAAATAATAACAATAATAATAATGTGACACCTCACACAGTTACATTAAATTTTAATTTTCGTTTTAATAATAAATCTTCTATTAAAAATATCAAAAAATATATAAATAAGATACTTTCACATCATTCTTTGACTTATAATATTGATTGGAAACTTTTTGCAGAACCTTATTTTAGTAATCCAGGAAAATTAACTGATGTTGTTGTCAATGCTATTAAATATTATCAAAAAATTGAACCTTGTTTAGAAACTACAGGAGGTACTTCTGATGGACGTTTTATAGCTAAAATGGGAGCAGAAATTATAGAATTAGGAGCACGTAATCACACTATCCATAAAATCAATGAATATATTGATTTAGCAGATCTAAAATTACTTAGTTCTATATATCAAAAAATAATAGAAGATTTATTGTTAAATCGAAAATAAATGTAACAAATGATATTTATTACATTTATTTTCGATTTAACTTCAATAATGAATATGCATATTCTTTCGTATACCTACAAACACAATGACAAAAATTTCTTATCTTAATACAATTAAATTAATTTTCAACATCAATTAAACAAGATGTATGTGCTATTTCTGTAAGGAAAACTATTGGAGGACATATATTTAATTGCTTGCCTATTTTTTGAGTGCTAATAGTATCAAGATTACTAATCTTTGGAATAACATAATTATCATATGATGATACAGATAATAAAACACCTAAATTTTCCGGTAAGTTTAATTCTAATAAAGATACAGTATTTAAATATTCTAAATTTCCATTAAGTTTACAACGATTTTCCTGGTATATTTCAGAAGAACAAGCCGATAGCAATATCACACATAAAATTTCTAAAAAATTTAACATTAAAACCTTTATATAAAATAATTATCTATAATTTATTAAGTACAAACAGTCCTGAATCTATTAAAGCCTTCTTTAATACATGACAATATACCTCCGACAAATAAGTCATAGGTAAACGTAAAGTATCATATGAAATCAATCCTAATTCCTTACAAGCCCATTTTACTGGGATAGGATTAGAATCGATAAACAACGCCTTATGCACGGGCATCAAGCGTTGATTAAGATATTGTGCATTTAAAAAATCATTTTTATTTGCTAATTTACATAAATCAGCCATTTCTTTTGCAGCAACATTAGCGGTAACTGAAATTACTCCGACTCCTCCAAGTTTCATAAAATCTAATGCACTTAAGTCATCTCCACTTAATAAAATGAAATCTTCATGAACTAACTGTTTTAATTGATTTACCCTATTTAAATTTCCTGTCGCCTCTTTAATACCAATTATATTTTTTATTCTTGATAAACGAGAAACAGTACTCGGCATCATATCACAACCAGTGCGCAACGGAACATTATATAATATCTGGGGTAATTCTGTGCTTTCTGAAATAGCTTTAAAATGTTGAAATAACCCTTCTTGATTAGGACGATTATAATAAGGTGTTACACTTAAACAAGCCGCTATATCGCTATTATTAAATTTATTAGTTAATGAAATAGCCTCTGCTGTTGAATTTGCGCCAGTACCCGCTATAATAGGCAATCTACCATCACTAAACTCTAAAGTTTTCATAACCACATCAACATGTTCTTCCTGTGTAAGCCCAGACATTTCCCCAGTTGTTCCAACAGAAACAATGGCTGATGTACCACTAATAACATGATAATCAACAAGTTTTTTTAAACTTATCCAATCTATAGAACCTTGTAAATCCATTGGGGTAATTAAAGCGACTATACTTCCAGTAAACATGAACTATTATCTCCAATAAACTTAATATATAAAAGATTTTTTATATTTAATGAAACCTGACTCAACAAAAAACCAACATAAAAGATTTAACTTTATTTACATATAATAAGTAATATTATAATTCTTATAGTTATGTACTACAGCGCACACATATATATGAATATACATATCATTTACCATCGTTTAATATTCTAAATGAATTAAAAATTATTTTCATTATATTTTTGATTATTAAGTAAATTATTATTCGTTAAAGATATATTCAACACTAAATAATCATTTAGAAATAGTTCTCTAGCATTCCCATAACAAATTATTTCTTAAATTACTATCATCATATGATGGATGGTATTGAACCCTTTTAAATAATTTAATTATATTTCTATACAAGAGCTAAAAGTAGTATTAAAGTGTAATTAATTTATATAAATTTATTAATTATTTCAATGGAATATTATTATGGCATTATTACAACTCGGAGATAAAGCCCCACACTTTATTTTACCTAATCAATATGGTATTTCAGTAGATCTTTATTCTTTCATAGGAAAAAAAGTTCTTATTTATTTTTATCCTAAAGCTATGACGCCAGGATGTACCATACAAGCATGTAAATTAAGAGATAATATAGATATATTTAAGAAATTAAACATAGAAATAATTGGAATCAGTAATGATAAACCAGAAAAACTTTTGGAATTTTATGAAAAAGAAATGTTACGTTTTACTTTGCTCTCTGATGTATATGACACAGTGACTAAGAAATTTGGAGTATGGGGAGAAAAAAAATTTATGGGGAAAATATATAATGGGATACATCGTATTAGTTTTATAATAAATTCTACTGGAATTATAGAGCAAGTATTTACACATTTCAAACCTATTGATCATGATCAAATTATACTACGTTACCTAAATTATAAACCTATAAATGTAAATAATTTTATGTAATTTATTATATGACTATATAAAATATAATTGCATGATATACGAAAATTAATACCATCAATATTTAAAAATTATTAAAAACTATATCTATTATAATTATTATAATAGATATAATTCTGTACCATGAAAATATATCATCAATAATATATTGAATTTTATTCATTAATACAGTATATTTTATATATACTTTATATAAATAATTTTTTAATTTTATATATATATTTTATATATTATTTAGTTCCAAATGTTTTATCGCCAGCATCTCCAAATCCTGGAATAATGTAACCATACTTATTAATTTTTTGATCTATAGACGCTAAATATAATTCAATGTCTGGATGTTTTTTTTCTAAAGCTTCAATGCCTTCTGGAGCTGCTACTATTGATAAAACTTTTATATTATAACATCCAAATTTTTTTAATAAATCAACAGTAGCAATAATTGATCCGCCAGTAGCCAACATGGGATCTAATACCATAGCCATACGTTCATTTATGTTGTAAACTAATTTATGAAAATATGGAATTGGTTCCAGAGTAATTTCATTACGATAAATTCCTATTATACTGATACGTGCGCTCGGAAGATGTTCCAATACCCCATTCATCATACCCAAACCAGCCCTTAAAATTGGAACTACTGTTATTTTTTTTCCTTTAATACGTGCAATTTTAACTAATCCACACCATCCTTTGATAGTTACTATTTCTACTTCTAAATCATCAGTAGCTACATAAGTTAATAAACTTCCTAATTCTGCAGATAACTCTCTAAAACGTTTAGTACTAATGTCACAAATACGCATTAATCCTAATTTATGTTGAACTAACGGATGTCTAATTTCAACTATTTTCATATCAATTTTATTCTCCATGAAAGTACATTCTCAAATCTGAAAAATTATACTTTCTAATTACCATTTATAATAACACTTATAAATTTATTAAAATAAATATAAGATATTATTTAATTGATATCTGTAGAATCAGATTGATAACATAAGTGCTTACATAAAATTGATTACATCATTGATTCTGCATACGCAACACAAATCAAATTTTAATATTTAAAACAATATATTATAATATCTATTGATATCATTGATTATTTGAAATAATAATTATTATACATAAATATAAAATATTTCATCATCAACAATATTTTTATATTTATATATAATATAGCAGTAAATGTATAACTATAGTATAGACGAGCCGTAAGAATGAAATTTCATATTTAATATATTAAATATGAAATTTGAATTAAATATACCATAAACATCTAATACTAGTATTGTTGAATAAAACTTCAGTAGCAATGATTTATTTTATACACTGTATAAAATAATGTTGTCTAAAAAAAATAAAACAAAATAATTACCAATAAAATTTATATAATTTATTAATTTTAACTTATATAAACTAGTTGTTTTAAAATCTAAAATAAAAATTATTTTTATTAATTTTCAATTGAAAATTTAAATATTAAAATAGTACAGCTTATAACAAAGAGTTTTTTATTGAATAAAATACATATTTATATAAAAATTTATAAAAATCATATTGTATAATATTACTTTGTAACTCTTTTAACAAAGATACTAGTCGTTTATATGAAAAAAAAGAAAACAAAAGTACGTATTACTAAATGGGTATTATTTATTAGCTTTATGATATTATTTATTAGGTTAATATATGCTTCTATCAATGCCTGGAATTATCATAAAAACAAAAACAATGATAAAAGTAATCCTATCATATTATCAAGTAACAAAATATAATTATTTATTTACATCAAAGATACAATACTTGTGATTGACTTCTATTAAAAAGTAAACAACTTAACAAATTTTATATTTTTACCTATAAAATTATAAATAATAAGAATTTTTGCAATATCTTTACTTTACAACAAAAACCCACATAACAATGACGTGTGTACTAACATTATTTATATATTAAAATTTTAAAACTTTCATTTATTGGTTCATTAAGTATAAATTCAAACGTATAAACTATCATTATGCAACAATATCTTTATATCTTTAATTTAATAATGATAACCGTTTCTCTAAAATGAAATCAAGAACCAATTGTACACCATGACCTATTTTTAAATTGGTAAAAGACCATGGTAAACCCTTTCTCATATAATTTGTATCTCTAGCCATAATTTCTAAGGATGCCCCCACGTACACAGCCAAATCAATTTTATTGATTATTAAAAAATCAGAACGTGTAATACCTGGCCCTCCTTTGCGGGGTATTTTATCACCTGCAGCTACATCAATAACATATAAACTTAAATCTGATAATTCAGGACTAAACGTAGCGCTTAAATTATCCCCACCACTTTCAATAAAAATAATATCTAAATTCTTAAATTTACATGTCAATTCTTCTATAGCTAATAAATTCATAGAAGCATCTTCACGAATAGCAGCATGAGGACACCCTCCAGTTTCTACACCAATAATACGGTCAGCCGATAGAGCATTGGCATTTATCAATATACGTTGATCTTCTTTAGTATAAATATCATTGGTCACTACTGCTAATTGATAATTAGCTTTCATTTTTTTACATAATACTTCAATTAATGCAGTTTTACCTGATCCTACTGGACCGCCTACACCTATACGAAATGGTGGAATATATTTTTTGCGTATCAAAACACATCCTTTCAATCAAAATTAATAATTATACAACGTTCAATACTATATTAGATATTTTATTAAAATCAAGTATTTTTAAGAACGAAACAATCGTGAGTATTGTGTTTCATGACAAGAAGATGCTATAGATTGCAATAAAAAACTACTTCCTAATTCATGATCCATTACTATATCCGCCCTATTCCAGGCATTGGGAAAATATTCCATTAAGTATCTTAACAACTTTTGAGCAACTCTTTGCCCGAAAGGTATCAATTTTAATCCTGCCATAATAGAAGACTCTAACATATTATATGCGTATCCTAACGCTAAATCTTTTAAAGGAATATTCCACATACACCCTAACCATGCTATAGATGCCAAACCACTACGCTCTAAAGCCAATAGCCAACCATCATCACGAGTAAGCGGGTACCATTGCAATATTAATTTTGCCATTGCTCGTCCACGTTGGTTTTCTTCTAATCTAAACTCACGAGTATCACGACATGATAATATTTTTAATACACATTGAGAAAATTTAACTTCATCTCTAATTTGAGTGTAATAATAACAACGTTTAAGCATAGGCCACTCTAAATGAATTAATGGTCCATCAATCCATTGTTGCTGCCATTCAGAAAAAGTTTCTACAGAATTTACCCAATTACACTCCACAGCCCATTCTAAACCTCGTGAATAAGCAAATCCTCCTAAGGGAAAATTAGAACTGATTAACTGCATTAAAGATAACAATGAATTTGCACACTGAACAGCACACATAATATTACCAAAATAATATGTTCATAAATTATTTATATATAAATATTATTTAAATTGACATATTATTGTTCACATGAAACAATAATATATCTTCCTGATAAATCTTAAAAATGTGTCCATCTCATATCTTAAATATTTAAATTTAGTCCATATACACTTCTTTATTATACGTGCCTCTATATTAAGTTAGTACTTACTAAAATAAAAAATAACGTTGTGACATAGGTAACGAAGATGCAGGTTCACAAGTTAATAATTCTCCATTTGCACGTACTTGATAAGTCTGAGGATCAACTTCAATCATTGGTTGCCAAGAATTATTGATCATATGTTTTTTTTGAATATCTCTACACTTATGAGCTTCACCAATTAAACTCACTAACTTTAAACGATTTACTAATTCTGAATGATAAGCAACTTTAGATATAAACGTCATACGTGTTGCATGTCTTGCGCTATTATGTGCCCCAAACATTAATCGGTAATGTACAGGCTGTGGAGTAGGAATAGAAGCATTAGGATCTCCCATAATAGCAGAGTTAATCATACCACCTTTAATTATTAATTCTGGTTTGACTCCAAAAAAAACAGGAGACCACAATACTAAATCTGCTAACTTTCCTATTTCAATAGAACCAACCTCATGAGAAATACCATGAGTTATGGCTGGATTAATGGTATATTTAGAAATATACCGTTTTATACGAATATTATCATTATATTTGTTGTCACCTAATAGAGAACCTCTTTGTAATTTCATTTTATGAGCTGTTTGCCAAGTACGTAAAATAACTTCTCCAACTCGCCCCATGGCTTGAGAATCAGAAGAAATCATAGACAAAGCTCCAAGATCATGTAAAACATCTTCAGCAGCAATTGTTTCTTTACGTATTCTAGATTCTGAAAATGCCATATCTTCAGGAAGATTAGGATTAAGATTATGACAAACCATCATCATATCTAAGTGTTCATCTATTGTATTAACCGTATAAGGCATAGTAGGATTAGTAGATGATGGCAATACATTATTAAATCCACACATGCGTATAATATCTGGGGAATGTCCACCACCTGCTCCCTCAGTATGATAGGCATGTATCGTTCTTCCCTTAATCGCAGATAAAGTATCTTCAACAAATCCTGATTCGTTTAAACTGTCAGTATGAATAGAAACTTGAATATCAAAATTATCAGCTACATTTAAGCAACAATCGATAGCTGCAGGTGTTGCTCCCCAATCTTCATGAACCTTTAAACCAATAGCCCCAGCAATTACCTGCTCTTCCAAAGCCTGCGGTACAGAGGCGCTACCCTTACCAGTAAAACCAACATTAATAGGTAAGGAATCTGCTACTTGCAGCATACGAGATAAAAACCAAGGACCTGGAGTACAAGTTGTGGCATTACTTCCCGTTGTCGGCCCAGTACCTCCTCCAATAAATGTAGTAATTCCAGAACATAACCCTTCTTCTACTTGTTGAGGGCAAATAAAATGAATATGAGAGTCAATACCTCCAGCAGTAACTATCTTACCTTCTGCCGCTATAACGTCTGTACCGGGTCCAATGGATATTGTTACATCTGGCTGAACATCTGGATTTCCTGATTTCCCAATGCCCGTGATGCGGCCATTATTTATACCAATATCCGCTTTTACTATTCCCCAATAATCAATAATTATTGCATTAGTTAATACTAAATCAACACAATCTTTACTACTCATTTGTCCTTGACCCATACCATCTCGTATAACTTTACCTCCCCCAAATTTTACTTCTTCTCCATATACGGTAAAATCTTTTTCTACTTTTATCCACAATTCGGTATCAGCTAATCGCACAGAATCGCCTACAGTTGGCCCGAATAAAGAAGCATACTCATGTCTGGATAATATACTACTCATAGTTCATTCCACTTTACCCATAATAGCTTTACAAAATCCAAAAATTTTACATATTCCTGCATATTTTACAAGTTCTACAGTCCTAGACTGTCCTGGTTCAAAACGCACCGCCGTTCCTGACGGAATATTTAAACGAAAACCACGAGCAAGAACTCGATTGAATTTTAAAGCAATATTAACTTCATAAAAATGAAAATGAGAACCAATCTGTACAGGCCTATCTCCATAATTAACAACAGTTACTAACACCCGTTTTCTTCCAACATTTAACTCTATATCTCCATCGGAAATATAGAGTTCACCTGGTATCATAATAAATACGCTCATTTAATTATTACTAAATTATCGGATCATGTATCGTTACTAATTTGGTTCCATCAGAAAAAGTAGCTTCCACTTGTACATCAGTAATCATTTCAGGCACGCCCATCATAACATCATCTCTGGTTAATATATGTTTACCCATGTCCATTAATTCAGCAACATTCTTTCCCTCACGCGCTCCTTCTAAAATTGCAGAGCTAATCAATGCTATTGCTTCTGGATAATTTAATTTCAAACCTCGATTAAGACGTCTTTCTGCCAATAACGCTGCTGTAAACAATAACAATTTATCTTTTTCACGAGGTAATAGCTTCATATATAAATTATTTACTCATGTTGACCAAACACGAGGTATCGTAACCTCTTTTCCAATGATAAAAGGACGTATAACATACCAAATATGACAGAGCAATTTTTTTAAGCATTGACTATCATTACCCAATAGTCGCACTACAAGAATATTATCTAATAGTGTAGCGCCACCAACCTGAAGATATTGAACTGATCTAATAAGCGTACGTACTTTATCTAACATTTTTTTATCCGATGGAATAGCAAAAAGCAAAGCACTTATTTTAAATCCACCTAATTTCATAATACAATTCGACTCATTAATTTGAAGTCTTTCCTGTAAACCAACAGAATTAGATAAACAAATATTTAAAAAAATCTCTACTTCTTCTGGATATACATAAATACCTAATGATGAATTTACAAAACATAACATTTCAAACGATATAATTTTAGATTCCTGTTCTATAATAAAAGTAGTATCTATTTTTGCTTTCGTTTTAGGGAAGAAAATACTGCTTTGAGGAACCCATTCCAAAGAAGTATTACGCTCTAATGTAAATGTATACTTCTGAGCGGAGCAAATGCCGTTACTACGATAAAATTTAGAAGAACCAGGCGTCGTCAATAATGCTCCACTACCTGATTCCAATTTAACATCTAATGTCAATTTATCTCCTCCAACTAACCCGCCAGGAGGATGCAATAAATATACATGTGGAGTATTATCATCTTTTACATAAAAACTCCTTTTTACGTAAAACGGACCAATATGTTTACATTTAGTCAGAACGCTACGCCCCTCACGTAAAGCAAAATTCAACTCCAACGCACCCAACCAGCCATCAATCAAATTTTGAGATAATTTATTATTCATTAAAAATTTAATATAAAATGCCTGTAACAATTAAAAACTTACACATAAAACCACCTTTATCATAAAACCATATCTACTTACTCTATACAACATACAAGCCCGATTGAACATATATACTATTATTTATAGTAATATAAACTATATCACATCATACTAATATACTATATAAATTTATATAAACAAAAAATTTTTCAAGATGCATATTATATACATTTGATAAAAATAAATCATAAGGGATCTATGCTTAGCTTACAATACTAAATTGTTCTATTAACAATAAGTAGATGAAAACTTATAAAATATCTTTAGTTATTGAAATACATGCATATCTTAAACTATCAAATCAACAATAATATACACTAATAAAAGTTACTAAAAATTTGTAAACTTATACTAAAATATAAATATTTATTCCCACTCAATAGTAGCCGGAGGCTTAGAAGAAATATCATATACTACGCGCGATATTCCTCCCACCTCATTAACAATACGATTAGAAACTTTGTTTAAAAAATCATAAGACAAATAAGCCCAACGTGCCGTCATAAAATCAACGGTTTCTACTGCACGCAAAGACACCACCCATTCATATTTACGCTGGTCCCCTTGTATACCAACTGAATGTATCGGTAAAAAAACTGCAAAAGCCTGACTAATCTTATAATACAAATTATCACGCTTCAGTTCCTCAATAAAAATAAAATCTACCTTACGTAAAATATCACAATATTCTTTTTTTACTTCACCCAAAATTCTAATAGCTAAACCAGGCCCTGGAAATGGATAACGATACACCATACTACGAGGCAATCCTAATTCTAATCCAATATTACGAACTTCATCTTTAAATAAATTTCTTATAGGCTCTAGTAACTGAACATTCATAATACCTGAAAAACAACCCACATTATGATGCGACTTAATGACATTTTTTAAAGAAAATAGAGAAACACCAGATTCAATAACATCCGAATATATAGTACCTTGAACTAACCACTTTACAGGCACAAGTTTACGAATTTGTTCTTCAAAAATTTCTGTAAAAATCCTACCAATTACTTTTCTTTTTTCCTCTGGATCAATAACTCCAATTAAAGAATCTAAGAATATCTGTTCTTTTGGTAGATAAATAATGTCCAAATCATAATTTTTATCACAAAAATTCTTAATCTGATCAAATTCATGATGTAATAATAACCCATTGTCAATAAAAACACAAATAAACCGACACCCAATGGCACGTCGCAATAATAAAGCTGTGACAAGAGAATCAACTCCACCTGAAAATCCAAGCACTACTCTATCATTCCCCACCTTAACACGAATATCCATAATAATACTCTCAATAATATTACCTATCTTCCATGAAGATTTACAAGAACAAATATACATAATAAAACGTTCCAAAATATTTTTACCTTGTTTAGTATGAGTGACTTCCGGATGAAATTGAACACCATATAAACGCCGATCTTCATTAGCCATAACAGCAACTTGATGATATTTATTAAGACCAACAATAGTAAAATCTTGAGGAACAGTGGTAACTATATCTCCGTGACTCATCCATACATCCAGCACCGGCCGATCTGTAACACTATCAACATAATCATATATATCATTTGTAAGATTACTTTCAGTAATGAGTGTTATTTTAGTACAACCAAACTCACGCTGAGTAGTTAAATGTTGCACTGTTCCACCCAACTGTTGTGACATAAGCTGCATACCATAACAAATTCCAAATATAGGTATACCCAATTTAAATACAAATGTAGGAAGACACGGAAAATGAAGATCAACAACACTATGAGGACCTCCCGAAAGAATAATGCCATTAGGATTAAATGCACATACTTGCGACTCACTAATATTCCAAGAAAAAAGTTCAGAATATACGCCCAACTCACGGATTCTTCTTAGTAATAATTGAGTATATTGAGATCCGAAATCTATTACTAAAATACGATGAGCACTACATCTTATATTATAGTCCATTTTATTATTTAAAGTAACTATTCGTTATCTAGCTAAATATTTAATGATTAATAATACATCTTAAATCAAAGAAATGTCATAATTATTACCCATATATTACACATATAATACATAAATAAATAATTATTTTAAACGATAGTTAGGAGATTCTTTTGTTATAATTACATCATGTACATGACTTTCCTGTATACCAGAAGGGCTTATACGAACAAATTTAGCTCGTGTTCTTAGATCATGAATGGTCATACAACCAGTTAATCCCATACAAGAACGTAAACCTCCCACTAATTGATGCACAATTGTTTCTAATTTACCTTTATAAGGAACACGTCCCTCTATACCTTCTGGAACCAACTTACAAGAAAAACCAGCATCCTCCTGTTGTTGAAAATAACGATCAGCAGAACCTTGATTCATAGCTCCTAAAGAACCCATTCCACGGTAAGTTTTAAAAGACCTACCTTGATAAAATTCTATATCTCCTGGCGATTCTGCTGTTCCTGCTAGTAGCGATCCAATCATCACACAATGCGCACCAGCAGCTATTGCCTTAGCAATATCTCCAGAAAATCTAATACCTCCATCTGCAATAATCGGAACATCTGTATTCTTTAATGCTCCTGCTACATCAGAAATAGCCGTAATTTGAGGAATACCCACACCAGTAACAATACGAGTTGTACAAATAGAACCAGGTCCAACACCAACTTTTACAGCACTAACACCAGACTTTACTAGTGCTAAAGCACCATCTTTAGTAACAACATTCCCACCTACAATAGGCAAATCAGGATATAATTTTCTAATGGATGCAATACATTTTAAAACCCTATCTGAATGTCCATGAGAAGAATCAACTAATAATACATCTAAACCAGCATCAACCAGTCTTACAACACGTTCTATACAATCACTTCCTGCTCCAACAGCGGCACCAACTCGCAGTCGTCCATAATCATCTTTACATGCATACGGCTTACGTTCTGCTTTTTCAAAATCTTTGGCAGTGATCATACCTTTCAGATGAAATAAAGAATCAATTAATAAAATTTTCTCTACTCTTTTATCATGCATTTTACTTAATACTATTTTTCTATTTTCTTTCTCTAATACTGTGACTAAACGCTCTTTAGGAGTCATAACGGAAGCGACACAATTGGACAAATCACTTACAAATCTAACATCACGACTTGTAATTATTCCTACTAATTCATTCGTACCTAGCACAACAGGGTAGCCAGCAAATCCATTAAGAGAAGTTAATTCTTTAACTCTCAACAAAGTTGTATCAGGAGTAACACACTGTGGATGAGCTACTATCCCGCTTTCGTAACGCTTAACACGACGTACCTCATTAATCTGCTGTTCCAAAGACATATTTTTATGAATAAAACCTATACCACCTTCTTGTGCTAGAGCAATAGCTAATCTCGATTCTGTTACTGTATCCATAGCTGAAGACACAATAGGGATATTTAAAGAAACAGAATTAGTTATCAAACTACCTAGAATTGTTTCTGTAGGAAGCACTTTCGAATAAGATGGCACAATGAGCACATCATCAAAAGTTAAAGCTTTTTTATCAAAAGAAAACATCACGTTACAATACAGATTTTCAAATAGATGTACTATATAACTTCTAACAACTGGAGTTAAGTTAATTCATAGTTAACTCATAACAACAAACAGTAGAACAAATGCATTCGAAAAAGAACAATCGGAGAAGAGGAGAGGAAAGGAAGAACAAAATACAACCTATGAAACGTATCATATGATACGTTTCATAGGTTGTATTTTGTTCTCTCTGGTATTTCTTTCTCTCTTTTCTTTCTCTCGTACTCGACGGGATCGATTCTATCATGAATTATGTGATTTATCAAGGTTTAGTGTATAAATTGTTTAAAAATTAATAATTACAAGTTTTATTAAAATTATACGTATGTTATTGTTTAAGTGTTGTTGCAATGAATACTTTTATATAAAATATTTGTGTATAGGTTTTCAATTGATAGTAAATTCTAATTTTATAGTATATAGATTATATTTAGTAATTTTGATTTTAGTTAGATGTTGATTTGTATTGTATTTAAAGTTTTGATATATATTTAAATATTAAGATATGATATATTAAAAAGTGTTATCTTTTTAAATGTATATGTTGTTGTTGATTTTTTATTTGTATTACAAATATGTAGATAAATCTATTGATTATGGTGTTGTTACAGTGAGATAGTATTATTGAGTGATACAAAATGAGTAATATTATAGTTGTGAATAATAAACAACATCATTTGGTTAAAATTGAATCTTCTGTAGATGTAGTGTTGGTTGGTGCTGGCATTATGAGTACTACTTTTGCTATGTTTTTAACGATTCTTGAGCCAACTTGGAGAATTCATATATATGAACGTCTTGATGAGCCAGCACGAGAAAGTTCTAATGTGTGGAATAATGCCGGAACTGGTCATGCAGCATTTTGTGAACTTAATTATACTCAATATAATCGTAAAGATTGTTCTATTGATATTTCAAAAGCTATTGCTGTTAATGAAGCGTTTGAAATGTCACGTCAGTTTTGGGCGTATTTAATACAAACAAAGGTTCTTAATAATCCAAGTTCTTTTATTAATAATGTGCCACATATGAGTTTTGTGTGGGGAGAAGAGAACGTTTCTTTTTTGAAAAAACGTTTTCAAGCATTACAAAATAGTATTTTATTTAGTGGTATGATGTACTCTGAAGATTTTCAGCAAATTCATAAGTGGGCTCCTCTTGTTATTAATGGACGTAGTGTATCTCAAAAAATAGCAGCTACTCGTATGGAGATAGGTACGGATATTAATTTTGGAGCACTTACTCAACAATTACTAAGTAAGTTGAAAAAAAGTTTAAATTTTAAATTATATTTACAGCATGATGTTGATCGTATAAGACATAATTTTGATACAACTTGGGATGTGCATATAATTGATCGACGGTATAATCAGAAGAAGTGCATTCGAGCAAGTTATGTATTTATAGGAGCTGGAGGTAAATCAATTAGTCTTTTGCAAAATTCTGGTGTTCCTGAGGTTAGGGGGTATGCTGGATTTCCAGTAGGTGGTCAGTTCTTAGTTACAAAAAATAAGAAAATAGTTGCACAACATTTAGCGAAGGTATATGGAAAAGCACCTGTCAATACTCCTCCAATGTCGGTCCCTCATATAGATACCAGGATATTAAATGGTAATAAGGTTTTATTATTTGGTCCGTTTGCTACTTTTAGTAGTAAATTTTTAAAATATGGATCATGGTTAGATTTATTTTATTCTTTAAATAAACATAATTTGATTCCAATATTTCAGGCTGGGATAGATAATTTCGATTTATTGAGATATTTAATTGGTCAATTAATGATGTCGGATACGCAACGTATTGATGCACTTAAAGAGTATTATCCGACAGTTAATCCATCAGATTGGACTTTGGTTAGAGCAGGACAGCGTGTTCAAATTATTAAAAGGAATCATGAAAAAAGAGGTATATTACAATTTGGAACAGAAGTGGTTAGTTCGAATGATGGAACTTTATCAGCACTTCTTGGTGCATCACCGGGAGCTTCTACTGTAGTTTCGATAATATTAGAACTTTTAAGTACAATGTTTAATAGTGAAATTAATAGTGATTCTTGGAAAAATAAAATTATAGATATGATACCATCATATACTAATAAATTGGATGGGAATATTGTTTTGTTAAATAAAATTAGACGTTATACTTGTGATGTTTTGGAATTGAATTATATGGAAGCAACAAATACTACAAATATGAGGGTTCAATAAATAGTTAGGTTAGTTAGGACAGTTTGTGTGGTCAATAAGCAAGGATGGCGTATTTATTATGTTATAATGTATATATTTAAAAATATTATTTTTTATTTGTTAATAAATGGGTTGATGGTATCTTTAAATTGTATAGTTAACAAAACACCTGTGATATTCAATATATTATAGAAATGTTTTTTTAAATATCGCTTATAACTGTTAGGTAATTTGCTAACATGGTTTCCATGAATTATTAAGGTTAATGGATTATGTTTGCCAATGTGAATATATTTTGGTTTGATCCTTCTCCCATGTAGAAGTGGAGGAGGAGACTTAGAGACAGCTTCATGTAGAATATTGATTAAACGCGTTGTACTAATAGTTTTAGTACAATATGCATGTAAATGTGTTTCTTTGATTGATTGAAATAACGTTTTAATACCATCCCCGTGTAATGCTGAAATGAAGTGTATTTTAGTAAAATTAATAAAATTTATTTTTTTGCATAGGTTTTTTTTGATTTTTTGATGTAGGTCTGGGGATATTTTATCCCATTTATTAAAAATAATTATTAATGCTTTACCATTATTTACGATAAATCGTAATAAGTATAAATCTTGATCAGATATCCCCAGACCTACATCACCCATAAATAACAGGATATGCGCAGTTTTGATGATTTGGAGTGTTTTGGAAATAGAAATTTGTTCTGCTGTATCTTCTATTTTTTTTCTTTTTCGTACTCCTGCTGTGTCAATTAATATATATTTTTGTCGATTGTATATAATGGGTATATGAATACAATTTCTAGTAGTTCCTGGTATATTAGAGGTTATCATACGATCTTTTCCTAAAATGTAATTAATAAAAGTAGATTTTCCGGAGTTAGGTCGTCCTACAACCGCTAATGTAATAGTAGTGGAATCATTTTTTTCATTATATGATGATGATAAGTTTATGTAGTTATTATGTGTAATAGTATTTAAATTAGTTTTAGGTATATTATTTTTATAAGAAAATGTATTTTTTGAAATTAGTAGAGATATATTTTCTAATAAATTATTAATTCCGTTTCCATGAATTGCAGAAATAAAGATAATATTTTTTATACCGAAAGAATAATAATTCCATCCAATATTATGAGTATGATATGTAACGTCATCAATTTTATTAATAACAATAAATATAGGTTTTTTTAATTTTTTCAAAAAATTGACAATATCATAATTTACAGATGTTTCTACAGATTGTCTATCCACAAGGAATAATATGATATCAGCTTCTTGTATTGACAAAATTGTTTGGCGAGTTATGTAATCTTGAATAGTATCTTCTTTTTTTACGTTACGATGTAACCTGTCGATACCTCCAGTGTCTATGAGAATAGATTTGAATTGTTTGCATTGAAAATAACCATATTGTCGATCTCTAGTTAACCCTGGATAGTTAGAAATTAAAGCATCATGCGTATGTGTCAATTTATTAAATAAAGTAGATTTTCCTACATTTTTTTGGCCAATTAATGTAATAACAGGGAACATTTTTAAATCCATAGAAATATATGTATCTATGAGTAATAATATCAGTATTAATCAATATAATGAAATTATCTTTTTTTAAAGTAGTCACGCATAATATTTACAATACAAAATTAGCAGAACGGTCTGTAATAGTTTAATTCTTTATCATGGTTTGTGGTGTTAATAATTTGAATTTACAATTTTTTAAAGTATTTATATAATAGGGTGATTTGATATTTTATGTTCTATCACGAGCTATAGGGTTTGATTTTATATTGAAATATATTCATGTTTTAATGGATTAAATGAATTAAAATACAGTCATATTAAAAATTATTAGTATATGAGTATTGAATATTATTTATTTTTGATGAGTTTGACTGATATGTAATATGTCTCTTAATTTTTCAATAATTTCATCGTGTCGTAATATTGTTTGAGTGCCTAATTGTAGATTTTTTAGTATAACTGTTTTTGTAATATAATTTTTCTCATTTATTATTAAAATAGTTCGTGTCTTGTATTTTTTAGCGGCATGAAGTTGTTTTTTTATATTACTTTTTCCATGATGTACTATTAATCGTATAGATGGCAATGTTGAATGAATATGTTCAGATAGTAGTATTGAATATTTTCTAGCATTATCTCCTAAGCTAATTAAATATATATCAATATCAGTGTATGTATTATTTTTATCCAAAAAAGAATTATCGTCGACTTCTTGCATCAACAAAATTACACGCTCTAATCCTATGGAAAATCCTACGGCAGGAACTGAATCTCCTCCTAATTCTTGTACTAATTCATCATAACGGCCGCCAGCACAGATAGTTTTTTTAACTCCTAAGCTATTGGTAACCCATTCAAAAACTGTTTTATTATAATAATCTAAGCCACGTACCAAATATGGATTAATTGTATATGGTATTTCTAATAGATCTAATAACTGACACAATTCAGAGAAATGAGTATGTGAATCATTATCTAAATAATCACTTAATATGGGAGCATTTAGTAATAATTCTTTAGTTTTACTATTTTTTGTATCTAATATTCGCATGGGATTAGAGTATAAACGACGTCGCGCATTATGATCTAAGTTGTTTAAGTGTTTTTCTAAAAAGATTATTAATTCTTTTCGATAATTTGATCTAGAGGATAACGACCCGATTGAGTTCAATTCTAATGATAAATGATGGCTAATTCCTAATTTCTTCCAGCAACGAGCAGTAATTAAAATTAATTCAACATCTACGTCAGGCCCTATTTGACCAAAGGCTTCGGCGCTAAATTGATGAAATTGTCTATAACGTCCTTTTTGAGGACGTTCATAGCGAAACATTGGCCCAAGGTACCATAGACGTTGTTCTTGCTTATAAAACAGTCCATGTTCGATGCCTGCTCGTACGCATCCGGATGTCCCTTCTGGGCGTAATGTTAAATTGTTGTTATTGCGATCATTAAAGCTATACATTTCTTTTTCTATTACATCCGTCATGTTTCCAATTGAACGTTTGAATAAATTTGTGTCTTCAACAATAGGAAACCTGATCTCCTTATATCCATAACTATTTAGTATAGTTGTAAGTATATTTTCTACGTGTTGCCATATGGCTATGTCTTTGGGTAAGTAATCATGCATGCCACGAATAGATTGGATTTTTGCATTACATTTAATCATGTATTAATCTTTAATTGTTTATTGATTGTGTTTAATATGGTAACTAACTGGATTATTTGTATTTATTGATTTAGATTTAGCTCTGATACGTCGTTCTAATTCTTCAACTATTGATATATTATCACACTTTTTTTGTTGTCGTATACCATCCTCATATATACCACTTTTATTACGTGCTCCGGCAACGCCAATTGTTGATTTCATTGCTTCTCCTGGTCCATTGACTACACATCCGATAATAGATACATCCATGGGCGTTGTAATATCGCTTACTTTTTGTTCTAGAGCATTAACTACATTGGTAACATTAAATTCTTGTCGAGCACATCCTGGACAAGCTATAAAATTAATACCATGAGTACGAATCTTTAAAACTCTTAAAATATCAAATGCTACTTTAACTTCTTCTATAGGATCTGCAGCCAATGATATACGTATTGTATCTCCGATTCCTTCGTGCAATAAAAAACCTAAAGCTATTGCAGATTTTACTGTACCATTACGTAAAGCTCCTGATTCAGTAAGACCTACGTGTAATGGTTGATCTATTTTAGATGCTAATATACGGTATGCTTCTACCGTTATTAGTACGTCGGAAGATTTGACACTGACTTTAAATTGATGGAAATTTAATTTGTCTAAAATATCTACGTGTCTCATTGCTGATTCTAACAAAATATGTTCTGTTGGATTTCCATCATATTTTTTTTGTAAATCGCGTTCAAGAGAACCAGAGTTTATACCAATACGAATAGGTATATTCTTATCTTGGGCGCAATGTACTACAGACCGAATACGATTATTATTACCGATGTTACCAGGATTAATACGTAAACAATCTGCTCCATATTCAGCTGCTTTTAATGCAAGGCGATAATCAAAATGAATATCTGCTATTAATGGAACATCAACTGTTTGTTGTTTAATTATTTTGAAGGCTTCAGCTGCATCCATGGTAGGTATTGATACTCGAACAATATCTACTCCTGCTTTTTTTAAAGCGTTGATTTGTTTAACCGTTTCTAATATGTGTGTAGTACGAGTATTTACCATAGACTGTACTGCAATAGGCGCTCCGTCTCCAATAGGAATATCACCAATATAAATACGTGTAGATTTTCGGCGAATAATGTTAGCGATATTATTCATAGTTTCTCCAATTTTCATATTATAAATTAATAAACAATGATTATATGTATCCATACTGTTTATTGATGTGTTTATTAATTATTACTTATATATTAAATAATTCTGTTTATTTTAAGTATGTTTATTGTACTAAATTAAAAAACTGTATTATTAACAGATAATTATATTACTAATTGTGGTAATGTATCAAATAAACTATTATTACTATTAAATTTTATAATATTTATTTTATTTATACTTAGAATAAATTTTATATAAATTAGAGATATTTTAAACTAATACTATCTCGTTAAAATTGATTTAAAAGATGGTATTAGTTTAAAGATGAATCATATATATAATTTATACGGTTAATTACTTCTCCTGTTAGTTGTCCACAAGCAGCATTAATATCTGCACCTCTTATTTTTCTTATAATGGTTACTATGTCATATTTTAATAAGACTTTAAGAAACGCATGAATACGAGCGTAGGAACTGCACGTATATTGCGCGTTTGGAATTGGATTCCATGGAATTAAATTAATTTTACATGGGATACCTTTAAGTTTTTTTGCTAGTTGATGGGCATGTAAAATTTCATCATTAATATGATTTAATAATATATATTCTATTGTTATTCGACCGTGGTTAGATTTGGTTTGTTTTAAATATTTGTGTGCTGCTTCTAGTACACTATTAATATTATATTTTTTATTAATCGGCATAATTTTATTTCTAATGAGATCATTTGGGGCATGCAGAGATATAGCTAGTGGTATATCAATCATATCTTTTAGTTTTATTATACCTGGTACAATTCCAGCAGTTGAGATAGTGATATGTCGTTTTGAAAATCTAAAACCAAAACTATCTAACATAATTTTTATCGCTGACACAACATTAGTAATGTTTAGTAATGGTTCTCCCATTCCCATAAATACTATGTTGGTAATAGGAGGACTATTTGTTATTTGAATATGTTTATTTAGCGCAATGAGTTTTGATATTCTCCAAATTTGACCAATAATCTCTGATACATATAAATTTCTGTTAAATCCTTGCTTCGCTGTTCCACAAAAATTACATCCTAAAGGACATCCAATTTGCGATGAAATACATAATGTGGTTCTCATATGTTCAGGAATATAGACTGTTTCTATTTGTTGTTGATCCACTTGCATAGCCCATTTAATTGTTCCATCTGAAGACAGTTGTTTTTTTGTAATTATTGGCGCGCGAATCTCTGCTATTTGATTTAATTTTATTTGTAAAGATTTACTTAAATTTGTCATTTGATTGAAATCATCGCAATAATCATGGTACATCCATTTCATTATTTGATGAGAACGGAAAGGTTTTTCACCTAATTTAGAGAAAAAAATTATTAATTCTTCTTTATTCATATTAAGTAAATTAACTTTTTTTATGCACATTAAATATATCTCTAACGACGAATTTTTATAAAAATTTATATTGATTGTTAATTTAATGTTTAATTAGGATGGGATCAACATAAGGTTAATTAAATTATAATTTGTTAGTTTTATATTTTTATAAAAGTTTGTTTGTATTCCTTTATATGTACGATCATTATTATCAGTTAATTTTAGTTCTTAAAACTATTTTTTGTATATTATTTATAATGGTTTAATTTTGATTATGAGTAAGAAGCATAGTATCTATAAGTGTGTGTTTTCATGTATTAAAGAAATAATTAATTTCACGTATAGCTGTTTTTTTAGAATCTGATCCATGAATAGCATTTTTAGTACAATCATAACCATAGTCAGATCTAATAGTTCCTGCTAACGCATGTTTTGGGTTGGTGGCTCCTATAATTTCTCTACTTCGTTGTATTGAATTATTACCTGATAGTATTTGTACAAATATTGGGCCAGAAATCATAAAATTTATTAAACTTTCAAAAAAAGATTTTTTTTGATGTTCGTCATAAAATTCAGAAGCTTGTATATATGTTAGTTTTATAACTTTAGCTTTTATAACAGAAAGACCAGAAGTTTCAAATCTACTAATTATAGATCCAATGATATTTTTAGCAACGGCATCAGGTTTTATAATCGATAGTGTATTTTCTTTAAAAATCATAAAGCTTCCTATCAGTTTTTATTTTGGCATTATATAATATAAGTATACAAAACAACAATTTCAGTATCAATGTATATTGATAAAAATCTATATAGTTAATGATAGTAGCATTAAGGATTAAATTTTAAGCTAGACGCGTATTAGTTTAATATATTAAATAATATATAACATTTTATAAGATTTTTATTAATTTAATTATACTATAAAGATGTCTTATATTAGTAATATTTATTATTTATAACTAACATGCATTAAAATATCTGTAATTGACATCAAATAATAACATATAGTAATAATTAAATCACATCTGTAATTTTAAATATCTAATAATAAAATATATAGAAACGCAAACTTTAAAGTACAGAAGATGTTGTTTAAAAAACTATTTGTTAGTTATATATATAAATATATGCTAATAGCATTATTAATTTTTACAGATATATTGTTTATTCTAATGATTGTGTATTTGGGGTAAATTCACTGTTTTGTAGTGTTATAAAATTATAATAAGTTTATCATTGCGTTTAATTTTACAACAGTAGCGACAATGTGATGAATAGCATATTCAATTTCTTCTTCAGTTGTAAATCGTCCTAACGAAAATCTAATTGAATTATATGCTAGTTCGTTGTTTCTTCCTAAAGCTTGTAACACGTGTGATGGGCTTAAAGTACCAGAAGCGCAAGCAGATCCAGAGGATAATGCAAAATCTTTTAATGCTATCATTAGTGTTTCGCCATCGATATGACTAAAACTAACATTTAATAATGTACCTATACTATGATTTAAGTCACCATTAATTAACACCCCTTCAATTTGTTGTAATCCTTGCCATAAACGGTTTCTCATTTTTTTTAAATAAACCATTTCTGTTGTCATAGTTTCTTTAGCTAAACGATACGCTTCAGCCATTCCGACAATTTGATGAACTGGTAATGTTCCAGAACGTATACCATACTCATGTCCTCCTCCATGAATTTGAGGGGCAATATCAATTTTTGGACTCCTATCTCGTCGTACATATAAACCGCCGATACCTTTTGGGCCGTATAGTTTATGTCCGTTGAAAGACATTAAATCTACCGGTAATATAGATAAATCAATATGTAATTTACCAACGCTTTGCGTTGCATCTACATGAAATATTATGTCATTTAGGCGACATAGTTTGCCAATTTTCGTGATGTCTTGAATGATACCGATCTCATTATTTACATGCATAATAGATAATAGGATTGTATCATCACGTAGAGCATTACTGATTTGATTGAAATTAATTAATCCGTTTGATTGTGGAATTATGCGGGTAATTTTAAATCCTTTATTTTCAAGATATTGACAGGTATCTAAGACTGATTTATGTTCTGTCATACTTGTAATGATGTGTTTGCCTTTTTTGTGGTAAATCTGAGCTATGCCTTTAATAGCTAAATTTACTGACTCAGTAGCTCCTGAAGTAAAAATTATTTCATTTGATTCAGCTCCTATTAATTGAGCAATTTGTTTACGAGCTATATCTACGGCTTCTTCTGCTTTCCATCCATAATAATGAGAACGAGAAGACGGGTTACCAAATATACCGTCTAGGGTGAAATATTGTGTCATTTTTTCTACTACCCTAGGATCTACTGGAGTAGTGGCAGCATAATCGAAATATATTGGTAACTTCATATAATAATGCTCCAAAAATAAAAATTTGTTATGATGTACAAAATAAAATTATAGCAATTATTGTTATTTATATAATAGATGTATTAAATATTATATAATATACATATTCATTTTTAGTTGAGTATATATTCCATGTTAAAAGATTATTTTATATGAAATTATTATTCATTACTATATAAAGCAATATAACCTGTGTTTTATTTTTGTTTTGTAAGCGACTTACTTTAGATATTTAAATATGTATTCGGCTATTTAATGGAAATAGATATATGTATTGTTTTGTGTTAATACTATTAGTAATTTTAATCAATTGATTTAAGAGTTGTTATTTTTAACAAAATATCACTAAATATTGCGTTAAATATTTAATAAAATATTTATATAACAGTGAGTGATTAAAATATTTGTTGTTTAAAATAATAATAAAAATAATTATTTGAAAATAATATTATTAGCGAAAATAGCAAGTCTTATGTTTTAGTGATGAAAATATACATGATTATATATAAATGTTATATATTGTAGTATTGTTCTATGATCAGTGTATTTCCATAAAAGATTTAATTTCAGTTAAGTTTAATTATTATATTTTTTATATATATATAAATTGAAAAATAATACAAAATAAATAATTTAATATATATATCTATATATTTAAAATGAAATAAATATTATTATTTATAAATTTTAAATTTTTAATCATTAAAAATTTAAATGTGTTGTGTAACAATACAAATATCACATTATTTGTATTGTTTGAAAACATAGTTCAATGAATACGTAATGTAGTATAATGTATATTATGTTTATTTTAATTTATAATGAATCACTGGATGAATAATTTATGCATCCGATGCTGAATATCGCTATTCAAGCTATAAGAAAAGCGGGAAATTTTGTTGTTAAACAATATGAATTTTTTGATAAGAATAATGTACACTCAAATCATATAAATGATTTAGTCTATAAAATAAATGAACAATTATATAATATCATCGCGACAATTATTCGAAAATTTTATCCATTACATACTATTGTAACTACATGGCGTGGTCATAATATCAATAATAATATATGTTGTAAAGAGGGTATTCGTTGGATCATTGGGTCTATAGATAGTGATGTTAATTTTATTAAGCAGTTTCCTTTTTTTGCTTTGTCTATTGCTGTTTTTTTTAAGGAGCATATTGAAATAGGAGTGATATATGATCCCATCCATAATGAATTGTTTAGTGCTTGTCGTGGAAAAGGAGCTCAGCTTAATGGTTATAGAATTCGTGTAGGTACTGCTAAGAATTTAAACAAGACTATTATTGCTATATCTTGTGTTTATGAAAAGCAATATATGCTTATTAATTTTTTAAATAAATTTAATAATAAATATATATATTTTCGGTATACCGGAGCGCCTATATTAGATTTAGCTTATGTTGCAGTTGGGCGTGTAGATGGATGTATTATTATTTTTTTAAAAAATAATAATAATAATAATAGCAAATTGACTAGTGGTGCTTTAATTATTCGTGAATCGGGAGGGTTAATTATTGATTTTAATGGAACCAATAATTATTTATTAGTTGGAAATATAATCGCTGGTAACGCAAAGATAATTCGGACTATTTTACCAATAGTTCAATCATCTGTTTTAGATGATTGAACTAAATATTTTTATAAAATATAAAACAGTATTAGTTATAGTGATTTTATTTAATAAATTTTCGCAATGTTAACTATATATAGGATATTTAGAGCAAATGAGTAAAACTTGATTTTTTGTAGACAGAATAATTTCTTCATCATCGATATGATCTAGTATATCACAGATCCAGTGAGACAATTTTTTAACATCTTTTTCATTTAAACCCCGTCTAGTAATTGCCGGGGTACCGATACGTATGCCAGATGTAATGAAAGGATTTCTATAATCATTAGGTATACTATTTTTATTAACAATAATGTTGGCACGTTCTAAAGCTGTGCTAGCATCTTTTCCAGTAATATTTTTGTTTCTTAGATCTAACAAAAAAAGATGATTGTGAGTTGTACCAGAAATTACTTCAAATTTGCGTAGTAAAAATTCTTTAACCATTATTTTAGCGTGGTTGACAACTTTTTGTTGATACAACTTAAAAGATGGATCCATTGCTTCTTTTAAGGCAATTGCTTTAGCTGCGATAACATGCATTAATGGCCCTCCTTGAGTGCCAGGAAATACTGAAGCATTTAGTTTTTTATAAAATTCTGGATTACCTCCACTAGCTAAAATTAAACCACCTCTTGGACCTGCTAATGTTTTATGAGTAGTAGCAGTTACTACATGTGCATGAGGTAGTGGATTTGGATATATACCTGCTGCAACTAATCCCGCAATGTGAGCCATATCAATAAATAGATATGCGCGAACAGAATCGGCGATTTGACGCATTTTGGACCAATTTATGATACCGGAATATGCAGAAAAACCTCCTATAATCATTTTTGGTCTATGTATTGTAGCTAAATTATATAATTCTTCATAATTAATACACCCAGTTTCATCAACACCATAAAATATAGCTTTATATAATTTTCCTGAAAAGTTTACTGGTGAACCATGTGTTAAATGTCCTCCATGGTTTAAGTGCATACCTAAAATAGTATCTCCAGGATGTAATAAAGCATTGTAAACGGAAAAATTAGCTTGGGATCCAGAATGTGGTTGTATATTTGCATAGTCTGCAGAAAACAATTTTTTTGCACGATCAATGCCTAGTTTTTCAATCATATCAATATATTCGCATCCTCCATAGTAACGTTTACCTGGATATCCTTCTGCATATTTATTGGTAAGTTGGGAACCTTGTATTTGCATGACTTGAGGGCTGACATAATTTTCAGATGCAATTAATTCAATATGTTCTTCTTGTCGAGAAATTTCTTGTTTTATTATTTTCCATAATTCAATATCATAATTTGTATATATCGACATAATAATCGCCTATGTTTTGTATTAAAATAGTAACTTTATACTATAAAGTAATGTTTTAAAAATTTTTTAATTAAATAGATGATTACAAATCGTTAATTGTTTTTTGAAATTAAATTGTTCTTAAATTTATTTTTATAAAGTATTATGAAATATTAAATAATTATTTTTTATTTAATAAATAGGACATTTCTGTGAATACAGGTATTCAGTATTTTGTGTATTTATTTTATTAAATATTTGTTGTCTATGATATGAAAACCATTTTTATTTTATTCAAATTATATAAGTATAATGTGCTGATATTTATTTGAGCTTCTAGATATATAATCATATTATGATATATATAATCGTATTGATATAGTTCACTGTTGTGAAGATATGTATGATTAATCAATAACAAAAAATTATATCTATCTATTTATTTATCTATAGATATAAGATTGATTTTTAATTTTTGTGCTATTTTGATGACGGAATTGCAGTATGTCGTCGACCTTTAAAAAATTTATTTAATTGCGAAGCACATTCTCTTTCTAATATTCCAGTGGTTAAAGATATACGATGATTAACCATTGGATGGTGGAGTATATTTTTTAACCAAGGTGTTTGTCTAGATTTTTTGTTTTTTGCGCCACAAACTAATCGATGAATACGAGCGTGAATTATAGCGCCAATACACATCATGCATGGTTCTAAAGTAACATAGAGAGTCGTACCTAATAAGCGATAGTTACCTAAAATTTTTCCGCCTATGCGCAATGCTATAATTTCTGCATGAGCGCTGGGATCATGATATATAATAGAAGAATTCCAGCCACAACTTATAAGTTGACCATTTTGAATTAAAACAGCTCCTACTGATATTTCTCCAATAATTTCAGCATAAGTAGCTAATGTAATAGCATGACGCATCCATATAGTATCTAAATTTTCTATTTCATACATAGATTTTTATATCCATCCAAGCGATGATAATGTTGTGATGCGCAATTGTAAAGTAATTTGTTGTATATATTTAAATATTAATATTTTATTAAAATAAAATAAAAAATAATTTTTAATTATAAAAGTCATTAATGTCAATATTATCTATATTTGATTAAAAGTTTTACCTAAAATTATTAAGTGTATTAATATAAACTATGTGATAATAATAATTATGTGTATAGTTATTGTATTTTTGTTTAATTTATCGTTCAAATACTACGAGCGCACATGCATATAAATTAGTATCAGATAAGGTAATATGCATTTTTTTTAATGATAATTTATTAGCTAATAGTGCAGCATATGAAAATAAATGCAACACTGGTTTTCCTAATTTATCGTTAAATATTTCAATTTGATTAAATGTTACTCCTTGATTGATTCCAGTGCCAAATGCCTTAGTTACTGCTTCTTTTGCCGCAAAACGTTTTGCTAAGAAATGTACAGGATGTTTTTTATTTTGATATAATTTCCATTCTGACTTGCTAAGTATGCGTTTAGCTAATTTATCCCCGCTATGTGTTATTATTTTTTTTATTTTGATAATATCGACGATATCTATACCAATTCCGTGAATCACTATTAACCTCTTTTTGATTTTTGTAATAATGTTTTCATATCTTTAATGGCTTGAGATAATCCACAGAACATTGATCGGCTAATAATAGAATGTCCTATATTTAATTCTTGTATCCCTGGTAACGTGGCGATAGGTAGTACATTGTGATAATCAAGACCATGCCCAGCATTTACTTTTAAACCGCTATCTACAGCGTATTGTACGCTTTTTTTAATGCGTTTATACTCTATATTTTGGGTTGTTTGATCTATAGCATGAGAATACATGCCAGTATGTATTTCTATATAGGGTACTCCTATATTATATGCAGCATTAATTTGTTGTTCATCAGGATCGATAAATAGTGAAACTCTAATTCCAGAGTCAATAAGCTTAAATACTATATCCTGTAATTTATTTGATTTGTTAATTACATCTAAACCACCTTCAGTTGTTAGTTCTTGACGTCTTTCAGGAACTAAGCAACAATAATGTGGTTTTAATATGCATGCAATATTAATCATTTCATCTGTTGCTGCTATCTCTAAGTTCATAGTCGTTTGTATAGTTTTACGTAACATTTCGACATCGCGGTCTGTAATATGGCGACGATCTTCTCTTAAATGTACAGTAATACCATCTGCTCCTGATTGTTCTGCAATAAATGCAGCATGTATAGGATCGGGGTATGTGGTATTTCTTGCATTGCGTAATGTTGCAATATGATCAATATTTACTCCTAATAATAAATTAGACATATGTACATACTCTCAAGTTTAGTATTTGCATTCTTACTCAGTACGTACAAACGGTTGCGTATATTGAGTAAGAATGCAATGTATTTATAAATTGATTTATTTGAGTATAAATATAATATATAACAATCGTTATTTTCAAGATTTATAAATTTTATATTGAGTAATTAATTATTAAATTATTTGTAGAATTTATTATTATTATTATGATTTGTAATCATGTTTATCGTTTTTAAAAATTTTTTAGATATGGGATATCTGCATACTACTATAAATATTATAGTGTCGCCTAATTTAGAAAGATATTATTATCCTCGTAAAGGGATAAAGTGATGTGGTATGCTTAAAGATAATAATAATTAGGTAGTTTTTTCTGCACGCGTATGACTAAACGTCATTGATCATCATGTGTGTTGTTGTATATAATAAAATTTTTAAATCCTAGTAAGTTTATAAATCAAAGTGGTATTGGATAATTATGTGCGTAGTGAAATGATTCATACAGTATTTTTAAAATTTGCAATATATTTATTTTTTGGGAATTTATATATTTATTTGTTGATTACATTTATTAGTATTAGCTCATTATACGTATCCAAATATATTATAGTAGTTTTGATTTATTTATTTTCATTATTGTATTCTAATATTTCTAAAGCTTTTTCTGCTGCGTCTTGTTCAGCTCGACGTCGGCTAGACCCAGATCCGATGACCGGTTGTGTTAATTCTTCAATTTGACAATTTATGGTAAAAATTTGATTGTGTGCCTCTCCAACTATTTGATGAACCCAATATATGGGTAATGGTAAACGACGATGTTGTAAATATTCTTGAAGACGAGTTTTTGGATCTTTTTGTTTATCACAGGGATTCATTTGATCTAAACGTACTTGGTACCAGTTAATAATCAATACTTCAATAGTTTGTATATTACTATCTAAAAATATACCACCTATTATTGCTTCTACTGTATTAGCTAAAATAGATGCACGGTGGTATCCGCCGTTTTTTAGTTCACCTTGGCCTAATTGTAAATAATTTCCTAGGTTAAATTCTCGCGCTAATGTTGCTAGGGTATTTTCGCGTACTAAATTCGCACGCATTCTACTCATATCTCCTTCGCTAATATGAGGAAATTTATGATATAATACGTTAGTAATTACATAATTTAATATAGCATCTCCTAAAAACTCTAATCTTTCGTTATGTTGATTACTAGAGCTTCTATGAGTTAGTGCTTGTAATAATAAATTATATTGGGTAAAAATATAACCAAGTTTTTTTTGAAGTACATTAACTGACATATTGTTTACAGGTTATATATTACATGCTATGTATATAATATAATAAAAACTTTTATTGTTAATTTTTATTTATTTTCTTATCTTTCTAATAAGAGCAATATTTAACCTATCTAGTATTATTAGAAATAGATGATAGTAACCTTATTGTATTTTTCCTATTCTATTTACTTGTATGCTAATTGGCCATATTCCTTCTTCTTGTTTTTTTATATTCATATTCATCCAAATTATTGTTGCTTTTCCTATTATATTACGCTCAGGTACAAATCCCCAATAACGACTATCTGCGCTGTTATCTCTATTATCCCCCATCACAAAATACTCATCTGTAGGTACTAACCATTCAGATATTAGATGTTTTGTATGTTGATTATACGTTTTTATTAAGTTTTGATCACCAGGTGGTATCATTGTTAAAATATTATGTTCTATTCCGTTGAATGATTCTGTGGTCTGAATTAACCTAATACCATGTAAATGTTTTTTTTGTGGTTTTATTTTGATAAAAGAAGAACTGACCTTTCCATTTGCGTCATTGTTAAATATTTGAACAAAATTACTGGGAATAATGTTATTGTAAACAATTGGTAATGGTTGCATATATTTAATATCATCAATATAATTGGGATATATTATTAATTGCTTAGTAATAATATTATAAACGACTTTGTCTCCTGGTTCTCCGATTACTCGTTTAATATAGTTTAGCGTAGTATTTTTGGGATACTTAAATACTATTACGTCCCCACGTTTTGGATGTCCAGCGCCAATTAATGTTTTTTGAGTAATAGGATTTTTAATACCATATATGAATTTTTTTACTAAAATGAAATCTCCTATTAATAACGTTGGCATCATAGATCCAGATGGTATCCGGAATGGTTCAAAAATAAATGATCGTATTATAAACACTAATAATAATATTGGAAAAAGTGAGGATATAAATTCGGAGATTTGTGAACAGTATGAAATTATTAACGAATAAGTATTTTTTGATTGTTGATAAATATTATTTGATTTCTGAAGGAATATTTTTTTGTTCTGATGATGATTATGTATTATTGTATATAGTTGCTTAATTCCCCAGAAAATACCTGATATTCCCGTAATAATTACCAAGATTAAAGAAAATGTACTAATCATATAAATAAAATCCTTCAGTTATTTTTTATTGTTATTGACATCAAAAATTTCTAGAAACACAGTATGAGGTACATTAACGCTACCTAATTTTTTCATGCGTTTTTTTCCTTCTTTTTGATTACACAATAATTTTTTCTTTCGAGTTATATCACCTCCATGACATTTTTTTAGAACATTTTTTCGTAATTGTTTAATAGTGTTACGAGATATTATTTGTTTACCAATAGTTGCTTGAATAACAATTTCAAATTGTTGTCTTGGTATTAATTTTTGTAATTTTTTAACTAAAATATGTCCGCGATATATAGATGTTTTTTGGTGAGTGATTACTGATAATGCGTCGATACGTTTTTTGTTAATTAATATTTCTATACATACTATATTTGATATTTGGAAATGGCTGAATTTATATTCAAATGAGGCATATCCACGGGACACAGATTTTATTTGATCAAAAAAATCTAATATTATTTCAGACATAGGTAATTCGTAAATTATCATGATCTGATTATCATGATATTTCATGGAAATTTGAGTTCCTCTTTTTTTAGTGCATAGGGAAATAATTTCTCCAACATATTTTTTTGGAAATAATATATTACATAAAACAATAGGTTCACGTATTTCTTTAATTTTTGTTAAAGCCAGCAGTTTTGATGGGCTATCTATGTATATTATTTGATCATCAATAGTTAATATTTCATAAATTACCATTGGAGCTGTAATAATTAGATTAAGCGAATATTCACGTTTTAATCTTTCTTGTACAATTTCCATATGTAATAATCCAAGGAATCCACAGCGAAAACCCAAACCTAAAAATTCTGATCTTTCTGGTTCATAAAATAAAGACGCATCGTTTAAGCTAAGTTTAAATAAAGCATCATGAAAAATTTTTTGATTTTTAGAGTCTACGGGGAATAGTCCTGCATAAACGTACGGTTGTAGTTTTTTGAAGCTATGGCATGCATTGTTTGCGGGGCGAGTTGATAGCGTTAAAGTATCTCCTACAGGAGTGCGTATAATTTTTTTGTTAGCGCAAACTACCCAACCTACTTCCCCGCAATGTAATATTTCACGTCTTACTTGTTTTGGAGTAAAAATACCCATTTGATCAACAGTGTATTTTTGTCCCGTATTCATGGATTGTAATATATCGCCTTTGTTTAATTTTCCGTTTTTAATGCATATTAATGACACAATACCTAAATATTGATTAAACCAGGAATCAATAATTAGTGCTTGTAGAGGAGCATGTGAGTCACCTGGAGGATGTGGAATATCACAAATCAAACGTTCTAGTAATTTTGGGATGCCATAGCCAGTTTTAGCTGAACATTTTATTGCATTATCTGCATCAACACCGATAATATCTTTAATTTCTTGAGATACTCGAGTAGGATCTGCTGTTGACAAATCGATTTTATTTAATGCTATAATGACCTTTAAATTCATTTCTGTAGCAATTTGATAATTAGCTACAGTTTGAGCTTCAACTCCTTGTGTAACATCTACTACTAATAGAGCGCCCTCACACGCTGCTAGTGATCGAGATACTTCATAAGAAAAATCAACGTGTCCGGGAGTATCGATAAGATTTAATTGATAAGATTGGCCATGTTTAGATGTATAATTTAGCGTTACGTTTTGTGATTTTATTGTAATGCCACGTTCTCGCTCTAATTCCATAGAATCTAATACCTGAGGTGTCATTTCACGCGCGTTTAATCCTCCACAAGTTTGAATAAATCGATCGGCTAATGTTGATTTTCCATGATCAATGTGTGCAATAATGGAAAAATTACGTATATATTCTATCATGATTAATATTAGTTTTGTATAAAACTATAAGTTTAATTGGGTATTTAATTATAATTAATTAGTGTACAATAAGATGTTTTGAATAGATACGAAGTAATTATAGAACAGATCAATGATTTTTGAAAAATATATTAACTAAATAATTTATAATCTGACATATAATATTAATTGTATTATATGTTTAGATATCAATAATTTGATTCTTTTAAAGTTATGTATCATACTACGGTGTTAATGTTATTTATTAAAATCTTTATAATATTGGTAATGTATTGATTATATATAAAAATTTATATTTATTTAATATTATTAGTTTTATTAATGAATAATATTGAAGTTTTAAATAAAAATTATTCAGATAGTGTTATAATGTAATGAATGGATTGAATTGGCGATATTTTTTATCAGAAGAAAAAAAATTATCATATTTTAAAAATATATTACTTGCTTTGGAAGAACAAAAAAAACAGGGAATTGTTTATTATCCAAAAGAAAAAGATATTTTTAATGCGTTTCGTTTTACTAGTTTTGAATCTGTTAGAGTTGTTATTATAGGGCAAGATCCTTATCATGGACCGGGTCAAGCCCATGGACTTGCTTTTTCTGTATTACCTGGTGTTTTGATACCTCCTTCTTTAAGGAATATTTATCAAGAACTAGCGTCTGATATACCAAATTTTGTTGTACCTAGTCATGGTTGTTTACAAAGCTGGGCGAATGAAGGGGTATTATTACTAAATAGTATTTTGACTGTTGAAGAAGGAAAAAGTTATTCCCACGCTAATATTGGATGGGAATTATTTACAGATAAAGTAATACGTATACTTAATATTTATAAAGAAAAAATTATATTTATGTTATGGGGGCGATATGCTCAAAAAAAAGGAAATATCATTAGTCAAAAAAAACATCATATTTTAACCGCATCGCATCCTTCACCTATGTCAGCTCAACATGGATTTTTAGGATGCCGACATTTTTCTAAAACTAATATTTTTTTAATGCAACAAGATAAACAGGCTATTGACTGGCAACCTAAAATAATTGATTGCATTAAGAAGATTTAATACAAATTAAAACTCTTTTCAAGAGTATGTAGATGTTATAATCGTACGGTGTTATACTATATAGCATCAATTTTAATTTTTATTTCATGTTTTAAATATTTTCTTGTTTTAATTAAAAAATAATTTTTGAGTGATAGCCCACTACATACCTGCAAAAGATTATGTGATATGAATAATCTATAACCGATATTTTATTGCTAATTAAATATAATAATCACTATAATTATAGTAGTTTTTATTTAATAATAACTATGCAGAAGATATGTAATTGTTTCTAGTGTATTAGGTGTTTCTTTACATGCATAATATTAACATTTAGCTTTTGAGACTGTAACCATAGCAGGTCGGATTAGTCTACCATTAAGAATGTATCCCTTTTGAATAATTGTTAATACTTGATTTGGTTTTTGATCTTCGGATTCTATCATAGATATTGCTTGATGCATTTCAGGATTAAATGGGACATGGATTTCGTGTATAGATTTTAATCCAAATTTGCATACAGTATCTAAAAATGATTTTAATGTTAGTTCAATTCCCTCTATTATGGCAGATAATGAAGTGTTGGAATGATCCGAAGAAATATTCAATGTACGTTCTAAATTATCAATGACTGGTAATAATTCAAATATGAATCGTTCCAATCCAAATTTATGAATTTTTTCTATTTCTTGCGCATTACGTCGACGAATATTTTCTATTTCAGCTGTTAAACGTAGTTTTATATCACGTTCGTGTTCTTTAAGTTGAGCTAATTTAATTTTCAGTTTAATAATTTGATCATTTTTTGGATCAATAATATTATCTGCTGTAGAATTAGATTTTAATAGTTCTTCTTTTTCTACTTTTTTATTCTGTGACATATGTTCGTTAATATTGTTTTTTATATTGTTGTCTATCATGAGTTTTGTCCTCTGTTTATTAATTATATATTTTATAATTCAGTTATTATAAGGATGAATAACAGGTATTCAAGACATCATTTGTGATGAATAAAAATTACAACAAAAACAGAAAGGATTCATAATAACATGACTTCTTCTATTTTTAGTACCATTGGTATTATAGGATATTCTCGTTATCCACAAGCTATACATACATATGATATTTTATATCGTTGGCTGTATAATAAAGGGATTACGGTAATTATTGAACATCACGCGGCTAGTTTATTAAATATACAAAAATCAGTTGTAGGTGATTTGCATGATATAGGAAATTATGCAGATTTGGCTATAGTTATAGGTGGAGATGGCAATATGCTAAGGGCCGCTAATATTTTAGCGCAGTATGATATTAAAGTTATTGGTATTAATCGTGGAACTCTTGGATTTCTTACTGATTTAGATCCTAGTTCAGCATTAATGGAATTATCCGATCTTTTATCTGGTCATTTTATTAATGAAAAGCGTTTTTTATTAGATGTAACGGTACAACGTTGTAGTAATATTACTAGATTAGGCAGTGCTATTAATGAAGTTATTTTACATACAAATACAATTAGACGTATGATTGAGTTTGAATTATATATCGATAATAATTTTGTTTTTTCCCAGAGATCTGATGGGTTAATTGTTTCTACTCCAACTGGATCGACTGCATATTCTTTATCTGCTGGAGGGCCCATTCTTAGTCCTGTGGTAGATGCTATTGTATTAGTGCCAATATGTCCTCATACTTTATCGTCTCGTCCGGTTGTGATTAATAGTAAAAGTATTATTTGTTTAAAATTTTCGAAAGTTACGTCTGAATTAAAAATTGGTTGTGATAATCAAATTCCTATTTTTATATGTAAAGAAGAAGAGATTTTTATTCAACGTAGTAACTATTATCTTGATTTAATTCATCCTAGTAACTATAACTATTTTAAAACATTGAATATTAAGCTTGGTTGGTCAAAAAATATTTCTGAAACAGAAAAGTAGTGATAATTGATAATTTTATTGTTAACTTCTATTATGAATGGTGTCAATGTAATTAAATAATAACTAGGTGGAATATTTATTTTTATGTTGAATAATTTTAACTACAGAATAAATTGAATAAGAGAATTATGTGTTTAAAGGTGTTTAATATTATACTCAATACCATTATTGGTATTGCAATGATGGTATTGAGTATAAGATGCTCAATGCTACAGTATACGCCTAAATATTTTGATGTAAAGCAAGGTAGTTATTTGTCTCAATGTGATATAGACAAAATTTGTCTTGGTATGACAAAATTAGATATATCTTCTAGTATGGGAGCCCCAACGTTGCAAGGTTTCTTAGAACCAAATATATGGTATTATATTTTTTATCATCGTATCGGCGATAAAATAATAAACCATCAAATTTTGACATTAAAGTTTGATATAAATGGTGTGTTAATAAATATTAGTAAGAAGTAGTAGTTTAAAATTAATAATTTTATTATTAATTTTTAGTGAAGTTTTACGATTTTTCTTATCAAAATAAGTATTGAAATTAGTAAATATAAATATGAATATTTTTATTGTACGTTATGAAATACATCATATACCGTACATTTTATTAGCTCTAGAAACAAATGATTTAATTATACTTTTATACTTTTTTTTAAAAATATGATTGAAAAATTTTTCAATAAATATAGATTTAAATTCATAATAAGAAATATATTCAATGCTACTAATAGTAGAAGTAATAGGAACAAATCTCCAGTAACCGTAAAATGATTTAAATGGTCCTTTTACTAAAAGGATGATGATACTCTTATTTTTTATAAAAAAATTATGCGTTATCAGCGACTTAATCATTCCATTCGTAACTAAATTTAGTTCAGCAATTAATTCGTTATCTTTTTGCTCTAAAATTTTACTTACGTTACACCCGGGAATAAATTGAGTATAAGAATTAATATCGTTTACTAAATGAAACATTTGTTCCACGCTATAAGGAACTGAAGTAAAATATTTAACATGATACATATTTATTTTATTTGTTTATTTTTAATCATTTTTATTTTTGTAAATATATTAATTTATGTAAATATAAAACGATTATACATTATATATGTAATATATAATATTAGTAATATTTTTGTTTTTAAATAATAAAAAGATTAAAAGTAATGTCTTTTATGAAGATTATGGTATGAAGCAATTAATTTTAAAAAAAATTACACAAAATAGGCATGCATATTATGAATATTTTATTGAAAAAAAAATTGAAGCTGGAATTGTATTGTTAGGGTGGGAAGTAAAATCTGCGCGTTCTAATATGGTAACTATTGATAATAGCTATGTATCTTTTGATAATAAAGAAGCATATATCCATAACTCTATATTCCAAACAAATGTAACTCAATTTTATAATGACATTTATAATTCAGCTCGTATACGTAAGTTATTATTAAAAAAAAATGAATTATTATTTTTGATGGAAATGGTTAAACAAAGAGGTTATACTGTAATCGCTTTAGATTTATATTGGAGGAGTGCTTGGATTAAGATAAATATTGGGATTGCCAAAGGTAAGAAAAAATATGATAAAAGAGATGTAATAAATGCGCATAAATGGAAGAAAGAAAAAATACATATTTTAAAGTATATAAATAAATAATGTTTTGTGTATATATTCTTTTGTGTTACAATCATCCCTGTTTAAAGGATGATAGGGGCTGATTTAGGAATCGACGGAATATCTTATATTTAAAGTGCATGCCGAGGTGAGGTAGGCCTCGTAAAACAGCCTCAAAAAAATAACTGCAAATAGTAGATGTAGTGAATCTGTTGCTTTAGCAGCTTAAATCAGATTAATACCCTGAAGGTTCCCTCTCACATTTAGTATTTACTCTTGAATATTAAAAAGGAAGTTAAATGAGAGGTCATATAAATAAGAGTGCGCGTGAATGCTTGCTTTTGGCGTGACGTTAAGTATTATAAAAGCTAGTGGGTTTAGTGATTGGTCTTAATATATCTAAATCGATTAAATACAATTTGAGACCTAAGCATGTAGGTGACTGAGAATAATTAGAATTTCTGGACGCGGGTTCGAATCCCGCCAGCTCCACCAAAAATTTAAGATTCAGAAAAGGTGAATTAAAAAATACGATTAAATATAATTAAGTGGTCGCGGATAATTGATTGTGTATGGGTAGAGTATGATAAATAGTTAGTCGGATTTTGTTTTATGCTAAGATTGGTTAGAGTAGAAGTGGTGTAAATAAAGTGATGTTATTATTATAATAAAAATTTTTAGAGTCGTTTTATCTGTATTTATTTATCAGATATACAGAATCGCTTTCTTACTGTATCATTCAAAAATTTTATCTAATAAGATAATGCTTGTTTTCTTGTTTGAAGTTTTATGTGTTAATAACAAGAATATCTATTGATTAAGATTAAATTAATAAGAATTTTTTATAAAAAATTATATGGATTATTTATATTTATTTTTTGCTATTCTTTCAGAGGTTGTTGCTACTGCTTCTTTAAAAGCGTCTGAGGGATTTAGTAAACTGTATCCTTCTATTGTGGTAGTGATTGGTTATGTACTTTCCTTTATATTGTTATCTTTAGTATTACAAACAATACCGATGGGTATTGCGTATTCTTGTTGGGCTGGTCTTGGAATTATATTTATTACTGTAGTAGGATATTTGTTTTATGATCAGAAGTTAGATAGTTTGGCTATTATTGGCATTACTTTTATTGTTATTGGTGTCGTATTGATTAATGTATTTTCTAGAACGATAAAACATTAATTATATATAATAAGTGTTTATATAAAGGTAACTGTTTATTGTTAAAAATTATATTTATTTATTTATTATTATTTTTAATATAAATAATTTTAATGTTTATTGAGAATAATATTTTGTTAGTTTTAGAGTATGTTTTGTTTATTTTAAGAATCGAGTAACTTTATTGATATTTATTGTAATTTTATAAAATTTATAGTTATTTTATTTATAGGAATATTATTGTTATTTTAAAATTTGATTTTTATAAGATTATTATATTTATTTTTATGGGTCGTATATATATACATATGATATAATATTAGTAGTTAGGTACAATGTAATTTTTATTATAATTTTAATGATTGTTTAAAATTTTTTACTTTAAAAGAGATAAAATTTTGTAGGAATTTATTATACGTATATGTAATATTGATTTATTTGTGTTCCATAATTATATGGGTTTATATTGTTAATTATTTTTTGAGTATTGATTGTACAGAGTAATATGAAAATATTTTTTGTTCGTTATTATAAAAGATGAAATTTAATATTTTAAGTAAGTTTGATGATCATAAAAAATTTCTTATAGAGTTACCTAAAATTGTTCAGAGAATGGATTATTTTAAGATTTTATACAGTCCTAAAGAATTTAGTAATGAATTATTATACGCTATTTCTAGAGCATGTAATCATATTTGTTTAGTAACACTTTATCTAGAGGATGATCAAGGTGGTAAAAAGATAGTTGATGCTTTATTTCGAGTTAAGCAAATACGTCCAAAAATAAAAATTAGAATTTTGGTGGATTGGCATCGCGCTAAGAGAAGTCGTATTGGTTCAGCTAAAAAATATACCAATATTGATTGGTATATGGATCTTGTAAGTAAGTGTCCTAATACTGAGATTTCGATATATGGAATACCAATTAATGTAAGTGAGGTATTAGGGGTATTGCATTTGAAAGGATTTATTATTGATGATCAAATATTATATAGCGGAGCTAGTTTAAGTGACGAGTATTTACATGTTAATACTAAGTATCGATATGATCGATATCATATAATACGGAATCGTCAATTATCGAATATAATGTTAGATTATATTGATAAAGAATTATTATCTTCAAGGGTAATTAATAAATTGGGGTATGAAGGTTCTTTTAGTAAATTAAATAAGTATAGGAAAAATGATATTCGTTTGTTGCGTCGTAATTTAAGAAGAGTGTGTTATTCTTATCAAGGTAATGCAACGTTTAATGAATTAGCAATAGCTCCGTTAGTTGGTTTAGGTAAAAATAGTGAGCTTAATCAGGCGATTTATCATTTAATTTGTTCATCAAAGGATAAAATTATATTATGTACACCATATTTTAATATGCCGAGTGTATTATTAAATACTTTGGTTTATTTATTACATAAAGGAAGGAGTATAGAGATTATTGTAGGAGATAAGATTGCTAATGATTTTTATATTCCTTCTAATAAACCATTTACGTTGATTAGTGTTTTACCGTATTTGTATGAATTAAATTTGCGTTGTTTTTTAAAAAAGTTGCAATGTTATGTTGATAACAAACAGTTGATAGTGCGAATGTGGAGAGAAGGTAACAATGGATATCATGTTAAAGGAATTTGGGTAGATGATGAATGGCAGTTACTTACTGGAAACAACTTAAATCCCAGATCTTTGAGATTTGATTTAGAAAATGCCTTGCTTGTACATGATCCGTGTAAGGTACTGTTAAATCAAAATAATAAGGAATTGAATACTATTCGTACGCATACTAGATCAATTATGCATTATACGTCGTTGCAACACATATCAAACTATCCCGTGAAAGTAGGACAGTTTCTGCACAAAATTCACAAATTTAGGTTCGATCGGTTGATCAACCGCATTTTGTAGAAATAAAATTTTTACGTTGTTTTATTCTTTCCTTTTTATAAAAGGTACAGTTTTTCTTGTTATAAGAAGTCTCAGGTATTGCGAAGTTAAGTTCTCACGGGTCATTAGTATCGGTTAGCTTAACACTTCACAGTGCTTATACACCCGACCTATCAACGTCATCGTCTTTAACGTCCCTTTAGGAGGACTTTTATCCTCTGGGAAGACTCATCTTGAGGCAAGTTTCCCGCTTATATGCTTTCAGCGGTTATCTTTTCCGCACGTAGCTACCGGGCAATGCCATTGGCATGACAACCCGAACACCAGCGGTGCGTCCACTCCGGTCCTCTCGTACTAGGAGCAGCCCCTCTCAATCTTCCAACGCCCACGGCAGATAGGGACCGAACTGTCTCACGACGTTCTAAACCCAGCTCGCGTACCACTTTAAATGGCGAACAGCCATACCCTTGGGACCTACTTCAGCCCCAGGATGTGATGAGCCGACATCGAGGTGCCAAACACCGCCGTCGATATGAACTCTTGGGCGGTATTAGCCTGTTATCCCCGGAGTACCTTTTATCCGTTGAGCGATGGCCTTTCCATTCAGAACCACCGGATCACTAAGACCTGCTTTCGCATCTGCTCGAATCGTCACTCTCGCAGTTAAGCTAGCTTATGCCTTTGCACTAACCTCACGATGTCCAACCGTGATTAGCTAACCTTTGTGCTCCTCCGTTACTCTTTGGGAGGAGACCGCCCCAGTCAAACTACCTACCAGACACTGTCCTTGGTCCGGATAACGGACCTAAGTTAGAATATCAAATGTTAAAGGGTGGTATTTCAAGGACGGCTCCATAAAGGCTTGCGCTTTTACTTCATAGCCTCCCACCTATCCTACACATCAATATTTGACATTCAGTATCAAGTTATAGTAAAGGTTCACGGGGTCTTTCCGTCTTGCCGCGGGTACGCCGCATCTTCACGGCGAATTCAATTTCACTGAGTCTCGGGTGGAGACAGTCTGGCCATCATTACGCCATTCGTGCAGGTCGGAACTTACCCGACAAGGAATTTCGCTACCTTAGGACCGTTATAGTTACGGCCGCCGTTTACCGAGGCTTCGATCAAGAGCTTTTCTCCATAACAAAAAAGATAACCCCTTCAATTAACCTTCCGGCACCGGGCAGGCGTCACACCGTATACGTCCACTTTCGTGTTTGCACAGTGCTGTGTTTTTAATAAACAGTTGCAGCCAGCTGGTATCTTCGACTGGGTTCAGCTTGAGAAGCAATATGTTATATTGTTCTTTCACTTACATTCCAGCGTGCCTTCTCCCGAAGTTACGGCACTATTTTGCCTAGTTCCTTCACCCGAGTTCTCTCAAGCGCCTGAGTATTCTCTACCTAACCACCTGTGTCGGTTTGTGGTACGATTAGATTTAACCTGAAGCTTAGAGGATTTTCCTGGAAGCATAGCATTAATTCCTTCGCCATCAAGATGGCTCGTCATAGCGCCTCAGCGTTAGAAAGAATGGATTTTCCTGAATCTTTCCGCTTACACGTTTAAACCGAGACTACCGATCCTCGGAGAATCTAGCTTTCTTCGTCACCCCATCGCAGTTAAATCTAGTACAGGAATATTAACCTGTTTCCCATCAGCTACGCCTGTTGGCCTCGCCTTAGGGGTCGACTTACCCTGCCCCGATTAACGTTGGACAGGAACCCTTAGTTTTTCGGCGAGCGGGTTTTTCACCCGCTTTATCGTTACTTATGTCAGCATTCGCACTTCTGATACCTCCAGCATGTTTTACAACACACCTTCTCAGGCTTACAGAACGCTCCCCTACCCAATAAATTTTATATTTAACATGATTAAATGAACAAAAATATTAAATTATAAAATATGTATTGCCGCAGCTTCGGTGCATGATTTAGCCCCGTTACATCTTCCGCGCAAGCCGACTCGACCAGTGAGCTATTACGCTTTCTTTAAATGATGGCTGCTTCTAAGCCAACATCCTGGCTGTCTAAGCCTTCTCACATCGTTTCCCACTTAATCATGACTTAGGGACCTTAGCTGGCGATCTGGGTTGTTTCCCTCTTCACGACGAATGTTAGCACCCGCCGTGTGTCTCCCGTAATAGCATTCTTTGGTATTCGTAGTTTGCATCGAGTTGGTAGCCTGGGAAGACCCCTAGTCGAAACAGTGCTCTACCCCCAAAGATGAGTTTACGAGGCGCTACCTAAATAGCTTTCGGGGAGAACCAGCTATCTCCCGGTTTGATTGGCCTTTCACCCCTAACCACAAATCATCCGCTAATTTTTCAACATTAGTCGGTTCGGTCCTCCAATCAGTGTTACCTAATTTTCAACCTGTTCATGGTTAGATCACCGGGTTTCGGGTCTATATCCTGCAACTTAACGCCCAGTTAAGACTCGGTTTCCCTATGGCTCCCTTATTTAGTTAACCTTGCTACAGAATATAAGTCGCTGACCCATTATACAAAAGGTACGCAGTCACACAAATAAATAACAATCTGCGCTCCTACTGCTTGTACGTACACGGTTTCAGGTTCTATTTCACTCCCCTAGCCGGGGTTCTTTTCGCCTTTCCCTCACGGTACTGGTTCACTATCGGTCAGTCAAGAGTATTTAGCCTTGGAGGATGGTCCCCCCATCTTCAGACAAAATGTCACGTGTTTCGTCCTACTCGTTGAGTTACGATAACTAATATATTTTCAGATACGAGGCTATCACTCTATATTGCTAATTTTTCCAAATTATTCTCTTAATATATAAGTGGTATCATATAACTCTGGGCTGTTCCCTGTTCGCTCGCCACTACTAAGGGAATCTCAAATTGATTTCTGTTCCTCAGAGTACTAAGATGTTTCAGTTCCTCTGGTTTGCTTCATTTAGCTATGAATTTACTAAATGATAATGCACAATTTATCTTGCATTGGGTTTCCCCATTCGGAAATCACCGGTTAAAAACGCTTCACATCAGCTTACCGATGCTTTTCGCAGATCAGCACGTCCTTCATCGCCTTTGACTGCCAAGGCATTCACCGTGTACGCTTAAATTACTTAACTTCGCAATCCTCAGACTTCTAATTTAATTAAATAAATTATATTTATTTATACTACATGAACACGCTTATCTTAATGTGTTTGTTGTATATTTAATAACCTTCAATATAATAGTATTCATTCTTAACTTTTTAAAAGTGTAAGGTTTAATTTCATCCTAATTGTTAAAGAGCTATAAAATACCAAAATTTTATTTATAAAAGTTAAACTGTCCCCTAGGGGCTTTGAACCCCTGTTGCCGCCGTGAAAGGGCAGTGTCCTAGACCTCTAGACGAAGGGGACCCGCGATTTCTAGTTGCAACAAAATAAAGACTTGGCATTTTCGTACCATATTTTTAGTTAAATCTCTAAAAACATTAAATAATCTATGTGGGCACTTCGCTTATATTACTCTTGATAAGTAAGGAGGTGATCCAACCGCAGGTTCCCCTACGGTTACCTTGTTACGACTTCACCCCAGTCATGAATCACAAAGTGGTAAGCGCCCTCCCGAAGGTTAAACTACTTACTTCTTTTGCAACCCACTTCCATGGTGTGACGGGCGGTGTGTACAAGGCCCGGGAACGTATTCACCGTGACATTCTGATCCACGATTACTAGCGATTCCGACTTCATGGAGTCGAGTTGCAGACTCCAATCCGGACTAAGACGTACTTTATGAGGTTTGCTTGCTCTTACGAGATTGCTTCTCTTTGTATACGCCATTGTAGCACGTTTGTAGCCCTACTCATAAGGGCCATGATGACTTGACGTCATCCTCACCTTCCTCCGGTTTATCACCGGCAGTCTCCTTTGAGTTCCCGGCTTTACTCGTTGGCAACAAAGGATAAGGGTTGCGCTCGTTGCGGGACTTAACCCAACATTTCACAACACGAGCTGACGACAGCCATGCAGCACCTGTCTCAAAGTTCCCTAAGGCACTCTCATATTTCTATGTGATTCTTTGGATGTCAAGAGTAGGTAAGGTTCTTCGTGTTGCATCGAATTAAACCACATGCTCCACCGCTTGTGCGGGCCCCCGTCAATTCATTTGAGTTTTAACCTTGCGGTCGTACTCCCCAGGCGGTCGATTTAACGCGTTAGCTTCGAAAGCCACAAATCAAAGTCTGCAACCTTCAAATCGACATCGTTTACGGCATGGACTACCAGGGTATCTAATCCTGTTTGCTCCCCATGCTTTCGTACTTGAGTGTCAGTTTTCGTCTAGGGGGCCGCCTTCGCCACTGGTATTCCTCCAGATCTCTACGCATTTCACCGCTACACCTGGAATTCTACCCCCCTCTACGGAACTCTAGCTTATCAGTTTCAAATGCAGTTCCTAAGTTAAGCTCAGGGATTTCACATCTGACTTAATAAACCACCTACGCACGCTTTACGCCCAGTAATTCCGATTAACGCTTGCACCCTCCGTATTACCGCGGCTGCTGGCACGGAGTTAGCCGGTGCTTCTTATATAGGTAACGTCAATTAAAATTGGTATTATCAAAATTAAATTCTTCCCCATTGAAAGTGCTTTACAACCCGAAGGCCTTCTTCACACACACGGTATAGCTGCATCAGGGTTTCCCCCATTGTGCAATATTCCCCACTGCTGCCTCCCGTAGGAGTCTGGACCGTGTCTCAGTTCCAGTGTGGCTGATCGTCCTCTCAGACCAGCTAAGGATCGTGGCCTAGGTGGGCTATTACCCCGCCTACTAGCTAATCCTATCTGGGTTCATCCGATAGCATAAGGCTTTTTTTATTGCGTACAATAAAAAAAGTCCCCTACTTTGGTCTGTATGACTTTATGCGGTATTAGCTATCGTTTCCAATAGTTATCCCCCTCCATCGGGCAGATCCCCAGACATTACTCACCCGTTCGCCGCTTGCCAATCAGAGCAGCAAAACTGCCGCTCCTGCTGCCGCTCGACTTGCATGTGTTAAGCTTACCGTCAGCGTTCAATCTGAGCCATGATCAAACTCTTCAATTTAAATTAGTTTCCATTTACAACAAATAAACAGATTAATTTCTTATATAACCACTAATTAATCAGCTTTCTTTTTATATTTTATAAATGGCACCGTATTATCTTTCATATTTGCGTAAGTGCCCACATAAATTACCTAAAATTTAATTTTTAAAGAACTATATTTCGATTAGAAATACTTGAGATTATTTCTCAAACGAAATAAGTACATTATTAACATTGATTTTAGTTAATGTCAATAGTATTTAAGATTATTTTTATGATTCAATAATTATTACTTGAAGTGTTAAATTAATTTTTTATGATTATGTCAAAATTATCCAAATAATTTAATATTTTAGGAAATAATATATAATAATATTATAATTATGTTATTACGTGTAATGTTGTAAGATTGTAATTAATATTGTAGTTTAACTTGTTGTTATGAGGATACTATGATGCAATCATCATTGTTCATTCGTCGTGTGTTAATTAGTGTGTTTGATAAATCTAATATTTTAGAATTTGCTCAATCATTAATTGAACGGGGCATTCAATTATTATCAACTGGAGGTACAGCTCAAGTATTAGCAGATGCTGGGTTACCAGTATTTAAAGTTTCTGATTATATTAAGTTACCTGAAATAATGAATGGACGTATCAAAACGTTACATTACAAGATATATGCTGGAATTCTTGGTAGACGAGGATTAGATGATGCTGTTATGCATCAATATAATATTCAACCAATTGATATGGTGGTAATTAATTTTTATTCATTTAACTCTTTGTTGATGCAAAATAAAATATCTTCTGAAGAAGAAATATTGGAACATATTGATATTAGCGGCCCAAGTATGGTAAGGGCAGCAGCAAAAAATTATAGAGATGTAGCCACTGTGGTCAGTAGCAATAGTTATGGAAAAATTTTAGATGAAATTAATTATTATAATGGATTACTTAGTTTAAAAACCCGTTTTCACTTGGCTGCAAAAGCATTTAAATATGTTGCTGAATATGATAATGAAATTTCTAATTATTTTAATTATCAATTGCAAAATAATCGTTGTGTTCCCATGGCTAATGAAGATGATTATAATGAACCCTGTCATTATTTTCCCAAAAATTTAACTTTTATGAATCTTAAATTTACAAAAAAACAAGATATGCGTTATGGAGAAAATCCGCATCAACGAGCAGCATTTTATACAGATACATGTTCGAAACAAATAGGATCTATTGCCACTGCTCATCAATTACAAGGAAAGTCATTGTCTTATAATAATGTTTTGGATATGGATACGGCTTTGGAATGTGTAAAAATGTTTGATGACCCAACTTGTGTAATTGTTAAACACACTAATCCATGTGGTGTTGCTACTTCTAATACAATTAGCTCAGCATATGTTAAAGCTTATCAATCAGATCCTATTTCTGCATTTGGAGGGATTATTGCTTTTAATAGAGATTTAGATAAACACACGGCTCAAACTATCGTGAAGCGACAATTTGTAGAAGCAATTGTAGCGCCAGGTATTGATCGAGATTGTCTTAGCATTTTATCTAGTAAAAAACATATACGAGTATTGGAATGCGGGGCATGGACTATGAAGAAATCAGATATAGATTTTAAACGTATTAATGGAGGATTATTGATACAGGATTATGATGTTATGACAGATTTACAATCTCTGGTCACAGTTACTATTCGTCAGCCAACAAACAAAGAAATGAAAGATGCATTGTTCTGTTGGAAGATAGTTAAATTTGTTAAATCTAATGCAATTGTTTGTGGTAAAAATTATCAAACAATCGGAATTGGTAGTGGCCAAATGAATCGCGTGCATGCAGTAAAAATAGCCGTGTCTTTCAAAGAACCAGGTATATTGAATACTCAAGGATCAGTGATGGCTTCTGATGCTTTTTTTCCTTTTCCTGATGTAATACGTATTGCATCTGAAGTAGGTATTAGTTGTATCATACAACCAGGAGGATCTATTCGAGATCAGGAAGTTATTAAAACTGCTGATAGATATGGTATCTCGATGATTTTCACACGTATTCGTCATTTTAGGCATTGACTCTTAAAACATAATTTTGAAAAAATTTATTTTATTTATATAAATATAAATACTAATTGTAAAGTTTGTGGTTATATGTAGACGACATCTGTAAATTTAGTAGTAAATATTATTACTATTTATTTCTTTCTTGTAGATATGTATAAGATGAATATAGGGTTTTATATGCTCAATGTCGATATAAAGTTAGAGGATTTATTTTAAAAACATAAAACAATTGCATTATTATTTATATTTAAGTTTAGGATGTATCGAATTATGTTTTATATGTTTAATGTACATTACCAATTATTTACTGTAATTTATTATTCTTCAAATCTACACCACTATTATGTAGATAGTTATTATCCTATCTACATAATTATTAAAAAGAGATAAAATTTATGTCGCATTTAACAATTCAGTTAAGTTTGCTGATGCTTCATCTGCTGTAATTTGAGAAGAAATATGTGTTGTTGTTATTTTGGATTTTTCTATTTCATTCTTATTACTGAGATGACGACGGTGATATAAACGTTCTTGATGGTAAGAGTAGCCAGTGCCGGCTGGAATTAATCTGCCAACAATAACATTTTCTTTAAGGCCGCGCAGTTCATCTCTTTTCCCAGCTACGGATGATTCAGTTAATACGCGTGTTGTTTCTTGAAAAGATGCTGCAGAAATAAATGATTCTGTAGCCAATGATGCTTTAGTTATTCCTAATAAGTTGCGCATAAAACTTATTTTTATTTTCCCTTCATTTTCTAGTTTTCGGTTAGCAATTTTAATACGTGAATATTCTACTTGTTCACCTACTAAAAAATCAGAATTTCCTGATCGAATGATAGTAGCTTTACGTAACATTTGTCGCACAATGACCTCTATATGTTTATCGTTAATTTTCACTCCTTGTAAACGATAAACATCTTGTACTTCATTGACAATATAACGAGTTACTGCATGTACTCCACGTAATCTTAAAATGTCGTGTGGAGATTCTGGACCATCAGAAATAATATCTCCGCGATCTACGTATTCACCTTCAAAAACATTAAGATGCCGCCATTTTGGAATCATTTCTTCATAAATATCCCCATCATCATTTATGGGAGAGATCACTAAACGTCGTTTCCCTTTTGTTTCTTTTCCAAAAGAGATTGTTCCGCTAATTTCTGCTAAAATTGCTGATTCTTTTGGCCGACGTGCTTCGAATAGGTCTGCAACACGTGGTAAACCACCAGTAATATCTTTAGTACCACCGCTTTCATGTGGTAATCTTGCTAATGTATCTCCACAAATAATTCTTGATCCATTAACTAACTGGATCACACTTCTACCAGGCAAAAAATATTGTACTGGAACATCTGTGCCGGGAATAAAAATATCGTAACCATTAATATCTACTATTTTTAATGTGGGTCTTAAATCTTTAGCCCCACTTACACGTTCAGAAGTATCCAATACTACAATAGAGGTTAATCCTGTTAATTCATCAGTTTGTTTAACAATGCTTTGTCCATCTACCATATCAACAAATTGAATAAATCCGCTTACTTCTGCAATCACTGGCATAGTATGTGGATCCCAATAAGCTACTATTTCTCCATGTGTTACTGATTCTCCATTTTTTTTTGTGATTATGGCCCCATAAGGTACTTTATAGCTTTCTTTAGTACGAGAAAATTGATCGATAATTTTAAGTTCGGTGTTACGAGATGTGATTACTAATTTCCCTTCTCCGTTTATTACAGATTTAATGTTTTTTAAGTGAACAGTACCTTTATTTTTGATTTGAACGCTTGACTCTGAAGCAGATCTAGAAGCAGCTCCACCGATATGAAAGGTACGCATTGTTAATTGAGTGCCTGGTTCGCCTATAGATTGAGCTGCAATAACACCAATTGCTTCTCCTTTATTTACAAGTTGTCCTCTAGCTAAATCTCGGCCATAACATTTTGCGCATACACCAAAATCAGTATCACAGGTAACAACAGATCGCACTTTAATAGTATCAATTGAATGTTCATCTAGAACATCACACCAATATTCGTCTAACAAAGTATTGCGTTTAATTAATACTTTAGTAGCATCTTTATTAGATTCTAAAATATTTTCTGCCAAAACCCGACCTAATACACGCTCTCGTAGAGGTTCTTTTACATCTCCGCCTTCAATGACAGGGCTAATTATGATGCCGGAAAATGTGTTACAATCATCTTGTGTAATTACTAAATCCTGAGCTACATCAACTAGACGTCGTGTTAAATAACCAGAATTAGCTGTTTTTAAAGCGGTATCAGCTAATCCTTTACGGGCTCCATGCGTAGAAATAAAATACTGCAATACATTTAATCCTTCTCGGAAATTTGCAGTAATAGGCGTTTCAATAATTGATCCATCTGGTTTTGCCATTAAACCGCGCATACCGGCAAGTTGGCGTATTTGTGCTGCTGATCCACGTGCTCCAGAATCTGCCATCATAAAAATATTATTGAACGATGCTTGTATTTCTACTTGCCCATTCCGATTGGTTACAGTTTCAGTGGCTAAATTATCCATCATTGCTTGCGCTACTCGTTCGTTAGCTGCAGCCCATATATCAATAACTTTATTGTAGCGTTCACCTGCTGTAACCAATCCAGTCTGAAATTGTTCTTGTATTTCGGCCACTTCAGATTCTGCTTCATCAATTATATTAGCTTTTTTTTCAGGAATAATCATATCATCAATACCGACAGAAGCACCAGAACGAGCAGCGTATGCGAATCCAGTATACATAATTTGATCAGCTAATATAACAGTAGCTTTTAATCCTAGTAAACGATAGCAGCTATTTAACATTGTAGATATAGCTTTTTTCCCTAATACTTGATTGACTAATGTAAATGGTAGTCCTTTGGGTATAATCATCCAAAAAATGGCACGTCCTATTGTACTATTAACAATATTGGTTTTTTCTAACCATTTTCCATTTTTTTCATATTCATATTCAGTAATACGTATCTTGATACGAGCATGTAGTTCAGCTAAACCTAGACGATAAAGGTATTCTGCTTCTTTTGGTCCAGTTAATATCATTCCTTCTCCTTTAGAATTTATACGTTCGCGTGTCATATAGTATAAACCTAATACTACGTCTTGAGATGGAACAATAATGGGTTCTCCATTAGCAGGAGATAATATATTGTTGGTAGACATCATTAAAGCTCTCGCTTCTAATTGAGCTTCTAATGTCAACGGTACATGTACTGCCATTTGATCTCCATCAAAATCAGCATTATATGCAGCGCAGACTAGTGGGTGTAATTGAATGGCTTTTCCTTCTACTAATACTGGTTCAAAAGCTTGAATACCTAATCTATGTAATGTAGGAGCACGATTTAACATTACTGGATGCTCGCGAATTACATTATCAAGAATGTCCCACACTACTGCTTCTTCTCTATCTACCATTTTCTTTGCAGCTTTGATAGTACTAGCAAATCCTTTTAATTCTAATTTTCCATAAATAAATGGTTTAAATAATTCTAAGGCCATTTTTTTTGGCAGTCCACATTGATGTAGTTTTAAATAGGGACCAACAGTAATTACTGAACGACCAGAATAATCAACACGTTTTCCTAAAAGATTTTGGCGAAATCTACCTTGTTTGCCTTTAATCATATCAGCTAAAGATTTTAAAGGACGTTTATTGGAACCGGTAATCGCACGACCTCTACGTCCGTTATCTAGTAATGCATCTACTGCTTCTTGAAGCATTCTTTTTTCATTACGTACTATAATTTCTGGAGCGGACAAATCTAATAATCGTTTTAATCTATTGTTTCTGTTAATAACACGACGGTATAAATCATTTAAATCGGAAGTAGCAAAACGTCCTCCATCTAATGGGACTAGTGGTCTTAAATCTGGAGGAAGTACTGGTAGTACATTTAGAATCATCCATTCAGGTTTATTTTCAGAATATATAAATGCTTCAATTAATTTTATACGTTTTGTTATTTTTTTACGTTTAGTTTCGGAATGACTATCTTCTAACGTTTCTCTAAGAAATTCGCATTCGTTTTTTAAATTTTTATTTTTCAATAAAATTTGAATGGCTTCAGCTCCCATTTTTGCTTCGAATTCATCTCCAAATTCTTCTAATGCGTCTAAATATTCTTCTTCAGTTAAGATTTGGCGACATTCGAGATTAGTCATACCATTTTCGATTACTACATAGGATTCAAAGTATAGAACACGTTCGATATCACGTAATGGCATATCCAATAATAATCCAATACGTGACGGTAATGATTTTAAGAACCAAATATGAGCAGTAGGAGAAGCTAATTCAATATGTCCCATACGTTCTCGTCGTACTTTGCTTTGTGTCACTTCTACTCCGCATTTTTCACAGACTACTCCACGATGTTTTAGACGTTTATATTTACCACATAGACATTCGTAATCTTTAATAGGACCAAAAATGCGTGCACAAAATAAACCATCTCGCTCGGGTTTAAAAGTGCGGTAATTAATAGTTTCTGGTTTTTTTACTTCGCCAAAAGACCAAGATCTAATCATGTCTGGAGAAGCAAGTGCAATTTTAATTGCATTAAATTCTTCTACCTGGGTAGGTTGCATCTTAAAAAATTTAAGTAAATCTTTCACAGAGAGCCTTTATTAGAGTTATATTTGTTGAATGTATAAATATTATATAAATATATAATAGTAAATTTGTTACACAGATTTTAAATTTAAATATTAATCTTCTAGTTCGATGTTAATTGCTAAAGAACGAATTTCTTTTAATAAAACGTTGAAAGATTCAGGCATACCGGGGTCCATTATATGATTTCCATCAACAATATTTTTATACATTCTAGTGCGTCCATTTACATCATCTGATTTTACCGTTAACATTTCTTGCAAAGTATATGATGCACCATAAGCTTCTAATGCCCATACTTCCATTTCACCAAAACGTTGTCCTCCAAATTGAGCTTTTCCTCCTAATGGTTGTTGTGTTACTAAACTATAAGAACCGGTAGAACGTGCATGCATCTTATCATCTACTAAGTGATTTAATTTCAACATGTACATATAACCTACAGTAACTTTTCTTTCAAACACTTCTCCTGTACATCCATCAAATAATGTAATTTGACCAGAAGTTGGTAATCCAGATAATTGTAAAAGATCTTTAATTTCTTTTTCTGTAGCCCCGTCAAATACTGGAGTAGCAATAGGTATTCCTTCTTTCAAATTCTTAGCTAATTGCAATATTTCTGCATCTGAAAATTTATTAAGATCAATGTGTTGTCGTGATCTTTCTCCTAAGTCATATGCTTTTTGAATAAATTTTCTTAATTGATTTATTTCTTTGTATGTTTGTAACATGAAGTTTATTTTGTCCCCAATACCTTTCGCGGCCATACCAAGATGAGTTTCTAAAATTTGACCAATATTCATTCGAGATGGTACTCCAAGAGGATTAAGCACGATATCTATTGGTATTCCATTTTGATCATATGGCATATCTTCGATAGGGTTAATTTTTGAAATTACACCTTTATTTCCGTGTCGTCCAGCCATTTTATCTCCAGGCTGTATTTGACGTTTCACGGCTAGATATACTTTAACTATTTTTAATATACCAGGAGCTAATTCATCTCCTTGAGTAATTTTACGATGTTGAATTTCTGTTTTTTTTTCAAAAATACGTTTTAAATTAAAATATTGTTTAGTTAATTGAGATAATTGATGTTGTTTTTTTGTATCTGATAGTATCAGATTTAACCAAGAATCACGGTTAATGTTAATTAATTGTTCTTTTTCGATGCCACTCGCAATTAATATATCATAAACTCGATCAAATAAAGCTGATTCAAAAATTTGGAATTCTTCATTTAAATCTTTTTTTACTTGTTTTAATTTAGCAGATTCAATTGCTAATGAACGGTTGTCCTTGTTAATACCATCTCTAGTAAATATTTGTACATCAATTACAGTACCGCATACTCCATTAGGAACTCGTAAGGATGAATCTTTAACATCGGAGGCTTTTTCGCCAAAAATAGCACGAAGTAATTTTTCTTCTGGTGTTAATTGAGTTTCTCCTTTAGGTGTAACTTTTCCAACGAGGATATCTCCCCCTATAACTTCTGCTCCAATGTAGATAATTCCAGATTCATCTAGTTTAGATAACGCTGTTTCTCCTACATTTGGAATATCAGCTGTTATTTCTTCAGGTCCTAATTTAGTATCGCGAGATACACAAGTCAATTCTTGAATATGTATACTTGTAAATCTATCTTCTTGTACTACACGTTCTGAAACTAACATTGAGTCTTCAAAATTGTATCCATTCCAAGGCATAAAGGCAATTCGCATATTTTGTCCTAACGCTAATTCTCCTAAATCAGTGGACGGACCGTCCGCTATTACATCTCCACGTTCTACTGATTCTTCTAAAGATACACAAGGTCGTTGATTAATACAGGTATTTTGATTTGATCGAATATATTTTGTTAGATGATAGATATCAATTCCTGACTCTTCATCATGTGTTTCATTCTTATTAACATGTATTACAATACGCGATGCATCTACATATTTAACGATCCCACCGCGCTTAGCTATCGCGGTGACACCGGAATCTATAGCGACTGCACGTTCCATTCCAGTGCCAACTAACGGTTTTTCACTACATAAAACGGGAACGGCTTGACGTTGCATATTTGCACCCATTAGAGCACGATTAGCATCATCGTGCTCTAAAAAAGGAATTAATGAGGCAGCAACTGATACTATTTGTTGCGTGGAGACGTCCATGTAATCAACTTGATCTTTTTTAAAAAGACCAGATTCACCTTTATTTCGACAGGTTACTAAATCGTCAATAAATTCTCCTATTGGATTTAGGTTGGTATTTGCTTGAGCAATAACAAAATTACTTTCTTCGATTGCAGACAAATAATAAATATCATTACTGACGATACCATTTTGAACCTTACGATATGGAGTTTCTAAAAATCCGTATTCGTTAGCTCGGGCATATACAGATAATGAGTTAATTAAGCCTATATTTGGTCCTTCTGGAGTTTCTATGGGACAGACTCGACCATAATGTGTGGGATGAACATCACGTACTTCAAATCCTGCGCGTTCTCTAGTTAAGCCTCCCGGCCCTAAGGCAGATATACGACGTTTATGAGTAATTTCTGACAATGGATTATTTTGATCCATAAATTGAGATAATTGGCTAGAAGTAAAAAATTCTCTTACCGCAGCTGAAATTGGTTTAGCATTAATTAAATCCTGGGGGGTTAACGTATCTAAATCACCCAAAGATAATCGTTCTTTTACTGCACGTTCTACCCTAACTAATCCAATTCTAAATTGATTTTCCGCCATTTCACCTACAGATCGAATACGTCGATTGCCTAAATGATCAATATCATCTACATCTCCTTTACCATTTCTAATCTCGATTAATTTTCTAATTACATCAACAATATCGTCTTTTTTTAATATTCCTAAATCTTCTATTTGTGTTCGTTGCAATGAACGATTAAATTTCATTCTGCCTACAGCAGACAAGTCATAACGTTCTTCTGAGAAAAATAGATTTTCAAATAAATATTCAGCAGCTTCTTTAGTTGGTGGTTCTCCCGGGCGCATTACACGATAAATTTCTATTAGTGCATCAAATCTATTAGTGGTTGTATCAATACGCAAGGTTTCAGAAATATAATTACCATAATCTAGATCATTGCTAAATAATGTTTCTATGGATTTATATCCTGACTGAATTAAGTTATGTAATATATCGGTAGATATTTCTGTATTAGCTGCAACAATAAGCACATTAGTGTTTTTGTCAATGTAGTCTTTTATAACAACTTTGCCAATTATATAATCTATAGGTATTTCAATTTTTGAAATATTGTCTTTTTTTAATTGATTAATATGTTTAGCTGCAATACGCCGTCCTTTTTTTACATATGTAATACCATTAACAATAATGTCAAAGGATGCTGTTTCGCCGCGTAATCTTTCAGGGATTAGATGCATATATAATGTATTATTTTGAATTTCATATATTACTTTATTAAAGAACATATTCAATATTTGATCAGTAGTATAATTTAAAGCACGCAGTATCACTGTTACTGGTAACTTTCGTCGTCTATCAATACGTACAAATAAATTATCTTTTAGATCAAATTCAAAATCTAACCAAGATCCTCTATATGGGATAATACGTGCGTTATATAATACTTTTCCTGATGAATGTGTTTTACCTTTATCACTATCGAAAAATACGCCGGGGCTTCTATGTAATTGAGATACAATGACTCGCTCAATGCCATTAATAATAAAAGTACCGTTATTGGTCATAAGTGGAATTTCACCCATATATACTTCTTGTTCCTTAGTATTCTTTATTACGTTATTTAATCCATCACGTTCGTAAATAATTAAGCACAGACGTACGCGTAACGGTGCAGAAAAAGTGATACCACGTGTTTGGCATTCTTTTACATCAAATGTTGGTTCTCCTAATCGATATTTAATGTATCTTAGCTCAGCATTACCGTTATAGCTTTTAATGGGGAAAACAGATCTAAAAGCTGTTTCTAATCCACATTGTCTTTCTGGATCATGCCTAATAAATTTTTGAAAAGAATCAAGCTGAATAGAAAGAAGATATGGAATATCTAAAACTTGAGGACGTTTTCCAAAGTCTTTACGAATACGTTTCTTTTCAGTATAGGAATACACCATAAAGTTCCTCGATTAATTAATATGGATGATTGTTTTTCAAGAAATAAGTTAGCTGCTATATTATAACCTAACATATAGTAGTAAATTTACTGTATATATTATTTTGAACGTAGATGTACATATATAAAATACTTGTGCGTTTTTGCAGTTGAAATACATAAAATATTGAAATATCATCATTTTATGTTGTTTAAAATTAAACATCATTTTGATGTTAATAACATACAGTTTATAGTCAACAACCAATAGAAAAGTATTATTGGTTTATTTCTATTTAATTTCAACGGTTGCGCCTGCTGTTTCTAAAGTTTTTTTTAAGGTTTCAGCATCATCTTTATTTATTGATTCTTTTAAAATTACGGGTGCAGATTCTACTAATTCTTTTGCTTCTTTTAGCCCTAGTCCAGTAATACTTCGTACAGTTTTAATTACAGGAATTTTGTTGTTGCCAATGGCGGTTAAAAAAACATTAAATTCGGTTTGTTCTTTTATAGGTGGCTCTGATGCATCGGGTTGTTCAACAGTGACTAATGAAGCAGTAGACACTCCAAATTTTTCTTCCATCATAGAAGTTAATTTAACTATTTCCACAACAGACATATTGGAAATAGCATCTAAAATTTGTTCTTTTGTGAGAGACATAAAAATTTCCAAAAATATAAAATATTAAAGAGGATTACATAATCAAATTACTATTTATTAAAAAATAGTATAAATATTTTTAATAAATTATAATCTCGTTTTTTGATTAGATAATACGTATAAAACTCGTATTAAATTGCCTATACTACTTGTTTTCATAATTGTCATTAATCTGGAAATAGCTTCTTCATGATTGGGTAAATCAGATAATAGATTAATTTTTGATGCGGGAATAAATTTACCCTCAAAAGCAGCGCCTTTTATTTTAAAATGTTTATGATTTTTATTAAATTTTACGAAAATACGTGCAGCATCACGAGGTTGATGCATAGAAAATGCGATAATGTTTTGTCCTATTAAAATATCTTGCAAACATGATAAGGACGTATGTTCTACTACTTTCCGCATTAACGTATTGCGAACTACATGTATGTAGACTTTAAGATTACGCGCTTCTTTTCGCAATTTGGTTACTTCATTTACAGTAACACCATCTAGAGAAGCTACTACTGCTGATAAAGATTTTTTAGCTGTTTCGTGTATCTTACAAACAATTTCTTCTTTTTTTTGTAGGTTTAATACCATAAAACAACGCCTTGATTTGATTTAATATGTATTTATTATGTATTGGAACATTAAGTTAAAGCATATACATCAATATATTAAAGATTACGGTATTAAAATGCTAAATGAAATATTTTTGCAAGAAAATTATCTTCTTTATAAGATGAGCAAGCAATCGTATTATTTTAATTGCATCAATTGGTAACGATAATTACCTTATAAATACTATACCGCATATTTAATATATTTAATACTACAATTACAAATACTCTAACTTGACAGAGTTTAGACTAATTTCTAAATCATGTAAAGAATCTATTAATAAAAACGCATTAATATCATAGTTAATGTGTAATAAATAGAGTATTTTGATCAATAGATACAGACCTACCCATAGTGGTAGAAAGAGTTATCTTTTTTATGTATGTTCCTTTAAATATTACTGGCTTGACTTGTCTTAAAGATACTATTAATGCTTCTAAATTCTCCTTAAGTTTTATGGTATCAAAATTAATTCTACCAATGGTGGAATGAATAATGCCATGTTTGTCATTTTTATAACGTATCTGTCCTAATTTAATATTTTTAACTGATTCTTCCACATTATTAGATATAGTACCCATTTTAAGATTTGGCATTAAACCTTTTGGTCCTAAAATGGGACCCAATTTACTTACTACATGCATTACGTCAGGAGATGCAATAACTACATCTAATCGGTACTTTCCTGTTTTTATTTCATCAGATAAATCATCTAATCCAACTAAATCAGCTCCAGCATTTTTGGCTAATAAAATATTATCTCCTTGTGTAAAAACAGCAATGCGAACATCACGGCCAATACCATGTGGTAAAATTACATTACTACGTATGTTTTGATCAGATTTACGTGCATCAATTCCTAAATTAATAGCGACATCAACACTTTCAATAAATTTAACTTTTGTATTTTTTTTTAATAATTGTAATCCATCTGTCACAGAATACTGCACAGATGTATCTACATAACTCTGTATTATACGCATTCTTTTGCTTAATTTGCTCATATTAATCTTCCACTTTTAATCCCATAGAATGAGCTGTACCTATGATAGAACGTGATATTGATTCAATATTAGAACCTGTCATATCAACAGCTTTAATTTTTGCGATTTCATAAATTTGAGTACGCGATACCTTACCAATATTTATTATATTTGGCTTTTCAGATCCAGATTGAATACTTGCAGCTTTTTTTAATAATACTGAAGCAGGAGGGGTTTTAGTAATAAATGAAAAAGAACGATCAGTATAAACGGTAATGATGACTGGAATCGGTAGTCCTGTTTCAAGTTTTTCAGTTTTTGTATTAAATTCTCTACAAAATTCCATAATATTAACTCCTTGTTGGCCTAAAGCAGGTCCAATAGGAGGACTAGGATTAGCAGCTCCTGCAGAAATTTGTAGTTTAATACAGGCTTGTACTTTTTTAACCATATTAATCGTCCCTAGCAATAAAATTAACAACACTTTCTTTTTATTTATTTTACATTCGTTTATTATTTAAACATAAACAAAAAGAGTAATTATTTTTATCGTTATACTTACATGTATAACTCTTTTAATACATGATTTTTAAATTAAGATTTTTCAACTTGAGAAAAATCCAATTCTACCGGAGTGGCTCGTCCAAAGATAGAAACTGATACTTTTAAACGATTTTTTTCATAATCTACTTCTTCTACTACCGCATTAAAATCAGAAAAAGGGCCATTGCTGACTCGGATAAGTTCTCCAGGTTCAAACAATGTTTTGGGGCGGGGCTTATCTCCTATTTGTTGTAGTCGATGGATAATATCATTAACTTCTTTATCTCCAATAGGAGCAGGTTTATCGCATGTTCCTCCAACGAAACCCATAACACGCGGAACACTTTTTACTAAATGCCAACTAGAATCGTTCATTATCATTTGTACTAATACATAACCAGGAAAAAATTTTCGTTCGCTTTTCCTACGTTGTCCAGCGCGCATTTCTACTACCTCTTCTGTTGGGATCATGATTTCACCAAACATTGTATCCATTTTGTGTAGTTTAATATACTCACGCAAAGAATGAGCTACGCGATTTTCAAATCCAGAAAATGCTTGAATGACATACCAATTTTTTTTTAAAGTATCGGTCATATTATAACCTCAGACTAAATGATATCAGATAAACTAAAATAGTATCTAATCCCCATAACAATAATGATATAACTATAGTTACTCCTATTACAATTAAAGTAGTATTGAATCCATCCCGGTAAGTAGGCCATACTACTTTTCGTAATTCAGTATGTGAATCATTTCCAAATATAATTATTAGTTTTCCTATTTTAGTAGTTGAGGTGATGTATGTAGCAATAGTAATAATAATAAAAATTACTACACCTCTTATGAAAGCATTATAATCACGATATAGATAGTTGCCAATGATAGACGTTAATACTAATCCTATAACGCTGATCCATTTAGTTGCTTCCAATATATATATTTTTTTTTTATTTTTATTTTCTATATGCATACCAAAACATTACTGTATTTGTGTAATATAACTGTATTACCACTGTATTTATCAAATTGCGTAATTAAGATATAATTTTAGATACAATACCAGCTCCTATGGTACGGCCTCCTTCTCTAATAGCGAACCGAAGGCCGTCGTTCATAGCTATTGGAGCAATTAAAGTAACAATCATTTTAATGTTATCTCCAGGCATGACCATATCTACTCCTTCTGGTAATTCAATAGCACCAGTGACATCTGTAGTACGAAAGTAAAATTGGGGGCGATAACCCTTAAAAAATGGTGTATGTCTTCCTCCTTCATCTTTGTTAAGAATATATACTTCCGATTCAAAATGAGAATGAGGTTTGATATGTCCAGGCTTAGATAATACTTGACCACGTTCGACTTCGTCTCGTTTAGTACCACGTAACAAAATACCAACATTTTCTCCAGCACGTCCTTCGTCTAATAACTTTCTAAACATTTCTACTCCAGTACATGTGGTTTTTATTGTATTTTTTATGCCGACAATCTCCATTTCTTCTCCTACTTTTATAATACCACGTTCAATACGGCCTGTTACGACTGTGCCTCGACCGGAAATAGAAAATACATCTTCAATAGGTAATAAAAATGGTTGATCTACAGCCCGTTCGGGTTCTGGAATATAATTGTCTAATACATCTGATAATTCCAAAATCTTGTTAGACCATATTTCTTCGCCTTCTAATGCTTTTAAAGCAGATCCACGAATAATTGGTGTATTTTCCCCTGGGAAATCATATTGAGATAGTAATTCTCGCATTTCCATTTCAACTAATTCTAATAATTCCTCATCATTAACCATATCGCATTTATTCATAAATACAATTATGTGAGGGACCCCTACTTGTCTGGCTAATAAAATATGCTCGCGGGTTTGGGGCATAGGCCCATCAGTGGCAGCTACTACTAATATTGCTCCATCCATTTGTGCAGCTCCAGTAATCATATTTTTTACGTAATCAGCATGTCCGGGGCAGTCAACATGTGCGTAATGGCGATGTGCAGTATCATATTCGACATGAGAAGTATTTATAGTAATTCCTCGCGCTTTTTCTTCTGGAGCATTGTCAATTTGATCAAAAGCACGCGCGCAGCCGCCATACTGTTTGGACAAAACAGTAGTTATAGCGGCAGTTAGAGTAGTTTTCCCGTGGTCTACATGACCAATGGTTCCTACATTAATATGTGGTTTTACGCGTTTAAATTTTTCTTTGGACACCTCTAGACTCCTTAAATCTTTTTATAGTTTTTTTAAAAATGATTAAATATAAATACTATTATTACTTAGTTTGACGAGAATTTATAATAATTTGAGCTATATTATTGGGTACTTCATTATATTTTAAAAATTCCATGGAATAACAAGCGCGTCCTTGAGTTTGTGAACGTAGACTAGTAGCATAACCAAACATGTCTGATAAAGGAACTTGAGCGCAAATTATTTTTCCACCAATGGTAGAGTTTTCTAAACCACTAATTATACCTCGACGACGATTTAAATCTGCAATAACATCTCCCATATAATCTTCGGGTGTTTCAATTTCTACATGCATAATAGGCTCTAATAATACGGGATTGGCTTTCATAAACCCTTCTTTAAACGCTATAGATCCTGCTATTTTAAATGCTATTTCTGAAGAATCAACTTCGTGATAAGAACCATCAAAAATAGTTACACAAATATTCACAATTGGATATCCTGCAAGAATTCCATTACTTATTTGTTCTTGTACGCCTTTATCTACAGCAGGTATATATTCCTTGGGGATAGCACCTCCTACAATTTTGTTTAAAAATTTATAATTTTCTTCTTCTTCTTTTGGATACATAGGTTCGATACGTAACCACACATGACCAAATTGACCTCTACCTCCTGATTGACGAATAAATTTACCTTCTTGTGTTACACTAGTACGAATGGTTTCACGATATGCAACTTGAGGTTTTCCTACATTAGCTTCAACATTAAATTCTCTCCTCATACGTTCTACGAGAATTTCTAAATGCAATTCACCCATTCCGGCAATAATAGTCTGACCAGAGTCTTTATCGATCCATACACGAAATGATGGGTCTTCTTGAGCTAGACGAGTTAAAGCTAAACTCATTTTATCTTGATCTGCTTTAGTTTTAGCTTCGACCATTACAGAAATAACTGGTTCTGGAAATTCCATACGTTCAAGGATAATTGGTGAAAATGGGTCACATAAGGTATCTCCAGTATCAACATCTTTTAGACCAATAGCTGCAGCAATATCTCCTGCATGAACAGCTTTAATTTCTTCTCTTTTATTTGCATGCATTTGTACAATGCGACCGAATCGTTCACGTTTTTCTTTTGTAGGGTTTAAAACATTATCTCCGGAACTTACGACCCCTGAATACACTCTAAAAAAAGTTAAGTTTCCCACAAATGGATCAGTAGCTATTTTAAATGCTAAAGCTGAAAATGGTTCGTTGTCATTAGCGTGGCGTTTAATTTGAGTAGATCCGTCTTTTAATACACCTGTAATAGATGTTATGTCACTTGGAGATGGTAAATATTCTATAACAGCATCTAACATTGCTTGCACTCCTTTGTTTTTAAAAGCAGATCCACATGTTACTAGTATAATTTCATTATTTAATACTCTTTGACGTAATGCTTGTTTAATTTCTTTTTCTGTCAATTGATGTTTGTTAGACAAATATTTATCCATTAATTCTTCAGATTCTTCAACAGCAGATTCTATTAAATGTTTATGCCATATATCTGATAGTTCTATTAAATTTTCAGGTATTTTGCTATAAACAAAAGTGACGCCTTGATCAGATTCATTCCAATGAATTGCTTTCATTTTGATTAAATCGATAATTCCAGTAAATTTGTCTTCTGAGCCTACAGCTAATTGAATAGGTACAGGATTTGCAAATAATCTAGTTTTTAATTGTTCTACAACTCGTAGATAATCTGCGCCTACTCGATCCATTTTATTTACAAACGCAATACGTGGTACTTTATATTTATTTGCTTGACGCCATACAGTTTCAGATTGAGGTTGTACTCCTCCTACGGCACAATAAATCATTACTGCACCGTCAAGGACACGCATAGAGCGTTCTACCTCGATGGTAAAATCAACATGTCCAGGAGTATCTATTATATTAATACGATGTGAGTCGAATTGATTAGCCATACCTGACCAAAAACATGTAGTAGCTGCAGAAGTAATTGTTATTCCTCGCTCTTGTTCTTGTTCCATCCAGTCCATAGTTGCAGAACCAGTATGTACTTCTCCAATTTTATGATTTACACCTGTATAAAACAAAATGCGTTCAGTTGTAGTAGTTTTTCCGGCATCAATATGCGCACTTATTCCAATATTACGATACCGTACAATCGGTGTTACACGAGTCATTAATATCCTCAATAATATTTGTTATTATTCCCACAATAATGTCTGTTATATGTAAAATACTGTTTCTAAATTATCTTAGTATATTTAATATATTTAAGATAAACGAGACTTAGTAGTTAAATAATTGTTAAGAGTTTTTAAAACCTGAATGATACCATATATTTTGTGTATGTTGGTGCGATTGTGAGATGTAATTACCAACGATAATGAGCAAAAGCTTTATTAGATTCTGCAATACGATGTATTTCTTCACGTTTTTTAACAGCATTTCCTTTTCCTTCTGTGGCATCTAAAAATTCATTTGCTAAACGTAATTCCATAGATTGATCATTTCTTTTACGAGCAGCGTCAATAATCCATCGCATTGCTAAAGTATTTCTACGTATAAGACGTACTTCTACTGGTACTTGATAGGTAGAACCTCCAACACGTCTAGATTTTACTTCTACAATTGGACGTACATTATTTATAGCTGTTTCGAATGTTTCTAGACAATCTTTATTGGATTGCTTGAATAGAATATTTAAAGCGGAATATACTATTGTTTCTGCAATAGATTTTTTTCCGTTTAACATTAATAGATTAATAAATTTTGCTAATAGATCAGATCCAAATTTTGGATCTGGAAGAATATTTCGTTTTATAATGACGCGACGGCGTGGCATGAATTATAATTCCTCGTTAATTCATTGATATGATATTTAAATATAAAATTAATTGTTATGTGATTATAATCACGGTTAACTAATTACACCTTATGTTTGAAATTTTATTTAAATCAAAAGTAAAAAAGAGAGCCATTATATCTTTCGGTAATATTATTATTTTGGTTTTTTTGTTCCATATTTGGAACGACTTTGCTTACGGGCGTTGACTCCTGCACAGTCGAGTGCGCCACGGATGACATGATATCGGACACCTGGTAAATCTTTTACACGACCACCTCGAATTAAAATTGAAGCATGTTCCTGTAAATTATGACCTTCTCCTCCAATGTAGGAAGTCACTTCTAATCCGTTAGTCAAACGAACACGACATACTTTCCGTAATGCGGAATTTGGCTTTTTTGGGGTAGTAGTGTAAACGCGCATACATACTCCCCTTTTTTGTGGACAAGATTCTAATGCTGGCACGTTACTTTTAAAAGTTTTTGCGGTGCGCGCATTACGAACAAGCTGGTTAACCGTTGTCATTGTCACAATCTCCGATATTTTATGACTGAAATTATTTTAAATATATACAACTTAAATGTTATTTAAACGTAAATAACAACGCACGGTGCTGTTATTTCTACATTACCAATCCAATCGGAATTATATCATACCTGTTATGATTATTCATTTAGTTTAATATCTAAATATAGAATCATTTAAATATGAAAATATATAACAACACAATTATTTTTGCAATTTAATTGTTGAGAAACTAACGTATAATGATTTTCATTATTTGTAATAAGTAGAAGATAAAATATTAGTATCGATAGTAATAATAAATCTATTTAATTATATGGACTAGTGAGATAGTATAACATTTTACTCCAATATTATTATATTTTATTTTAAACAAACTATTTTTATTTAAGAAAAAAGATATTGAATTATCCTATTATTTTTTCTGTATCGTATCATTATAGCTATAATATAGATAGTAATTAGTAGATTTAATAATTTGCAGTTTTTTAATTTTTATCTATTTATATAAAACGAAAAGCAAATTAATTCATATTGAATATATGGATATATGTGATTCGAAGTGCGTTATATATTGAGAAACTCGCTTTTTTGAGGTTAGTAGATAATACCGGTTAGGGCAAGGGAAACAATAGAAATAAACAAAATAAATTTGACGAATAATGATTTCATAACTTTTACCTTTTTAAAGATAATTTTTATTTTAATGTGATGGTAGTATATTGCATGATTATTAGTTTTTATTATATTTAATTATTAAAATTAAATATTAGTTTATTAATAAATTAATATGTGTAAAATATGGTTGTTTATATATGTAATACTTTTAATTATAAGGTTATTTTGAGCATTTTATATAAGTGTGATTTTATTAAAAAATTTTATAAGTCATAATAGTAAAAATAAGATCTTGAAAAATAAACATTGATTATTTTAATATAGATAGATACGAATTAAGTAACATAATTTATACTATAATTGATAATTTTAAATCTAAATTTTTTAAATTAATATTTAAAATTGTTGATTTCTATTTGATTATATAAAATATTGATTATTAAAAATTTACTTTTTGATTTATTTTAGTTATATTTTGTTATTTTACACAATTTTATATTTATATATATAAATTACTATTAAACTTTAATAATATTTTTTATCAGAATATTACGTATTATATGTGAATACACTTTATTCTATTGCAATTAGTAATTGATATGTTTTGTTATTGTTTAATACTTAATATCTTGAGAATATTGGTTTTATATATGATGCTTAATAATTAGTTCAATGTGTATAGATTACAATTACTAATTTTTTCATTAATAAATTTAACGTTGAGGTTAAACGTAATTGACGATATTTAAGTAAAATTTAGTCTAAAATACATAAATTATATACAGTATAAAATAGTTCAATAAAATGCTATGCAGTATAGCATAAAACGTATATTAATTCAATTAAAAGCTGTTTTGATCTTTTTTAGCATCATGAACGATTAATAAAAAGTAAGATTTAAAAGTTAATTACTATGTTGTGATATTCTATGATTGATGTAATAATGTATGCATTGTCGTGCATTTTACGTAATATCAAAATTGTTGTTGTGCTACTATAAGATGTGTAGGATTGATATCTATACGTATTATTAACTAGAACAGAGATAAATTCACGCTGAAATTTCGAATAAACTGATGATAAAAAATATTTTATTTATATAGTAGTGACCAAGTGAAAAGATATATTTATTACATTTATAATTTATTTTATGGTTATAATAATGCGAGTTTTTGTAAAACTATAAAATTAGTTAAAAATTTTAGTATATAATTATGCATAAAATGACATATTAATTTTTAATAATTGATAATTAGTTATTTTATACAAATTTAATAATAAGTAGAATAATTACTTAAATTATATAATAAATATAACATTTGTTATATAAATTATTTTTAAGTTTTGGTTTTAATAAATTTACTTAATTTTTAATTTAATACTTCATGAAGTTGGCTAAAATATGATGTCCTTGTTCGCTTAATATACTTTCTGGATGAAACTGTACGCCTTCTATAGCTAATTTACAATGACGTATGCCCATGATTTCGCTACTATATTGATCATATTGGTTATTATTATAATCGGTATGTGTGTTACTGTTACTCCATGCGGTTATCTCTAAGCAACTTGGGATAGTATTTGAATCAATTACTAAGGAATGATATCGAACTACTTTTAAAGGTTGTATCACCTTGGTAAATATCCCACTTTCGTTATGGTGAATTAAAGATGTTTTGCCATGCATTATTTTTTGTGCAGATTTTAACTTAGCTCCGAAAAATTGAGCTATGGCTTGATGACCAAGGCACACTCCAAGAATAGGCAATTTATTATAAAAATAACAAATTGCCTCTAAAGAAATACCAGCATCATCTGGAGTACCAGGTCCAGGAGAAATAACTAAACGTTCGGGCGATAATTGTTCAATATCTATGACGCTTAAAGTGTCGTGTCTTCTAACTTCTACTATACCGCCCATTTCTCGAAAGTATTGGTAAAGATTCCAAGTAAAGGAATCGTAATTATCAATAATAAGAATTTTATTCATTATGAATTTATCATGATATTTAATTTATAATTAATTACATGTAATAATTTTTATTGTATTTATATTTTATAACTAATGTGGCACATTAGATTGGTAATCTTATGTGCGCTTGGAGTATCCATCTAAATAAAATTTTGGTATTTTGTTATAAAAATAATAATTTTATTAAATAGCGAAATTAATTGTTCATCAATTAACATTGAGTAAATCCCATTGCTTTATGTACTCTTTTTAAAATAATATTGGCTTGCTTTTTTGCTTTTTTTGCCCCCATATATAGTATATGACGTAATTTGTTTTCATTGATACGTTCAGTATAATAACGACTTTGTAGTTTTATCAACATCGATGATATTGATTGAATAATTTCATTCTTAAAATAAAGATATGTTTTCTTTTTGAACAATTCTTCTAAATATTTTATTGGTTGTTCATTTATTCCAGAAAGAATTTCTAATAAATTAGAAATTCCAGGTTTGTTAATGGGATCATATTTGATTACTGGAGGGTTATCAGTATCAGTAACAGCATGTCTAATTTTTTCTGATACTGTATTAATATTATCTAAAAGAGTAATAACATTGTTAGAATTATAATCTGATTTAGACATTTTTTTATTTGGCTCTAATAAAGACATGATACGAGAACCATATGTAGGAATAAATATTTCTGGAATTACAAAGATTGTACCATATTTATAATTAAAACGTTTAGCAATATTACGTGTTAATTCTAAATGTTGTTTTTGGTCTGATCCTACTGGAACTAAATTAGTTTGATACAATAGAATATCTGATGCCATTAGTACTGGATAGTTAAATAAACCGATATTAACACTGTCTTTTTGTTGTGCTAATTTTTCTTTAAATTGATTCATACGATTTAGTTCTCCAAAATATGTATAACAATTCAATAACCAGTTTAATTGACTATGTTCTGGAACGTGGGACTGAATAAATATAGTACTATTATTTGGGTCAATACCGCATGCTAAATATAAAGCTAATGTATCTAACGACGCCTTATTTAACTGATGTAAATTATTACAGTTTGTAGCTGAATGTAAATCTACTATGCAAAATATGCATTGATAATCATGTTGCATTTTTACCCATTGACGTATTGCGCCAATGTAGTTTCCAATGGTAAGTTGACCTGATGGTTGAGCTCCACTAAACACAATGGGTTTATTTATATGTCTATTTTCCATAGTTCTAAAGTAAAAATAGATAAAATATCTTATTATATTAAGACTTACGTACTATAATAAGATATTATACAGTTTTGTAGTTATATGAAAAGTGTGATTTTAACGTAAGATTATCTTATTAGTATTGTAGCATCAAACAATCTCCATCTTAAATAGAGGAGCTATTTAAGATATACGATATTTTCTTTTAATTTTTTAATAAAATAATATAGTCAGTGTTTTTATTATTGATTTGATAAAATAGAACGAATACTATGTATGGTTTCGTAATAATTTGAAGACCCAAAAATAGCCGATCCCATAATGAATGTGTTTGCGCCAGCTTCTAAAATTGAACGTATGTTTTTTATGTTAATTCCTCCATCTACTGCTAAATCAATATTATAGTTGGTATGGTCTATTAATTTACGTGTTTGGTTTATTTTATTTAAAATTGTAGGAATAAATGATTGTCCGCTAAATCCAGGGTTGACTGACATTAATATAATGATATCAATTTTATGCATTACATATTCCAAATAACTGAGAGTAGTGCTAGGGTTGAAAACTAAGCCTGCTTTACAACCATGTTCCCTAATTAATTGTAATGATCGGTCAACATGTTTTGTTGCTTCTGGATGAAAACTAATATGCGTTGCTCCAACGGAAGCAAAATCTAATATTAATTGATCTATTGGTTTAGCCATTAAATGAACATCAATAGGGATACTAATTCCATAACTACGTAGTGATTGTAATACCATGGATCCTATGCTTAAATTAGGAACATAATGATTATCCATAACATCAAAATGTAACAAATCTGCGCCAGCAGATATGACGTTAGTTACATCTTCTCCCAATTTAGCAAAATTAGCTGATAAAATCGATGGAGCTATTAAAAAACGTTTCATTAAGATTTCCAATTAAAATTGTCGTGCTACAAATATTAATTAATTTAAATAAATAAATTTTAATATTTATTAATTTTTATTTTAAATAAACTAAATAACAATCCACTTCTGATTGAAGTAATATTACTATCTGTATGTTAACAGTTTCTTTATACATATTTATGTGCTATGTAAGGAAAGATAAAAATTTTGTTTTTAAATAAGATTGAATATGTCTATATAACTGATAGTATTAAATTGATTTAGTTGTAGTTTTCACTTTATTTATATTGGAGCTATATTATAAATTTAAACTTATAACAGTTAGAAATAATTCGATAAAAATAGTAAAACATATAATAAAACCATGTGTTTTACTATTTTCTGGCATAGTTTTAGTTATAAGTGTCTTCAATAGATAGAGATACTAATTCATGATTTACATTAGAAATAGTCCTTACACACCCGATGGAGACAGGTAAAACTAAATTAAGTTGTCTTGATATTGATTTTTTGTCGCGTGTCATATATTTTAAATAATTTTTGGGTGTCATTTCTTTTGGGCCATGTATAGGCAGTCTAGCACGAATTAATAACTGTTTTATACGTTCTGCGGCGTTATAACTAAGTTGTCTTAAACGTAAAGCAGTATTTGTTGCTATCATGATTCCTGCAGCTACAGCTTCACCGTGAGACCATTGTGTATAATTTAAGTATGATTCAATTGCATGACCATAAGTATGTCCAAGATTAAGTGAGCTTCTAATACCTTGATCGTATTCATCAATGGAAATTATAGACGCTTTTAATTCGCAACAACGACGAATACAATACATCAGAGATGGTGCATTTAAAACTAATAAATCATCTAAATTAGATTCCAACCAATTAAAAAAATCGGAATCAAGAGCAATAGCATACTTAATGATTTCAGCTAATCCAGAAGAAAATTCTTTTACAGTTAATGTGTTCAAGACATCTAAATTAATAATGACAGCATTAGGTTGATGAAAAGCACCGATCATGTTTTTTCCGAGCACATGGTTGACCCCGGTTTTTCCGCCAATAGATGCATCTACTTGCGCAAGCAACGTTGTCGGGACTTGAATAAAACGTATCCCACGCTGGTATGTAGCAGCTGCAAATCCAGTAATATCTCCAATTACGCCGCCACCAAGTGCAATAAGTATTGTGCTACGATCGTAATGTTGTGTTAACAATTTAGTGAATATTTTATTTAATGTTATTAAAGTTTTATTTTGTTCTCCGTCTGGCAAAATTAATTGATCAGTAACAATACCTGCATGATTTAGTAGATTACATAATATATTTAAGTAAATTGGCGCTACTCGATCATTAGTTATTAACACTACTTTATCGCCAGCTTGTAGTGACCAAAAAGATGAAAAATGATCGAATAATTTATCTGATATGATAACTGGATAGCTTCGTTGATGCAATTTTATGATAATTTTTTCCATAATAAATTATGATAATTTTTAATAAAGAATAACTAATATATGATTTTAGGTGTTATATGGCATTTTGGTTACGAAAAATAATGATTTTATTAACAACGATTCTAATATTTTGTTCATCAGTAGATATTCTTATGTCTGCAATTTCTTCGTATAGTGGATTTCGTTCTTTAGCTAAAATTTCTAATAATTCACGAACATTTCCTGATATTGAAGATGATCTTAGTAATGGGCGTCTTTTATCATGTTGTGTTCGAATCAATTGTTTTTCAATAGTTGTTGTCAGGTATATTACCAACCCACGAGTAGAAAGATTATTTCGTGTTATGTTAGATTTAATCGAACCACCTCCAGTAGCTAATATAATTCCCTGTTTTTTTGTTAGTTCATCAATAATTTTTTCTTCACGATCTCGGAATCTAGATTCTCCCTCTACATCAAAAACCCAACTAATATTTGCACCAGTACGAGTTTCAATTTCTTGGTCAGAGTCAAAGAATTCCATATTTAATTGATTTGCTAATTGACGGCCAATGGTACTTTTTCCGGCTCCCATAGGCCCAATTAAAAAAATATTATGTCTTTTTAATATATTATTATTATTATTATATGAAAATAACTTCTTCATCGTATATATTTCATCGTTTTTATGAAGATCCAATTAAATTAATTTAGAGGTATACAATATAAAATAAGAAATACTTTTTATTTGTGTTTTTATAAATATATGTTTGGTGTATGATAATACACTGATTATAATAATTTTGTTAATTGTTTAATGTATAATAACATGCTATTATTGTAATACAAATTTTTATTCAGATACAATGAGAAACTTATTTATTATAGTATATAATTATAATTAATGATAAGTATATGGATATATATCAATACAAGTATATATTTAATTTAGTTCTATATCGACAGATGTATTATACATCTAAAAATAAATGCTATTTTTATTTAGTTTTATACGTGTATGTACAAGATTATGTCAATTTCTTACAAAGATAATTTTGATTTAAATTAGTAATTATTGTATTTAATATGTTAGAAATATAAACGGATTGTATTATGTTGTATGGAGATAAATGATATACTTAAAAAATATTATATATATTTCCATAGCTTATAACTAATTTAATAATCGATAATTGAGCTTATTGGGACTGTGTTTATTTGGTTATTATACAATATGAAAATAAGTATTAATTATCAGCCTATATATCGTTACAAATATAAGTCGCAAGCATATATCTTTATTTAAATTAAATATGTAAAAAGTGAAAATTATTTGCATACTATATGTCTTTAGCATTAGTTTAGTGCATTTAGAATCGTAAAATATATAGTTCTAATAATTAGATAATTTTTAAACGTCTCAAGTAGAGTACTCTTACTCAAAAAGTAAGAGTACTCTACTTGAGACGAATCAAACAGGACGTAATTAGCTTCTTTAAAGACTAAAATTTACCATTACAATCTATTTTTTAATTTGCGTTAATTATATATTGTGGTATAAATCAATGTTTATTTGAAATTAATTGATTTTTCTAGAAAGAAATTTATAATGTGCGGTGTTTATATAGCATTCTTATGTTAGTAAAAATTATTATTTGTAGTAAAAACAAAAATTACAAATTTTATATTGATAAACTTAATATTTTATAAATTTTTTGACTGTTATTGTTTATGTTTTATATTGGCTAATAATTTAGACAGCAAAAAGTATAATTGTACTTTATTTTTGTTTGTTTTGATGGATAGTAAATTATCTTAAAGTATCAAATGGACAAATATATATTGTTGATAATTACAAAATTTATATGAGTTTCTTGTCTTTGGATGACTCGATACTTTGGAGTGAATTTATTGGGATAATTTAAAAAATTCATCTATGTGGTTTGAAATTTTCAGTTGATATTAAATATATAAAGTATATATTTAATATATTTAAAATACATATAAACTTAAATGCAAATGGTTTTGTATATAAAAATAAAAATTTTTAGTATTGTTTATGATAAATACTTTTGGTGTACATCATAAAATGATTAATGTAACTATTGGCGCACAAGAACATTTTGTTAGGATTTTAGAGAACAAAAAACCAGGTACTCAAATACGAGTGTTTGTAGTTGATCCGGGAACTGTTCATGCAAAATGTGGTATTTGTTTTTGTTCGCCAGAAGAATTTAAATCTAGTGATGTTATCATTGAATTTGAATTTTTTTCTATACATGTAGATCAATTGTGTGTCTCTTTTCTTAAGGATGCACGAATTGATGTTATAGTTAATGAGTTAGGCCATCAGCTTACTATTATGGCTCCTAATGCTACTAAAAAATACAATAATACAGAAGAAAGTATGAGTAATGATTCATTAGAAGATAAAGTAAGACATATATTACAATTTAGAATTAATCCGCAATTAGAGATGCATGGCGGTAGTGTATCTTTGGTACGTATCACTAAAGATTTGTTAGTTGTCATTAAATTTTATGGCGGATGTAATGGATGTGCCATGGCTAGCTACACTATAAAAGAAGGTATAGAAACCACTTTAAAGAACTTATTTCCAGAATTAAAAGGAGTGCTAGATATTACCCAGCATCAGCATGATATACATTCTTATTACTAAATATAAGTGTTGTATTGTTTAATTTAAAAAAGATTTAACTGTGGTAGTTGTGATGTTGATTATAATAAACTGGTCTATTTAGAATTTTAATACTTATAGTATATTTTTATTTTAATTCATTTTTAATATTAACATCATGCTATGATTGTACATGATAGAGCAACTTTGAGACAAACTTATAGTAGCTGACGTAACATCCTTCTTAATGGTTCTGCTGCTCCCCAAAGCAATTGATCGCCAACGCTAAAAGCTGAAATATATTTGTTGCCTGTATGTTGTAGTTTGCGTAATCGACCGATTGGTATTTTGAGCGTTCCAGATACCATAATAGGAGTTAAATTTTCTAGTGATTGTTTCATATTATTTGGAATAACTTCCACCCATTCATTATGGGACTGAATTAATTCTTCTATTTCTGAAAGACACAGATCCTTTTTAAGTTTCAAGACAAATGCTTGACTATGACAACGTAATGATCCAACACGCACGCATAAACTATCTACTGTTATATTTTCAGAAGTATTGAGAATTTTATTAGTTTCTGCTTGACCTTTCCATTCTTCTTGAGTTTGACCGGCGCACATGTAATTACCAATCCATGGAATAACATTCCCCACTAAAGGAACTTTAAAGCAATCTACTAATAACGAATCAGTTCTGCTAAATTTAGTAATTGTATGTTCAATATCTAGAATAGTAGTCGTAGAGGATGTTAAGCAGTCAGTTACTGTATTGTATACTTGACCCATTTGTATTAATAGTTCACGCATGGCGCGCGCTCCATATCCAGAAGCTGCTTGATAGGTGGATGCAAAAACCCATTCAATTAAATTTTGAGAAAATAATCCACCTAAAGACATTAACATTAAACTTACAGTGCAATTTCCACCTATAAATGTTTTAATGCCATTATTTAGACTTTGCTCTATGAATAATTGATTGACAGGATCTAAAATAATAATTGCATCATCATTCATTCTTAAAGATGAAGCACTATCAATCCAATATCCTTCCCATCTATTTTTTCTTAATTTTGGATAAATAATATTAGTATATGCGCTACCTTGACATGTAATGATAATATCTAAGGAGTTAAGAAGCTCTATATTATAAGCATCTTGTAAGAATGGTTCCTGTTTTCCCGGAATGATTGGAGCATGGGTTCCTATTTGGGACGTAGAAAGGAACGTTGAGTGAAAATAGCTAAAATCATGCTCTTCTTTCATACGATTCATTAATACTGAACCTACCATGCCTCTCCAACCAACAAACCCAACATTTTTCATCGTTTAGTCTCTCGATTATTATAAGTGTTGTTATTAAAATATATGTATTGTAAGTATTGTAAGTATTGTAAGTATTGTAAGTATTGTAAGATATTGAACATTTATTAAAAATATGCTGTATATTATAAAAATTGTTTGTACATAGTCTATACAAGCATACGCCATGAATAATTCAGTATAATGATGATACATGTATGACGATATTGTAATGTACTTTATAAAAATCGTGATGTATATAAAATATAAATAACTGTTAGGAAAATAATAATGAATGAAATGATATCAGCCACAGTTTTATTATTTTTAATTATGGATCCTATTGGAAATTTACCAATTTTTATGTCGATATTAAAAGATTTAGAGCCAAAACGGCGTCAAATTATAATAATTCGAGAGATGGTAATTGCTTTATTATTAATGTTAGGGTTTTTATTTGTTGGGGAACATATTTTAGTTTTTCTGAATTTGCACACAGAAACAGTTTCAATTTCTGGGGGTATTGTTTTATTTTTAATTGCTATAAAAATGATATTTCCTTCAGAAGATGGAAATAATACTGGTGTTTCAGAGGGAGAAGAACCCTTTTTAGTTCCACTTGCTATTCCTTTAGTTGCAGGTCCTTCAATTTTAGCAACATTATTGTTGCTGTCTCACCAATATCCTCAGCAAATTGATTTGTTAATTTTGTCATTAATTTTTGCTTGGGGGTTATCCATGTTAATTTTGATGCTATCTAATATATTTTCTCGTTTATTAGGAAGCAAAGGTATCAGTGCTTTGGAGAGATTAATGGGCTTATTATTAGTAATGATTTCCACTCAAATGTTACTTGATGGAATACATAGTTATTTATGTACATAATCGTTAGAATTATTGTGTACTATATAATCAGATTGCAATGTTCTTTAGTATTGGTTTAATCTTTTATAAATTACTTTGAATTGATAATAAAATTTTTAAAAGTTAAGTAGAACCAGATTTTGTCAATTTAATTTTGCTATATTTATAAAATATTTATTTTTTAAATAATAAATATTTCATTGAGGTAAAGTATCTAAAATAATAGTTTTTATATAAAACTTACAATTTTACACCTTAAATCAATTTTTGATAGAATACACATTATAATGTGTATTATAAACATGATATACAAATAATAGTTGGGTATTTTATACAAATATTTTTGGTAAAAATATTTGTATAAGCTTATTAATTAATGAAACCATAATTATAATTTTAATATTAAATGCTATTTAAACTAAAGAATATAGTGAGTATTTGTTAATATAGACATAGGATCGTTTATATTTGATATAGATCAAGCATATTAGTGACATTTTATAATGTAAAAGATGTAACTCTATAAGTTTTCGTGAAATATTGATTAAAATAACTATTTTATTAAAGATAAATTAGGTATCTTATTGAGATAAATATGTTTTAAATAATGAGGAACTGCATCATCTTTGTTACTTCCAATAATTTCTAGTAATGGCAGCGCATCTTTTAGTCGTTGTTGTGCATTACTCATTATGCATCCTTTCCCTGTCATCGATAACATTTCTTGGTCATTCATTCCATCGCCAAATGAAATACAATCTTTAAGTTGATATCCTAGTGATTTAACTACTTTCTCTAAAGCATGGCCTTTAGAAACTCCACCCGGCATTACTTCAAGACATGTTGGAAGTGAAAAACTAATATTAACATGATGATTCCATCGCTCATTTAATTTTTTTTCTAAAGATAACAACCGTTGGTAATTATCACTGGTAAAATATACTTTACAAATCTTATCTAAAGATAATGCACTTTTTTGGTAAACATAATAATTAGATTCGTATCCGTTAGTAAAACAATTTTGATTCGACATTGATCGATTGATTAGCCATTGATCGTTGTGGAAAACATTAGTAATGATTTCAGAATCATAATGCACTATATCTAGTAGGCTAGACACAATTTCTGTCTCTAAATTATAAGAGGCGATTAATTTTCCATCAGCATTATGTATTCTAGCTCCATTAGAAGTAATCATATAGGCATTAATTTTTAAGTTATCACGGATGTCTATGACATTTGTGTGATGTCGGCCGGTAGCAAAAATAAAATGAATTTTATAATTAGTTAGTAGTTGCAGAATCTTTTTGGCAAAAGGTGTTAATCGGTGATTTGGTGTTAGCAGGGTGCCATCTAAATCAGACGCAACGATGCGAAACATTTATTTACCTCGCCTTATTGTGTTATTAAAATTTATAATATTAAAAATAATTATACACCAATAATTATAATATGATATCAAATAAAAATTTGATATATAGATGTTATTTGAGTATTAATTTATTATGAACATTATTTTTGATAACATTGTTATTTTTAACATAATGTTATGTTGTGAAGGCGCGTATTCTAAAAATATTTAAGTTTATTAGATTAGTATTTATTTGTAAGGTGCTATCAATAGTACTATTATATTTGTCAATTATTTATAACCAATTTTTGTATTTAAAATAGATATATGGGGCTAATCCTGCTAAAATCATCAAGATAATAGCACCAGGGTAACCAAATGACCACTGCAGTTCTGGCATAAATTCAAAATTCATTCCATAGCTAGATGCTATTAAAGTAGGGGGTAAAAAAACTACTGAAAAAATTTTTATAATTCTATTTTGTTCAATATTAATAAATCCCATTGCTGATTGAGTTAGAGAACTGATCTGATGAAATACATATTCATTATGAGGTAATAATAATGCAATATCATTTAAAATTTCGTTAGCATATTGTCGTTGCGCTATTGGCAACTGTACTTTGCGTATTAAAAATTTTATTGCTCTTTCAGAATCTAATAAATTCACACGAATTTTCCACCCTGTGTTTTCTAATATAGCTAAATCAGAAAGCGCATGGTCATATTCATCAATTTGTTGCCCATTCATAATGACAAAACTTAATGTTTCTAAAGAGAAGTAAATATGTTCAATTTTATTTGCTAGATCATCAATTTTTGCTTCAAATAAATTTAATAGTAATTCATAGGCATTTCCATCTATTAATAAACGATTGTGTACATACTGTTGATATGTATAAAATACTGGAAATTCTTCTTTTCGTGAAGTAAATAGACATCCATTATATATAGTAAAGGATACAATAGAGTTATTTATTTGTTCTTTTTCATTATATGACAAGAAAAAGGAACGAATATGTAGTCCATTTTTATCTTTAAAAAACCGTATGGTTTTGTTAATATCTTTTAGTTCAAAAAAATTTATTTTTTGGTGCAGCAACATATTTTGTATATAATCGTATTCATCGTTATTTGGATTTATTACGTCTACCCAAATAATATTGTTTAAAAATGATATTTTTTCTTTTTCATGAACACGGAGTAAATGATTATCTTTTAATTGAAATACGTTAAACATATATCATTTTTTCCTTAACGGATGCAAAAAGAACACATTAAATTATAATAGTTAAAATTAGATAATTAAATGGTTATCCCTTTTTCTATATAATTTCTGGTAATGACGTATTATATAACAGAATAATTACAAAACTATTATTGGGTATTACGTATCAAATATATTTAATGATGTAAATAACTTGTAGAAACTTATATATTTGATTGCAAATATAATTATCATGATAGTTTTTAATTAAATATTCAGTAAATATTTTCATTATATGAAAGTATTATAAATCTAATTCACATAGATTATATGCGTGTATGGTTATTCTTAAGTATAAAAAGATTGTCAATATTTTAGGTTTTAATAAAAATGAAAAAATATAGATATGTTTGTATTATATAATAATCTAATAAAATTAGGATATTAACTTTCAGAAAATTTAGTACAACAAAAATATAAATTTATAAAAGTAGTAGCACGTATTCTTAATAAAGAAATATTGAGACACTTCTAAACAATCTATTTGGTAGTTAGTTAACAAATCTAGACGGTGATTGAATTATTGTTTTTCATAGATATGATGAGTTTCTAAATAACTAATTGTTAATTTATATATAGCGTGTGTGATGCCAACATAAATTAATCTACGTTCTTCTTCTAACAGTTATTTATTAGCCAAAGCAATATAATTTGAACAAATTCTGTCTTTTAATCCTACAATAAATATCTGAGAGAATTTTAATTTTTTGCAGCATGTAGCATTATTAATTGCACTGCATCTGAATATGAATTAAATAAATTTCTTCGAATTATATAGAAATATATGACAAAATTGTTGTAATGAAGATATATTTGTTGTTGATTCTAATGAAATATTATATTATTTGCTCATTGTAATCGTTATTGGATATTACATTTATGCTCATAATATGTTGATGTCGATGTGTTTATATGTACTCTATAATCCTATTTGCTTAGTGATATAATAAATTTTTTGTGTAAAGGTAACGTAGTTAAAGTTTGTTATTTTAATGAATCTATCAACACAATAATTTGTTTAGAGTGAGAGTAGGTTTTCCTTTAATAATTTTTTTATTTGAAACAAATAAGTTGTTTTCTCATAAATTTAGGTGATTTAAATTAGCGTATTTATTTATAATTTTTACAGTATGTGGTCTAATTCCTCTATTAAGTGTTATTAATTATTCGGACGAAGCAATGTTATTATTATTAATTAATAAATAATAAATTTTAAATAAGCTATGATGTCTTTAATTTTTTACGTTTAAAAAACTTTATTTCTCCGTATATTTTGTCAGGCACATTTTCAATAGACTTTCTTCCAGTAAATGAGATGGTAAATTATTTGACGCTCTTGTTGAGTACACTACGTTTTTCCAATTTATTAGATTGTTGCCACAAATAAAGCTTCATCTGTTTTATTAAAAGACAATAAACAGAAATTACATCTTCTTTAGTTTTACGTATTCACAAATTTTTAGCTGTGTTATTTTTATAAATAAGAGCGTTAGTAGTTTTTAAATATTGTTAGTAAAACGATAATTTTGTTTTGATATAATAAGCCTATACATGTTTAAAATCTGCTAAAAATCTTTAAAAATTTTTAATTTTTACGCTCCTTTCTAACCATAAATAGATTGATTATTGTTTTTTCCTGGTAATAAGTATAACTAAGCATGTTTGTATTTTATTAACATCTTGAAGTGCATTTACTAAAAAATATTAATAAATCGTTTTTGATAATAATGCAAAATATTTGGATAATTTAGGCGCAATATATATGCACGTTTTAATAGTTCATTAAAATCTACTAATCTAGAACAATAATATATATTATTTACTATAAAACTAATAAAGCTGTATCCATGTCATTTTTATTAAATTATTGTTGATATTAGTATTTTTTGAGTATCTGAAATTTTATTTTTTCTGTATTAATATAGCGCATAGTTTGATTCGCACCGTATTTTTCATTTAAATTAAGTAAAACGTATTAATTATTTTAAAAATTGAATTTGGTCATTGTGATCAAGAATTTGAAAATCTTTTGGTAAGTTTGAATTTATATAGTGAATGCGTAATAAATGATTTGCTAACCTATGAAAGGTACTAATCTGGATATCATTTTTTGAACACCAATTAGAGATTAAATACGCTTTTATTTATTATTACACACATTACTAAAGAAGATTTATTTGTAAAGTGATCATCATAATTGACCCATGGTGTGTATTTTACCAATTCCAGCCAAGCAATACGATTCACTAATGTCGAGTGTTCCGTTTTCAGCTCTAGATAATACTAATATGTTCTTGTCGTTAGAAGTTACCGATTTTTTATTTATCATTTAATTAGCTGAAAATATTAGAAATATTCATAAAATACTGAAATATATGTGCATAATAATCATGATGAAATATGTTATTGATATAGTTATTAATGTTATAGTAAGTATGTTAATGATATTAACTTTGAAATTTTCAAATGTGGCGATAATTTTATATCTATTGAGTACAATTGATCTGTGTTGTATTGATTAATCCAACATGCTTGCATTCCAGAGTAGATTGCTCCTTTCACATCTGTTTGTAAGTCATCTCCTACATGTAAAATATTTTTACAAGGTAATCCAAAATATTTTGAAGCTAAATAATACATATCTGTGTATGGCTTAGCGCGACCATGAATTCCGGCACGTAGTGTATATTGAAAATATGGTTGTAGTCCACAGGCAACAGGATTTGCATTTCCATTAGTAATTGCAATTAATGGCCATTTAGAGTTTAATGCAGACAGCGTGCTATGAGTGCTAAGAGGTATATCAATTTTATTACGCCAATGTATCATGATTTCCATAGCATGATCAGCGCCTGCTTGTGCTTCATTTTTATTCAATCCTGCTTGAAGCAAAGTTGTTTTTAAAGATTTCCAACGCCAATAATTTACATCATGATAAATGTCTGGTTCTAAAATTTTAAGTATTTTGCGTGTCTGGCAATAGTCGATTTTTTGTATTTTAGATAACGCAGGATGATATTGTTGTAGAAATAATACTGATTTTTCTTCAGCTTGATTCATGACTGAAAAATTATTGTACAATGTGTTATCTAAATCTAAGGTTATAGCATAAAAAGGGCGTAACACGCGATAAAAATGCATAAATTATACCTTTTATATCAATATAAAGTATTAATTGATGAAGTATTAGTATTTTTATTAATCAATATCTATAGTATTTAAAATTAAACGTTAAATAAAATTTAAATATTAAAAAATTTATATATCTATCTTAGATAGATGAAATTTTCAAGATATTGCTTGAGTATACAAACGATATAATTTCATATCATAGCATTTTGAGCGTATAAATCAATATCACCATCATATACATATGATGCTGATCCGGTCATATATAATGGATACCCTATACCTTTCCAATTGACAGACAAAGTTCCTCCAGGTAATAGTACATCTACTGTTTCATATAACAGTTCTTGCTGAATGCCTATCGCTACAGCCGCACAGGCAGCAGTGCCGCAGGCTTGAGTTTCTCCTACGCCTCGTTCATACACTCGTAATCGGATGTTATTACGATCAATAACCTGCATAAAACTTACATTAGCTTGCTCTGGAAAACAATGATGATTTTTTAATGTTAATCCTAATGAATTAACTTGAACGGTTTCTATTGTTTCAACTAAAACGACGCAATGAGGATTACCCATAGATACTATACCGCATAATATTGTTTGTGTAGGTAAAAATAAAATATAAGTTTTTTGATATTGTGTTGCATAAAATGGAATAAGTTTTGGATCAAATATCGGTAGACCCATATTAACAGATATACGATTATCATCCATTATAGATAAGACTATATGATGAGTACGAGTGCTAATGTGAATATTTCGTTTGTTAGTTAATTTTTTTAAATAAACAAATTGCGCAAAGCAACGAATACCGTTTCCGCATTGATTAACTTCTGTTCCATCTGCATTATAAATTCTGCAATGAAAATCTATTTTTGGATCACAAGAAGGCTCTACAATTAGCAACTGATCGAATCCAATTCCATAATATCGGTCTGATAGGTATTTTATATTTTTAGAAGTGAGATGTATATTTTGTGTTATAGCATCTATAATGACAAAATCGTTACCCAATCCATTCATTTTTGAAAATCTCATATTTGCCTCATATAAAATGTCAATAAATAAAACTCGATATGTATTGTTAACTTTAAAATGAGTTTATTAAACTAAATTGTTAATGTATTTTCACAATAGTAAATGCATGAAAAAATTTAATTTTCATTTAATGAAAATTAAATTAACGTGATTGTATCTTAGTAATTGATGAAAATATACGTTTATTAAAGTATTAAGATTAATTTCTAAAAATACGATGTTTATTTAAAATAGAGTGTTTTTAAATTTATAAAATAAGATTAATAATATTTAAAGTAATTTAAAAAATTAGTTTTATTTTAAATTAACGATAATAATATTATATATATTGATAATTAATATATTAAAAATTTTTAAATGTTATTTCCATGATTGATCAATAATTAAGGTATTACAATATAAATAAATAAATTATTTATTAATAAATAATATTGTAGCATATTTTTATTATAAATATTTGTAAAAGAGATATGAATATAAAATTTAAAATATAAATGTAATAATGTTAAAATATTTTAGATAATAATTTGAATACATAACCTTTTATACAATTGATTATTTTAATTTTCGTAATTAGTCTATATTAAAATGTTACGATACACAAAATCAAAATTTAAAATCAACATATTATTTTGTTATTTAATTTTTAAAATAATTACATGTATATTAATAAATTAAAAGATCATATGTTCCATTGTTAGTATAACTATAGTGATGAATACTAAAATCTTAAGAATTGCTACGCGAAAAAGTCGATTGGCTATTTGTCAAGCTCAATATGTTTATAATGAATTAAAGCGTTATCATCCAGCTATACAAATAGAGTTGATACCTATTGTAACAACAGGAGATAAATTTTTAAATGTAGCCCCAAGGAATAACATTAAAAAAGGGGCATTTATTAAAGAATTGGAACGTGCATTAATAGATTTTCGTGCTGATATTGCTGTTCATTCTATGAAAGATATTACAGTACCTTTACCAAATGAGTTAATTCTTCCAATTCTCTGTGAACGAAATGATCCACGTGATGCTTTTGTTAGTTTAAAATACTCTAATATAGATACATTACCTATTGGTGGCATAATAGGCACGTCAAGTTTACGTAGACAATGTCAAATACGCGCTCAACGCACAGATTTAATAGTAAATAACTTACGAGGTAATATAGATACAAGATTAAAAAAATTACAGTATGATCAATATGATGCAATCATTTTAGCTGTAGCTGGACTGAATCGATTGGAATTAAGTCAATATATTCGTGTTCACATCGATCCATCTGATCTATTGCCAGCTATGGGTCAAGGTGCTATAGCTATAGAATGCCGATTGGGTGATACTGATACTTTATCTTTGTTGTCGCCTTTATATCATCGGGAAACTTCATTACGTATTCAAGCAGAGCGTGCTGTCACTACTTATTTAGAAAGTTATTGTCATTTACCAATTGCTAGTTATGCTGAAATTGAAGGAGATAAAATATGGCTACGTGCACTTATTGGATTGCCTGATGGTAGTAAAATTATTCGTACTGAAGGTCGAGCACCTTTGGATCAAGCAGAAACCCTGGGATGTCTTCTTGCTGAAGATTTGTTGATTCAATTTAAAAAGTAACATATTTGACTATGAATGTATATCAGCAAAATTTGATATAGTTATTAAGTATGAGCATTTTAATTACTCGACCGTCTCCATATGGAGAAAAATTAGTAAATAAATTACTTTCTGTTGGTAAACGCGCATATCATTTGCCGTTAATTTGTTTTTCTGCAGGAAAAACGCTGTCTTTTTTAGAACAACGATTAAATCTACTTTCTACAGGAGATTTATTATGCATTATATCACAAAATGCAATTAAATATGCTCATAACCAGTTACTTAGTATAGGAATATCCTGGCCTACTAAATTAGTATATTATTCTATCGGTCGTGCAACTAGCATAAAGATGTATAAGTTATCGGGAATTGTTTCAAAATATCCTAAAGGTAAAGAAACAAGTGAAAATTTATTACAATTACCTGAATTAATTTATAGTTATGGGAAACGTGTTCTTATTTTAAGAGGTAATAATGGGTGTACTGTTTTAGACGATACTCTTCAGAAAAGAGGAGCGTTAGTGTTATCTTGTGAATGCTATTGTAGACAATTGTTGCAGTATAATGGAGAAGAGCAATTATATAAATTGTTGGAATTAAATATTAAAACGGTAGTGGTGACTTCTGGAGAAATATTAAAACAGTTATATTATTTAATTCCTCAATTTTATCGTACATCTTGGCTAATACGATGCAGACTTATAGTAGTAAGCTTGCGTTTAGCTAAGTTAGCTAAGAGCTTGGGTTGGACAGATATTATTATAGCAAGTTCGGCAAATAACGATGTATTAGCTCATGTTTTAATTAACAACTCTTAATCTTGGAATATGGATATTAAATTCATACTAAATAGTTGGCTTTGATTAAAAATATAAATTTTATGAAATACAATACAGTATTGATATTTAAAAATTCTTATGTAGTTTATAAAGAATCGGCGAGAGAGGATTTGAACCTCTGACTTCCTGGTCCCAAACCAGGAGCGCTACCAAGCTGCGCCACTCGCCGATAATTTATATTAAGTTTGTGTAGGTGGTTTTTGCGTATGTTATATTGTATCTACTAGTATCTGTGCTGAGTTTGATGATAATTAACTAATTATTTATTGTGTATAACTAGAGAATGATTTTTGCGAAGGAAGGGGTTTGAACCCTCACGTCTTTGTAAAGACACTAACTCCTGAAGCTAGTGCGTCTGCCAATTTCGCCACCTTCGCTTAATGTTATATTTGCATTTTATTTTTAAAATAGGTAAATGGGTGATTGATGGGATTCGAACCCACGACTGCTGGAACCACAATCCAGAGCTCTACCGATTGAGCTACAATCACCTCCATAGATTAATCTTAATTTTTTCATAAAATTTTTAATAAATCAATGCGTCCGACAGGATTTGAACCTGAAACCTTTGTCTTCGGAGGACAACACTCTATCCAATTGAGTTACGGACGCATTGATTCAGCGTACATATTCAATTCATCTTTACACCGAATAAGATGTATTTGGTTAATCAAATGTAGTTGTTTTATATATAAACAATCTCTAACTTAATATTTATTAAGTGCAATGATATAAAAACAAGTATTTAATAGAAACAAAGATCTATTTTATAGGTTTTTATGTTTCTCTAAAGAATTATTTGCGCAATGTAGTCATAGATTATTTAAAATTTTAATAAGATACAACAAAGAATACAAAATGCCTACTACTTATATTTAGTATACAAGTTTACCAAATTGCTATTTATGTACAAACAAATTATTAAAATTTAATTTATATATGTAATGACACAATGTTCATAATATAATACATAATATAAAAATGCAAACAGCTTTTAAATAAGTTTTAAAGCTAAATTTAGTGAAATAAAACTAATATAAAAGATTGCGGGTGATTTATCTCTTAAAATATATTCTAATATAGAGATTACAGTTATTATAATAAATTAACATCGTTTCATCATATCAAAAAATTCATCATTAGTTTTCGTCATAGATAGTTTATTCATCATAAATTCCATTGCGTCAATTTCGCTCATTGGATGGATAATTTTACGCAAAATCCATATTTTTTGCAATTCATCCTGAGTAGTTAACAATTCTTCTTTTCTAGTTCCAGATCGATTATAATCAATTGCTGGGAAAACACGTTTTTCAGCGATTTTTCTTGATAAATGTAGCTCCATATTTCCAGTTCCTTTAAATTCTTCATAAATCACTTCATCCATTTTTGATCCAGTATCAATTAAAGCAGTAGCTATAATAGTTAAACTTCCTCCTTCTTCCATGTTACGAGCAGCTCCGAAAAATCGTTTTGGGCGATGCAAAGCGTTAGCGTCAACTCCTCCTGTCAGCACTTTTCCAGATGAAGGCACAATAGTATTGTAGGCTCTAGCTAATCGTGTGATGGAATCTAATAAAATAATGACATCTTTTTTGTGTTCTACTAGTCGTTTAGCTTTTTCAATTACCATTTCGGACACTTGTACATGACGAGAAGCTGGTTCATCAAAAGTAGATGCAATTACTTCTCCATGTACTAAACGTTGCATTTCAGTAACTTCCTCCGGACGCTCATCTATCAAAAGTACTATCAGTACACAGTCTGGATAGTTGTGGCTAATACTTTGCGCAATATTTTGTAAAAGTATAGTTTTTCCAGCTTTAGGTGGTGCTACAATTAAACCTCGTTGACCACGTCCAATCGGTGATGCTAAATCTAATACTCTTGCGGTTAGATCTTCTGTAGACCCATTTCCCCGCTCCATACGCAATCGAGAATTAGCATGTAATGGGGTGAGATTTTCAAATAAAATTTTATTGCGGGCATTTTCTGGTTTATCATAATTTACATCACTTACTTTAAGTAATGCAAAATAACGTTCACCTTCTTTTGGGGGTCTAATTTTTCCAGAAATAGTATCTCCAGTACGTAAGTTAAAACGACGAATTTGACTAGGAGATACATAAATATCATCTGGACCTGCAAGATAGGAGCTATCACTAGACCTCAGAAAACCAAAACCATCTTGTAAGATCTCTAATACGCCATCCCCAAAAATATCTTCTCCAGTTTTAGCATGTTGTTTAAAAATAGCAAAAATAATATCTTGTTTGCGCATACGTGCTAAATTTTCTAGACCCATACTTTCCCCAAGGTGTACTAGCTCAGAAACTGGTATGTTTTTTAATTTTGTAAGATTCATAATTATGGATTCTTAAATTGGAGGTATACAATACCGCTGGTATTAAAGAGATATGGTCTATTGTATAACACAATAAATGATCATTTTTTTATAGAAATGACGGCGCTTGATTATACACCCATTCTTAAAGTTCATCAAGAACAGGCGCATAATCAAATGCTACTTTTTTTATTATTGAATTACCATGTATAAAAAATATGATTTAATTCACCAGTAATTTTCATAACTATATTAGAAAATATGTCTATGTTTAACCTATCTTATTTACGTTATACAATCTCTATTGTTACCATTACGATGATGATTACGCTTTTAATCATTATTACAAAATTATAAATTTATGATTAATTACGAAATAACGAGTTGCCATTCTACTATAATCCTAAAGAAACGTCTACTAACATATAAGATAAATTTTAAAAATTACAAGCATTAAAGGTAATAAGTGTAGAATTTATATATACGGTTTTAAAAATTCTTGTAATTTTTGTTTAGATAACAATCCTATTTTAGTAGATAACACTGTTCCATGATGAACTAACAATAACGTTGGAATACTTCGGATACCATAGTTTTTAGTAGTTATTGGATTTTCATCTATATTTAATTTTGCTATTTTTAGTTTATCATGAAATTCTACGGCTATGTCTTCTAAGATAGGCATCATTATTTTACAGGGATTGCACCATTCAGCCCAAAAATCAATTAAAAATGGTTTATTTTCTTGATTGATAGAGTTTAACACTTTTTCTTTAAAATTAGAATCTGTCAAATGTACTATATGATTCATTCGTTCTCCTTATAACTTGTTTTCTGTTAATTGTTGTGTGCGTATGTAATAATTATTTATTTTAGTATATATCTTGAATTAATTGGTATTTACTGTCGTTTACATAATTAGTTATGTAATATGTAATTTTTTATTACTTTTGCTTAAAAAATTTATTTAGATCATCTAAACGATTCTTCGTGGTAATAAGATAATTACTTGAAATCAATGTATAATCACGGTTTGAGTTATTGACGACTAACAAATTATAAATTTTTCATATTTTGCATATGACTTCTTAATTTAATTCCGACTTTTTCTATTGCATGATTTCTAATTATTTCATTAGTATTACGTAAAGTAATATTATCTATTTTAATTTCTTCAGGCGATGTACCTAAATCTCCTTTTTTTAAATTAGGTATTATAGTTTTTTTTAATAAAGGAACTACTGCGTTACAAAACAAATAATTACCATATTCTGCAGTATCGGAAATTACCGTATTCATTTCATATAATTTTTTTCGAGCTATAGTATTTGCAATTAAAGGTAATTCATGTAATGATTCATAGTATGCTGATTCTGGTGCTATACCGGCTTGTGTCATTGTTTCAAAAGACAGTTCTACGCCTGCTTTTACTATAGCCACCATTAATATTCCGTGGTCAAAATATGTTTGATTCAGAATCTCTTGTTGAGAGTTTGGCGCTTGTTCTAACGGGAGTTGACTAGTTTTTTTTCTCCAAACAAGTAATTTAGAATCATTATTCTTCCAATCCGACATCATTTCTTCAGAAAATATCCCATTCAGTATATTTTCCATATGTTTTTCAAAAATTGGTTTTAATATATTTTTTAATTTTTCAGATAATGTAAAAGCGCGTATTTTACCAGTATTAGATAATCGATCCATCATCAATGTAATACCTCCGTGTTTTAATGCTTCGGTTATGACTTCCCAACCATATTGAATAAATTTTCCCGAGTATCCAGCGTCCATACCATTATTAATCATATAATCAAAACAAAGAATTGATCCTGCCTGTAGCATTCCACACAAAATGGTTTGTTCTCCCATAAGATCTGATTTAACTTCTGCTACAAATGAAGATTCTAATACTCCAGCCCGATGACTACCAAGTGCAAATGCCCAGGATTTTGCTAATTTCATGCCTATATTATATGCATCGTTTTCTTTATGTACGGCAATTAAGGTAGGCACTCCAAATCCTCGTTGATACTCTTGACGAACTTCTGTACCAGGACATTTTGGAGCAACCATTATGACAGTGATATCTGGACGAATTTTTTCTCCAACCTCTACAATATGAAATCCATGTGAATAGCCTAATACAGATCCATGTTTCATTAAAGGTTCTATTTTTTTTATTACTGTTGTGTGGTTTTTATCTGGAGTTAAATTAATAATAATATCTGATGTTGGAATAATTTCTTCATAAGTTCCTATAGTAAATCCGTGCTGTGTTGCTCTTGACCAAGATTCTTGCTTGTTAATAATAGATTCTCGACGTAAAGCGTATGCAATATTTGCACCTGAATCTCTCATATTTAAACCTTGATTTAATCCTTGAGATCCACAACCTATTATAGCTATTTTTTTGGATAATAAGGATTGAATTCCTTCAGAAAATTCAGTGTAACTCATAAATCGGCATTTTTTTAAATGTTTTAATTTTTGCATAAAAGTTAGTGTATTAAAATAATTAGCCATAAAATACCTTTTTAAATAATGTTAAAATAATTCAATAATTTTGTATAAAAATAACCTTTAATTTAAAAATACTCCAAACACTGGATTAGTTGTGACATCATGCCATTCGTATCCTAATTTAGATAGGTATTGTTCAAATTTTTCTTCTTCTTTTTGATTAGATAATTCAAATCCAGCTAAAACACGTCCGTAATCAGTACCATGATTTCTGTAATGAAACAGAGAAATATTCCAATTAGTTCCTAGAGTATAAAGAAATTTCAACAATGCTCCTGGAGCTTCTGGAAATGCAAAACTGAAAATTCGTTCTTGTAAAGATTGGAATAAATGCGCCCCTACCATATATCTGACATGTAATTTTGCCATTTCGTCATCAGACAAATCTACGACCTGAAAACCATTAGCGAGTATTTCTTGTATTATTATTTTTCTTTCGGAATATCCATTTTGCAAACGTATACCAATAAAAATACAAACTTTTTTAGATCCATTATAACGATAGTTAAATTCTGTTACCGATCTATTTCCTAATATTTTATAGAATTCTAAAAAACTACCCTTTTTTTCTGGGATAGTAATTGCCATTAATGCCTCTCGTTGTTCTCCTAGCTCACAACGTTCTGAAATGTAACGTAATTCGTGAAAATTTATATTAGCACCTGAAAGAACATGAGCTAATCTTTCACCTCGTATTGCATATTGTTGAATATATTTCTTCATTCCAGCTAATGCTAAAGCACCTGAAGGTTCAGCTATAGCGCGTACATCTTCAAATAAATCTTTTATTGCAGCACAAATTGCATCATTATCTACTGTGATTACATCATCTAGATATTTTTTACATAAACGAAATGTTTCATTTCCAACACATCGTACTGCTACTCCTTCTGCAAATAACCCTACTTTATGTAACCATACTGGCGTTCCGGCTGATAATGCAGCGCATAAAGAAGCTGATTCTGATGACTCAACTCCTATAACTTTTATTTGGGGCATAAGATGTTTAATTAGCACAGCAACACCTGCAGCTAATCCACCTCCTCCTACTGGAACAAAAATGCGATCTAAATGAGCATCTTGTTGTAATAATTCCATCGCTAATGTTCCTTGACCTGCTATAACCGTTGGGTGATCGAATGGAGGAATAAAGGTTAATCGATGCTTATCAGCTAGAGACATAGCTTTAATTTTAGCTTCGTCAAAATTAGCTCCACACAATAATGGTTTTCCACCAAAATTACGTACTGCGTCTATTTTTATATCTGCAGTGTTTGTAGGCATTACAATCAAAGATGTTATACCCAGATGAGTAGCAGAAAAAGCTACTCCCTGAGCATGATTACCTGCTGATGCTGTAATAACTCCAGAAGATTTTTGTGTTTTATTAAGACTTGAAATCATGGCATAAGCACCACGTAGCTTGAAACTATGTACTGGTTGTCTATCTTCACGTTTTACTAACACTATATTTTCGAAACGTTGTGATAATTTGCTCATAATTTGTAATGGTGTTATTTGAGCTACTTCATATACATGAGAACGTAAAGCAATTCGTAGATATTCTGCTGGGCAGGGAGTATTAAGAAAATAATTAATTTTTTTCATTTATAAAATTATCCCAATAACTTAGATTTATCGCGAACAGCGCCCTTATCTGCACTTGTTACTAAATGAGCATATGCTTTTAAAGAAGTAGGTATATTTCTATTTCTGTTGATTGGGGTCCATGCTTTAGTTCCTCGAGCCATTTCCAATTCATACCTTGTTTTTAGTATATGTTCAGATACTTCTAAAATAATACTACGTGTATTGATATTAATATTAATTATATCTCCGTTATGTACTAAGCCGATTAATCCTTTATTAGCTGCTTCTGGAGATATGTGTCCAATAGACAAACCGGACGTTCCACCTGAAAATCTACCATCTGTAATTAAAGCGCAACATAAATCCAAACTCATAGATTTAAGAAAAGATGTTGGATATAACATTTCTTGCATACCTGGTCCTCCTTTTGGGCCTTCATATCGAATTACAACGATATCTCCAGGATGTACATTGCCTGTTAGAATTGCTTGAACAGCCTCTTCTTGACTTTCATAGACTTTAGCTGGGCCACAGAATTTTTGAAGGTTTATATGAACTCCAGCAGTTTTCACAAGACAACCATCTGCAGCAAGATTTCCGTACAATACTGCTAATCCGCCATCTTGACTATAAGCATGCTCGCGAGAACGAATACAACCAGAACAACGATCTACATCTAATGAAGCCCATCTGTTTGTTTGAGTGAAGGCTTGTGTAGTACGTACTCCTCCTGGTGCTGCAGCGTACATATTTTTTGGATCGGTATTATTATGGCAGGAAACAATATCATATTTTAATAATGTTTCCGATAAAGATTGATGTAACACATTGCGTGTGTTACTATGTAGTAGGCCACAACGATGTAATTCACCAAGTATACCCATTACTCCTCCAGCTCGATGAAAATCTTCCATATGATATTGTTGAGTATTTGGAGCTACTGTACACAAATGTGGTACTGTTCGAGATAATCTGTCAATGTCTGCCATAGTAAAATCTATTGCTCCTTCTTGTGCAGCTGCAAGTAGATGTAACACGGTATTGGTGGATCCACCCATTGCAATATCTAACATCATTGCATTTTCAAAAGAAGATTTATTAGCTATATTACGAGGTAAAACAGAGTAATTATTTTCTTCATAATAAGATTTTGCTAAGTGGACGATATATTTACCAGCATTTAAAAACAATTTTTTTCGATCAGAATGGGTAGCTAACAATGATCCATTTCCTGGCTGAGCTAGTCCTAATGCTTCTGTTAAACAATTCATAGAATTTGCAGTGAACATTCCTGAACAAGATCCACATGTAGGACACGCTTCTTCTTCGATTTTTTGTTGATCAATATTAGAAATATTAGGATTTGCAGCATAAGTTATTGCATCAATTAAATTAAGCTTAATATCTTTATTAGATAGAGTTATTGCGCCAGATTCCATTGGGCCACCTGATATAAAAATGGCTGGAATATTTAAGCGCAATGCTGCCATTAACATTCCAGGTGTTATTTTATCGCAATTGGAAATACATACCATAGCATCAACACAATGAGCATTGATCATATATTCTACTGAATCAGCAATAAGATCCCTAGATGGTAAAGAATATAGCATACCACTATGTCCCATGGCAATTCCGTCATCTATAGCAATAGTGTTAAACTCTTTTGCGACTCCTCCATGAATGTTAATTTGTTCAGAAACTAGTGCTCCTACATGTCGTAAATGCACGTGACCAGGAACAAATTCGGTAAATGAATTTACTACAGCAATAATCATTTTATTAAAATCTTTGGTGGTCATTCCTGTAGCGCGCCATAATGCTCGAGCACCAGCCATATTACGACCATGCGTAGTAGTAGCAGAGCGATATTGAGGCATATATTTAAACTCCAATGTTTTATAAATGTGCATGTTCAATTATTAATTGACTGAATCTAACCAGTCCCATAAATCTTCAGTTACTCCAGTAAATAAGTTAAAAAATAAATTTTGTAATTTTTTAGTAATGGGTCCGCATCTACCAGTACCTATTTGAATGCCATCTACGCTACGTATCGGGATTATTTCTGCAGCAGTACCTGACATAAATATTTCATCAGCTGTATACAAAGACTCACGAGATAACACTTGTTCTTGTACTTCTAAACCAATGTTTGTTGCCAATTTAATAATAGAATCTCGTGTAACTCCAGGTAATATAGAAGAGGCACGTGGTGGTGTTAAGATAATTTTATTTTTAACTTCGAATAAGTTTTCACCAGCACCTTCTGAAACATAACCGTATATATCTAACCCAATTCCTTCGTGATAACCATTTCTGTAAGCTTCGTTACTAATTAACATGGATGATAAGTAATTTCCACCAGCTTTAGCTGAGCTTGGAAGAGTATTTGCTGGTACTCTGTTCCAAGAAGATATCATCACATCAATCCCTTGTGTTAAAGACTCTTCTCCTAAATAAGATAGCCAAGGAAAAGCTGCTATAGCAACGTCTGCGGTATATCCAGGGTCTGGGTTGATTTTCATTCCTACGTCTCCAATGAATACTATAGGACGAATATATGCATTAATTAAATTATTTTCACGAATAATAACTCTACATGCTTGCATTAAACTGTTGATACTCCAAGAAATGGGTATACGATAAATTTTTGCGGAGTCATGCAATCTTTGTATGTGTTCGCGATGACGAAATATAATAGGTCCCTTATATGAATCATAACATCTCATACCTTCAAATACTGATGATCCGTAATGCAAGGAATGAGACATTACATGTATTTTAGCTTCTTGCCATGGGATGATATTTCCATTAAACCAAATAAAATTTGCTGTATTCATTTGATTTCTTCCTTAGTGATATAGTCAAATATAATATTCATTTAAACAATCATTGAACTTATTGGATTTCAATATGGTATATATCCGTCAATTTATTTAATTGAGCAGATAATAAGTATATTGCTCTATTACTGGAAACAGTTAAAAAAATATTTATTTTTTTGTTATGACACTTATGATGTGACGACATATTTAACGTATGTAATTCAAAACCACGATGACGTATAACCCGAAGAATACGTTCAAGCACTTCTGGGCAAAATCTAGCTTTAATACACAAAGAATAATATATCATATTACTGCTCCAACATAGCGTCATTTGAAGAACCAGGTGGAACTAGTGGCCAAACGTTTTCATATTCATCGATTAGTACATGTAACAAAAAAGCACCTGTGTGCATAAATAATGAATTAATTGCATTTGATATCTGAGATTTGTGAGTAATACGTAATCCATGAATGTCAAATGCTTTAGCTAAAACAAGAAAGTTGGGATTATCTGTTAATGTAGTTTCACTGTAACGTTTATTAAAAAATAATTGTTGCCACTGACGAACCATTCCTAAACGTTGGTTATCTAATAAAACAATTTTAATAGGTAGGCTTTTGCGTTTAATAGTGGCAAGTTCTTGTATATTCATCATAAATGATCCATCGCCAGAAATACATATTACCATATGGTTGGGTCGTCCAATTTGAGCTCCGATAGCTGCAGGTGTTCCGAATCCCATAGTTCCGAGTCCTCCAGAAGTAATAAAATTTTCTGGACGATTAAATTGCATGTGTTGGGCAGCCCACATTTGATGTTGCCCAACATCTGTAGTTACAATAGTATCATAGGGAGCGTTTTCACTAATCGTTCGTAATAAGGCTGGTGCGTAAATTTTGTCATCAGTTGATTGATAAGACCAACGGTACTTGAGTTTTAAAGATTTTACTTTTATTCTCCATTCATTAATAGATAGGGATTGTGTTAATGCAAATAATAAATCGTTTAAATTTCCCGACAAAGAAACATGAGCCAAACGTAGTTTGCCAAATTCTGCAGGATCAATATCTAAATGAATTACTTTTGCTTGTGGAGCAAAAGTATGTAACTGTCCAGTTACTCGATCATCAAAACGAGCTCCAATTGCAATTAGTAAATCACATTTTTGCACTGCTAAGTTAGCTGCTTGATTGCCATGCATACCTAACATTCCTAAATAACAATCTTCTGTATAATCTGGTGCACCAATTCCTTTTAATGTTACTACAGTAGGTATTTTTGTTTTAGAAATGAATGTACGTAATGATGTCACTGCTTGAGCCATGCCCACTCCTCCACCTATATAAAGTATTGGTTGGTATGATTGAAGCATTAATACACGAGCTTTTTCTATATTACCTTTGATGCTACAAATATTTTTTTTGTTATTAACATAATATTTAGGTATTATTTTTTCGGTAGATAATTGGATATCTTTTGGTATATCTATTAATACTGGACCTGGTCTTCCTTTAGAAGCAATCAAAAATGCCTCATCGATAATACCAGGTATCATACTTAATGAATGTACTAAAAAGCTATGTTTAGTGCAAGCTAAAGATAATCCTAATACATCCACTTCTTGAAATGCATCAGTACCAATAAATTCCAATCCTACTTGTCCAGTAATCGCTACTATAGGGATAGAGTCTAATAACGCATCAGCTAGTCCAGTGATAAGATTGGTAGCTCCTGGCCCAGAAGTGGCAAAGCAAACACCAACTTTCCCGGTGGCTCTAGCATATCCTATAGCAGCTATAATCGCTCCTTGTTCATGTCTACATAATAAATGCTTTACTTCAGAATCAAACAATGCATCGTATATTGGCATGATCGCCCCACCTGGATAACCAAAAATAATATCCACACCTTTGTCTCTCAGTGCTTTTATTATCCACTGAGCTCCGTTCATATTTATTTCCTCGTGTGATTTGTATAAATTAAATAATAATTAAGTTAGATTATTCATAAATAAGTGATCGATTTTTTTAAATTAATTTTAATCATATGAAATTACATATTTTTATTAGATTTAAATAGATTTGAAATATTTATAATACATTGTATTTATATTAAAATAATTTCTATTTTAGTAAAATCTTTATAATATTTATATCTGCGATATCAATATAAGTGTTCGGTTATGTATCAGTGTAGTTGTACAACATACTAATATCATTAGTTTAAAATACAATATTGCTGTGTATAAATTAAAATTTATTTTTTATGTTTTAAATAAACAAATAATTATATAGAAAATTAATTTTTTGTTATATCGGTGTTGAAATTTAATGGTTAATAATATTGTATTTTATAATATGTTTTATTAAAAACTAGCAGTAATTTTTAAAACAGTAATTTCCATGTTGCTTAAATATAAAAATTTTTATAATAAATACATATAGTCATCGTGCTCATAAAAAATAGAAGTATTTGGTATTCTTAATATTAACTAACAATAGTAAATTCTGTTTTATTTTAATATTCTCGTTTTAGTGGATATTTTCAATAAGGAATGATATGTATTTGATTGTATAGTATGTTTTTATATGTTCTATTTTATAAATAGATCTATAACCGTTTATTATTTATTAATAATTTTTAATTATAGATAGTAGCGTATACTTTTTAAGAAAAATAATCATATAACACGGTATGATTTTAATCATACTATATTTTTTAAATGTTTATACGTTTCAATTTGTATAATTGGTTTTTATATTCAAATCATGTAAAAATCTATAAAAATATAGGATAATAACTATCATTTATAAAAAATATAAATAATAAAACTACAAAACATACGATATTTTTTATATATATTAAATATATATGTTTATAAATTATATAAATATTAAACTTTATATTATAAATTTTAAATTTTTTATGTAGAGGTATATAACAGGGGTGAAGAGACTTGAACTCCTAACACCCGGTTTTGGAGACCGACGTTCTACCTATTTGAACTACACCCCTTATACAATTTAACGAGTAACACAATTAAAATGCGGTGCGGACGGGACTCGAACCCGTGACCCTCGGCGTGACAGGCCGATGTTCTAACCATCTGAACTACCGCACCGATATCAATAATGATTATCGAAACCAATGTCTTATTAAACATTAGATAATGTTTAATAAGACATGTTGTAGAATTGTTTCCCTACTAGATACACTGTCTTTACAGTTTTTGTGTAGAAATCTATTTAACATATAGTTATTTTATATATTCATTTATGGAGCTAAGCGGAATCGAACCGCTAACCTTCTGTGTGCAAAACAGATGCTCTCCCAGTTGAGCTATAGCCCCGCATCTATCACAACGCACACTGTAACAAGTTTAAAATAAAGATGCAAATTAAAATAATATAATTATAAATTTTTACTTTACTGAATGAAGATAATTTCTAAAATAATGGTTGTTAATTGTACTGATATTAGAAATAATAAATAATTCAAAATTTAGTGTAATGAAGTCAAGAATTATTTTTGTAAAAGTTTGTTACAATTTGATGTAAATAAACTTAATAATCTAGCAGTACTAGTATAAATTTGATAAATATTTATAAAAAATTTGAATTTTTTAATATTTTGAGTATATAAATATTTATATTTACAGATCAGATCTGAGCTTAATTTTAATAATTAGAAAATAATTATTATATATTAATATATGTTTTATGTACGTTTACATTTGTTCAATACAACAAGTGAATATTTATTGTATGTAATATGAATTAATAAGCGTATACATTCTATAAAAAATGTGAAATTCTTGTTATAATTTATATTGATAAGATTTCTAAAGAGAAAAAATTATAATGAGATAATAAAATAGATTTTAGTTGGGTAGCTTCTGTAGTATTCATGGAACAATAGATTTTATTCGGTCTGATAGAATAAAAATTGTTTATAGATCCTTTAGTTAAGTTCTTATGTCGTAGTAAACGTAAACTATATTTAGCGACAGTACGTCTAGAATCTATCAAATAGCTATTTGAAGATAACGCTGCAATTAGTTCTTTTTTTAGTAAAGAAAAATGAGTACATCCTAGTACAATAGTATCAGGAGGTTGTTTCATTTCTAACCAGGGAGCAAGAATATCACGAAGTACTGATAAGGGTATTTTTTTTCCATATATTTTAGATTCAGCTAGGTTTACTAATTCAGATGTACCCAATAGCATGACTTTATGTTTATTTGCAAAACGTTTTATAAGATCCCAAGTATAATCATGATTTACAGTGCGATGTGTTGCTAATACTCCAATAATTCCATTTCTAGTTAATTTAGATGCTAATTTGATCGCAGGTATCACTCCGATAATAGGAAACAAAAAGTGGTTTTGTAATATTTTTAATGAAACTACACTGGCAGTATTACAAGCAATAATTACAAGATCTAGTTGATGTTGATTTTGCACAGCTTTAATTATAGAGGTTACACGATTTGTGATAAATATTTCTGAACGTTCGCCATAAGGAAAGGCTTGATTATCAAAGAAATATAAATACCATACGCATGGTAATAATTTTCGTATTGCAGTATAAATGGATAAACCGCCTACTCCAGAATCTAATATTAAGATTGTCGGTTGTTTATGTTTATGTATTTTTGTGCAGAAATATGTCATTTTTATTAAATATTTACTTTGATACAAGTATTATAGAGATTGGTATAGTTACCGGTATATATTTAATTTACTGTTTTTTGTTTATATTTTTTATAATAAGGTATTAATTTTTTATTAAAAAATTTTTGTTCTTTTGACCAGAGATATAAATTGAACACTATATCTATAATGTTAGTTTTATTGGAATCATATGTCTTTGTATTTTTATTCGTAATTGATTAAATATTACCGTGTATAGGATTATTATGTATTATGCTGATAATATGTAGGTAAATATGAGTATTCTTGTCTTCTAATGAATAATTTTTGCATGTAAAATAAACATTTTATAGGCATTGACTCTTAAAATATATACGTTTTGGACATGATATCTAGAAAATAGATTTATATAAAAACTTTATATATAAGATATATTATATCAGTTTTTGATTTTTTACGCCTAAACTATGACATATTGCATATGTTAAATCTGATCTATTAAGAGTATAAAAGTGAAAATTTCTTACTCCTTCTTTGATAAGAATTCTAATCATGTCTATTGCTACAAATGTTCCAAGCATTTTCTGTGTTTTTAAGTCGTGATCTAACCCGTTAAAAATTACGTATATCCAATGAGGTATTTTAACTTTAGTAAAAGTGATAAAATTCTGTACTTGACGAAAATTGAAAATAGGCAATATTCCGGGAATAATTTCTATATCGATTCCAATAGATACACAAAGGTCTCTAAATCTTAAATATTGTTCTACATCAAAAAAAAATTGAGTAATCGCTCGATTAGCGCCAGCATCTATTTTTTTTTTTAAATTAATTAAATCTGATTGTGCATTTTTTGCTTCTGGATGTACTTCTGGATAAGCAGCTACGGAAATATCAAAATTTCCGACTTTTTTTAGTAAATATACCAAATCTGCAGCATGCATAGATGATTGATAATTTTTGTTGATTTGATCACCTCTTAATGCAACAATGTTATGAATACCATTATTCCAGTATTTTTGAGCAATGGTTTGTAATGCTTGAGGGGTTTCATTAATACATGTTAAATGGGGAGCTACTACTAGTCGAGTACGCTTTTTTATATCATTAATTGTTTTGTCAGTGTAATCTCGTGTTCCAGAATTAGCACTATATGTTACGGAAACAAAAATGGGATTTAGTTTACTTAACTTTTTTATACTTTTCCATAATATTTTTTTCATTTCATTGGTACGTGGAGGGAAAAATTCAAATGATACATTAATATTGCCTCGTAACTCTGCTAAATATTGATTTAATATTTCTTGTTGAGCAGCATGGAACATACTCATATTTTCCTCTCGTGGATTTTAAAATAATATATATAACATGTTATATATGTCATACTACAAATAAGCATTATTATATATATTGTTTAGTGGTTCTATTTTTATAAATATTTTTGTATTTAAGTTGCGTGAAAATGGTTTCTGATTATTATAATCAACATTGTTTACTTAATAAGTTAAAACAGTGCTGTTGTTATTATAAGTTTTCTGTTTGTGAATTATATACTAGTAGTGGTTTAAATAACTCAAGTGTGTATTAAGTGATATATGGTGTAGATCATACGTTAATTTTTATATGTTTATACATATATTAATGTGGGTTTGTCTTATTATCGTATTGACATAAATGCTTGCTCTAAGTCAGCGATAAGGTCATCACTATCTTCTAGGCCTACTGAAACACGAAGTAACATATCGTTAATTCCAGCATGTTTTCGGGCATTTTCCGGCATAGCCGCATGTGTCATAGTAGCTGGATGGGCAATGAGACTTTCTACGCCTCCGAACGATTCTGCTAATGTAAACAATTTTAATGATTGTAAAAATTGTACTAATATATTTTTAGTTCCTTTTAGCTCGAAACTAAATATTGATCCAAATCCACTTTGTTGTTTACAAGCAATATTATGTCCAGGATGAGTGGATAACCCTGGATAGTATAGTGCATTAATTTGAGATTGTTTTTGACAAAAATCAATAATTTTTTTAGTATTATTTTGTTGTTGGGAAACTCGAGGCATTAAAGTACGCATGCCACGCAATAATTGGTAGCTATCAAAAGCACTGCTGGTAATTCCAAGTGTGTTGCTCCACCAAGTTAATTTGTCGGAAATATATGGATCTTTAGATATTACTACTCCTGCTATTAAATCTGAATGTCCATTTAAATATTTACTGCAAGAATGCACTACTAAATCAGCGCCTAGAATTAATGGATTTTGAAAAATTGGAGTCATAAACGTATTATCTACGATATATAATATATCTTTCTGAAAATTGCAAATACTGTAAATATCTACTATTCGGAGCATAGGATTACTTGGCGTTTCTATAAAAATTAATTTAGGTTTATGTATTAATGACTCTAGTAATACTTGTGTGTCATTTTGGTCAATAAATAATACTTTATATATGCCTTTTTTATGCAGTGCATCTAATAATCGATAAGTGCCTCCGTAACAATCGTGAGGCGCTATTAATACGTCGTTTGGTTCAAGCAAAGCAGAGCAAATTAAATAAATAGCAGACATACCGCTACTTGTCATAATTGCATTGTTTCCATATTCTAAATCTGATAAAGTTTTTTGAGCTACATCTCGAGTAGGGTTTTTTCGTCGGGAATAATCATAAAGACGTGGTTGATTTAATCCAAAGAAATTGTAAGTAGTTGAAAGAGTAATAGGAGGAACAACGCATCCATGTTGCTCATCAATATTCAAACCACTTCTAACACTAATTGTAGATTGTTTAATATTCATAATAAATAATTAATTTGATCATCTATATTTTGCAACATACCATTAATATTATTAATATACTAATGTTATTTATACATCTGATAATATTTTTATACATTTATTATTTATTACGACCAAAATAATGAATGTGTTTTGATAGTAATGATGTGCAGTAGTAATAGTAATAAAATTTGACGATTTACGTTCATATACGCTGTAGTATGTTTTGTTGCGTCACATGTTCTGATATCTACCAGATGTAGATATAAGAATGTATATATTTATTTTTTATTTAATTTTTTGTTAACAGGCAAAAAATTATCGTTAATAGCAACATTAAAACGTTTATTAAAAAGATTCACACGGCCACGTGTATCTACTATACGCTGTGTGCCCGTATAAAACGGATGGCATAGATTGCAAACATCTAAATTTAAATTACGGTTTAAAGTTGATTTAGTATTAATAATATTTCCACACGAACAGTGCGCAGATACTTTACTGTATTTTGGATGAATGTTTTTTTTCATGATACATTTTCATATTAAGTAATATTGTGTGTTTTTAGTAGTTGACAGAATATTGTAACGAATAATAAACCCATAAATTCTGTTTTGTGTATGCAATAACCGAAATACTAACATATAATCGTGTATATAACCAGAAAATTTGCTCTGTTAATTATGTATGATGGTGTAAAATAGATGAGTAATAAATTAATAATTTTTTAAATATCTATTATTAGTAGATATTGTTTTTAATTTATATAAAATTTTTATACAAAATTTATAATAATTTTTATGTTTCTAAATAAAATGTATCTAAATTTTAAGGGTGTCGTTTTGTAATATGAAATTGAATTTCACTACAATAGAAACAAATGAGTATATATATTATTAGTTAAGAATAACTATTATTTTAGTAAAAATAACTATATTTAGTTTAGCTAAACGTAGCGCTTGTTTTCCTATCATATATGAATATTAATTCAACTGATGACTACGTTATTACTATACAATATATAAATTTATAATGTTCTATTAATATTTAGTAATATAATTAGGTCAAAATATACTATATCCATACTATAACTATAATAATCAATAAATAGTAATTATATTGTATTGTTGGTTACACTAAAATAAAGCTTTCTAACAGATAATTGAATATTGAAGATTATATATGTCTTATTAATAATAAAATTAACTAATAAAGTTTTATATCTTTGGTAAAAGATATAAAATATGAATATAATTATAATTTATCATGAATAAGAACATATTTTTTATTTATATGAAAATTTCATTATTCTAATTTTTAGAAATTATTATATGTTTTTATGATGTTAATTTTATTAGGTAAAATAGTAGTGTAGGATCTGTTTTAGCAACAATATTTATAAAATAAATTATAATTAAATATCTGTATTTACAGATACCACCAATATGTTTTAATGATAATTTCAATCATTAAAATAACTTTGATTTAACCATTTAATTGCTACTATAGATTAATTTGTGAACGTATATATAGTTAAAAATGTCAGTATGAATAAACAACCTGTATATATTATGCATTTATTGAATTATATATGGTATAGTCATTATAAATGAGAAGTATTCTATAGCATATTCATATAAACATAACAACGTTAAAGTAATTGTGTCGACGTATAATTTTAGTATCATCAATTTTTGTTAAAGCAAAAAATAATTTTGAAGATATTATATTAGTTTGCAAAAAAATTTTATATATTAATGCTATATCGTATATTTTATAAATATAAGATAGCGGTATATACGCCTAGTTTAATTTCATTCTGATTATATCAATGAAGTAACTGAAGTAAAATTAAATAATTTAAATATAGTTAAATATAGGTCAATTTTATGTCTACGTGGGTTGTTGGAAAAATTGTTGAAGTAAAACACTGGACGGATCAGTTATTTAGCCTTATCGTACAAGCGCCAGTAAATACATTTGTTGCTGGACAATTTACTAGAATAGGGATATACGTAAATAATATGATTATACAACGTGCTTATTCGTATCTTAATGCTCCTAATAATCCTAATCTAGAATTTTACATAGCTACTGTATTAAAAGGGAAATTTACTCCATTATTACGTACTTTATGTTCTGGCGACACTGTTATGCTTACTAAAGAAGCATATGGGCGTTTTGTACTTGATGAAATTCCAAATTGTGCAAATTTATGGATGTTGGCTAGTGGGACAGGAATTGGTCCGTATCTATCGATACTTGAGGATCATGATGCAAGATTGGATCAATTTTCAAATATTGTGTTAGTGCATGCGGTACGGTATTACAAAAATTTAAATTATTTATTTCAAATGAAAAAATTAAAGAATATTTATTCTAGTAAATTGCATATACAAACAATTACAAGCCAGGAAGAATCTTCTAATTCGCTTTTTGGACGTATACCTGCTTTAATAGAAAATAATTCTTTAGAACGAAAAGTGGAATTGCAATTGGATATTACTAATAGTCATGTAATGTTGTGTGGGAATCCACAAATGATATCTGATACTAAAGAAATATTGAAAAAAAAATATGGAATGAAAGATCATGTACGACGTAATCCAGGCCATATTACTCAAGAACGTTATTGGTAATAATATATTCATAATGAATATTATGTATTGTAACTTATAATGTATTTTATAATTGATTGTTGAAATCATCGTAATTCTTAACATCGGTATATTATAGTTTATATTTTGTTATATTTATAAATATATGCATTTATGCATCGTGCAAGATGTTGTGTATTTGATCCATTTTTTATTTATGTTATTAATATGATGTACGATGATCATTGTATAAGGTGATTTTAATGATAGGAGAAACAGTATGCGACGCCTATTAGTAATAGGTAACTGGAAATTAAATGGTAACAAAAATACTATAACTAATTTAGTTGTTAAGTTAGTTAAGACATGCGCTAATATTTCTAAATGTAGTATGGCGGTAGCTCCTCCTGTGATGTATTTAGATGTAGTTATGCATTATTTAATTAACAGTAACATTTCATTATGTGCTCAAAATGTTGATATTCATACATCTGGATCATTTACTGGGGATATTTCTGCAGCAATGTTACAAGATCTAAATACACGATATGTTTTGATTGGTCATTCTGAACGAAGAATACATCATAAGGAAAATGATGCATATATTGCTAAAAAGTTTTTTATCTTAAAAAAGATCGGATTAATTCCTGTTTTGTGTATAGGAGAGAATAAAAGAGAATATGATTCTGGACATACTCAATCGGTATGTCTTAATCAAATTAAGTCAATCATTAAATTATTTGGTGTGGAAGCGTTTAAAAATTCAGTTATTGCGTACGAGCCTACGTGGGCTATAGGCAGCGGTGTGAGCGCGTTTCCAGAAAACGTACAAGTAGTGCATAGGTTTATCCGAAATTATATTGCAAATTATAATGTGTCTATAGCTAATGAAATAGTTATTCAATATGGAGGATCTGTAACGCCAGAAAATGTTACTCAATTTTTAAATCAAAAAGACATTGATGGTGTATTAGTGGGATCTGCTTCTTTGAATGCAGATAGTTTTTCTATGATTGTGCAAGCAGCCGAAATTCATGACAAATCATCATGCTTAACATGATAAATAAATAATACATTATGTGTCAAAGATATGTTAATGTTATTGGTACAACAGACATGTGGTGTTTTCAGGAACGAGTAAACAATAACGAATATAATTTATGCATATCATGACGTTGGTTCTTTAATACATAAAATTTAAATATTATTTAATTATTATAAAAAATAGAATAATAGTGATTACTTAATTTTAAAACAGTTTTTTAGCTGTTTTTAGTAGATCTTGACGAAAAGGACGTTGCATATGTTGTATTGCATCATTAATGTCGTGATGTACTAGTTTTTCGTTTTGTACTCCAATGCAACGTCCTTTATAACCTTGTAATAATAGCTCAATAGAATATGCTCCCATTCTGGATGCTAGAATACGATCGTAAGCCACTGGTTTTCCTCCACGTTGGATATATCCTAAAACAGTAGCGCGAGTCTCTCTACCAGTTTTTTTTTCAATATATTGTGCTAAGTAAAATATATTACAAATACGTTCAGTAATAGTTATTATTGCGTGTTTTTTTCCTTTAGAAATGCCAGATTTAATTTCATTTACTAAATCTTGTGCATTAAATTCTACTTCGGGGACTACAATAAACTCGCAACCTCCAGCTATTGCTGCCGCCATAGTTAAATCGCCACAACAACGACCCATTACTTCTACAATAGAAATACGTTGGTGTGAAGAGGATGTGTCACGCAATCTATCAATTGCATCAACGATTGTCTCTAAAGCTGTAAAATAACCGATAGTATAATCTGTTCCAGCAACATCGTTATCGATAGTGCCAGGTAATCCTATACATGGAAATCCTATATCACTTAATTTTTTGGCTCCTAAATAAGATCCATCTCCTCCAATTATTATAAGGGCATCCAATTTGCGTTTATATATATTATTAATAGTTATTGTTCTGATGGCATCTTCTTTAAATTCAGGAAAACGTGCAGAACCAAGAAAGGTACCTCCTCGGTTTATTATATCTGAAACACTACGTCGGCTTAATTGTATCATTCGGTTTTGAAATAATCCTAAATAACCATCATATACTCCATAAATTTCTAATCCTTCAGAGAGACCTGCTCGTACGACACCTCGAATGGCTGCATTCATTCCTGGAGAGTCACCACCGCTTGTTAGTACTCCTATTTTTTTTATCATATATACAAAACTCTATTTATGTTGTGTATCTGCAGAGCAGATCATAACTATATTTTTATTTAATCTATACAATTAAAAATAAAATATAATTGGTATATGAAGTACATAGAAACAAAAAATTATATTAAATATATATAATTATATATAAAATTGTAGTAAGTTTTTAATTTATTAAATATTTAATTAAATTATAAAATATTTGGACAATAGTACTTGTAGAAATTGAATACTGAAATATTGTTTTTTGTTTATTTAGTGTATATATATTAATATGTTATATTATATCACATTATATTTACTTGTAATAAAGTAAATTAGTTTTTATATCTTTGTAAGATTTAATCTATGTACTAATACAATTATATTAATACATAATTTCGGTGATATTAATAATATAATTAATTTTTTAAAACTAAATATATAAGAAGTGACATATATAATCATATAGCTAGGTTTTAGGTATATGATTATTTAAATTTTTTGGTAAAAAATATTAAATTTTATCGTGTATATTATATTTAATTAAATTATGTATAGATTATACTATATCTTTATTTGCAGTACACATGATTAATTTTATTTTTCAAAATATGTAAACCTCTTTTGTATATTTGAATATTTATATTAATAAATATTGATTTTATATATGTATTTAGTATAATAGTTTTGTGATTATGTTACGTAATGAATACTTAACTAAAAATTATATATTTTCATTTTTATGTAGTGAATCATTTTAATTTGTTAATTCTTTTTATAAGTCTCGCAGGTTTGCCTGTTACTGTAGCATAAGGTGGCACGGAATGTAGTACAACAGATCCAGCTCCAATTTTGGCTCCGTATCCTATTTCAATATTACCTAAAATAATGGCACTAGCCCCAATCATTACTTTTTGCCTAATTTTAGGATGACGATCGCCATTTATTTTACCAGTTCCTCCTAAGGTAACAGATTGCATTATAGACACATTATTTTCTATAATAGATGTTTCTCCTATTACTACTCCAGTAGCGTGATCTATCATAACGCCGCATCCAATACTTGCAGCAGGATGAATATCGACATTAAAAACAGTAGAGATATGGTTATAAAAATACATAGATAATTCTTGACGATTATTATTCCACAACCAATGAGAAATGCGATGTGCTTGTAATGCATGAAATCCTTTAAAATATAAAAAAGGAGTAAAATACTTAGTTACAGACGGATCTTTCAAATGTATTGCATAAATATCTCGTGCTGCAGCAATAATTATATTTTCATCAGAATTATATATATCTTTTAATATTTTAGCGATGTCAGTTACAGACATATCTACATTATTCAATTTTTTAGATAGTATGTGAATTAACGCATTCTTAAAATTTTTATGCTTTAGTATAGTCAAATATATAAAATTAGCCAATATAGGTTCGGATTCGCTTAATAACCTCGCTTCAACCTTAATATTATTCCAAACTATTTCTAATATATTTAAAGGCATAAGCCTACCTTATTTATATAAAATTAATTCTAATTATATAGATATACTCTTAATTATTATAGTTATTAAATTTTTTCTTTTTTTTGTGTACGTTGTAACAAAGAATAAGCTGCATCATGAACATTTTTATTTTGATACAATATTTGATATACTTGTTCAGTGATGGGCATGTCTATTTTGTATTTCAAAGATAACATATATATTTCTTTTATGTTTAAGTATCCTTCTATTATTTGCCCAATATTTTTTTTTGCATGATGTATATTTAAACCTTGTCCCAACAATATGCCAAAGCGACGATTGCGTGATTGATCATCGGTACAAGTTAATACTAAATCTCCTAATCCAGCTAATCCCATGAAAGTTTCTGGCATTGCTCCGATAGCTATTCCAAGTCGTGACATTTCTGCTAAACCTCGTGTAATTAATGCTGTTCGCGCATTAGATCCAAACCCTATTCCATCAGAAATACCTGCTCCAATAGCAATAACATTCTTTACTACTCCCGCTATTTGGATACCAATAATGTCAGTATTACTATATATTCTAAAGTTTTTATTACAATGTAGTATATTTTGTAAATCATAACTTAATATAGCATCAGTAGAAGCTAATGTTATTGCAGTAGGTAATCCTATAGCAAGTTCTCGAGCAAAAGTTGGACCAGAAATAATCGCAATAGGCACATCATTTCCTAAAATATCACGTGTTACATCGTTTAAAAAACGACCAGTTTTAGGCTCTAAACCTTTAGATGCAATGATAATACGAGTATTGTTCTTTAGGTTTGGTTTTATTTGCATCAAAACGTGACTAAATACATGACTTGGTACTGCAATCAGTAAATTTAGACAAGTAGCTAAGGTTGCTGATAGAGATTGTTCTAAATATAACGATGGAGGGAAAGGTATATTTGGTAAATAGGCTTGATTGCATCGATGAATTTTAAGTGTTTGAATATGAGTAGCATTATGACCCCATAATAATACTATATGGCCATGTCTAGATAACGCGATAGCTATGGCTGTACCGTAGGATCCAGCTCCAATTATTGTAATAGTAGGATGTACAATAGTAGACATAGTCACGAAAACTCAATCATTTTGGAATACTAATTTTAGGATGTATTATCATATTTTTTAAAGACTTAATAAATAAAATATCGAAATTAATTGGATCTGAATTAAATTGAAGGACAGCATCTTTAGACACTACTTGGCTGCTTATGTATTCACTAGCATAGAGAAATAAAACACCTGGACAATATGTACTGAAGCAATGTATCATTTGTGTTTTATTAAGTCCTGAAATATTAAAAATTCCAGCTTGTTTTACTTGACATAAAAAATCTATATTTTCCCCAATTTTTTCAGTAACAGTGATACATAGTACTACTTCGTATGCGCTAGAATGAATATTAATCGAATTACTATTTAAATCTACTGTAATTTTTGGATTCCAGATTATTTGAAAAACTGCAGGAGTGTTCGGAGCTGCAAACGAAACATCTTTGGTATATATTCTTTTTATGTGAAATGACATATTATTTGTGTTATTTTTTAGCACATAAACGCCTTATAGCCTGTGATGTTAATAGGTAATTATTATTTTTTAATGTTTTTTTTAGTTAAAATTAAATCTAATTTTCCTTGGTTATCTAATAACACCAAATCATCTGATCCTCCAATATGTAAATCATCTATAAAAATCTGCGGTACTGTAGTGCAACCATTAGATCGTTGTTGCATTTCTATATATATACTGTTTAATGAATCGTCATGATCTATGGGAATTTCTTTAAAATCTAATGATTTTTTTATTAATAATTCTTTAGCGCGATTACAATAAGGACAGTTTTTTTTTGTATAAATTTCAATATAAGCCATTTTTACTCTCATTATTTTAATATTTTGTTTGTCAATAATAAAGGAAAATTATCAGATTTCCAACCAACTATGCCGCCATGAAGTACATAAACTTCTTCAAATTGTAATTTATATAAATGTTGTTTAATTGAGTGAGCTAATGAATTGTTATCGTGTACTACAATTAATGGAGATTTTTTAAATCTTTTTAACTTACAAATATTATTATTTTTAATGTCTTTTATTGAAACATTAATGCTGTTTATTATGTGTCCTGAGCAATAATCATCTTGACTACGAATATCTATTACTACTGCTTTTTTTTTGTTTATTAATAAAATCGCTTGATCACATAATATTTCGGAAGATTTAAATAAACAACTACTAATTGTAGTATATAAAGTTGCAATTAATAAAAGTATCCATATGATACTTAACATTATATGTTGTTGTAAAAATATTGTTATTTCCTGAATATACATGGATTGTAGCCTTGTTTAAAAATAATATCATATTATTAAATATATTTATGATTGTGAAGAAGTATAATATAGTTGTTATTAAATCAATAGTACTATTGATAATAATAAAATTGTAAAAAAGTACGTTTTAGTTTTGATAATATTTATTATATAAATGAATCAAAATAATATTGAATCAATCATAATATATAGATATATTAAATTTAATTGCAGATATATATAATATATTTTGTATTTTAACAAAATATAACATATTCTATTATGAATATATTAATAAATGAGTATTATTTATGACACATGTTGGTTTGCAGTGTTATTAATCAAATCATAATTGATGGTTGTTTTATTGGTACTTGTTAGCTGAAATAACATAGAAAATAATATAACTGTATTAAAAAGAATTTAAGTTGCTGTGTTCAGTGTACCTAATGCGTGTGTAATTATGTGAGTAATATATGATTATAGTTACTGGAGGAGCAGGGTTTATAGGTTGCAATATTATTAAAGCATTAAATAATATTTCATACAAAAATATTTTGGTAGTAGATAATTTAAAGAATGGAATAAAATATAAAAATTTAACAAATGTATATATTTCGGACTACATAGATAAGAATTGTTTCATTAAAAATATCATTGACAGTTCTGCTGATTCTTATATTAAAAATATAGACGCAGTGTTTCATGAAGGAGCTTGCTCTTCTACTACTGAATGGGACGGTAAATATATGATGGAAAATAACTATCAATATTCTAAGGATCTATTATTGTATTGTATTAAAAGCAGTATTCCTTTTATATATGCTTCTTCTGCATCGGTATATGGAAAAGATAGTAGTGTACTTATTAACTCTCAGAAGTATGAAAGACCCATTAATATATACAGTTATTCTAAATTTTTGTTTGATCAGTACGTATATACTATATTACCAAAGGTTACATCTCAAATTTGTGGATTAAGATATTTTAATGTTTATGGGCCTTATGAAGAACATAAAGGTGACATGGCGAGTATAATCTTTCAATTATATAAACAAATCAAAAATAAAAAACGCCCAGCATTATTTGTTGGCAGTAAAGAGTTAAAACGAGATTTCATACATGTTGAAGATATTGCTAATATAAATCTTTGGGCTTGGAGTAATAATATGTCTGGAATTTTTGATTGCGGTATTGGTAAAGCTGTATCATTTGAGGTCGTTGCTAATACTATATTAAGTTTTTTTCATAAAAATATGCCTATTAAATATATTTCTATGCCAAATAAAATCCGTGATCATTATCAGTTTTTTACTCAAGCAAACATTTGTCAGTTGAGGAAAGCAGGATATAATAAGAAATTTATTGATCTTAATCAAGGTATACACCGGTATTTAAAATGGTTGTCATGTAACGATGTTGATCGCTATTATATGTAATAAATAAAATATAGTTGCTTGCTGCTTATGAAAATGTTAGTGGTTAGTCCTTCATGGATTGGTGATACAGTAATGTCGCATAGTATGTATCGTTTGCTTATTAATAGATATTGTTCTAATATACAGATTGATGTCATTACCTCAAAATGGTGTAAAGATCTTTTTCATTATATGCCTGAAGTTAATCGTACGTTATTTCTTCCTTATGGACATGGAGTATTAGAGCTTGCGCAATGCTTTCGTCTGGGAAAAATTTTAAAAAATGAAAAATATCAACAGGCAATAATATTACCTAATTCGTTTAAATCAGCCTTAATACCATTTTTTGCAGATGTTCCAGTTCGTACTGGATGGCGTGGGGAGATGAGATATGGTGTAATAAATGATTTAAGAATACTTAAATCTGCATCGTTCCCATTAATGGTACAACGTTATGCTGCTTTAGCATATGATAGCAATATTGTAAAAAATTTTTGTGATTTGCCTTATCCGTTACCATGGCCTCATTTCAATATAAATAAAAAAGAAATTGAAAATGTATTATGTAAATTTAATTTAAATAATCATAAGAATCTGTTGATTGGGTTATGCCCAAGTTCAGAATTTGGTTTATCTAAAAATTGGCCTTATTATCATTATGTAACATTAGCTATGCAATTAATTTATTGCGGATACCATGTAGTAATATTGGGATCATCTAAAGATCAATTAGTTGATAAATGTATTGAATATAGTATTCTTAAAAATTTGCAGCAGCATTATAATAATCTTATAGGAATTACATCTTTAAGTGAAGCTATCGCAATTATAGCGGCATGTAAAGGAATTGTTAGTAATGATTCTGGTTTAATGCACATAGCTTGTGCATTAAAATGTCCGGTAGTAGGATTGTACGGTCCTAGTAATCCTGATTTTACTCCTCCTTTATTTTGTCAATCCATTGTGCTTCGTTGTATAAAAGGATGTTATACTGAGCTAAAAGATAACACTTTACATGATGGTTATCATAGTAGTTTAATAAGTATTACTCCAGATCAAGTTTTAAAGGCATTAAAAAAGTTGTTAAATTAATCAATAAATATTTTAATGAAGGTTTTAATTATAAAAGTTTCTTCCATGGGAGATATTATACATACTTTACCTGCAATTACTGATGCATCAGTTTCTGTACCAAATATATCATTTAACTGGGTTGTAGAAGAAACTTTTTCTGAAGTTCTTAGGTGGCATCCGGCAATACATCAAATTATTCCTATAAATCTTAGATTTTGGATAAAAAATTGGAATGATACCTCTTCATGGAAGAAATATTATTCATGTATTCAAGAATTAAAGAAAAAAGAGTATGATGTAATTATTGATGCTCAGGGATTATTAAAAACATCGTTGTTAATAACGTATTTTTCATGTGGCGAAAAACATGGAATGGATTATATAAGTGCACGGGAACCCATGAGTGCTTTGTTTTACCACAAACGACATTATGTGGATAAAGCCCAACATGCTGTAGAACGTATTCGTCAACTTTTCTCGTTGATTTTAAAATATCCTGTACCATCTTGTGTGGGTAAATATAATATTAAGCATTTATTTCCACCTCAAAAAAATAACGTTCCTTATTTAATATTTTTTCATTCTACTACTAAAGTAAAAAAACATTGGCCGGAATTTAACTGGGATGTCATTGCCCGATGTGCAATTAATGCGGATTATTGTATTAAATTACCTTTTTGGACAAAAAGTGAAGAGTTACGTATTAATCGGTTAGTAAAGTTATCTTATAATCACATAATAGCCTTACCAAAATTAACATTACAAGAGATTGCTATGCAAATATCTGGAGCAACAGCGATAATATCTGTTGATACTGGACTTAGTCATTTAGCAGCAGCTTTGGGTTGTCCTAATTTAACATTATATGGACCAACTAATCCTAAATTAATTGGAACATATGGGCAAAATCAAATTATTTTATGTTCTTCAACTAAAAAAATGGAGCACTTGAGTCCTATGTATGTCTGGGAAATATTTCAAAAGGTTTTAACCTTGACATCTACTTAAGAATATTTTCACATTCATTTATTATAATTTCATAATAATTTTATTGTTTTGAGCATAGATTATTTTAAGTTTAAAAATATTACTATTAGTTATGTTTGTGCTATGTATGTATTTTGAATAATTTATAGTTATTTTATTGGAAAATAATCAATATTTAGAACACATACATTATATATGGTGTAATATTATTATTTTCAAATAATTAAAATGATATTAATATTTGGTACTAATTATTTATAATTAGCAAGTTTAGTATGTAAATTACAGATATTTATTTTTAATAAAAGTTATTAAAGTATGTTTAATATTTCAATGTTCCCGTTTTTGCATTTATAGAATAATAGTGATTATATAGAGTTATATTATTAATTCTAGAATATTGAGTATTTTGAGCATTGTTAATTTACGTATATTCAATTGTTTGATTTTATTTAAGTAAAATCAAAAATTTTTGATAAAAAACAAATATTAATTTTTTAGGTAAAAAATGATTATATTCATATATAAATATTTAATAAAATTAAAACTTGATTATTTTTATCAATCAGTACAAAAATATTAAAATAAAACAGATAAATATGATTTTTGCTATTGATACTTTATTAAATTTATATATGTATTTAATAATTTATTTTAATTTGTGTAGAATATGAATTGCTCAATTGTATTTTGCGGGATATTTCAATATTGATATATGCTTAAATTTCACATACACTCCTTAAAGTGGTAGTTATAAATATACTAACTAATTATTTTGAGATCTCGTATGTTTGTACTATATATTGGAATATATAGTATTATTATGTATATCGCTCAACCTATAATATGGATACGGTTATTGTGGCGTAGTAGGAAATCACCATCATATCGTAAACGTTGGTTAGAGCGTTATGGATTCTATCGTAAAGCTGTTAAATCTGATGGCATTATTTTACATGCTGTATCTCTTGGAGAAACATTAGCAGCGATTCCTCTAGTACGTGCTTTACAGAAACGTTATCCAAACATAACTATTACATTAACTGCGATGACTCCAACAGGAATAGAATTAGCGCAGTCTAGATTTCACGGTAATGCACATTGTAGTTATTTGCCATATGATTTACCTGGTTCTATGAAACGATTTATTGATCAAGTTAGACCCAGGTTAGTTATTGCTATGGAAACTGAATTATGGCCTAATCTAATTAATATATTATATCAACGCAATATTCCTTTTGTTATTGTTAATGCTCGTCTTTCATTTCGTTCTTTTATTGGGTATAAGAGGTTTAGCTATTTTATTTCATTAATTATGGAACGTATTACTTTTATCGCTGCCCAAAATAAAGGAGATGCTGTTCGATTTCTTAAGTTAGGATTAAAAAAAAATCAGTTACTTGTTATGGGTAATTTAAAATTTGATATTGAGATGCCTCAGGATTTGCTAAGCAAAATTTCATTTTTAAAAAAAACTTGGATTAAAGAACGGCAAGTATGGATCGCTAGTAGCACTCATGAAGGGGAGGAAATATTATTACTACAAGCACATAAACATCTGTTAACAATATTTCCTAACTTACTGATGATTTTGGCTCCGCGCCATCCAGAACGTTTCATTAATGTTAGAAGTATTACTGAACAAGCTGGATTTTCTTATATTATGAGAAGTAGCGGGGTTACCCCATCTCAGGAAACACAAGTAATTATTAATGATACTATAGGAGAGTTAATGTTGCTGTATGGTATTTCAGATATAGCTTTTATTGGAGGTAGTTTAGTTAAACACGGAGGACATAATCCATTAGAGCCGGCAGCACACTCTATTCCGTTGATTATGGGCCCATATACTTTCAATTTTCATGATATTTGTATTAAATTATGCGAATCAGATGGATTAATTATTGTAACTGGTATTGAATCTTTAATAGGTACTATTACTATGTTACTTACAAATAAACAGTGTCGTCTAAATTATGGTTATAGAGCTATTACAGTTCTAAAACATAATCGAGGAGCACTGCAACAATTATTGTATTTATTAGATAATTATTTATTAATTAGAAGATAATTTTTAACCGTACAAAGTTATTAATTGTTGACTGAATTACGTAGAATTTAAGCGTTATCATTGTTTTATAATTATTGAAAATATAGCAATACTTATGCAGAATATCAAAAATTGAAATTGTTTCTATACAATATGATTAAATATAGAACGGAATTTAGAAAACACAGGTAATTAGAATATCTAAGTATATAATTTGATGTGTTTATACTAATGATCTATTGATAATGAGTATACACACATAATTTCGTATATTGCATATAAACGGAAGGGTATTGTTATAATTTTTATAAATTCGTGTATAATTCTCATATAGATATCTGCATATAAGTTAAAGTTGTTTATATCGGAATTTATAATTATATGAACTTGTGTAATTATAAATAATTATATATTAAAGTTTTAATAATATTTTGAAATATGGATATGGTTTTATATTATAGTTATACCTTATTAAGGTTTGGGATAAGAATTATGATTTTTATCTTAGATAAATATTTGTTAAACTGTAATAAAAGTAATTTAACCATGTTGAAAATATAAGAATTAAAGTTATTTATTGGTTAATACATCTTTAATAAGTATGATTTGATCTTGTGAATATACTTGTGTTTTAACTAAATATTTAAATTGTAAACATAGACTATATTTATATTATAAATAAAAATTTTTAGTCTGTTTGTATAAACAAATGTGTTCTGTAATATTTGTTTGAATAACCAAAAAGTATAATTTTTAATATATAATGATAATTCATGCAATGTATCCGGGAACTTTTGATCCATTAACTTATGGGCATTTAGATATAATTATTAGAGCCCATAAAATTTTTGATAAAGTATTTTTAGCAGTTGCTGAAAATCCACAAAAGAATCCCATGTTTAGTCTTAAGGAGCGTGTGGCATTTGCAGAACAGGCGACTGCAGAATTATCTAATGTAACAGTATTTGGATTTAATGATTTGACGATAAATATTATGAAAAAAAAACAAGTAAACATTTTAATTCGTGCTTTAAGAGCTAGATCAGATTTTGAATATGAAGTACAACTTGCAAAAATTAATAATTATTTTGAAAAAGAAATAGAAACGATATTTATGACATCTACAGGCATTTGGATGTATCTCTCTTCTAAATTAGTTAAAGAAATAGCTCAATATGGGGGGAACATAGATCAATTTGTACCTAAGTTTATTGCAGAAAAAATTATGGAACAACTAAGCAACACTTAAAAATACGCAAATATTTTATGATGGTTAAAAATATTTCATTGTTGTTTACATATCTATTATATTAATAATGTAGTAAGTGGTCCCTTCTTCTTAATTAAAAAGAGAATAAGATTATAAAGTTAAATACGTGGCCGATTACTGTTGGTACTTATTCACACAGTAGATTAATCTGAAGTGAGTCTCTTGAGAATAAAGTCTTAATTGGATATCTCTAATAGCTTTCTCTTCGATTTATTTAATTATTTTCCCCTCTCTGTATATATTACATGTTTTCGTATAAAAGGATCAAACTTTTTTAATTTTATTTTTTCAGGGTTAGTACGTTTGTTTTTAGTAGTGCTATAATAATGTCCATTATTAGAAGAAGAAAATAAACGAATCGTTTCCCGTACTTCTTTAGCCATTGCATGATTCCTTTTTAATATTGTTTATTTTTGTAATAAATTAGATAAAAAGTATTCAATTCCTAATTTGTCAATTAATCGCATACCTTTTGTAGATATCCGTAATCTAAAGTATCGCTGTTTACTTTCAATCCAAAAACGATGAGAATGAATATTAGGTATAAACCAACGTTTAGTCGCATTCATTGCGTGAGAACGTTTATTCCCATTCATAGGGCGCTTTCCAGTAATTTGGCATATTCGTGTCACAATCACTCTCCTAATTGTTAGGATTAAATAGTTATTTGAAACAATGATAATGAGAAAATTATTTTATTTATGTTTTCTTATAAATTTGTGAGTATTTTGTTTACTCAGTCTTTAGTTAAAGATTTAATATAATGTATGAATACTATATTATGATTATTTATTCGTATTCTTCGTTTTTTATTTTTAAATATAATTAATGAATAATATTTAAAAGTCATATAACTACATGCAAATACAATAGATTTAAAATAATAATATTTGTTTTATATTATTTATATATTCATATTAATAAACACTCACATTTTCACAAAGCTATCAAAACACATTGTATAGTAATTTCCACGTTATATGCAAGATTATTATTTTAGTGGAATGATCAATGAATAAAAATTTATTAATTTTATCTATATTAATAAAAATCATTAATTTTATGATATAACACATAAAATGAATAATTATTAACATTATGTGAATATAATATGACGGGATTAATTGATAAACGTATCATATTAGGAGTAAGTGGCGGTATTGCTGCATATAAAACTATAGACCTAGTACGGTGTCTAAAAGAAAAAGGTTCGGAAGTTAGAGTGATTATGACAAAATCTGCAAAAAAATTCGTTACTCCTTTAAGTTTACAAACAATGTCCTGTCATCCAGTTTTAGACAACTTTTTTTCTCATCAAATAGAGATGACAATGCCTCATATAAAATTAGCTAAATGGGCTGATTTGGTTTTGCTGGCTCCAGCTACAGCCAATTTGTTAGCTAGATTAGCTGTAGGATTATCTAATGATTTATTATGTAGTTTGTGTTTAGCTACAATAGCTCCTATTGCTGTTGCACCATCTATGAATCAACAAATGTATCAAGCTATTGTAACTCAAGCTAATTTAGATGTTCTGCGAAAAAGAGGAGTGTTAGTCTGGGGTCCAGATTATGGATATCAAGCTTGTAATGATGTTGGTTATGGACGCATGACGGATCCAAAAATCTTAACTGAGCATGTGGAACATTATTTTTCTCATGACAGTTCTTTAAGTCATCTTAATATTATGATTACTGCTGGTCCTACTCATGAAGCTTTAGATCCTATTCGGTTTTTTACTAATTATAGTTCAGGAAAAATGGGATTTGCTATTGCACAAGCTGCCGCAGATAAAGGAGCAAAAGTTACATTAATTTCAGGGCCAGTACATTTACATACTCCTACTCGAGTGAAACGTATTAATGTTATTTCTGCATTAGATATGAAAGAGGCAGTGATGCAAAACATTGAAAACCAGCATATTTTCATTGGTTGTGCAGCGGTATCAGATTATCGTATTTATCACTCTTCACCTGATAAAATTAAAAAGGATAAAAATACTTTAAAAATAACTATGATTAAAAATCCTGATATTGTATCAGAAGTAGGATCATTAATTGATGGTCGTCCTTACGTTGTCGGATTTGCTGCCGAAACTAAAAATATAGAAAAATATGCTCAAGATAAACGTGTTAGTAAACATTTAGATTTAATTTGTGCTAATAATATTTCTTACGTGAATCAAGGATTCAATAGTGATAATAATGCTCTATATCTGTTTTGGAATAAAGGTAGTATTATATTGCCTTTAAGAAGAAAAAATTTGTTGGCACAACAGCTTATTAATGAAATTATCAAGCGTTATAATGAAAACAATTAATATTAAAATTATTGACAATCGTGTGCGTGACCATTGTTGGTTTCCGAGTTATGTTACACCAGGATCTGCTGGATTAGATTTACCAGCTTGTCTAGATAAACCTTTGACTATTTATCCTGGGGAAACTCATTTAGTTTATACTGGTGTTGCAATACATATTTCTGACACAAGGATAGCAGGCATTATTTTGCCTCGTTCAGGATTAGGACATAAATATGGTATTGTTTTAGGGAATTTAGTGGGACTTATAGATTCAGATTATCAAGGAGAATTAATAGTATCTTTATGGAATCGTGGGTCAAGAAAATATGTCGTATATCCTGGAAAAAAAGTAGCACAGCTGGTTTTTATGCCAATAATGCAAGTTAAGTTTTCTGTAGTTAAATCTTTTACTCCTACCGATCGTGGATCTAATGGTTTTGGACATTCAAGGTAGAATATTATTAATGAGTATAATGAGAATTATTATTGTATTTATTAAGGTGGTAATATAAATATTTCAAATAATGGTATAAATAAAATATATTATTAGGTTGTTGAAATAATATATTGAAATACGATTCCATATTTAATGAGTTATTATATTTATATAATATATATAAATATTATGATTGGTATCTATATAGTGATGATTTTTGTTATTAATAACAATATATCTGTATCGATTTTATACCTATATTAGGATAAGAAAATTATTTATTATATGTATATGTATATGTACGTTACGTATATATATAATGATACTAAATAAGTTTGATGACATTAAAGTTTTCTCTATATATTAGTGTTTATTGATTGATTTTATTATCATTACTTAAATTAAATACAATAAAAATAATATTTTTATTGTATTTAATTCATAATAGATGGTATGTATATGTACATAACATATTTTAAAAGTTTGGAATATTATATTTGGAACAAATAAAAGTTTTGTAAATTATTATTTGTCATTGTATTAGTATATTGTAATTATTAAATTAAATAATATTAAGTTTTATAAAAACTAAATTAATCTTAAAAAATTTTAATAAATTATATTTATATATTAAGTGCATAACTAACGTTGTTGTTATAGAATGAATGATAGAATAATACAGTATTTTACTTTTGAAATTTTAGAATTTATTTTTATTATATTTAATAAAACTTAGGTATTGTTATGGTTTATAGTATGACTGCTTTTTCAAGGCATGAGATGCAGTATACATGGGGTAGTGTTACTTGGGAAATTTGTTCTTTAAATCAACGTTATTTAGATATTCAAATTGATGTGCCTAAATATCTTTATGATTTATCATGGATCATTCGTAAACAAATTAAAGATGTTCTTATTAGAGGAAAAATAGAATGTTTTTTACGAATTAAGATGAATAATAATTGTAATAGTGATAATTTAAATACGCTTATTATCAACAAACAGTTAGTTCATGATCTTGTTTCATATGTAAAATGGGTACAAACACTAATTAATGAAGGTGATATTAATTTAATAGATATTTTATCTTGGCCAGGAGTAATAACGTGTAAACAAAATAATATGAATAATATTGGTACTGAGTTATTAGCATGTTTTAAAGAGACACTACATAATTTAGTCTACAATAGAGAACAAGAAGGTATTTTTTTAAAAAATAAAATTATTGAACGTTTACGTTTGATGTACAAAGAAGTAAATGAAATACGTCAATATATTCCTAAAGTATTGGAGTGGAAACGCAAGAAACTTTTGGAGCAAATGAAGGAAGTTTGCGTTTATACTGATCCAATACGATTGGAGCAGGAATTATTGATAGTGGCTCAAAAAATTGATATTTCAGAAGAAGTAGATCGTTTGACGGGGCATATTAAAGAAATGTATCGCGTTCTCGATCAAAAAGGATCTATCGGCAGACGGTTAGATTTTATAATACAAGAAATGCATAGAGAAGCGAATACATTAACTGCAAAATCTATAAACTCTTATATTACTCAATCAGCAATTTCTTTAAAAATATTTATTGAACAAGCGCGAGAACAAACTCAAAATATTGAATAAAATATAGCAATTAAGTAAGTAATTTTTTATTTACTTACATCAGATTATTTGGTTGTGTTTATAATTATTATTAATAGTTAATTTAGATAATTTTTAAAATTAAACAAAATATTTTAATTAATTATGTTAAAACTAGAGATTTTAATATTGAAATTATGTACATTCTATTTATGCAAAAATTGATTATTTATCATCTTTAGTTATATCATTATTATAGCTATATTGTTGGTTTAATAATTTTTCTCTAATAAGAACGTAATATATTTAACATTATTTATATATGTACTGATATTATATATAGTTCCTATATAGGATAAATTATATTTAATAAAAATTTATTTTTTATTAAAGTAACATATATATTTATTAATTAAATATTTTACTTTAAAATAAATGATATTTATCACATAAATATCATTTATTTTTGTGAATTTATTTATACTTAATTATACAATAATACATTGTATAAAAATATTATTTATTATTAAATATAAATTTAAATAATATTCTTATAAAAAAAATAAAATATAATTTTATTTTTTTTATAAGAATATTATTTATTGACTGTTTTTCATATTTATTTAATTGAAGATATATAATTTTAAATTAAAAATACATCATAAAAAATAAAAAATATTTTTTTATAAATCTATCAAAAATTTTCTTTTTCCTACAGTAATATTTCAAATTTAAAAAAACTCCGATAAAATAAAAACAGTAAACAATATAAAAATTAAATACCAGAATATATGTGTTTTAGAGCAATAATATTTGGTGATTTTGATATAACCAAAAATATTAATTTAGTAGGATCACAATAATTTAGGAGGCACGAACTGAAAGAGTTGATTAAACAAGTATTGTTAATTGTTAGGTCTGAATAATTATCTGAAAATTATTATTTTACTAAACAATACTTCAGATGATTTATTTTTAATTTAACCTGCCATGATTAACATTGTCAAACACAGTTCTATTATCGTCATTGATTTAATATAGAGACATATAATTATGAATAGATTAACAGATATTTCAAATATGGTAGAATCTTTATCCCGTATTTATCATCGTTTACGCAAAGAAATAAACGGTCAATTAGTTAATGAAGGACTTTCGATGTCTAAAATGAAGATATTACATCTTATTACCACAGGTAAAACTAGTGCAACAGATATCAAAAATTATATGGGATTTTCTTCGAGAACCGTGGTGACAGTACTTGACGCATTAGAAAAAGATGAAATGTTACACCGACAACAAAGCTTGACAGATCGTAGAGTCAAGTATGTTCATATTACAGAAAAAGGGCGCAATAAATTACGTATAGCTAAAGATGCACATAACATTATCTTAGATCGTATGTTTTCTCCTTTGTCTGATATACAACTTAGAAATTTTAGAGAAGTATGTAATTTACTTGAAATACGACAGAAAAATAATATATTAAATTAATACGGTGTATTGCTATCTTACAATACATGATGAAGGACATATAGTACATAAATAAGATCCTCGGTGAGGCTTAGTAGTTAATTAGATAATTTGATAGTAATTATATATATATTCATATACTAAATTTATAAAATGTGTCTTACCGAGGATCTTCCATGAAAAACTATTAAAACTAAGTATTCATGTAGATATTAATTTTCAGTATTAACTAGAATTAATTGTAGGTTGTATACCATAATTTAATTACATATGAATGAAAATATATTTTGTAAATTTACTTTGTTTATATAATCGAGAATTGTATATTTTTATGATGAAGAGTTTAGGAGCGTTATGTATCATCTCCGCCCCAAGTGGTACGGGAAAATCTACGTTAATTCAAACTTTAATGAAATGTAATTGTTTCATTGATAAAATTAAATTATCTATTTCTTATACTACACGTATTAAGAGGTCTGGGGAAATTCATGGAAAGGATTATTATTTTATTTCACAAAAAAAATTTAAATATATGATTAATAAAAATAAATTTCTTGAATATGCAAAAGTTTTTGATCACTATTATGGTACCCTAAAAAATGATATTAGAACTATGTTAAATACTGGTATACATGTTGTGCTTAATATTGATTGGAAAGGAGCGCAACAAATTAGAAGTAAAATATCAAATAATATTTATACTATTTTTATTTTACCTCCATCAAAAGAAGAATTGTCGCGTAGATTGCATTTTAGAGGACAAGATGAAAAAAAGATGATTGCTGAACGTATGAAACATGCAATAGATGAAATTAGTCATTTTAAAGAATATGATTATGTCGTGATAAATGACGATTTTAATATTGCGTTAACACATTTACAATCGATTATATTATCTGAACAATTGCGTATGGCATATCAAAAAATACGTTATAAAAGATTAATAAATAACTTGTTGTTACCAGATATGTAGTAATAATGTAAGATTTACATGATAATGCTGTAATGTGGTAACAATTTACAAATTAACAAGAATACAATTTTACATGATACATGGTAAACCAAAATGGCACGTATTACTGTACAGGATGCTGTAGAAAGAGTTGGTAATAGATTTGATTTAGTATTAGTTGCTGCACGGCGTGCACGGCAAATGCAAATTGGTGGGAAAGAAACGTTAATTAAAAAAAATAATAATGATAAATATACTGTGCTTGCTCTTAGGGAAATAGAAGAAGATTTGATTGTTAAGTAAATTTTAATATTTGCATATAATAAAAATTAAAATTATTTGGGTTGAAAGGTTATCTTTACACATTGGAGTTCATTTATATAGTGAATATGAAAAATCATTTAGATAGAATTATTTATTTGTTTTATCACGTAGATTTTAATGTTGAAACAATATGTTGTAGGGTTTATGTTTTTAGACACACAACGTAATCATTGCTAGTGATCATGTTGTGTTAATATAAAAATTAATTTTTTAATTTATAAAAAACCTATATGCTAGTTGTTGTACTTTATGATTCGTATTCGTTATAGAAGTAAAATACTGTATTAGCTTATAAATAATTAAAATTAATTATGTATATGAATGTTTGTTTTATTGAATTATGGTATCATGAAATTATAATGGATGGTGTTGTAACTTCAGATTAAACATCTTAAATTTAAGTAAATGTTGATAATATTTACTAAATATATTAAATAATAATAGTATCAATGATCATTCCAATATGGATATATTCAAATCCAATAAATTTTTAGAAAGATATTCATAGAAATAACTTTTATAGGTAATTATTTTTATATAAATGTTTATTTATGGCCTTTGCCATCATGGTATCTATAATAGCTGAGAGAATAAATATGACAGATATCGAAAAAATTTTTTCTATTCTTAACGAAAATCAAATAAAATTTGTTGATCTGCGTTTTACTGATACAAAAGGGAAAGAACAACATATTACAATTCCTAAAATACAAGTTGATGATCATTTATTTAAAAATGGTAAGATTTTTGACGGATCTTCTATTAAAGGTTGGAAAAATATTAATGAATCAGATATGATTTTGATGCCTGATCCTACTAGCTGTGTAATAGATCCATTTTATGAAAATGCTACGATAATTATTCGTTGTGACGTATTTGACCCTAGTACTATGAAAAATTATGGTAGAGATCCACGGTCTATAGCTAAACGGGCGGAAATGTTTTTATATAACTCTGGTATCGCTGATGTTGTAATGTTTGGGCCTGAACCAGAATTTTTTTTGTTTGATGATGTTCGGTTTGAAATAACAACATCAGGATCTTATGTAATCGTTGATGATCAAGAATCGGCATGGAATAGCGGTAAAATATATAAAGATGGAAATAAAGGTCATCGCCCCAAAGTAAAGAGTGGATACGCTCCAGTACCTCCCATAGATTCATCACAAAATTTGCGTTCTACTATGTCTTTAATAATGGAAAAAATGGGGTTAATTATAGAGGCTCATCATCATGAGGTCGCAACATCTGGGCAAAATGAAATAGCAACTCGATTTAATACGCTTACTAAAAAAGCTGATGAAATACAAATATACAAATATGTAGTACATAATGTTGCTCATAGTTCTGGGAAAACTGCAACGTTTATGCCAAAACCTATTATCAATGATAATGGGTCAGGTATGCATTGTCATATTTCTCTACATAGAAAAGATACTAACTTATTTTCAGGTGATCAGTATGGCCATCTTTCTGATATAGCTTTGTTTTATATTGGAGGGATTTTGCGTCATGCTAAAGCACTAAATGCTATCACTAATCCAACTACTAATTCATATAAACGTTTGGTTCCAAATTATGAAGCTCCAGTAATGTTGACTTATTCTGCTGGCAATCGTTCTAGTGCTATCCGGATTCCATCAGTCATGAATAAGTCAAAAAATAATGCATCATGTCGTATTGAAGTTCGGTTTCCTGATCCGGCTGCTAATCCTTATTTAGCTTTTTCTGCATTGCTTATGGCTGGACTAGACGGAATTATTAATCAAATTCATCCCGGAGAACCTATCGATAAAAATTTATATACTATTTCCAAAAAGGAAGCTTTATCTATACCCCGTATGTGTAAATCTTTTGATGAGGCATTACACTCTTTGGCAGAGGATCATACATTTTTAACACGAGACAATGTTTTTAGTGAAGATTGTATTAATACCTATATTTTATTATGCCAAGAAGAAAGTAGATTGGTGCATGTTACTCCTAATCCTGTGGAGTTTGATTTATATTATAGTGTCTAAAAATTTCTATAATGTATAATAATAGGACAATTATCATATAATATGGTTAACTGTAACAGGATAATTATGCAAGAATTATGTTGATAAATTAAATAGTTTTTAGTACTTTATATATTTAATTGCTTTAATATATACAATTAAGTAATTAATTTTAATTTTCTGTGATTGTACATATATAGTATGTATGCAATATAATTATCATGTTACTTATTTTTTAGTAAGCGTGCCTGGTATTTATAAATTACCTGGCAGTGTGGGCATGGAAGTAGCTTTTTTTGGTTATTCTAATAGCGGAAAATCTAGTGCCATTAACGCTCTAACTTATCAAAAAAAACTTACTAAAGTTAGTAAAACACCAGGATGTACGAGACTCATCAATTTATTTGAAATAGAACCAGGCGTTCGTCTTATTGATTTTCCTGGTTATGGTTATTCTACAGATATAAGAATAAGAAAAAATTATTGGCATGATGTAGCATGTGAATACTTGGAAAAAAGAGAAAATTTAAAAGGATTGGTATTAATAATGGATATTAGACATCCTATAAAAAATCTAGATAAAAAAATAATTGCAAGCGCGCTTGCAATGAAAATTCCAGTTTTTACTTTATTAAATAAATCAGATAAAATTTCTAAAAATGTTGTGAAAGTTATAACTCAAAAAATGATCCAGAATATGGAAACAAAATTTACAAGGCATATACAAGTCGCACCTTTTTCTGCTGTTAAGAGACATGGAGTAGAATTGTTAAAAATCACTCTCAATAATTGGTTAAAATTTTAAAGTAATAAAACAATACATGCGTTATAAATTAATCATAATAATTTCTATGTTTATAGAAGCTATATAAATTTATATAGTAAATAAATTATTCGAATTAGTACTTAATATTCATATGCATATTATTTTGTATGGTGTATATACTAAATTAATAATACTAATGTGCTTGTTCCCAATTTTTTCCGATGCCAATATCCACTTTTAACGGGACATCAATGACAAAGCATTCTTCCATTAACTTTTTGATTTGTTTTACAGCTGGATCTATGATTTTATGATGTACTTCAAATACTAATTCATCATGCACTTGCATAATTATACGTGCTGGAATTGCGTCTTTTTGTAACCAATTATCAACAGATATCATTGCTTTTTTAATAATGTCAGCAGCACTTCCTTGCATGGGAGCATTGATTGCCGCTCTTTCAGCACTTTTTTTCTGAGAAATATTAGAGGAAAAAATATTTGGTAAATATAATTTTCGTCCATCTAATGTAGATACATAGCCATATTTATTAACATGTTCTCGAATATGTTTCATATATCTCATGACTCCAGGATACCGTTTAAAATAACGATCTACATATTTTTGTGCTTCTTTACAAGTTACTGATAATTGGCGTGCCAATCCAAACGCACTCATTCCATAAATTAATCCAAAATTGATAGTTTTAGCTTGATGTCTTTGCTCATTAGTTACTAAATGTAGAGCAGTTACAAATATCTCAGCAGCTGTTGCAGTATGAATATCTTTTTCAGAAAGAAAATCGTTAATTAATTTGATGTCTTGAGATAGGTGAGCCATTATTCTTAATTCTATTTGTGAATAATCTGCGGCTACAATTAAAAAATTTGTTGGAGCGATAAAAGCTTGACGTATTTTTCTGCCGTCATCATTTCTATTTGGAATATTTTGTAAATTTGGATTAGTAGAAGAAAGACGTCCTGTAGAGGTTCTAGTTTGGTTATATGAAGTATGCACTCGATTCGATTTTTCGTTAATCATAGCGATTAATTTATTGGTATAAGTAGATTTTAATTTAGCTAAACTACGATATCGTAAAATAATTTTTGGCATTGGATATTTTTTAGCTAATTTTTTTAATACTTCTTCATTAGTTGAAGGAATTCCAGTAGGTGTTTTTTTTAAAATTGGCAGTTTTTGTTTACTATATAATATTTTTTGTAATTGCTTGGTTGAAGAAAGATTAAAATCAGTATTTACTAATTGATATGCCTTTAGTTTTAATTCATTAAGTCGATAATCTAATTCTATTGAATGAGCGTTAAGTAATTTTTTATCTATTAATACGCCATGACTTTCAATACGAGATAGTACAGATATTAAAGGCATTTCTATTTCTTCAAATATTTTTTTTAGTTTGTCATTTGTATTTATCTGAGGCCACAAAATATGATGTAGATTAAATAGAGATGTGATAAATTTATCAGCATGCAGAGACTGCGATTGTATGTTGTGCACGTCTGAGGCAATAATACCATTTTTATGGTAATTATTTTTAAAATCTACAACAGCATTAAATGTATCTTTATCTAAAAAATTTTTTATATCTTGATAATCGGAAGTACCGTACAATATATATAATTCTAACATAACATCAAATGCCATACCAACCAAATTTATATTGTAACGTTTCAATATAGCATGACTAAACTTTAAATGTTGTCCAATTTTTTTTATTTCTGAGTTTTCTAAAATTGGTTGTAGTGTTAATAATATTTCTTCAAGATATAAAGCATCTTGATGAGTATTAATTAAATTAGTTTTTATAGGAATATATGCACTTTCATTAGGATTTATAGATAAACATATGCTGATAATATTAGCTGTAGCAGCGTTAAATATATCTGTATGTATATTAAATATAAAGAATTTAGATGTTTTAATTTTTTCAATCCAATGATAAAGCACTTCAATATTATGTATTATTTTAACAATTTTTTTTTCTTTGACATAATCTAATAGTAAATTATTTTTTTGATCTAAAAAAGTATTTTTTACACATTGATTTGATGATAACTTATTTAAACATTGATATTTATGTAACCATTTTCTTGATTTTAAATCTATTAACCAATTTTTAAACTCATATTGTTGAAATAACAACAATAAAGTATCAATATTTATTTGTTGTATTGATAGTTGATAAACAGATGTGTCTAAAGACACATCTGTTTTAATAGTTGTTAATTTATAAGAAAGAAATGCTATCTCTTTATTCATCTGTAATGTGTTTCGTATTGTCCTGGCACCCCGCAGTCCCAATATATCAATTTTATCCAAATTGTCATATAATACTTTTAAATTACCTATTTTTTTTAACAATATTTGTGCAGTCTTTTTTCCTATTCCAGGAACTCCAGGGATATTATCGGAGCGATCTCCTATCAACGCTAAATAATCAGCTATCAACACTGGTGGTATTCCAAATTTTCTTTCTACTTCTTCAGGAGTAAATATAATATTTGACATGGTGTTAATAAGGGTTATTTTGGGAGATACTATTTGAGCCATATCTTTGTCTCCTGTACTAATTAATACAGGAATTTCCGATTGTGCGTAAAATATGGCTAGTGTGCCTATTACATCGTCTGCTTCTACATTAGGTATTTGAAGTATTGGTAACCCCATAGCTTTTATTATTTTGCGTAATGGATTTATTTGAGTATATAGATCTTTAGGGGTTTTGATGCGATTAGCTTTATATTTTTCAAATAAGTTATTACGAAATGTTTTTCCAATCGTATCAAGAACAATTACCATATGAGTAGGTTGATATCGTACTAATAGACTTTTGATCATATTGATTACCCCATATATTACCCATACTGGTTCTCCATGGCTGGTTTTTAATGATGGCAGTGCGTGGTATGCACGATGTATATAAAAAGAGCCATCCACTAAAATTATCGGGTTATTTATAGTTGTAACCATAATGATATTTATATATGATCTAATCTTATAGAAAAAGATTAAAGAATGCTGAATACTTATTTAATCAACTACATCAGATGACAATATTATCATAGATAATAAAATAATGAAAATAAAATGGAGTTTGTGTCATATAACAAGGTTATTATATAATAGTATGATAATTACATTAAATATGTAAATTTTATGTTTTATTTATGAGTATATTTAATAATTCACAAAACTGTCGCATATAAGCATTTACTGATGATATATCTAACTTATCGCTTTTTATCATATATTTACCATTAACAAATATTGACGGGACCCCTCTTAAATGAAAATTTATTGCCGCCTGTTCTTGATCTATTACCAAGGATTTTACTAATATACTATCCCAAGCAGTATCAAATTCTTTTGCATTAATACCAGACTTAATGAATATTGCACGAATATCGTCTATGGTATGGATGGATTGTTGTTTTTGTATCGCTGTAAATAATAGCGGGCTAATTTTATTTTCTATTCCCAATGCTATTGCTACAGCCCAAGCGTGTGTTAATTGTTTTCCTAAATTACCTAAAAAATTTACATGATATTTATAAAAATTTATGTTTTTGGGCAGTGTTTTTTTTATATTGTTAGAAATATGATAAATTTGTTCGAATTGATAGCAATGTGGGCAATAAAAAGAAAAAAATTCTAGTAGTTTAGGGGCATTATGAATAGGTTTATTTAATCGAATGTATTGTTTTCCTTCGATGATTGAAGATGAATTGCTTTTATATGAAAATATTAAAGAAATTATTATTAAAATAAGATGTAATTTCTTCATACAGCCTCCTAATAATCCTACAGATATTGATTATTAATAATAATATTTTACTTGATTTATTGACGTATGATTTTCATTATTATATAATGAAAGTGTTATTTGATATATATGAGACTTTATGTGTTTATTATAAATGAATAGGATTTCATAATTACTGTATTAATTGAATGTAATAAATAAAAATTTTTATAATGATGACTTAATATTACTAATATGTTTTTGTATTTTGTATAAAAACTTTAAAAGTTAAGATTATTTTGATGTTTATATAAATGGTCACAATGAAGCAATTGCAGAAATAGTTTTGAAGATAGTGTTATTCTATCAATTGTACATAATGTTGTTTTATTTATCATAGAAAGATATATATTGGAGTAATGAGTGATTTATATTTTATATATATAAATACCTTTTAATTAAAAATAGAGTATATAGTGATTCTTATATAGTCAAAATATAATTTGTGATTTTTTTATTATAAAATATGATGATTTTTGCGTTTGAAAAAATTATGTTATTGTTTTTCTTTATGAAGTATGTTTAATTTATCCCAAATACTATCAATATAATGTCGCACTGTATTGTGCATTTTAATTGGAATACCCCATTCTCTTTCAGTTTCCCCGGGCCATTTGTTTGTAGCATCCATACCTATTTTAGCGCCTAATCCAGGAATTGGGCTAGAAAAATCCAGGTAATCAATTGGAGTATTTTCTATAATTATGGTATCTCGAGCAGGATCCATACGTGTAGTAATTGACCATACAACATCATTCCAATCTCGTGCATTAATATCGTCGTCACATACAATAATAAATTTAGTATACATAAATTGTTTCAGAAAAGACCATATTCCGAAAATTATGCGCTTGGCGTGCCCAACATATTGTTTTTTTATGGTTACGATAGCTAGTCTGTATGAACAACCTGCAGGAGGTAAATAAAAATCTATAATTTCTGGAAATTGTTTTTGTATTATAGGAATAAATATTTCGTTCATTGCCATTCCAAGCATTGCAGGCTCATCTGGTGGACGTCCAGTGTAGGTAGAATGATAAATTGGATTATTTCTTTGAGTAATGTGGGTAATAGTACATACTGGAAATTGGGCAGTGGTATTATAGTACCCTGTGTGATCTCCAAAAGGTCCCTCTATTGCTGTTTTATCTCGTTCTAAATATCCTTCTAATATAATTTCAGAATTTGCTGGAACATCTAAGTCACATGAAATGCATTTAATTACTTCAGTTTTATAACCTCTTAATAGACCGGAAAAAGCATACTCTGATAACGTATCAGGGACGGGAATTACCGCTCCCAGTAAAGTAGCTGGATCAGATCCTAATGCTACGGTGATGGGAAATCTTTTTTCTGAAGTATATTTATTCCATTCTTGAAAATCTAATGCTCCACCACGATGAGATAGCCATCTTATAAGAATTTTGTTTTTAGATAGTACTTGTTGGCGATAAATTCCAAGATTTTGTCGTTTTCTTTTTGGACCACGAGTTATTGTGATCCCCCAAGTGATTACAGGAGATATATCGTTAGGCCAACAACGCATTATTGGCATATGTGTAATATCTACGTCTTTATTACACCAAACATTTTCTTGGCATGGAGCTGTACTTACACGCTTGATAGGCATATGCAAAATATGACGAAAATGAGGTATTTTAGAAAAAAAATCATGTATTCCTGTTGGGAGTTCAGGTTCCTTTAGGAATGCAAGCAATTTTCCAATATCACGTAATGATAGAATATTTTCTTTTCCCATACCTAAAGCTATTCTGTTAAGGGTCCCGAATAAATTACAAAGAATGGGTATTGTATATCCTTTAGGGTTTTCAAAAAGGAGCGCTGGCCCTCCGGATTTAATGGTACGATCAGCAATTTCAGTTATTTCTAAATCAGGGTTAATAGGAAGAGTAATTCTTTTTAAGTCTCCTCTGTACTCTAGAATTTTGATAAAATCACGTAAATCTTTGTATTTCATGATATTTAATCAGGTATTAAGTTTAAAGTGTATTGTCCTAATGTAGGATGGGATTATTTTTACAACAACATCCACTTTATATAATACAATATTGCATATTGTAATTAATAGATTTATTTCTAAAATAGTTCAAATTTTAATTATATTAATATAATTCATACAGTACCAAATTGTATTAGTTGTCGTCATTATGTTAGAATAGTTATGTTGAATATAAAATATTTGTATTTATATAGTATATATAAAGATATTTTTTAAATTGTTGTAGTAACATTCTATTTTAATAAAGTTAAAAGTAATGTTAATAACAATTATTATTGTACGATGCGTTTCCAGCCTATTGTCCAAACGAGAATGCCGGCTAAAAATAAAAAAATAGAAAAATTTTTAAAATATTTATCTTGTATACATAAGAAAATACTGCTGGTAATTAATGTCGCTCCAACACCGAATAAAAATAATGCTTGATTTTGTTTAGTTCGTTGTGTTTTTAATTCTGTTATCAGAATTTCTATTTTTTGTTGCAGCATACACGAACGTTTAAATTCATTAGATAATAAAGTGGGTAATTCTGACATTTTATTTATCCAATGAGGTATTTTATTTTTTAAAGTACATATTGTTGTTGAAAATTTTAATTGATCCTTCATCCATTTTTCTAAAAAAGGTTTAGCAGATTTCCAAAGATTTAAATGAGGATACAGTTGTCTCACTATTCCTTCAATATATAATAAAGTTTTTTGTAGTAAGATTAATTGAGGTTGTATTTCCATATTAAAACATCGTGCAGTGTTAAATAAACACAGCAATATTTTACTAAAAGGAACTTTTTTTAGTGGCTGTTCAAAAATTGGTTCAAATACTGTTCTTATTGCACATTCAAAGTCTTCAACGTTGGTATTTATAGGTATCCAACCTGAGTCAAGGTGTAATTCAGCTATCTTACGATAATCGCGATTAAAAAATGCGATAAAATTTGCTGCTAAATAGTATTTATCTTTTTTATTTAAAGATCCGACAATACCGCAATCAATACTAATGTATTTTGGGTTGTCTGGATGTTTATAGCTAATGAATACATTACCAGGATGCATGTCTCCATGAAAAAAACTATCCCGAAATACTTGAGTAAAAAATACTTCTATACCGCGTGCTGCTAATAATTTCATATTAGTTCTTTGTTTCTTTAATGCAACTGTATCGTATACAGGTATACCATAAATACGCTCCATAACCATAACTTTTTCACTGCAAAAATTTACATATACTTTGGGTATGTATAATATCTGACTTTTTTTAAAATTCCTTCGTAATTGAATAGTATTAGCTGCTTCTTTCAACAGATTAAGTTCGTTAAAAAGAGTTTTTTCATATTCTGAAATAACTTCTGAAAATTTAAATTTTCGTCCTTCTGGTAAAAATTTATAAATCCAATTGGCTAATCTATGCATTAAACGTATATCTGTTTTAATAATAGGTAAAAGACCTGGACGAATAACTTTGATTACTACAGCTTTGTTGTTTTTTTTAAATCTAGCAGAGTGTACTTGTGAAATAGATGCAGATGCCAATGGTATTTCTTGAAAATCTTTAAACCATGTTTCTAATGGATTACCAATAGCACGTTCTATATATGTTTTAGCAAGGATACCATCGAACGGTGCTACGCGGTCTTGCAGCATTGACAATTGATCTGCAATAGAATCTGAGAAAATATCACGACGAGTAGCAAGTATTTGTCCTAATTTAATCCATATTGGTCCTAATTCTTGTAATGCTAAACGAAATCGTTTTCCTAAAGTTAGTTGATAATGTTTGTTTAAAATGCGTAAAAAAAATCTACTGCCTATTCTTAATGGAAAAATTAATCGATGGGTAGGAACAAAATCACTTAATCCATAATTTAGTATTGTTTTAATTATGTAAAAAAATCGATATAATTCATCAACAAACATTAAATTTCCTATAATTTATTTAAATAATTAGATAAATATTTGGTTATATTTTTAAATAGTGTATTTAATAAAATACGTACTAATTCTAGTATACTCTGAGTACAAGAGTTTACTTATCATGAGTAATGATAAGTAAATATTTTTGAATATAAATAATATTCATTTTTGTAATAATAATCTAGAAGTATTGAATCCTGGATTCATATGATGAATTTTGTATAAGATATTGTTAATATAAATAAAACAAGATTAGTAATCTATGACTAGTAGATATTATCTAAATATTTTATTAAATATATTATTTTAGCTATAAATTACTATTATTTATTAAAAAAAATTTTATATCGCGCATTATATATTTATTAAAAGTAATAATAAATATTACAGTATATATATTATACAATATAATTCGTTTTTTCTAATACTGAAAATATATAACTATTTCTTGTTAAAACGCAAAATAGCTGGATATTGTAGTTTTATTATGGAATAACTTTTAAAAAATTAATAAATTATTGATCATATCTGGTGATGATTTATAAAATGATTAAACATTGATTATAATAGTTTTTAATATAAAAATATTATTTTAATATTTATGTGCGCAATGTAATACTGCAATTCCGCAAGTCATATTAAAATATTTAACATTATTAAATCCTGCTTGTATCATCATATTTTTCAAAGTTTCTTGATCTGGATGCATACGAATAGATTCTACAAGGTAGCGATAACTATTAGCGTTTTGAGCTATTAATTCACCTATTTTGGGTAAGACATGAAATGAATATAAATCATATATTGAATTTAATATTTTAAAAATAGGTACTCCAAAATCTAAAATTAGTAATTTACCTTTAGGTTTTAGAACCCTATGCATTGAAAATAATGCTCGTTCCTTGTTTGTAAAGTTACGCAAACCAAAAGAAACAGAGACACAATCAAAGGTATTTGCAGGGAAAGGTAAAGCTTCAGCATCAGCCTGTATATATATTACATTATTTAATATGCCTAAATTGCGTAATTTTTTTTGTCCTAGATCTATCATAGAATCATTGATATCTACTAATACTACTATCCCTGCATTACCAACTAATCGTGAAAATTTAATACTTAAATCTCCGGTACCACCGGCTAGATCCAGCACTTTTTGTCCGGTATATACTGAACTGTGATAAATCATGAATTGTTTCCACATTCTATGTATACCAAAGGACATTAAATCATTCATTAAATCATATTTTGATGCTATAGTACTAAAAATATTAGATACTAATAATGTTTTTTTATTTTTGGGAACCTTTTGAAAACCAAAATGAGTTGTATTTTTGTTGTATTTATCATGCATGTTTATTTTTATTATAATACCTTGTGCATTAGGTTTTTATTTATTGAAATTTAATAAAATAAATGTTTTGATTTTGTTGTTTTACACATTTTAAGTATATTTAATCAAGAATCTATTAAAGGTTCATGAGATGTACTTAGGATGATTTTATTTTCACAATTGGATGTGTTGGAAGAACTATTTTGTTTATCAAATAGAAATATAGAAGAAGGAGTAGTATCATTAGTAATAATTGGTTGTTTTATTTGTACTCCAAGCGCTCTAAAGCTTTCTGCCTGACTTATAATATTACCTTTTCCTTCAGAAAATTTGTTTTTTGCTGCATTATAAATAACTTCTGCTTTATTCAGATATAGACCAATTTTATTTAAGTCATCCATAAACAGTCGTAGTTTATCATATAATCGTCCTGCTTTATCAGCAATTTTTTTTGAGTGACAATTTTGATATTCATAGCGCCATAAATTATTAATAGTACGCAAGGCAATCAACAACGTTGTAGGACTAATTAACATAATGTTGTATCGCATGGCATCAGTTAATAATGATGCTTCCTTTTCAATAGCTAACATAAAAGCAGATTCAATGGGAACAAACATTAAAATATAATCTAATGTGTTCAATCCAAATAATTTTTGGTAATCCTTTTTACTTAACGATTTTATATGTGTACGTAATGAATGAATATGGTCAATAATAGCTAATTGTCGGTTTTCTTCGTTATTGCTATTGAAATAACGCTCATAGGCTACCAAAGATATTTTAGAATCAATTACTACATCTTTTCCTTGGGGTAAATGGACAATTACATCAGGTTGTAACCTATGTCCATTTGTTTGTTTTATGCTGGTTTGTACATGAAATTCATGACCTTCCCGCATACCAGATGCTTCTAATGCGCGAGTTAAAATTATTTCTCCCCAACTACCTTGTATTTTGTTATTTCCTTTTAATGCTTGTGTTAAATTAATAGTTTCTTGAGTGATTTTTGTGTTTAATTGATGTAGATTACGAATTTCATATGCTAGAGTATCTCTTTCTTGTTTTTCTTTTTCAATGTTATGTTGTATTTGATTTTTAAATCCTTCTAATTGTTCTTTTAATGGATATAGCATTCTATCAAGGGTTATTCGGTTCTGTTTATCTATCTTATATCCGTTCTCTTCAAAAATACGATTTGCTAAATTTTCAAATTGCATAGTTAGTCTGTTTTCACTATCAATAAATAACTTTTGTTTTTCTTCTGTTGCAAGCTTATATTCTTCTAATCGAATGTTTAATTCTTGTAGTTTTAATTCTTGAGTATGATTTAAATTTAATTGTGTATGCAACTCATGATTTAGTTGTTCAGACTTTTGGCGATAATGATCTAATAATTTTAGACGTTCTTCAGTAGTGGATAATTTTCCATATAGTTCATGTACTATTTGCGATTCATTTTGTAATTTTTGTTCAATGTTATGCCGTAAATCAGATTCATTTTTTAAATTTTGTTTAATTATACACAAGGTGTTTTCGTGAGATTTACAGTCATTTTTATATCTTTGGATACAACGTTTTTTTATAATTTTACAGAATATTCCAGTGATTAGGGAGCCTGCTAAAATACTAATTATATTATATAAGTAAAATGGGATAATTGTCATATATTCTCTATTATAAAATGTAATAATAAAATAATTATAGCTATTACTTGGTATTAATCATGGTATTTAATATTTCAAAATATGTTATTTATGGTACTGTAAAAAATTTTCATATGAAAGTATTTAAAAATACTCTCATATGAAAATTTTTTAATCAATTAAGTTATATCAAGATAAATCAAATCTAACTTAAATAATAATTAATAGTTAATCTTATCAAATAAATTAATTATATACAGTTATTATTATCTTCGTTAAGAATTATATGCGCGCCTTCTATTGCAACTTTGATCGCCATATTTTCAGCATTACGTATGCAAATAACATTTGGAGTTTCTCGTTGTGTGCGGTTTACGATAATGCCTGTTACAACTCCTGCTCGTAGTCCTTGGGTCAAGCACATAGTCAATAGTGTTGCAGATTCCATTTCATAGCTCATAACTCCCATGCTTTTCCATTCTTCCATAGAGCCACGTAATTTTTTAATAACTCGACCAGAATATGTATCTTTTCTTTCTTGTCCTGGATAAAATGTATCTGAAGACACAGTAACTCCATAATGTGATTTAGTACCAATTTTTTTAGCAGCTTTAATCAACGCTATAGTACATGATAGATCTGCTGCTGCTGGGAATTCTAACGGAGCAAAATGTTGACTGGCTCCATCACAACGGACAGCAGCAGTAACTATTAATACATCACCTATTTTTATATATTTTTGGATAGCGCCCGCAGTGCCTACGCGTAGAAACGTACGTATCCCTAATTGGGACAACTCTTCTATTACAATAGAAGTAGAGGAACCGCCTATTCCTGTAGAACAAACAATTATTGTATTTTCATTAATTCTTGCAGACCAAGTGGTAAATTCTCGGTAGCTAGAAATATATTTTGGATTGTTCATAAGTAATGCAATTTTTTTGACTCTACTAGGATCTCCTGGAAGAATAGCTAAAGTTGCTCCTTGGAGATCACTAGTTTTTAAACCTAAATGAAATACGTTACTCATAGACATACGGTTTTTTATTTAATTATGTTAAGAGTGATTACAAATGTATTTTGTACAGTTAAAATTAATTGTAATTTTTAAAGGCTTCGAATTTTTATAAATATAAATAATATAAATGAAAATTTCTTTAATGATTGTTTCTTAAACAAAATTTATAGATGTATTTTATAATAAAATAACAGACTTAGTAATCTTATTGTAATGTTTATTATTAAATTATTAAAAATAATCAGTTAATATTCATGAATATTGTTTACGCAATATTTTTACTGCAGATATCATATTATTTAAGGATCGTGTAGTTTCAGTCCATGATCTTGTTTTTAATCCACAGTCAGGATTGATCCATAAACGATTTTTTGGAATATATTTTAATAATTGATTAATTTTTTCGATAAGATCATTCTGGGTTGGTTCATTTTTAGAATGAATATCATATATACCTGGACCAATTCCATTTAAGCTCATTACTACATGTTGTATGGTTTTTAATATTTTGTCATCTGACCTAGATGCTTCTATACTGATTACGTCTGCATCTAATTCTATAATTGCATGAATAATATCATTAAATTCGGAATAGCACATATGAGTATGAATCTGGGTATCATCTTTTACTGATGATGCAGTTATCTTAAATGCATTGATCGCCCATTCTAAATATTGTTTTTGATCAGAATTTTTTAAAGGTAATCCTTCTCGTAAGGCTGGTTCATCAATTTGTATTATTCGAATTCCAGATTTTTCCAAATCTATTACTTCATCACGTATTGATAACGCTAATTGCAGTGCAATTGTTTTACGTTGTATATCTTCACGTAAAAATGACCAAGACATGATAGTCACTGGTCCAGTTAATATACCTTTTATTGGTTTGTTAGTTAATGATTGAGCATAACTAATCCATTTTGTAGTAATGGGTTTTGAACGACTGATATCTCCAATAATTACTGGAGGTTTTACACAACGAGAACCATAACTTTGTACCCATCCATTTTGAGTAAATATAAATCCATTTAAGTTTTCTCCAAAATATTCTACCATATCATTTCTTTCTGGTTCTCCATGAACTAAAACATCAAAATCCAATTTTTCTTGTTCCATAACAATTTGTGCAATATAATTTTTAATGCCAACACAATAATCTTTTTTATTGATTTGGTTATTTTTAAAGTTTGAACGAAGTTTACGAATTTCTTCAGTTTGAGGAAATGAACCGATAGTAGTTGTTGGGAACAATGGGAAATTAAATCTTTTATGCTGCAAAATAACCCGTGTTGCGTATGGAGAGTATCGAGAGTGTGGAATTTTACTAATATGTTCAAGTTGTTTTTTAACTTGTATATTATGAACTGCAGTGGAGTGGGATCTTAAATTATTGGCAATATAATATTTATTAAGTATGTCCTCATATGTTGAGTCATTTTTATTTTTATAATTTAAAGCAGTGCATAGCATCTTTATTTCAGAACATTTTTGTAATGCAAAAGCAAACCATTCCATGATATGTTTGTCTAATTTTTTTTCCATATTTAGATCAATAGGGCTGTGTAATAAGGAACAAGAAGAGCCTATCCATATCTTACGTTCTTCTACTAAAGGGGAAAGCTTTTTGAACCAATTATGCAGATTAGTTTTCCATATATTACGTCCATTAATTACTCCTGCTGAGAATATCCAATTTTTTGGAAGTTGTGCGTGAATCAAAGGCACATTATCAGGACTAGACACTAGATCTGCATGCAGACCATCTACTTTAAGTTGTTTGATAGTATGTAGCTGATGGTATATACCATCGAAATAAGTAGTTAGTAATAATTTAACTTTACCGTGAAGTTGTTCGTACGCATTAAAATATGCCCCTAACCATTTCGATGGTAGCTCTAAAACTAATATGGGTTCGTCAATTTGTACCCAATCAATATTCTTTTTTGAAAAAATATTCAGTATATCTTGATATACTGATAACAAAGCAGGTAATAATAACAGTCGATCAAATTGTTTCTCTTTTACTTTACCTAACCAAAGATAACTAATTGGTCCAAGTAATATTGGCTTTATTTTATATTTTAGTGATAAAGCTTCATCTATTTCATCAAATAATTGAGTCCAATTTAATTTAAATTCTTGATTTTGAGTAAATTCAGGTACTATATAGTGATAATTTGTATTAAACCATTTTTTCATTTCTGAGGGGGGTATCAGTTTTTGGTTTAAAGAATAGCCTCGGCTTACTTTAAATAGTGTATTTAAAGTAATCTTTTCCTGGAAAGTATGATGTCTACTTGGAATATTATTTAGCATTAAACTGGTAGTGAGAACATGATCATACCATGCAAAATCACCTACTGGGATCCAATCTATACCAAAATCTTTCTGTTGTTTCCAATGACGCATGCGCAATGTGCGACCTATTTCCAATAATTTATCTTCTTTTATTTTTCCGTTCCAATAATTTTCTAGAGCATACTTTAATTCTCTATGTAAACCAATACGAGGAAATCCTAATGTATGACCGACAATTGTCATAATTTACTCCATGATCTGTTTGTAGTTATATGAAGTGGGCTTCAAAAATAAAATAAAGTATTTTCCAAAACTATTGTTGACAGCAACAACTAATCCAATCATTAAATTACTAATTTAATACTAAGAAATCAATATTCGATTACATATAGTATTTACAATGAGCTGCTAGCTATACTAGAATATACAATATCAAATAGTTTTAAATTTTTCATCTATAAGAATAATATCAAATAATTGTGTATACAGTCAAGTAACTAGACTTTTATAAATATATATTCAATAATTTGTCTTTATAAAAGTTACTTATAACAAATTAATTAGTTCTGTATTATTAATTTCATTTTTTTCATGGCATTTTTTTCTAATTGACGTACTCGTTCAGCGGAAACACCATATTGATTAGCCAATTCTTGTAATGTGCTTTTATTATTATCTACGTTTAGCCAGCGCGCACGAATAATATGTTGACTGCGTTTATCTAGAGTATTTATAGCTGTATTCAATTTATCACTAACTTGATCAATCCATTCATCTTCTTCATTAGAAGTAGTAATTTTATCTTGCAAGTACAGTACAGGAGCTATTATTCCTCGATTACTTTCATCAGAGGATTGTTCAAAAGTCATATCTTGTGCTGCCATACGAGATTCCATTTCGCGTACGTCTTTGCTGGTAACGTTTAATGCTTTTGCAACTATTTCTATTTCTCCTGCATTAAACCAACCTAAACGTTGTTTAGTTTTTCTTAAATTAAAAAATAGTTTACGTTGTGCTTTAGTAGTAGCAATCTTTACAATACGCCAGTTTTTTAGAACATATTCATGAATTTCTGATTTAATCCAGTGTACAGCAAACGACACTAAACGAACATCTAATTCTGGATTAAATCGACGTACAGCTTTCATTAAACCAATATTACCTTCTTGTATTAAATCAGCTTGTGGCAATCCATAGCCGGAATAGTTTCGAGCAACATGAATGACAAATCTTAAATGCGATACAATAAGTTTTTTTGCCGATTCCAAATCTCCATGATAATATAATTTCTTAGCCAAGGCTTGTTCTTCTTCTGAAGTTAGAAGAGCATAGGAATTGGCTGCTCTTATATATGCTTCCAAAGTTCCTTGAGGAACTAAAGTTACGTTGTTTTGCATATTTTTAGGCATTTATTCTCCTAAAATGATCACATGTATTAAACAATTATATCATGTCCGTGCAGGATATACATGAAACTAAGTGTAAAATAATTCTATTATATTAAAAGGAGTATTTATGTAATAAACTGCATAACACATTTAATGATATTAATCATTATTAATTACACTATTATTTAATGGTATTTAAGTACTATAAAGTTACTTGTTTATTATCAATAAATAACTATTATCATTCCTTAATGATATTGTGTGGCTGAGTAGTCAGTTGTATTTAAAATATACATCTGTTAGGTTACCGTCGTTAACGATGTGTATGATGTTACATTTAGGATAAAATTATCACATAGATATATTATGTGTGTTTATTTATGTAATTATCGCGAAATATAATGATTTTTATGGTTTAATTCTATTTCTTATTAATGTCTTAGTATATGTAAAGATTTGGTTTAAATCATCTGCAACTAGTATTTTATTTTCTAAAAATTGAACAGTGCTTAGAGAACACCCATAAAAGTATTACAGAGTTAATAATGTAATGCTATTTTGGAATAATTATTTGTATTTTATTGTATAATATGAATATTTATTTGCAAATAAATATTCATATTATATAAACACAGTATTTTACCATTAGGTTTATTTTTTAAAAATAGCTTCAACAAAGTTGTGTGGTTCAAATGGTTGAAAGTCATCGATATTTTGTCCTATTCCGATATATCGTATTGGAATGGAACAGTGATCAGCAATAGATAAGAGAGCGCCTCCTTTAGCGCTACTGTCCAATTTGGTCATAATTATACCCGTAATTTTAATTGAATCATTGAATATATGCACTTGGTTAATAGAATTTTGCCCAATGTTAGCATCAAGAACTAATATAGTTTCATGAGGGGCTTCTACATCAACTTTCTTTATAACTCTAATAATTTTTTTTAATTCTTCCATTGCATAGATTTTATTTTGTAATCTTCCCGCGGTATCTATAATAAGCAAATCAACAAGTTTCGTTTTAGCTATTTTAATAGCATCAAAAATTACTGAAGCAGGATCAGAAGTAGTATGATTTTTTATTACTGCAACGCAACCACTACGTTTTCCTATAATTTCTAATTGGTTTGTTGCGGCTACTCTATAGGTATCTCCTGCCGCTAACATTACAGTTTTATTTTTTAGTCGGTAGTAATATGCTAATTTTCCAATAGTAGTAGTTTTTCCAACTCCATTAACTCCTACCATTAATATGGTAAATGGTTTTTTGTCCTGTATAAGTAATGGTTTATCGATAGATATAAGTATATTTAATATCTCGTTACGTAACGTATCATAAAGAGATTTGTCATTACAATTAGCATGAAGGCTAGTATAATTTTTTAAATTATTAATAATTTTTTGAGTAGTTTGTGTGCTTATATCTGCAACTAATAATTTATTTTCAATATTATTTAATATATCAACATTAATATTTTTGTTACGAACCAACTGTATTATGTTGTCTCCTAATTTTTTTCGAGTATTTAATAAACTCTGTTTTAGTTTAGTAAATAAATTATCTTTGTAATTCATGTGTACTGACCTTATCATATTATCAATATATTAAATGTTATGTTTATTTTATATTTTCTATGCAATACTTACAATTAATCAATAATATTAAATATATTGTCTTCTTATGAAGAACAACATAGAATATTCTATTTATGTAAATAATTTATTATCTATAAACTTCCTATAAGATTTAAACATGTTTCCATTGCTTACATACGTTATTATTAGTTCATTGTAAGTATCAAATATGATTAACTAATAACATAACAAATCACCACTGTGGATATATGGCAATATTAGGTTATCACACATTATAACTATAAATAAGATTTATAGTTATAATGTGTAGAATATATAAGTTCATGTATAAATGGTCAGACTGTATCGGAGGAATGTAAAATTAATATCGTTTCTGGCAGTAGATGTTTTTCATATTAGAAGATGAGAATTATTATGGTTACTTATCTTATTATGTAAGAGATGTAGTATATGTATAGAACTAAACTGCAATTAGGTGGTGTTGGGAAAATTAGAATTATTAGTGGCAAATGGAAAGGATATAAAATACCTGTTGTTCGGCGCGCTAATATACGTCCAACTACTGATCGTATACGTGAAACACTATTTAGTTGGCTTAATCCTATCATTTCTGGTGCTATTTGTTTAGATTGTTTTGCTGGAAGCGGTGCATTAGGTTTAGAATCATTGTCTCGAGGAGCTAATAAAGTAACTTTTCTAGATAATAGATATATTTGTATTACAGCGTTGATGGCAATTGTGCAGTCCTTTTTAGCGTATAATAGTGAAGTAATATATACTGATTGTCGTTCTTGGTTACGACGATCAATGGATACTTATGACGTAATTTTTATAGATCCTCCCTTTAAAGATAAGGTTATACCTGAGGTTATTTTTTTATTAGAACGGTATAATCTTTTTAAAAAAGAATCTTGGATTTATATAGAAACTTCAAAAAATAAAAATGTTTTTGATATTAATATAATTCCTCGTTACTGGTTTTTATATCGAAAAAAAATTACTCAAAATATTATATGTTATCTTTTTATAAGAAGATCATAAAATTTCGATATAAACTAAACTAGATGCTAATTAAAGTTGAGATAAAGTATGTGACTGTTTAATAATAATTAAATCTAATCTTTGTTATAATTTTGATTTGTTACATATATGTATCAGTGAATGAAATAATAGGTTGTTTTATAATATAATGTAAGCATTATGTTTTAAGTACGCCAGGATTGGTAATAATTGATTAAACCATAAGTTGAACTATCATGCTTACTAGAAATAACATTGCTGCATTTTAATTCTGTTAGAATACTACTAGCCAGTTGTTTGCCTAACTCTACTCCCCATTGATCAAAAGTGTAGATATTTAAGATGACACCTTGTGTAAATATTTTATGTTCATATAAAGCAATTAAAGCTCCTAAAGTATAAGGAGTAATTTTTTTTACTAAAATGGAATTGCTGGGATTATTGCCTTTGCATATTTTAAACGAAACTACATGTCGTTGGGGTTGGTAATGTGCGTTAGATGTTTTAAATTCTTTCAATACTTTTTGATTTGTGTTCCCAAAAGCTAATGCTTTAGTTTGAGCAAGAAAATTTGATATTAATTTTTCATGATGATCAGATATAGGATTATGACTTATTACGGGCGCAATAAAATCACATGGAATCATTTTAGTACCTTGATGTAGCAGTTGATAAAATGAATGTTGTCCATTAGTTCCAGGTTCTCCCCATATAATAGGACCAGTTTGATATGTGATAGGGTATCCATTACGATCTACACATTTCCCATTAGATTCCATATTGACTTGTTGTAAATATGCTGCAAAACGATGCAAATACTGATCATAAGCAAAAATTGCTTCGGTTTCTGCTTGAAAGAAATTATTGTACCAAATACCAATAAGTGCTAAAATTACTGGTAGGTTCTTATCTAGGGGCGTATGATAAAAGTGCATATCCATAGCATGGGCTCCAGTTAATAATAATTCAAAATTATTAACTCCCAACGATAGCATTATAGATAAACCAATGGACGACCATAACGAATAACGGCCACCTACCCAATCCCAAAGTTTAAACATGTTTTCTGATGGATTAATACCGAATTTACAAACCTCAATAGCATTTGTAGACAATGCTACAAAATGTTTAGAAATATGTTGTTCATTAGGAGTAGCTTTACAAAACCAACTACGTGCGCTACGCGCATTGGTCATAGTTTCTTGAGTGGTAAAAGTTTTTGATGCTATTATAAATAATGTATTTTCTGGATTTAAATATTTTAATGTTTCAAAAATATGGGTTCCATCTATATTAGAAATAAAATGTAGATTTAGATGATTTTTATATGGTTTTAATGCTTCAGTTACCATATAAGGGCCAAGATTGGAACCTCCAATTCCTATATTAACAATGTCTGTGATTATTTTATTTGTGTATCCTGTCCAACTACCTTGAATAATACAATTACAAAATTTTTTCATTTTTTCTAAGACTGCATTTATTTGCGGCATGACGTCCAATTTATTTACTAAAATGGGAGTGTTTTTCCTGTTTCTTAAAGCTACATGTAACACAGCACGATTTTCACTATAATTAATTTCTTTACCGTGAAACATATCTGAGATAGCTCCTTCAAGATCACATTCTACAGCCAAAGATATTAGTTTGGTAATGGTTTTATTTGTAATTAAGTTTTTTGAATAATCAACTAAAATTTCATTATCAAATGTCTTGGAGAAATGTGTAAATCTGCAGTTATCTTGATTAAATAAATCATTGATTGATATATCTTTTATGTCATAAAAATGTTGTTTTAGATGCTTCCAAGCCTGTGTATGAGTAGGATTGATGTTTTTCATAATTTATTTTGCGCTGTATCTTAAAAATAAGTAAATAAAATAAAAGTCTAAGATCAACTTTTAGTTAAACATTTGAATTATTTTATTATAAATGAGATCATCAATAATGATCATATCATATTTTTAATACATATCAATATAATTAAAATTTATAATCATGAAGACTAAACATATTAAATAATTATTTATTTTTTAAATTAAATTTATATGCATGTATTTATATCTGATTGAATTATACTTTTATTTTAATAATAGGATATTTTATAAAAATGTATTGTTAGCAAAATTATATGTATAAAGCACATACATGTATTCACTATGATTTGTCAATCATGACAAATCACCTAAAAAATTAGTGCTTATAAAATAAATAGTTAAAAATACAGATTGTTATTCGTTTATTTATTCTGTTTAGAAAAAATTAAACATTTTGTGGCATTTGATATACATAATGATTTAACCAATTGGAAAATAATAAATACGCATGACTTCTCCAATTAATTTTAGGCATCAAATTAGGGTTATTTTGAGGAAAATAATGATTTGGCAACGTTGGATTTAGTCCTAATTTTATATCTCTAGAATATTCCTGAGATAGAGTCAGCGCATCATATTCTGGATGTCCCGTAACAAATATTAAACGTTTGTCCTGACTAATAAGTAAATACACACCGGCTTCATCAGATTCTGCTAATATTTCTAAATCTGTGTTTTGATAAATTAAATTTTTTGGGAAATCTGCATAACGAGAATGAGGTGCTGCAAATATATCATCAAATCCTTTTGTTAAAAGTGCATGAGAATTTGTAGTGTTATGTTGGTAGATTCCTACTAATTTTTTTTTTCGAATAAATTTAGGCAAGTTGTATAATATCTTTAAAGCCGCCTGTGTTGCCCAACAAACAAATAGTATTGAAGTAATATGCTCTTTTGCCCACAACAATAATTGCTCGATTTGTGGCCAAAAAGTTATATCTGTAAAATCAATTAATCCTAGAGGAGCCCCAGTTACAATTAAACCATCAAAATTTTGATGTTGAATATCTGAAAAACTACAATAAAAGTTATTTAAATGTTCAACAGGTGTATTTTTAGGAATACGGTCGTCTATTCGTAATAGTTGGATATCAATTTGTAAAGAAGAATTTGATAATAATCGTAAGAATTGGTTTTCGGTTTCAATTTTTTTTGGCATTAAATTAAGGATTAATATTTTTAAAGAATGGAGTTCTTGAAAAATATTTTGAGATCTTTGCATAACAAAGACTCCTTCGTTCTGCAAAAATTTTACCGCAGGCAATTCATCTAATACCCGGACTGGCATAGTGTCACGACCTTTGATATATGTGCAAAATTTATTTAATTTTATATGGTTTATTGTTCCATCTATATACACAAACCGCAATTTTCTATTATTTTTCGTAAAAATAAAATAAGTTTTAATAACAATTAAAGTTTTAATACATATGTATAGGATACAAACATTAAGCTATAGTTAAGAACAGTTGGTTTTGTGCCAGTAGATACGATTATGTGTATAATTAAATTAAAAAGCAGCACTCGTACTGATAAATATGCTATATATAGAACAACATACAACGCTATCGAGTCTATCAAATTTATTTGTATAGTAAATTAATATTTTTGTATGCTCTTTAATAAAGATATAAAAGGCCTACTGAAGTAATTATCTCAATAATGGTAGGCCTGAGTGGAATTGAACCACCGTCCTCACCCTTATCAGGGGTGCGCTCTAACCGCCTGAGCTACAAGCCTGTAATATATATAGTATGTATGGAAACTATATCATTTTATAATTGTAATCACAATAATATAGTGAATGGTAAATACAGACTGACTATGTATATAATATAAATTACTTCTACTACAATAGCATAATTAGGAATGCTAATTCAAGCATTTCTGTATATTTACACATTAATCAAAAATGGTTAAATAATGATAATTCCTTCAATTTTTTTTATTTTTAAAATATATATTGACACTGATTATTAATATTGTGATTTTTAATCATTCGTAACAATATATGTCACAATTAGAACAATTATCCTGTAATTACCAAACAATAATATTACTTTAGTGTTTGTACAAATAATAATTACTCTGTTCTTTATAGTTGAATTTTGTAATTCTTTCAAATACACTTATTATGGAGATAGTATTGAACAAATGAAAGATTATGTACCAATATTGTGGTAATGTGGTTTTTTATAAGCAAGAAAGGATTAATTACATTATAATATGGCATATACAGATGCAGTTTATTTATTTTTCCGTTCTTGCATAAGTATTTGGATAATTGCGTACAACTGAAAATTTTTGTTAATGCAAAATTGTTCTAATGAAACAAGTATTATTTGTATGATGAGGTTAATGT